>JAFXFM010000003.1 GCA_017520545.1 Alistipes sp. | reverse complement strand
GCCCCACGGCGAGTGAGGGGAAAGACGAGTGAAGCGATGTCTTTCCCCCTTATTCCGTTTTCCGTTTATTTTTTTTATCTTTGTATGTAGAAAACTAAAACGAGAAGAATGAAACGCACTACCCTACTCCTAATTTCGATATTGCTGGCTGTAACGTCGTGCAACAACGCAACAAAAAATAGCAACTCCTCAACGGAGAACACCGACTCTGTCGCTATACACACCACACAACAGAGCAAAATTGCTCCACAAAGGCAAGGTTGGAACAGAAACCTACCTGCGCTGTATGGCGATATTGCAGAGGTGGTGCTCACGCAATATCACACCAACGCTGCGGGCAAACCCATAAATGGAAGCTTGGAGCGCAAAGAAAAATATCTATTCAATCAACGTGGCGATGTTATCGAAAAAAGAGAATACGACAACTATAACACTCTATGGAACAAATGTTTATATAAATACGGTGCCAATGCCAAAATAGTTGAACAGGTGTGGTACAAACGAGATAATTCGCTGGATTGGAGGGCTGTTTATAGGTACGATGACAAGGAAAACACGGTCGAAGAGGTTTACTTCAACAACGACGGCACAAAAAAGAGCATCGCGCTTCACAAACTCACTCCGCAAGGCTCAAAAATCGAGGAGGCACACTACGACGGTGAGGGAAATTTACAATGGGTAGCTTTCTACAAACACAATTCGCGAGGTCTCTTGGTTGAAGATGCCGGTTATTTCAGCAACGGAGTGATAGACTACAAGTTCATAAATCGCTACGATGCTGAGGATCGCATCATCGAAACCACAGAGTACGACGCCGAGGAACTTCCACAGAGAAAAATTCGCTACAAGTACAACTCCAAAGGGCAACTTTCGGAGGAGGATATTTATAATAGCGAGGAGAAGTTGGAAACGACGTGGTTCTACACCTACGACGAACAGGGAAACGTCGTTAAGGTTGCTCCGCAGAAAAATGCACGCAAACAATACGATATTACGACAGAGTATAAAATCGTATATCGCAGGTAGCCCATTAAAAAGAACACCTCCCCTAACGAGGGAGGTGTTCTTTTCCATATAAGGCCGTTTCTTAAAACTCCGAAGTGAAGTGGAATTTGATGTCGGGGAACTTCTCCTGTGCGAGAGCCAAAGCGTAGCTTGTATCGGCAAGGAAGACATCGCGACCGTGCTTATCTTTCGCCATATTGGCGTGCTTGCGACGTTTGAAATCCTCCAACTGCGCCGTATTATTGCTCTCTATCCAGCAGGCCTTATGTATCGAAATAGGCTCCCAACGACACTTTGCGCCGTACTCGTGCTCCAAACGATACTGAATAACCTCAAACTGCAACTGTCCTACCGTACCGATAATTTTGCGACCATTCAACGACGAGGTAAACAACTGCGCCACACCCTCGTCCATAAGTTGATCTACTCCCTTTGCCAACTGCTTAAACTTCATCGGGTCGGCATTTTCTATATAGCGGAACAACTCCGGCGAGAACGACGGAATACCCGTAAATTTTAACTTTTCTCCCTCGGTGAAGGTATCTCCTATCTTGAAGTTTCCGGCGTCGTGTAAACCCACAATATCGCCCGGATAGGCGAAGTCAATAATAGACTTCTTCTCCGCCATAAATGCCGTAGGAGAGGAGAACTTCATCTGCTTGCCACTCGCAGCGTGGAGATAGTTCTTGTTTCGCTCAAAAACTCCCGAGCATATCTTCATAAAGGCGATACGGTCTCGGTGATTTGGGTCCATATTGGCGTGAATCTTGAATATGAAGCCTGTCATCTTTGCCTCCTGAGGCTCGATAGAGCGAGTTTCGGTAGTCGAAGGGCGAGGCGACGGAGCAATGCTGATGAAGCACTCCAACAACTCGCGTACTCCAAAATTATTTACCGCCGAGCCGAAGAATACCGGAGCGAGTTTTCCGGCAAGGTACGCCTCCTTATCGAACTCGTCGTAAACTCCCTCTACCAACTCTACATCATCGCGTAGCTGCTGTGCATAGCGGTCGCCAATAAGCGCGTCGAGCTGCGGAGATGCAATATCGTCAATCTCTACGGTTGAAGCGTCGGCAGTCTGTCGCTCGTCCGACGTAAAGAGCGAGATATTGTGCTCATAGAGATTGTAAACTCCCTTGAACGAAGGACCACTCGAAATTGGAAAGGCGAGAGGTCGCACACGAATCTGCAACTCACGCTCTACCTCGTCGAGCAAATCGAACGGATCTTTGCACGGGCGGTCCAACTTATTGATAAAGACTATAACCGGCGTGTTGCGCATACGACAAACATCCATCAATCGGCGAGTCTGCGTCTCTACACCCTTTGCACCATCAATAACTATAATTACCGAATCTACGGCTGTAAGGGTACGATATGTATCCTCGGCAAAATCCTCGTGTCCCGGAGTATCGAGGATATTTATCTTCACCCCCTTATAGTCGAATCCCATAACCGAGGTTGCTACCGAGATACCGCGCTGACGCTCAATCTCCATAAAGTCGGAGGTGGCGCCCTTCTTTATCTTGTTGCTCTTCACCGCTCCCGCAATATGGATAGCACCACCAAAGAGGAGTAACTTCTCCGTCAATGTGGTCTTTCCGGCGTCAGGGTGAGCAATAACTGCAAATGTTCTTCTTCTGGCAATCTCTTCGTTAAGTGTCATATCTTTTTTTGGGGGCTATTAGCTGTTAGCCATTAGCCATTAGCTATTGGCAAAATTAAATTCTACATTCTTTTTGCGGGTGCAAAGTTAGAGAAAAAAAGGAACTGTCGATGCGTAGCGGGCGAAAAAAGCAAATTTATTTTCATTTTTACGAGTTGCGCCGAGGGGTGATATGGTATAAAAGTCGAAAAGGACACAAAAAGAACCGCAAAAATATCGCTTTTTGTCCATTTTTAATAGAAAAATATTAACTTTGTGGATAGTTATCTAAATATCTATTCGCAATAGGCGGAAAAGATAATCAATACAAGTCTTGGGGAGGGGTGCCGAAAACCCTATAAAGAGTAGGCATTTTAATACTTTTATTTCTATGAAAAAGATTTTTGTAGTTTTGGCAGTAGCTTTCACAATGGGTAGCATTAATGCTTATGCAGCACCGGCAATCACAACTGATGCTCCTGCAACTTATGCTCCCGCAACAGATGCAGTTGATGATTTGCTCAACGAGTACGAGAAGTGTGTTGATAAGTTGATTGCTGCATACAAGAAGTGGATGGCTGCATACAATGCTGCTATCAATAAGGGACAGGCTGTCGATATGGCGGTTATGACCGAGTACGCAACTCTTGTAGAGCAGGTAGCGAAAGTGGACGAGAAGATCCAGAAGGTGGTCGATAGCTTGACCGATGCTCAGCTTGCTCGTTACTTGAAGATTACACAGAAGCTCGCAGCTGTAATATAATTCTTACCTTTGCAACACAAAGAGAGGGTGCCCTAAGTTTTTGGGGCACCCTCTCTCGTTCTTGTATTTGCTTGAAAACGCTCTTGATGATTAACGCTTGGAGATTGCGCCATTCTACTCTATTCGCCCACCTTGCCGCCACCAAAGTCGTAGTTTTCAGACACAATCTGCGACGAGAAGATAATGTCGTTGCGCTCCACCATAACAGTCTCTAACAACCTCTCTTCGTAAAGCAAATCGCCAGGCAAATCTCTTTGTCTGGCGATTTTTGTACTAATGGCTAACGGCCAATGGCTAATAGCCCAACTATTTCTGCGGTGGATAGTCGATGGTATAGTGCAATCCTACCGACTCCTTGCACTCGCGTGCCTGTTTAATAGTTAGGTAAGCCACAGCAATCATATTGCGTAACTCACACAATTCGCGACACGGTTTGGTACGGTTATATAACTCCTCTGTCTCCTGCCATATTACAGCCAAACGCTTCAATGCTCTATCGAGTCGCAAGTTTGAGCGCACAATGCCCACGTAGTTAGACATTATCGAACGCAACTCCTTTCTATCCTGCATAACCAAGACCATCTCCTCTGCTTCGGCCGTACCCTCGAAGTCCCAATCGGGAATACCCTCCTGAAAATCCACCTTATCCAACTTTTCGAGTGCGTGGCGTGCAGCGATATCCGAATATACAAAAGCCTCAGTAAGAGAGTTCGATGCCAAACGGTTTGCTCCGTGCAGCCCTGTACAACTACTCTCTCCCAAGACATAGAGGCGACGAATAGAGCTCTCTCCATTATAATCAACCTTCACTCCTCCGCAACAGTAGTGCGCCGCAGGGCATACAGGTATCATATCCTTCGTTATATCAATTCCTATAGACAGACACTTCTCATATATGTTAGGGAAGTGGTGTTTTGTCTCTTCGGCAGGCATATGCGTTACGTCGAGATAGACAAACTCCTCACCACGTATCTTTAATTCGTGGTCAATAGAGCGAGCTACAACATCGCGCGGAGCCAATGAACGCATCGGGTGATACTTGTGCATAAACTCCTTGCCGTTTTGCAATCGAAGCACTGCACCATATCCACGCATCGCCTCGGTTATAAGGAACGAAGGACGCTCACCCAGGTGATAAAGTGCCGTTGGGTGGAACTGTATAAACTGCATATTCTCGGTCTTCGCCTTAGCTCGGTGGCACATAGCGATACCGTCGCCCGTAGCAACGCCCGGATTTGTAGTGGTATTATAGATATTTCCGCAACCTCCTGCCGCTACGACCGTAAACTTGGCGAGAGCTGTGAAAATCTCATTTGTCTGCGTGTTGAGAACATAGGCTCCAAAGCAAGCCAAGCCTCGTGTGTGGCGAGTAACAATCTCGCCGAGGTGGTGTTGTGTAAGCAAATCGACAGCAAAATGATCCTCCAAAATGGTTATATTAGGGTGATTGCGCACCTGCTCAATAAGAGCTCTTTCAATCTCGGCACCCGTGAGGTCCTGATAGTGAAGAATACGATGCTCGGAGTGTCCACCCTCGCGATGAAGATCAAAACTTCCATCTTCGCGGCGATCAAAACGTGTACCCCAGCGAATCAAATCCTCCGCCGACTGCGGAGCGTTGCGAACAACGAGTTCGACAGCCTTCCGATCGCACTTTCCTGCGCCACAAACCAGCGTATCTTCAATATGTTTCTCGAATGTATCGGGCGCGTAGGTTACAGAGCATATTCCACCCTGCGCATAGTTGGTATTACACTCATCGAGTTTACCTTTGGTAACGATTGTAACCGTTGCTGTGTCGGCTACTTTTAGAGCAAAGCTCAATCCTGCCGAGCCGGAACCTATAACCAAAAAATCACTTCTCATTTTGCGTGATATTTTTTATTTACAAATGTAAAGATAGTAAAAAGTCGGAAGTTGTATCGTTGGGCTCGAAAAATTTTATTTTTCACACCCCGTTAATTGTTATTTTCTTTTTAATTAAAATTAAATAATAAATAAATATAAATAGTAAATAACAACAATAATAGCTGTTGAAAGTGTTGATATCTTTTTTCCGAAAAAAGTTGCTAACCTAAGTTTTTGAAAAAATTTATAAATTTCTCTCCTAAGTCGCTGATAGAGCCTCTATCTACCCTACTTTTCCACAAATGTTTATAACTACTTTTAACAAATAAACACCGATTATTTTTAACAATTGTAATTATTATTTTGCCAATAAAAACAACAACAAATTTTAATAAATCGGAGCTTTTGTCGAAACCCTGAAAGTTGTTACAACTTATTAAAAGTTTTCGACCGCTTATCAACACATTTTCTCCATCTTATCAACAACCTTTTTTGCGATTTGTTGATATATGGAGGCTACTTGCGGGTGGGTGTTTACAGCCGGCTCTCCATCGTCAGAGCCTTGCATAATGTCTTGAATTATAGGTACTTCGCCTAATAAATCAACTCCAACTTCCTCGGCGTATCGTGCTGCTCCGCCCTTGCCGAAAATATAGTAGCGGTTGTTTGGCAATTCCGCCGGCGTAAACCACGACAGATTCTCCACAACGCCCAAAACCGGAATGTTTACATTCGGATTGCGGAACATCTCAACACCTCGAACTACGTCTGCCACAGCCACTTGTTGAGGAGTCGAAACTATAATAGCTCCGCCAATACGTAATTCGTTAATTATTGACAAATGTATGTCGCCTGTACCCGGAGGAAGGTCAATTAGTAAAAAATCTAAATTTCCCCACTCGGTTTGGTGGATAAGTTGGCGCAAAGCGCTGTTTGCCATCGTGCCACGCCACAACAAAGCATCGGTCTTGCGGATAAACATCGCTATCGAAATAAGCTTTATTCCACCCACCTCGGCAGGCACGATATAGTCGCGACCATCAACCTGCTTTGCATCGGGCAGATAATCCTCCACACCGAACATCTTCGACTGCGAAGGGCCATATATATCGGCATCGAGAACTCCGACTTTATAACCCTCCTTTGCCAGCGCTACGGCGAGGTTGGCGGTAACGGTCGATTTGCCCACTCCACCCTTGCCCGAAGCAACGGCTACAATGTGTTTGATATTTGCGGTGGTGGAGAACTGGTGCATCTCCTCGATAGCGGCATTTTTAGCGGCTCGCTCGACACTCTTCTCGCCCTCCTTTATAATTACGGTAACCTTATACGAAGGAAAGGCAGAGGAGATAGTCTCCTCTACCCTACTCTTTATCTTTGTGGCAAAGGGGTCGCGAGCCTTGCGGAAGATAAGCGATACAACGACCTTCTCCCCCTCAATCTCGGCACCCTCAAAAATTCCTGCCGTTACAATATCCTGCTCCAATTCGGGGTGAAAAACACCTTTGAGCAACTCTTTTATTCTATTTCTCATAATTTTTGGCTATTAGCCATTGTCTTTTTCTTAAATAATCGTCATTCCGAAGGAGCAAAGCGACTGTGGGAATCTCCCTTATTGTTATTAAGGAAAAAGCGAGAGATTGCCACGAGCCAAAAGGCTCTCGCAATGACGGAGAGTTTTTCCTACTGCAAATTTAGCAAAAATTCCCCCACGATAACGCAACTATGGAAAATAATTTATATATTTGCAATGCAATCGGAAGATTTGCAGACATATAGAAAGTGTTTTTCGCACTCCTTGATTGAAAATGTGGAAGTTTTCTGAACTAAGGGTAGAACGAACAGCGCTCATTTCTTGTATACGTAGGTATGGCATATTCTGTGCCGTAGCCCTATACTATACAGGTGTGGGGCATTATTAGTCGTTTGTTTTAGTTCGGGTATTCCACAACCTTCAATCAGACATTCGAAAATCAACCTCACACTTTCTTTTTTATATTAATGCCTCATTCGGGGTTGGTGGGCAAGCAAAAACAGTTTAAACGACGAAGAAAATTTTAACTATTCTTGGAGCACTGTTTTCCTGCTTTACACTCTCTGCGCAGGACATTATTATTATGCACAACGGCTCGGAAGTAAAGAGTAAAGTTGTGCAAATTGGAACATCTGAGATTAAATATCACAAATTCGAGAATTTGGAAGGTCCAATCTATTCTGTTCCTCGTTCTGAAGTTTTTATTATTCGTTACGAAAATGGTAGAAAAGAGGTTATTACAAAGGTTGAAACAGCTACTACCACATCATCTACTACATCTGCATCACAGAGTATTGCCGAGAGCGACACAGCTTCCTCTATAAATGCAAACGAGACAACTGTGGCTTCAAAATATGCTCATATTACAGAGGCGCAACAACGCACTAAACAAGATGTGCACAAAAAGAAATTCTATATCTCACCACAGCCGTTTATTGGAATGGCAATCGGAGGAGATGATGTGGGATATTCTGGCCTAAGCGTGGGAGCAGATGTATTAGCAGAATATTTTCCTAATAAAAAAAGTGGTAGCGGATTGTGTGCAGGATTGGGATATAATTTCAAACAATATGAAGTAACCATTTTGGACCATCCTATTAATGTTAGTAGCTTAGACTTTCTTCTGGGATACTCTTTCCGAACAAATGATATGAAGTTTTTTTGTAGGGGTATGCTTTATTTGAGTGTGCCCGTATCATCAAAGATGGTTGCTAAAGTAGAAACAGGAGAGGGGGCAATAAAGGTAAAGGAAGATGCACGAGAGGGCACTAAAACAATGTTTGGTGTCGCGATGGATGCAGGATTCCACTTCAAACAATTTAATATTGGCATTAGATATTCTTTGAGTTTCTTGCAACAATTTGATTTTGATAATAAAGGGGGAGCCCCGATGATTGTAGGTTTATTTCTTGGAGGAAGTTTTTAGAGTATGAAACGAGTTATATTTTTAATAGCCGCAATTACATTTGGATTTAGCGTATCGGCACAGGATGTTATTTTGCTCAAGTCGGCAGAAGAGATAAAATGTAAAGTAGTTGAAATAGGAGGTGGAGAGTTAAAATACCGTAAGTCTGAAATGCCTGATGGTCCATTGTATTCTCTACCCCTTGGAGAGATTTTTTCGGTAACTTATGCTAACGGGCATCGAGAAACCTTCAAAAATTTCTCTCAAACAAGTAATATACAACAACCAAAATTCGCTAATGCCTCTACTAAAGGGGAATATCCATATCCTCCAGTTAGTAGGGCATATCGCATTGGAGAAATTTTCGACGAAGGAGGTGTAAAAGGTGTTGTTATTCACACAACAGATGATGGTCGTCATGGGCTTATTATCTCGCTTGTTGAGAGCGACGACACTGCGTGGGGATATGTAAAGCACGGAGAAAGAGTGGAGGTTTTCGAAACAAAAGCGAGAAGTTTAATAGATGGTTGGCAAAATATGAAAATAATAGAGGAGATTGTTAAAAATACCCCACTGACATGGAGTAATTTTCCCGCATTTCAGTGGTGTCGCGAATTGGGCGCAGGTTGGTATTTACCGGCAATCGAAGAGTTGGAGAAGGTGTGGAACCTAGCCAATGGTAAGCCAATAAAAGAGGCCGATGGGTGGAAATCCCAGAAACAAATAAAACAATATTTTGAGAGCCTAGGTCAATATCCGATGTTTGATTATGCTCCGTTTAGAGTCTATGGATATCTATCTTCTACAGAATGTGATTATTATACTATATGGATGCTAGGTAGTACAAATAGCTACGATTATAAACAAAGTCGAGCATTGTATGAAGGAACAGCAAAAACAAAACCGAATCAGAGTGGTTTGGGATCAAACAAATACTTTGGTTTGCAGCCAAATCATGTGAGAGCGGTCCATAAATTTTAATAAAGAAGAAACAACACTTACAAAGTATCAATAATTTCCCCGAGCAGAGAGATTTGCTCGGGGATTTTATTAAAAGCTAATGGCCAATGGCTAATGGTTAATAGCCTATTAGTTTTCCGTTTTAATCCTGCTCCGCAGGCTTTTCCTCCTTCGCACCTCGGCAAAGTGTGCAAGCACACTCTGCTCTCGGTTTGTCGTCGGGTCCGCTTTCCGCTCCAACCGAAAAACTAAAAGTTTTCCGTTTTCCGCTTTCCGTTTTTAGTTTATGCTGAAAGCATACGGGCAATAAGCCTGCACGCCCTCGCGCGCCAACTCACGCTTCAACGAGTTGTAGTACTCGGCAACCTCCAAGGTCTCGGCATCGAACAAGTACGCCTTTGCCTGCATATTCAACTGCTGCATCATCTGCGCAATAGGTGATAACTCCTCCAGCACCTCCGTAATGCGGAAGTTCTCTACAATGCCCGCCTTATCTGCTGCAATGGCAATAGCCTCGCGCAAGCCTCCATTAATATCTGCCAAGCCCAACTCCACAGCACGAGTGCCCGACCATACTCTACCCTGCGCCAACTCCAAAACCTTCTCAATAGGCAGGTTACGACCATTGGCAACCTTTGTGGTGAAGGTGTTGTAAACCTTATCCACCGAGCGAAGCAAGGTCTTGCGCTCCAAGTCGGTAATTTTGCGAACGCCCACGCCCATAACATTTGCGCCAAAATCCGCTGCCGAGCCGGTCTTCACAACATCGGTGGTCAAGCCGAGCTTCTTGTTGAGCATATCCTCGCCTTCGAGCAACATTCCGAATACGCCGATAGAGCCTGTTAAAGTGAGGCGGTCGGCAACGATAGCGTCAGCTCCTGCCGAGATGTAATAACCTCCACTTGCTGCATACGAGCCCATCGAAACAATTACGGGTTTCTCCTTGCGGAGCAGCTCCACCTCGCGCCAGATAACATCGCTTGCCAAGGCGCTTCCGCCCGGCGAATTTACACGAAATACAACCGCCTTGATATCCTTGTCCTCACGCGCCTTGCGGAGGGTACGCGAAACATTCACACTGTAAACATTATCATCTTCGCCCTCGCCATCGAATACCTGACCTTCGGCATATACGATACCGATTGCCGGAGCGCCAAACTTCGGCATCACAGGGGCAAGAGTCATATACTCACCGAGCGAGATGATGTTAAATTTGCCATCTGTACCCTTCTCAACGCCATATTCGGCAAATTTTGCCTCCATCTCGTCTTCATAGATAAGTGCATCGACCAAACCGTGCTTCAAGGCGTCTTCGGGTTGCGAAACCTCCAACTTGTCGGCAAGATGCATCTGCTTTTTAGCATCGAGGTTACGGCTCTCGGCAATTGTGCCGACCAACACACTCCACATATCGTCGATCATCATCTGCGACTGCTCGCGATTTTCAGGTGAGAAGTCCTTGCGGATATATGGCTCAACAGCGCTCTTATATTTGCAAGTCGTAGGGCGGAACGCCTCCGCTTTCAAGCCGAGTTTATCCAGCGCCCCCTTCATAAAGAGCGAACTTTGCGCCAAACCAACCCACGAGAATCCTCCTTCGGGGTGGAGATATATCTTATCCGCAACCGAGGCGAGGTAGTAGCCTCCTTGCGAATAGGTTTCGTTGTATGCCACCACAAACTTGCCACTCTTCTTGAAATCGACAAGCGCTGCGCGTATCTCCTCAATAGCACCGGTTGTTACGCTTCCTAAGCCGGTGAAGTTGAGGTAGATGCCCTTTACGCGGAGGTCGCTTTTTGCAGCCTCTATACTCTGCAACACCTTCAACAGGTGGGTGCTCTCCGCCATTGTCATTGTAGTGTAGTCAAATCCTGCGAGCGGATTTTTCGACGGTGCATCCGAGATATTCTCTGCCAAATCTATCTTCACGATTGTTTGCGGCGTAATAACAGCCTCTGTGGTTTGTCCCATCGAGCCTGCCATACCAACGAAGATAACAAGCCACAAAAACCACGAAAGTACCGAGCTCACAACGATAGCGAGCAGGGTAGCCAGAAATACCTTAAAAAATTTCATAGTACCTTAATTTTTAAGTTGAACATTTTTCCAATTACAAAGATATAAAAAAGACGTACAAGTATTCACGAAAACTACAAAAATTTGCAGTTTTTCGCCTCATAAAGTTGGCAGTGGGGTAGTCTAATAGAGGAAAAATACTATTCCGATGAAGTGGCAAATAAGCGCCAAGTTTATTAGCAGGTGCCACACAAGGTGGTGATATTTGAACCCCTTTTTGGCATAGAACCACGCACCGATGGTGTAGAAGATGCCGCCTGCGGCAATCAGCGCGAGGAGTGGGGTAGAGGCGCTCTTCCAGAAGAGAGGGAAGAAGATGATAATCATCCAGCCCATAATAAGATAAATCGTCAGGCTTATAGAGGGAATAGAACGCTTTGCCAACGACTTGTAGAAAATGCCGAACAACACCATAAGCCATTGAACCACAACAATTAACGCGCCTTGCCAGCCGCCGATAACGCAGAGTGCTACGGGAGTGTACGAGCCTGCTATGGCGAAGTAGATCATTATGTGGTCGAGGATATGGAACACCGCCTTGTGCTTCGACTCGGGCTGCATAGTGTGGTAGAGAGTCGAGCAGAGCAACATCAAAAAGATGCTGAGCACAAATACCGATACACCCACTGATGCGAGAATGGGGTGGAGCGGCTCGTGGATATACGCCCAAACGGCAGAGAAGGGTAGTGCTAAAAGCACTAAAATTGCCATTACGCCGTGCGATATCGAGTTTGCCACCTCCTCGCCAAGGGTTGGAACATATATCATTTTTTTAATTGCTGTTTTCATTTTTCCGGTTTTTTGTCGCAGCAAAAGTACAAAAACAGAACACAACCCCAAAAGTTCTATATCGGGTTTTTCTTTTCCAAAAAGGAGAATAGATATAATCGCTACCCCCTTTTATCCTCGCAAAAACAAAAATTATCAATTATCAATTGTCAATTTTCAATTTGATTGCTATCTTTGCCGTTTAGTAGGAGAAGAAACAATTAAAACATAGTTCTATGTCAAAGGAATTTAAGAGATATCTTATCACTTCGGCTCTGCCCTATGCGAATGGTCCGGTGCATATCGGACATCTCGCTGGCGTATATATTCCGTCGGACATCTACACTCGCTACCTCCGCTTGCGAGGTCGCGATGTGATTTCGGTCTGCGGAAGCGACGAGCACGGAGTGCCTATCACAATCAAGGCAAAAAAGGAGGGTATAACCCCACAGCAGGTAGTGGATCGCTACCACGCAATAATAAAGGATTCGTTCGAGAAACTCGGCATTTCGTTCGACATCTACTCGCGTACCTCATCGCCCGTACACGCAGAGACCGCCTCGGCTTTCTTCCGCAAGTTGTACGACGAGGGTAAATTCGTTGAGCAGACCACCGAGCAGTTCTACGACGAGGAGGCTAAATCGTTCCTCGCAGACCGCTATATCACAGGCACTTGCCCTAAATGTGGTGCAGATGGTGCATACGGCGACCAGTGCGAGGTGTGCGGCTCAACACTCTCGCCTGACGAGTTGGTAAATCCACGCTCGACACTCTCGGGTGCAACCCCCGTAAAGCGCGAAACAAAGCATTGGTACTTGCCACTCGACCAATACGAGCAGATGCTCCGCGAGTGGATTTTAGAGGGCCACAAAGAGTGGAAATCGAACGTCTATGGCCAGTGCAAGAGCTGGCTCGACGGAGGTTTGTTGCCTCGTGCCGTAAGCCGCGACTTGGAGTGGGGTATTCCCGTTCCGGTAGAGGGTGCCGAGGGCAAGGTTTTGTACGTTTGGTTCGATGCGCCAATTGGCTATATATCTGCTACAAAGGAACTTACACCTGATTGGGAGAAGTATTGGAAGAGTGAGGATACCAAGCTCGTACACTTCATCGGCAAGGACAATATCGTGTTCCACTGCATTGTCTTCCCTTCGATGTTGAAGGCGCACGGAGGCTATATTTTGCCGGAGAATGTGCCAAGCAACGAGTTCCTGAACTTGGAGGGCAATAAAATTTCGACCTCGAAGAATTGGGCGGTTTGGTTGCACGAGTATCTTGTAGACTTCCCGGGCAAGGAGGATGTTTTGCGTTATGCGCTCTGCGCCACTGCGCCCGAAACCAAGGATAACGACTTTACGTGGAAGGATTATCAGGCACGCAACAACAACGAGTTAGTTGCCGTTCTCGGAAACTTCGTAAATCGTGCGTTGGTACTTACCCAAAAGTACTACGACGGTGTGGTGCCTACGTGTGGCGAACTCACTGATTATGACCGAGATACAATTGCCGAGTTGTCGTCTATTAAGGCTTCGTTGGAGTCGAATATCGAGAACTATCGCTTCCGCGAGGCGTTGAAGGATGCGATGAATTTCGCTCGCATCGGCAACAAATATCTTGCTGACTCGGAGCCGTGGAAGTTGATAAAGACCGACGCCGAGCGCGTTAAGACTATACTCAATATAGCCTTGCAGATTACTGCGAATATCGCCATTGCAATAGAGCCGTTTATGCCATTCTCGGCAGCCAAAATCCTTGCGATGTTGGAGTGCGAGAAGTTTGGTTGGGAGCGCCTTGGAGCGATGGATTTGCTCGCTGCGGGACACCGTATCGGCGAGCCTTCGTTGCTCTTCGAGAAGATAGAGGACGACGTAATACAGAAGCAGCTCGATCGCCTCACGGAGATTGCAAAGCAGAATGCTGCGGCCGAGGTTAAGGCGGAGCCACAGAAGGCAGAGTGCACCTTTGACGAGTTTCAGAAGATGGATATCCGTGTTTCGACCATCTTGGAGGCGGAGAAGTTGCCAAAGACCAAGAAGTTGCTCAAACTGACTATCGACACCGGTATCGACAAGCGAACAATTGTGTCGGGTATTGCTGAACACTTCTCGCCCGAGGAGTTGGTGGGTAAGCAGGTTTTGGTGCTTGTAAACCTCGCACCGCGCGATTTTAAGGGTATTACCTCGCAGGGTATGATTCTTATGGCGGAGGATGCGACCGGAGCGTTGCGATTGCTCCAACCAAACGAGAAGACCAACAACGGAGCAATGGTTGGATAAACAGATGTTCCACGAAGAACAATAAACCTTAAATGTGGGCGTAACGAAATCATAATGAGGACGTTACCCCACATAAAAGTATAGAGAAATGAAATTAAATTGGGACGAATTGAGTTTCGATTTCAACTCGACGGGGGGCGAGAATCTTCGTCGATACTATAAGGACGGCAAGTGGTCTGAGCCTGAATATACTACAAGCGAGTATATCCCCGTACATATGTGTTCGGCGTGCCTAAATTATGGTTTGCAGGCCTTTGAGGGCATCAAGGCTTTTCGAGGCGTTGATGGAAAAGTGCGCATTTTTCGCCCTTATGCCCACGCAGTTCGTATGGCTTCGGGTGCGCGAAAATTGTGTTTGCCAATGGTTTCGGCAGACGAGTTTGTCGAGGCGTGTGTGGATATTGTGCGCCGAAATATCGAGTTTTTACCACCTTACGAGTCGCGTGCGGCGTTATATATACGTCCGGTGTTGTATGGAACGCGCCCTCGTTTGACCGTGCGACCATCGGGTGAGGCGGGTTTCTGCGTCTTTGCAACTCCCGTAGGACCATATTTTAAAGATGGTATTCAGCCGATAGATGCGATTGTAAACCGCAATCAGGACCGTTCAGCCCCACTCGGTACGGGCGATGTGAAGGTGGGAGGCAACTACGCTTCGAGTATGCTTTCATACGAGGAAGCACACGAAATGGGGTATAGTGCAGTGCTTTATACCGAGTCTGTCGAGCATCGCTATATCGAGGAGTGTGGTGCGGCAAACTTCATTGCAATCAAAGGAAATAGCTATATAACACCGAAATCTCCGTCTATTTTACCCTCTATTACCAACGATTCGTTGATGCAGCTCGCAAAAGATAGGGGTTTTGAGGTGGAGCAGCGACCCATTGATGTTGCCGAACTGCCAACTTTTGACGAGTGTGGTGCTTGCGGTACGGGCGCAATTATTACGCCGCTTGGCAATGTTTTCGATCCGGAAACGGGCGAAAAAATTCACTATGGCGACGAGGTTGGGCCAGTGTTGTTGGACCTCTACAAGTCGTTGCAGGATGTTCAATATGGTAGGGTTCCGGATGTTCACAATTGGAACGTTGAGGTTGAATAAACGCTTGGTTATCAGCCAAATAAAATAGGATTGTTCCTCGTGGAACAATCCTATTTGTTTCTGTTTGTTGCTCTTTGTTCCACGTGGAACTATCTTCCAAACTTAACCAAAAGAACATTTACATCTGCCGGTGAAACGCCCGGAATGCGCGATGCTTGTCCGATTGTGGCGGGACGTATGCGGTTGAGCTTTTGTCGCGCCTCGATAGTGAGCGACTGCATCGAGGAGTAATCGAACCCCTCAGGAATAGAGATGTTTTCCAATCGGTGGAGTTTTTCTGCCACTTGGCGCTCGCGTTCGATATATCCGCTATACTTAATTTCAATCTCTGCCTCCTCGATGTCGCTCTCGGTAATTCCGTTTTCGCTGACAAATTTTTGGAGTTTTGGCAGTGCGCCAACGAGTCCGGCAAGAGTTAAGTCGTTACGCAAGGCGAGGTCAAAAATTTTTTTGCCCTGCGAAATTTCGGGTAAACCAAGCGAAATTAAGTAGTTTTGAATTTCGCATATTTTCGCACCTTGCTGACGAGTGTACGAAATAAGCGAATCTACGCGCGAAATTTTTTCGTTGAATTTTTTGTAGCGCGAATCGGAAATCAACCCCAATTTATGACCAAGTGGGGTGAGTCGCCGATCGGCATTATCTTGTCTAAGCAAAATTCTGTACTCGGCGCGTGAGGTAAACATTCGGTATGGCTCATCGACGCCCTTCACCACAAGATCATCAATCAACACTCCGATATACGCCTCGTCGCGTTGTAATACTATCGGCTCGGAGCCCTCGACGCGTAGCGATGCGTTTATACCGGCAAGAAGTCCCTGTGCTGCCGCCTCTTCGTAACCCGTCGTGCCATTAACTTGCCCTGCAAAGTACAGATTGTCAATGAGTTTGCTCTCCAACGAGTGTTTCAGCTGCGTCGGTGGGAAGTAGTCGTACTCAATAGCGTAGCCTGTGCGGTAGGCGTGGACCTTCTCTAAGCCCCTAATCTGGTGAAGGGCAGAGAGTTGCACCTCGTATGGTAGCGACGACGAGAAACCGTTAAGGTAGTATTCGTTGGTGTTGCGACCCTCGGGTTCGAGGAATAGTTGGTGCTGCTCCTTATCGGCGAAGGTACGCAACTTATCCTCTATGCTTGGGCAGTAGCGCGGTCCGATACCCTTGATTGTGCCGTTGAAAAGAGGCGAATCCTCAAAACCCGTGCGCAGTGTATCGTGCACCTCCTGCGAGGTATAAACGAGGTAGCACGGCATCTGCTCGCGCACCGGCTCAGTTTCGTCCGAGAAGGAGAACTTCGATGGGTTCTCGTCCCCGGGTTGCATCTCCAAAATCGAGAAGTCTATTGTGCGCGCATCAAGACGTGCAGGAGTTCCTGTTTTCATTCTTCCAACCTCAACCCCCTGATTTACAAGGCTTTCGGTTACGCCATACGCTGCAGCATCACCTGCACGACCACCTTGTGCATTGTTGCGACCGCAGTGCATCAATCCCGATAGGAATGTTCCTGCGGTGAGCACTATGGTCTTCGCCTCGAACTCCACGCCCATTTGCGTTTTAACGCCCTTTGCGCGCGGTTTCTCGCCCTCGGTGTCAAAGAGTATCTCCGTAACAGAATCTTGCCAAATAAAGAGGTTTTCGCGATTTTCAAGGCGGTGTCGCCACTCTGCCGAGAAGGCGGCTTTGTCGCACTGCGCTCGTGGGCTCCACATAGCGGCACCCTTCGAGCGGTTGAGCATACGAAACTGTATGGTGGTCAAATCGGTAACGATGCCCGTTTCGCCTCCGAGGGCATCTATTTCGCGGACAATTTGTCCCTTTGCCACGCCACCTATTGCAGGGTTGCACGACATCGAGGCGAACTTGGTCATATCCATTGTTATGAGCAGCGTACGACACCCCCTGCGAGCCGCCGCCGAAGCCGCCTCACAACCTGCGTGTCCAGCACCGATAACGATAACATCAAAATTCTGTACCATAATTCTGAGGGCTATTAGCTGTTAGCTGTTAGCCATTAGCTTGCAATACTTAACACTTAATTTGCCCGAGCAACGCGAGATATTTATCCTCCTTCTTGTGCATCTGCTTCTCCGCACGAGGGGTTTTATCTTTCTGACCGCAGAGGTGCAGAACGCCGTGAACGATTACACGCAACATCTCCTGGTGTGCCGTTGCGCCATACAATCGGGCATTATCCCTTACCGTTTCGATATCGATAAATATATCGCCGGCGATATAGCCCTCTTCGAGGTCGCTATCGTCAAAAGTGATAATATCGGTGAAGTAGTCGTGGCCAAGAAACTCGATGTTCATCGCACGATGACGCTCTGCCGAGCAGAAAATATACGAAATTTCGCCTATCGTGTAGCCGCCCTCCTGCTGTGCCACCTCGCGCAGCCAACGACGTATAAGTCGCTTTTGTGGTAGGCGGTAGTTGCAGCTATCGGTATAAAATGAGATATCCATACTACTTTCTGAAATGAACTTCCGCATATATCTTCTCCCTTGGATTAGGAGAGTATATGCCGAAAATTATCTTATACACAATCTCCTCCGAGCGAAGGTCGAACATACTGCCTATGGTGCCGATGCGCTGATCTTTCTTCACGTCGTCGCCATTCTCGACCATAACCTCCGAGAGATTTGCGTAAGAGGTGATGTACTCGCCGTGAGCAATAAAGACGTCGTACTTATTGTTTACCTTGTTTCGAGCAACCTTGAACACCCTTCCCTCATACACCGAGGTTACTGCGGCGCCCTCTGCGCCCGAAATCTCGGCGATATTCTCCTTATATCGGACAACTTTGCCATTTTCGACAGGCAACTGCAATTTTCTTCCCGCCACAAACGACGAGCCTTTCTTGTTGCCCTTGACAAGTTTGCGCAACTCCTTGATGGCGTCGTTCAACCTCTTCTGGTGCTCCGTCTTCGAGCGCAAAACACTCTTCTCTTTACTTGTCATCTGCTCGATGGACTTCTTTGCCGAGGCAACGTCAGCTTTCAGCTTCTTGCGCTCGATGTTGAGTTGCCTCTTGGTCTCGTTCAGCACCTCGCGCTGCTTGGCGAGTTTATCGCGTTCCTTCTGAACGTTGGCACGGATTTTTGTAACCTCCTTTATCTGTTCGTGACGGAAGTCGGTGGCTACTCTCAACATAGCAATACGTCGCGCAATGTCGGCAAACGAATCTGCCGAGAATATATAGGTTAAGTGGCTCTGATAGCGATAGTTGCGATAAGCTTCACGAATAATCTCGGTAACATTTTTTTCGAGTTGCGCGAGTTGTGTGCTGAGCGAGTTTATTCGCTTCTCGGTGGCGACGACCTCTGCCGTGAGCTTCTTAATCTGGCGCGACGTCTCCTCGATAAGGGCGGTTCGGCTCTCAATTTGCTTGGTAAGTGATATTACCAACTCCTGCGCCGAAGCCTTATTCTTTTTGAGTTCACGGAGGGTCTTCTCCTCCTCTTTTATGTTGCGTCGAAGTTCAGCAATTACAGCCTCCTGCCTCTTCACCTTGTTACTCTGTGCAATGGCAGGAAGTGCCGCTGCCAAAAGAGCAGCAAGTACCAATATGTAGAGCTTTCTTAACATCGAATACTACTTTTCGGAATTATCCTTCTTTTGTAAAAAACGCTTCTCAATCTCCTCCTTGTCGGCGCCTTGTTCCAGCGCTTTGCGCCAATAGGTTTTTGCCATAAACTCCTCGCCAAGAGCGTGAAGGATATCGCCATAGTGGAGCGCATATAATGGGTCGCTGCCGCGATTGAGCGAAAGCGCCTGCTGCATAACCTTCTTCGCCTCGGCATAGCGGCCAAGCGAATAGAGCACCCACGCCTTTGTGTCGAGTAAGGTCGAACTATTTTCGGAGAGCTCCAACGCGCGGTCTATCATCTTCAAAGCACGCTCCAAGTCGCTGTTGTCGAGCGAGAGAAAGTAGGCGTAGTTGTTCAGCACTGTGGCGTTGTCGGCGAAACATTTCAGCGACTTGTCGTAAGCCTTGTAACACGCCTTCATATTGTTGCGCTGGTGCTCTATGTCGCCAATTGTGGCGTAGACGTTGCTACGCAGAGTGTCGTTGCCCTTGCTGCATTTCAGGGCGTTGTCGAATGCCTTGTAGCACGCCTTCATATTGTCGCGCTTGGACTCAACTCTGCCTATATGTACGTATAAGTGGCTGCGTTTCTCTTTGTCGGTGGTGTTTGCGAGTGCCTCTCCGAAGAGTTGGAGAGCTTTGTCGTACTCCTTGCGATTCTCGGCAAAGAGTCCCGCCGACACACCAAAAGAGTTGTTCTTGGGGAAACGCTTCGCCGCAATGTTCAGGTAGTGCTCGACAGAGTCGGGGCGGTTGAGCGAATTTTCGAGCCAACAAAGACTCTCGAAGTCTACCTCTGTTGCCGAAGACCCTTTTATAAATTGTTTGTACAATTGCAAAGCCTCCTCCTTCTGGCTCGAAATTATCAGGTGGTTGGTGTAAGCCACAAAGACATCTCTGTTGCCGGGGTGGAGGATGTAGAGCTGCTTGATAATTGTGTCGTAAATGTAGTAGAACTTGTGATAACTATTCCTGTCCGTTATGAGTTGTTCCCACTCCTCAATTTTGTACTTCAACGGCAGGCTCTCGATTGCGAAGATACGCGGCAGAAGCGAGAGATACGACGCTCTATCTCCGCGCATATTGTAGTGCTCTGCCAAGAGTGTCCAAGGGCGATAATCCAACGTATCGATCGCAATGGCGTTTTGATACGACACCACCGCCAACGAGTCGCGACGAGTCGCAGCGTATATTCTGGCGAGCGAGATGTGGTTATCAACAAGGTATGGAGCCTCTTCGACCGATTTTTTGGCATCAGCCTCAGCCTCCAAGATGCGACCCAAATTTATCAGGTAGTTTTGGCGCAATCTTCCCAATTCGGGAATACGGCCAAAACGTACCTCTGCGCTATCCAGCACCGCTATCGCCTCATTGGTCTGCTTGGTGACGTTGAGCAGAATGGCGAATACGTGGAAATCTTTCGGCTCGGTACTCTTCTTAACCAACTTTTTGAAGGCGGGAATAGCCTCCAAATACCCATCTGTTCGCAACAACGAACCACAATATGTCTCCAAATAGTAGAAGTTTGTGGTATCGGAAAGATACGCCTTTCTTGCATAGTGCGCAGCGAGCGTGTCGTTCTTTGTGATGTGCGCAAGTCGGTGCAACGCCGGTGCGTGATTGGGATCTTGCCGAATAATCGCCTCCAATGCCTTGGTAGCACTTGTCGTATCCCCTTTGATGGTTAATGCCTTTATTGCATCGACATACAACTCGGAAATCTCCTTGTTGGTCAATTGGCGCATCGCTTTGTGCTGTGGAATAAATCCACAACATAGCAGCGCAATGAGCAATATGGCAAAAACCCTCTTCATCTTACAAAACCGAGTCAAACTGGTGGAGGAAACGAACGTCGTTTTCGAAGTAGAGGCGCAAGTCCTTCACGCCAAACTTCAACATAGCAATACGCTCAACTCCCATACCAAAGGCGAAACCCGAATACTCCTTTGAGTCGATGCCGTTGGCCTCCAATACATTTGGATCTACCATTCCGCAACCCATAATCTCCAACCAACCGGTGCCCTTGCATACAGGACAACCCTTGCCACCGCAGAGGTTGCACGATACGTCCAACTCGGCCGAAGGCTCGGTGAATGGGAAGTATGATGGGCGCATACGAATTTGCGTCTTTTCGCCAAAGAGTTCCTTCGAGAAGTAGAGTAAAGACTGCTTCATATCGGCAAACGAAACATTCTTGTCGATATAGAGTCCCTCCACTTGGTGGAAGATGCAGTGTGCGCGGTACGAAATAGCCTCGTTGCGGAACACTCTACCCGGGCAGATTACGCGAATAGGGGGCTGTTGCTGCTGCATCGTACGCACCTGAATTGACGAGGTGTGGGTGCGCAACAATACATCATCTGCCGAAGGCTCCGAGCCCGCCTTCTCAACGAAGAATGTGTCCTGCATATCGCGAGCAGGGTGCTCCATTGGGAAGTTCAAGCGCGAGAATACGTGGTTGTCGTCCTCGATTTCGGGTCCGTCAGCCACGGTGTAGCCAAGGCGCGAGAAGATATCGATAATCTCCTGCTTAACCAGCGAAATAGGGTGGCGAGAGCCGAGTTGCTCTGCCGAACCCGGACGCGACATATCATCAATCTGCGGAGCGGCGGCAACCTGATTTTCGAGAAGTTCCTTTTGCTCGTTGATTTTCGCAAGAATAGAGTTTTTAAGGGCATTAAGCTTCTGTCCAAACTCGCGTTTCTGCTCTGGAGCAACGCTCTTAAACTCCTCCATAAGGGCGGTCATTTCGCCCTTTTTTCCGACCATTCTGATTCGGAACTCCTCAATCTCCGCCAACGATGTTGGGGCAAACGCCTCGACCGCCTGTGCAAGAGCAATAATTTTTTCGTTCATAGAGTTTTTATCTTTTTATTTCTAATTTTCAGCCAAGTTATCCCATTAGGGATACAATACGCCACAAAGTTACAAAAAGAAACGGAAAACGGAAAGCGGAAAGCGGAAAACTTTTGTTTTTCGGTTGGAGCGGAAAGCGGACCCGACGACAAACCGAGAGCAGAGTGTGCTTGCACACTTTGCCGAGGTGCGAAGGAGGAAAAGCCTGCGGAGCAGGATTAAAGCGGAAAACTTTTGAATTTAGCCGAGCGACGAGAGAAATGCAAAATGCAGAATGCAAAATGGAAAATTACCCCGGCGCACCCCAGAACCCCTAGTAAGCACCGAAGGTGCGCCCCCAGAACCCCTAGTAAGCACCGAAGGTGCGCCCCCAGAACCCCCAGTAACCGTTGCGCCGTGAAAAGCGTCGGAGTTCGCAGTTGGTAGCCCCCCCCCACAAAAAAAGAGGGTACTGTCCCAAAAGGGGCAGCACCACTCAAAATGATTGTCGAGCAGATTACTCGATGCTCTTTGCGAGAACGATTGTTCCCCAAGCGTTCTTGAACTTAGGCAACTCGATTGTCTCGCCAGCCTCAACCTTACGCTCTACGATGTAGAACGTTCCCTTCAACTTGCCGTTCTGTGCGCAACGGGTGTAGCACGAAGTGAGCAACTTCCAAGGTGCCTTGCGAGTAGCGCCATTGTTCGAAGTGAGAAGGTAAATTTTACCATCAGCCAAAGCGGTAATGCGACCACCTGCACTCATCTCACCCTTGCCAACAGGGGTTGGAACCATCATCTGGAAGCCCTCGAACTCCTTTGGATACTCGGCACTCATAACGTAAGTGTGGTTAGGCCAAAGTTGTGCGCCCTCTGTGAAGGTGCTTCTCTCATAGCCCTCGCCCTCGAACTGAATAGCAATCTCCGATGGCTTCTCTACGTATGGACGTGCGCTCAACGAACGGTTGTTCTTGTCGCTACGGAATGCTCCGAGTGGAAGACCCTCTGCCGAAGCAACGTTACCCATATCCTCGTTGAAGCAGTAGCGAACTGCAACCGGATTCTCAACGCCCTCAGCCGAAACCACGATGGTTTTGCCATCGATCTGAGCCTCTGCCAAGTGGAAAATCAACTTCTTCTCATTATCAGGGTCTTTAACGCCGAGCTGGAAGCCGTTGATACGGCCCTCGCCCTTTTGTACGAGAGTTGTAGGAACGTTCTTGAAGTGTACGCGGATAGAGTGTCCCTCGATAGCAATTGAACGGTATGCCGGCGAACGGAATGGAGCCTTCGATACCTTGTAGTAGCCACCAAGTGCGCACTGTGCCAAACGGTGAGCAACATCAACCTTCTTTGGAGGGTGAATGTCGCCAGGAATCTGATTCTGGTCGTTGGTGATAACAATTTCGCAGTTCTTTGTTCGAGCTGCTACGCGAGCCTGTGCCTCACGAATACGAGCACCATTGATACCTCCGTAGGTGTGCGGAGCAATCTCAACGATATAGAATGGCATCTCCGGTGAGCGGAACTCCTCACGCCACGACTTTACGAGGTGGGTCAAGAGGTTCTGGTAAGTACCGCAACTCGAAACATTCGAGCAACCCTGATACCAGATAACACCTGCGATGGTGGTGTGGCGAATAGGATAGATGTTTGCGTTGTGGAGGTACGAAATACGTTTCTTCCAGTTTTTGTGGCGCAACTTCTTCGCCTGTGCAGCAACCTTTGGATTGTTTGTGAGGTACTCTGCGCTCAACCAACCCTCGATAGGGGTGCCACCATACGATGCGTCGATAAGGCCGATAGGCACATTCAGCGCCTCCTGCAACTCCTTACCGAAGCCATAACCAACAGCCGAGAATCCCTTCAAATCGCGGGCGTTGCAAACCGACCATTTTGGAGTAAACTTCTTCTGAGTTGGAACATCTTTCTGTGGCTCCGCAGTGAAGGTACGACCTGTGCAATAGAGGCGAATGTTCTTGTTCAATTCACCCTTCAACTCACCCCTCATATCAGGGGTTTTGCGAACAGGCCACTCCATATTCGACTGACCCGAGCAGAGCCAAACCTCGCCGAATACGACGTTCTCCAAAACCTTAACCTCTTTCTTGTGTGAGATGGTGATTGTGTGAGCATCGTAGCCCGCAGCCGGGGTTTCAATAGGCAAAATCCAGAAACCCTCTTCATTAGCCTTAACCTTTATAGGCTTCTTCGAGTTGAGCCAGCTTGGTTTGATCTTTACGGTACCCTTTGGCTTTGCCCAACCCCAAATGTTTACGGTAGTCGAGTGCTGAAGCACCATATTGCTACCCACAACCGATGGTAACACCAACATCGGCTGCTTCTCCTTTGCCTCGGTTGTTGCTACCGAAAAGAGCATTGCAACAACGGCAACCAAAATAAATTTGAAGTTTTTCATAAATGTTTAGTTTTTTAATAAAAAATGTTGGTTTCAACTGTTTTTCTATGCAAAGATAGTAAAATGTTTCGATAATTGTAGCCAATAACAGAGAAAAAACAGAGAATCACCACTGCGAGTAACGCTCTGTTTTTTTATTTTTTGCGACATCATCTGAAATCTTCGACAATCATCATATTCGTACACCGCCCCGTTATCTTGTTGTGGGCATCGTCAAACAGATTGAATGTTGCGGTGTGTGTGCCATCGTTGTTGGCGGTTATTGTCATCGAGCCCTCCACTATCGGGGCCTTTGCAGCCGCTATGTTTGGTGTGGCAAAGCGAGTGTACCACGAATAGGCATCGTAGTTATCTTCATCAACTATACCTCGCAACATTCCGCCTGCCTGAAATATGTTGCTCGTAGCGGTAAATGTTCCGGTTGGCACTACACATTCGGAAGACGACACCATAACCTCAATACAGAGTTGCTCTTTCTTTTCGAACTCCATAAAGTAGAATTGCCACATATACAGCCCTGTGTCGTAGTAGTCGCCAAAGCAGTCGGCATATACGAGCGATGTATCATCTCCAAAACCCAATGTCAAATCCTCGGTAAGGGTTGAGAGTGCGTTTTCGGGGCGTTGTGGCTCATTTCCCTCTCCATTGGTGTTGTGTGATTCGCACGAACACATCGCAACCACAGTACAAAGTACAAGTAGTAATCGCTTCATAAATCGTTTGTTCTCCGCTGAAAAAGGCAGGCAACTCTCGCTACCTGCCTTCGCATAAATTATTGTAAAATCAAAAACCGTATTTTACTTCTTCAAAACCATTGTAGGCTTAACCTTTGCGCGTGGAGCCAACGAAACTTTGTGGCCGCGCTTTACCATCTTCGGAACTGCCGAGAATGTCGATAATGCGTATGGGTCATCAACATAAACATTTGCTGTTACACAAGTTCCCGAGAGAGAGTTACCCTTATCGTCCTTGGTGTCGATTTGAGCAGTAAGAACACCCTCTTCGTCAGCAGAGATAGAGATTGAACCCGACTTCAATGGCGCCAAACCGATAACCTCATAATTCTCATCTAACTTAAACCACCAACTGCCCTGGGAGTTTCCCTCGCTATCGACATAGCCGGTCAAAGCAATCTCCTTGCTAACATCTCCCGATATAGGGAATGTTCCAACAGGTGCAGGTTTCGATGCGTCGGCAAGCAACATAAACAAAAACTCATCGCCTGTAGCGTAATCGTCAACATATACGAGCCACAAATTCTTGCCTACGCAGAGATAGTCGCTCCAATACTCAGCATAAAACTCGTTTGCCTCTGCATCTGCGAATGGAACCTGCAAGTCCGCGGTCAATGTAGAGAACTCGCCGGTCATCTGACCGTTGCCCCAAGTTTTGGTGTTGTCAACGAGTTTGTTAGGAGCCTTAATGTGGTAGGTCTTGTCGTCCTCGCCCACGAGGAGAACCTCGATAAGGTCATCTGTTACGGTTACAGTACCACTCTTGAAGAATGTCTCAACACCCTCTGTTTCGTTTGTAACATATAAGTTGGTGTATTCGTAGTTTGCCGTGTTTGCAGCAGTACTACACTCTACATCCAGGTTGTACACGCCATTAGGCACCTTGAAAGTGGCGCTGAAATTAGGTGATGCAACAGTCGAATAGAGGTCGAGGAAGAGGTACTGTGAGTTTGGAAGAATAGTAACGGATCCCGACATAAGGTCGTAAACATCCGGCTGATTCGACAAAACAAGACCGTAGTCGAAAACATCTTCAGATGCACTAAATTGGTTACCGTAATAGAGGCCCGAAACCTCGTTGAGAACGTAATCTACATCGTGCTCGGCACAAGGCTCAATAGGTTTTGCGCCCTCATTAGGGGTGTCCGGATTACAGCCAACAAATGCAACGGCTGCCAAAAGTGCTAATGTGAAAAACTTTTTCATTGTAGTAAAAATTTAAAAATTTAACATAAAAAACTATTATCTAAAAAATATACATTCTATTTGGTGCTTTTTGGTGTTTTGCTCGAACTAATCAAGCAAAAAATGGTTGTGTTTTCCGTTTGCCGAATGCAAATTTATGAAAGTTTTTTTGAAACGACAAACTTTTTCAAATAAATTATAATCGGTAAATTGTGTGTTTAAATAGGTTTTAGAGGTGATTTTTAGCCCATTTGTAGTCAATTGCATAAATATCCTTACAGATTGTAAGTTATCACCCCGATAGTTGTTAAAATGTGTAACCAAAATTTAAATTTGAGAAATTACCCGACTACGGTTGGACTCCCCCTAAATTCTCTGTCTGCCATTTTGCCCCCTTTTTATTCTCTCTTTTTTTGCAAAAAATTACTATCTTTGCGCTCTAATACGGTGTGTTTTTTGCAAAAAATGCCTTATTTGTTTGAATTTGCAGAAAAAAACACTAAATTTGTTAGTTGGAAAGAAAAGAATGGTAAGAAAAAGTAGGAAGAAAGGGAGAACATAATTTCTATTTTCAAATAATAATCACTAAAAAAATTTTGCTATGACAAATGTAAAGCGCGTCTATTTCTTCGGTAACAAAGAGGCCGAGGGAAATGGCAAGATGAGAGAGTTGCTCGGTGGTAAGGGTGCAAACCTCGCCGAGATGAACCTTATCGGTATTCCGGTTCCTCCGGGATTTACCATCACTACCGATGTTTGTACAGAGTACTATCAGCACGGTCAGGCAGCCGTTATCGAGTTGCTCCGTCCGGATGTTGAGGCGGCTATCAAGCGCGTTGAGGCTCTTACAGGTCGTAAGTTCGGCGACAAGGAGTTGCCACTCCTCGTATCGGTTCGTTCGGGTGCTCGTGCTTCGATGCCGGGTATGATGGATACAATCCTCAACCTCGGTATGAACGACGAGGCTGTTGAGGCTGTTGCACAGCTCTCGGGCAACCCACGTTTCGCTTGGGACTCGTACCGTCGTTTCGTACAGATGTACGGTGATGTTGTTCTCGGTATGAAGCCGGTATCGAAGGAGGATCAGGATCCATTCGAGGTTATCATCGAGGAGTTGAAGGAGGAGCGTGGTGTTAAGATGGACACCGACCTCACAACCGACGATTTGAAGGTTTTGGTTACCAAGTTCAAGGCTGCCGTTAAGGAGCAGACCGGTTCGGACTTCCCAGTAAACCCTTGGGATCAGCTTTGGGGTGCTATCTGCGCAGTGTTCGGATCGTGGATGAACGAGCGTGCTATCCTCTATCGTAAGTTGAACAATATCCCAGCAGAGTGGGGTACTGCCGTAAACGTTCAGGCGATGGTATTCGGTAATATGGGCGACAGTTCGGCTACCGGTGTTGCCTTCTCGCGTGATGCTGCTACCGGTGAGAACATCTTCAACGGTGAGTACTTGATTAACGCTCAGGGTGAGGACGTGGTTGCTGGTATCCGCACACCACAGCAGATCACCATTGAGGGCTCGCGTCGTTGGGCAAAGGCTCAGAACATCTCGGAGGAGGATCGTGTATCGAAGTATCCTTCGCTCGAGGAGGTTATGCCTGAGGTTTACAAGGAGTTGAACGATATTCAGCACCACTTGGAGGAGTACTTCACCGATATGCAGGATATCGAGTTCACCATTCAGGACGGTAAGTTGTGGATGTTGCAGTGCCGTAACGGTAAGCGTACCGGTGCCGCAATGGTGAAGATTGCAATGGATATGTTGGCAGAGGGCTTGATCGACGAGCAGACCGCAGTTTTGCGCTGCGAGCCGGAGAAGCTCGACGAGTTGCTCCACCCTGTATTCGACAAGGCTGCTATCAAGAACGCAAAGGTTATCGTTAAGGGCTTGCCTGCATCTCCGGGTGCTGCAACAGGTCCGGTAGTGTTCTTCGCTGACGATGCCGAGAAGGTTCTTGCAGCAACCGGCCAGAAGGCAATTCTCGTTCGTATCGAGACTTCGCCAGAGGACTTGAAGGGTATGCTCGATGCAGCAGGTATCCTCACCGCACGTGGTGGTATGACCTCGCACGCTGCCGTTGTGGCTCGTGGTATGGGTAAGTGCTGCGTATCGGGTGCCGGTGAGTTGGATATCGACTACAAGGCTCGTACAATCAAGATCAACGGCTTGACTATCAACGAGGGCGATTGGATTTCGTTGAATGGTTCTACCGGAGAGGTTTACCTCGGTCAGGTTGCTACTAAGGAGGCTGCTCTCGATGGCGACTTCGGTAAGTTGATGGAGTTGGCCGGCAAGTATGCGAAGTTGAAGGTTCGCGCTAATGCTGATACTCCACGTGATGCAGAGCAGGCATTCCGTTTCGGTGCAGAGGGTATCGGTCTTTGCCGTACAGAGCATATGTTCTTCGAGGGTGATCGTATCAAGGCTATCCGCGAGATGATTTTGGCAGACGACGAGGATGGTCGTCGTGTTGCGTTGGCTAAGTTGCTTCCAATGCAGCGTGGCGATTTCGAGGGCTTGTTCAAGGTTATGAAGGGCTATCCTGTAATTGTTCGTTTGCTCGACCCACCATTGCACGAGTTTGTTCCTCACACAGAGAAGGAGCAGAAGGAGTTGGCAGCAGAGATGGGTATTCCATACGAGAAGGTAGTAGCCAAGGTAGAGTCGTTGCACGAGGTTAATCCTATGCTCGGTCATCGTGGTTGCCGTCTTGGTAACACCTATCCGGAGATTACCGAGATGCAGGCACGCGCAATTATCGAGGCTGCAATGAATGTTAAGGCTGCGGGCACACCTGTAAAGGTTGAGATTATGGTTCCACTCGTAGGTAACCACAAGGAGTTGCGCTACCAGAAGGCCGTTATCGACCGCGTTGCTAACGAGGTGTTCACAGAGCGTAACGATCGCATCGACTACCTCGTAGGTACAATGATCGAGGTTCCACGTGCGGCAGTTACCGCTAACCAGATTGCAGAGGTTGCAGAGTTCTTCTCGTTCGGTACAAACGACCTTACACAGATGACTCTCGGCTTCTCGCGTGATGATATCGCGAAGTTCCTCCCTGTATACCTCGACAAGAACATCATCAAGGCGGATCCATTCAAGGTTCTCGACCGCAATGGTGTAGGTCAGTTGGTACGTGAGGCAGTTATGAAGGGACGTTCGACTCGTCTCGATTTGAAGTGTGGTATCTGCGGTGAGCACGGAGGAGAGCCATCGTCGGTAGAGTTCTGCCACTACGCAGGTTTGAACTACGTAAGCTGCTCGCCATTCCGTGTGCCTATCGCACGTTTGGCTGCTGCTCACGCTGCGCTCAAAGAGAAATAGTAATTTCTTGAAAAATCGTTTTTAAGCAGCGATTGCTGCGTTATACTCAATCCCCGAGACAGGGAAATACGCCAAGTATTCCCCAGCCTCGGGGATTTTCACGAGCCTTGCACTCATCTGCTTAAATTCCGATTTTTTAGTGGGACCTTGTTTCGGCGCAGTTTTTTAAGAGTCGTTAGGAGTATTAGAGTCGTTAGGGTTTAACAACTACTCACTACTCTCTACTCACTACTCACTAAATGAAAAAGTTTTCCGTTTATCACGGTACCGGGTCGTAGCCAGAGCCTCCCCACGGGTGGCAGCGGGAGATGCGCTTTACGCCAAGCCAACAACCCTTGATGACGCCATATTTGCGTATCGCCTCGAGGGTGTATTGAGAACAGGTGGGAGTGTAGCGGCACGATGGTGGAGTGAGGGGCGAGATACACTTCTGGTAGAAGCGGATAAGCCCGACAAATGGAAGTGCCACAATGCGACGACAGCTATTTCGCAAGGTTTTCCAAAATTCGCTTTGTGGCATTTTCGATAGTGTTAAAGTCTATAACCTCCTTCGAGGAGTAGATCAACGCCACGTGCAACATTCGTGGGTCTTCGCTCGTGTAAAGAAGGTGTTTGTTCAGGCGATATGCCTCGCGCATACGGCGGCGCACCTTGTTGCGTTTATTGGCGCGTTTCAGAAATTTCTTGGGGGTTGAGAAGAGCACCTCGACGCTCATCTCGTCATTGTCCGAGTGCTCGGCATAGACCACATATCGCAGCGGATAGACAAATCCTCCCCGCCCCTCGGTGAAGAGGCGACGAATAGCTCCAAAGGAGCGTAACTTTTCCAACTTTGGGAGTCTTTTATCCATCTCCGCGTATTTATTTATCGCGACTATTTTTTTGCGCGACTCTTCTTTGCGAGGCGACTCTGCTGTGTGCGTAGGAACTCCTCTTTGCGTTCGTCATTAACGAATGCAACATCCTCAACCTCCTTGCCCTTGCGAACATTCTGGATATAGAGATCTACGGCCTTGGCAAGAGATGGTGCTATGGGGGTCGGAGCATTTGCCTTGACGTGTATGCCGTTTTCAACGGCGAGTTTTAATGTTCCCTCGCCAAATGTTGCGATAGTCGGCATCTCCTCAACAGGCAACTTCTCGCAGATACTCTTCACGTCCCACGGCGAATAGAGCAACACCATATCGTACTCCTTCAACTTCTCTGCCGAGATGTCGGTAGCAACCGTACGCGCCAAGATAATTGGCGTATGGTTGATGTTGAGGCGTGCGAGAGCCTCCGGAATTTCGGGTTTGTGAGGCTCGGAGAGCGAGAGCAGGAACTTCTCGGTCTTGTTCTTCACAATGAGCTCAATCAGCCCCTGAAAAGATCCATCGGCAAACGAGATTTTTCGCTTGCGATAGACGATATATTTTTGAAGGTAGAGTGCGATACTCTCGGTTGAGCAGATATACTTCATCGTTTCGGGTACGGTGATGCGGGCATCTTCGCAGATATGGAAGAAGCTGTCGATTGTGGTACGCGAGGTAAAAATAACTGCCGTATGGTCGAGAATGGTGATGCGCTGACTACGAAACTCCTTTGGTGTTACACCGATGACTTTAATCAACGGATTGTAGTCTATTTCGACACCAAGACGTTTCGATACTTCAAAAAAAGGCGACTTCTCTACAATGGGAGGAGCCGGTTGTGCAACAAGAATTTTATTTATGCTATTACTCATATCTTCACGCTTATTCGGACTCTATCCACGAGCTATCGGAGCAAGTAGCAACGACAGAGGGAAGATTTCCAGGGCGCAAAGATACAAAATCCAATGGAAAATTGAAAATCTTTGAGTTCGAAAGAGCAAAAAAGTCGCTTTTAAGAACAAAATGAGCGATAGCGAACATATTGCAACAGAGATACAAAGGGCTATTTTAGCCACTAAGCCCTCGGTCAAAAGGGCAAGAACAAGCATTGGTGCGATCAACACCAGAACCAAACTAAAATAGAGGAGTTTTGTGTGCCAAATTGTGGTACACGCATCGGCACGATTGCTCAAAACACCGGCAATATAGAGCAGTATTCGTTCTCCCAACATTGTGGCAAGAATGCCGGCAAAGGTCAAGCCTCCGATTGCCCAAGATGATGTCTCGGGACCAATCTCCAAATACGGAGCAACCCAATCCATCACCGACAATCGCATTATGAGCAGTGCGAGCAGAAGTGTACCCGCCAGACTCACGATGAGTTCTATATTTTTCGCCTCGCGCGAGTAGAGTTGAAAATCCGAATTACTACTCTGACTACTGAACGACGATACGAGCAATTGCATAAAGAGGTCGAAATATCGCACCAATATAAATATAAAGACAAGAGCAGCAAGAGCGGTTACTATCTGGTAGGTACCCCCCAGAGCCGCGATGCCCGAAATGGTGTCATCGACTATCTGCTCTGCGAGTTTGCTCTTTGCCCCAAACAGCTCTTTTGCCGATATGAAATCTAAATTCTGCGCCACCTTTTATGCCTTTTTAATGGTTATACGGATAGTTGTTCCCACGTCGATAGCCGAATCGACGACTGCGATTTTGCCCTTGTGATACTCCTTAATCACGCGGTGTGAGAGTGATAGTCCCAAGCCCCAACCGCGAGTTTTTGTGGTGTATCCGGGCTCGAAAATGCGCTTCCACTTCGACTTCGGAATACCCTTACCTGTGTCGGCAACATCAACCCACGCATTTTTGTTGTCCTGACCAATAGTAACCCTTATTGTGCCGTGTCCTTGCAGGGCGTCGAGAGCATTTTTCATTAGGTTTTCCACCACCCACTCGAAGAGAGTTGCACTCATCTTCACCATTATAGTTTCGGTGTTGAGTCCATTGTATTCGAGCGTTACATTGCGTGGAATACGCTTGCGGAAGTAGGTTACGGCATCTCCTACCACCTCGTTTAGCGACTCCTCTTTGAGTTGCGTTTCCGAGCCGATTTTCGAGAAGCGGTCCACGATCTTCATCAGGTGCGAGAGGTCCTTCTGTATCTCATCTACAGCACTCTGATCCACGGGCTGCTCACGCAGATACTCCACCCAACCGAGCAGTGATGAGGTGGGCGTGCCGAGTTGGTGAGCCGTCTCCTTGGCGAGACCAACCCACACGCGGCTCTGTTCGTTCTGCTTCATCGAGCGGAAGGCGACAAAGACCACCAACACAAAGACCACGATAATCAAAATCTGAATTATCGGGAAGATGTAGAGGGTACGTAGCGTCTGCGAATAGCCGTAGAAGATGATGTGATTGTGCTCCTTGTTCTTGCCGAAATGGACAATGATAGGGGTGTTCTCATCAACCATTCTGTTGAGCACTTCGTGCAGCAGCATCGGCGAGTTTATAATATCGGACGGCACCAAGTGGTATGATATAACGTGCAGATTCTCGTCGGTGATGATAAACGGAATGTTGTTTCGGTTATTGATGATGCGGGCAACGAGCGGATCTTTGGTATAGTTGCCCATTGCATCGCGATTTACACGCTCCATAGCGGCAGCCCATAGGCCCACATCGTGCTCCTCTTTGTGGTGGAGTGAACGCGCCATATTGTATGTCAGCAGTAGGGATGCGGCAATGAAGATGGTGGCGAGTAGCAAAACCACCACTCGACCATTTTCGAGAACCGTATTTTTTATCCGCCGAAACATCTTCTATTGCGCTACTTTCGCTCGGTATCCTGCTTGGTTGTAATTCTGTCGTACTCCTCCTTATTCGAGAGCAACTTTATTGCCTCGTTAATGTCGCTATCACCGCCCAACGAATTAACAATAACACCTTCGGCGTAGGCGTAGCGCAGAACAATGTTCCGATTTATCTGCTCAACAATCTCCTTGCGGAAGGTTTTGAGGTTACTCTCCTTGTCATCTTTCAGCCCCTTATCAATTGCGTCGAGCGCCTCATTGAGCGAGGTGTTACGTTCATTGGCAAGCGATTTACGCAACTTTTCGAGAGCCGTACGCGACTCCGACTTGTAAGGAATATCGCGTGCCATAACCATCTTCGAAAATTCGGCATAATCCTCGTCCGATATGGAGAAAGTTTTGATATTCTCGATAGGTTTTGCGTGGTTTCGCTTCATATATTCATCGCCAAAGTCATCTATTAAGCCCATATATACAAGCGTTAAGGCAAACGAGCTGATATACTCCGGAGCCATCTTCTTGTCGGGCATAATGCCTCCTCCATCGTAGACCTTGCGACCACGCGCCGTTTTGAACTCCTTGATAAGCGAGTCTGGAATCTCCTCTCTTTGACCATCGTGCGAGTAGTTTACCGCCTGAATACAGCGCCCCGAAGGGATATAATACTTGGCAACCGTAAATTTGAGCTGTGCGTTGTATCCGAGAGGGTAGGTGGTCTGTACCAAACCCTTGCCGAAGCTGCGACGACCAATCAAAACGCCTCTATCGAGGTCCTGAATTGCACCGGCAACAATCTCGGCGGCCGAGGCGCTATTGCCATTTATCAGCACTGCAAGCGGAGTGTTTGGTAGTAGAGGCTCGTGCTGTGTGTAGAGCTTGTGAGACTGTTTGTCGCGACCACGTGTCTCGACAACCATTGTCCCCTTCGGCACAAACAACGACAATACATCAATTGCGGTGTGTAACAACCCTCCACCATTGTTGCGGTAGTCGAGAATAAGCGACTTCAACTCGCCCTCCTTCTGCAACTCCAAAATCGCGGTACGCATATCGTCGTAGCACTTTTCGGTGAAGTCGGCGTGGCGAATGTATCCCACACCATCGGCGACATAGCCGAAGTAGGTGATGCTTGGTAGAGCAATACGCTGACGGCGAATTTTAACCACCTCGCGCTCGCCCGAAATCAGTCGTTCGACGGTAACTTTAACTGTAGTGTTTGGTTCGCCACGCAACATAGCACTAACGTCGCCAATCTCCATTCCGCGAATATCTTTATCGTCGATAGCCACAATTTTATCGCCGATTTTCAGCCCTGCCTTATCCGCCGGAGAGCCTTTGTAGGGCTCGGCAATGATAACATATTCGTCCTTCTTGCGAATAAGTGAGCCGATACCGCCATAGCGTCCCGATATCATTGTTTCGAAACTTGGGCGCTCCTTCTCGGAGATAAACGTTGTGTATGGGTCCAACATCGAAGTAATGCCGTTGGCTCCATTCTTCATTATCTCGTCGGCATCGACCTTATCTACATATTCGTTCGATAGGACGTGCATCATATTGACCATAATCTCCATATTCCGCCCCAGATCAAAGGTTCTCTTATCTTTGGCGGTACCACCTATCACAACTGTTACGATGGCAGTAGCCACCAACAGATATTTAAAAAAAGTTCTCTTCATCTTCTACTCGACTCTTCTCTTATTTGTAATATATCGCTCTGCATCGAACGCCATACGAACGGCAATACGACGCAAACCCTCAATCTCAACCTCTTCGCCACGCTGTCTTACTCGCACCTCATCCTCAAAGAGCATTACAAATCGACGCAACCCCTTGGCGCGATAGACCAATTCGCCACCACTCTCGGCAACGAGCTCCAAACCGGTAAACTCGGCGGCTTGGTTCAACTGTGCGCGGTCGGTTACGATATTTCCCGAGATATGGCGCTTAACATAGCCGAAATATGGATACGTTACCGCCAGCAGGATAATTCCCACAATCGCCGACCAGCCTTGCCAACCGTTGTTCAACATTGCCAACATTCGCTCACCAAAGGTGATGCCTTGCACATTGTTTGCGTAGTGCATAACCCACGATAACGCCACATATAAAACGCTAATTGCGACAAGATATTTTACACTGCGAATTAAATACTTCTTCATCGTTATTTTTTGCTTTTAGCCATTAGCATTTAGCCATTGGCTTTATTCTGTTAAAAGTCTATTCTCAATTCTCAATCGAAACAATTGCATTTGCAATCGTTTCCATCAGCCACTTTGGTGTTGAGGTTGCCCCGCAAATTCCTACGCTCTCCACACCCTCGAACCACTCCTTACGTAGCTCGCCTGCCTCCTCAATGTTGTACGATCGCTCATTTTCTTGGCGGCAGATGTCGTATAATACTTTGCCATTGCTCGACTTACGACCGCAGACAAAAATTATAATGTCGTGCTTGGCAGCAAACTCTCGAAGATGCTCCTCACGCGAGGATACTCGGCGACAAATCGTATCATCCGCCGTAAGCATAGTCTTGTCGGGTAGACGTTCGAGCATAATTTCGGTAAGGCGACGGAACTTTTCTACGCTCTGTGTGGTTTGCGAGAGGAAGTATATGGGATGCGAGAAGTCAATCGTTTGCAGATCCTCCTCATTCTCCACCACTATGGCGTCCCCATCGACCTGCCCGGTCAATCCCACCACTTCGGCGTGTCCGCGCTTACCCAAGATAACTACCGTGCCACCCACTTCGCTCATCTTCTTGTGCGCCTCCTTTACTTTGCGTTGCAGAGCCGCAACCACAGGGCAGGTGGCGTCGATAATCTCAACCCCCGCCTCCTTTGCCAAGGCGTAGGTTTTGGGAGGTTCGCCGTGGGCACGAATAAGCACTCTCTTACCCGCAATTGCCGCAATATCCTGATGGGAAATTGTTTTTAGACCGATGGATTCGAGTCGTTGCACCTCGACGCGATTGTGAACAATATCGCCAAGCGAGGCAACCTCCCCGTCGGCGAGTGCCCTCTCCGCCTCGGATATCGCCCTTACAACGCCAAAGCAAAAACCCGAATGTTCATCAATCTCTACGCGCATACAAACGGAAAACCAAAAATATCTTTAATTCTCAATTAAAGGGTGCTTTGCACTCGTGCAAACTCCTTATCGAACCACTCCATCTGCTCCTCGACGGTCATATAGCTATTGTCGAGAACAATGGCATCTGTAGCCTGTTGCAATGGCGATATCGCACGCGACATATCCGCCTTATCGCGCGATACGACATTCTCCAAAACCTCCTCGAACGATACATTGTCGCCCTTTGCCTGTAACTCGGCATAGCGACGCTCGGCACGCACCTTCGGGTCGGCAGTCATAAAAATCTTCAACTCGGCATTTGGGAAAACCACTGTTCCGATATCGCGACCGTCCATCACAACACCCCTTTTGCGGCCCATCTCCTGCTGCATCGCCACGAGCTTCTCTCGCACCTCGGCGATAGCACTTACAGGACTTACGCAATTCGACACCTCAATAGTGCGGATTTTACCCTCCACCAAGTCGCCATTTACGTAGATATCGCTTGCTCCTCGTTGTGGGTTGAAACGGAAAGTTATCGAGATTTCGGAGAGGAGGCGTACCACCTCGTCCTCGTCTACGATGCCCGAACGAATGGCTCCGTGTTCGAGTGCGTAGAGGGTTACGGCGCGATACATCGCTCCGGTGTCGATAAAGATATATCCGAGACGCTGAGCGATACTCTTTGCAAAAGTGCTCTTGCCACACGATGAAAATCCATCGAGGGCGATGATGATTTTTTTATTTAACTGCTCCATTTGGGGTGTTTGAGATAAATGTCGAAAGTATTGTTATTATTCCTAAAAGACTGATTATTACGCCCGCCACGCGGTTTATTGTCTGCATATGGTGAGGGCGGAAGCCTCGCTTGAAGAGGCTTATAATCAACGATATGATGAACCACCACATTGCTGCTCCTGCGAAGAAACCACCAAGAATCAGTGCGCTGCTCAGTAGCGAGGCGACATCCTTCGAGCCGTCGTGCGACGATACGCCCAACATTGCGAAGAAGGCGAGAATGTAAGGTATTACCGATACGAAGTTTGCCAACGTAAAGCCAAACATCGAGGCGAAGTCGCGCCACGACGTCGAGTTGCTCTTTTGCTTCTTGTGAATCTGAGGCGACGCCTTTTTCAGGAAAATTGCCACACCCACAACCAGCACAAACATACCTCCGACAACGGTTATTATATCTTCGTACTCCTTGATTTGCGACTCCAGGAGCGAATAGAAGAAGAAGGCTATAATCGCCATCAACGTATCGGCGCAAGCCACGCCGAGACCGGAGATAAATCCTGCGCGGCGACCCTTATTCAGTGTTCGTTGTATGCAGAGCACCGCTACGGGACCCACCGTAACCGACGACGCCAGACCCACAATAACACCTCGTAGTACAAAATCAATAATCGAACTCCACATAACTCTTTGCTTTATCTTTGGACACACTAATGCAAATTACCCTACAAAGGTATTAAAAATATGTTATATTTTATCCTTTTTGCCCTGCATTTTGTATGCCTTATGTGATTTTATTGTTGATAACTTATTTTACAAAGTTCGAAGCAGTTTCTTTAAATTGTATATCTTTGTCGTAAGAGAAAACAAAAACAGAACCAATGAACGAAGTAAAACAACACGGAATAGATGTGGAACTCGATGCTGAAGTGGCGCAGGGACACTACTCGAATTTGGCAATTATCTCGCACTCCACGTCGGAATTTATACTCGATTTTGCGGCATTGCTGCCGGGTTTGCCAAAGGCAAAGGTTAAGAGTCGCATAATTCTAACTCCCGAGCACGCCAAGCGACTTCTGATGTCGTTGCAGGAGAATATCGCCCGCTACGAGTCGAACGTTGCTCGTATCGAGTTGATACAACCACAGGCTCCTATCGGTTTCAAGAATCACGGAGAGGCGTAGTTGTAGGGTATCGGTGCGACCTGTGTCAAACAAAAACGAGGGGGTCCTAAAAGGACGCCCTCGTCTATTTTTGTGAGGTGTATCGCAGTTAGAAATCCAGAAGGCGATAGGTGTTGCGGACCTTCGCCATCGAGTCGATCAACTCGAAGTGCCACCACTCGTTACGATAAGGATAGAGCCCCGCTTCGTACATAACCTCCAACAGAAGAATACGATTGTCGGCAGCCTCCTTCGAGATAAGCTTTTTCGCCTGCAAATTGCGAACAAAGGCGCGATAAATCTCGATGGTGCGGGTTGTTGGGTCGCTGTTGTCCGATGTTCCCTTAACCGCTGAGGCCTTGTCGAACGAATCGAATCCCGTACCCATATCCAACGCCTTGCCCTTGCTGTCGGCGATTGTAACATCGACCGCTACGCCGTAGTTGTGGCGACCGCCCTTTGTGCCGTCGGCAACAAAACTCTGAAATTCGGTACCCTCAACCATCTTTCTCATAGTGCGCTGAACGCTGATTGGGCGGGCAGCATCGTAGATTAGAAGGGTGTAGTTAGGATACCTTTTACGAAGAATCTTCTGCGCACGCAAAACCCTCTTTGCGAAGTTTGGTTCGAGGTAGGCGCGTTCGAGCGAGCCATACATATCCTTGCCCACGAAGTTGTCCGTCGTCGAGTACTTCAACTCAACAAGAATGTTCTTGTCGAGGGTGCGGATATCGACCAAACCATACTTCTGCATCATCTTGTCAAAATCGACGCCCGAAGAGGCTTTTGGCTTCGGCTCAGCCTTCTGCTCTGCGACCGGCGCCTGTTTTGGCTTCGGAGCCTCTTTCTTCTCTACGACGGGCGCAACCTGAGGCTCCGCCTCGGTATTCTTTGCCAAAAGAACGGGTTGCTCGGGTTCGTCAATTCTGTGCTCCACAAAGGGTTGCTCCTCCTCGTTTGCTTGTGCCGAGGAGTTGTCGAGAGCCCTTCGAGCCCCATCTAAAATTGAAAATCGCGAACGTTTTTGCGACCTTGCATTGCAATCATCACAGCCCGTAAAGGTTGTTGCAGCAACGGCAAAGAGTGCCAAAAAACTTACAAATCTCTTCATAATATCCGACTATTTGCCCCGCCGATTTGGGCGGGGCGAAATTAGTACTGAGTCAATTAATTAAGTATTGCAGAAACCTCGCCGTGGGCTCTGTCGAAGAGAGTCTTCGACCATTTGCCGATATTGGAATCCCAACGGGTAGCCGCATCAGAGATAAACTTGCTTTTGTAGAAAACATCGCCGCTATCCGAGTCGAGAAGTTTTTTAGTAGAGTTCTCGCGAACAACGATGATTGTCTTGCCCTCACGTTCTTTCTCTCTTGTGGCCATATTGTAGAGTTGCTCCAACTCGATACGACCTTCGAGCATACTCCATTTGCCGGCATATCTCAAACATCCCGACCAATCTGCTTGTGCGTATGTGCCATCTTCGAAGAAGAGGTATGGGTTGTGCGAGTTGAGGTCGCCGTCTGCGTTCCACCAATTGCTGAGAACCCATACACCGCTCAAAGCCTCATTCGTCATCAGCACAGGCGAAGATGGTACGCTCTGGACATAGTTTCTGTGAACCCAACCAACAACTCCGCGCTGCTCCACCTGCATCCAGTCGCCGGCAACAATACCGAGGTCTGTTGCACCCTCGTCGCCGTTGTACATTCGACCAACAATGCTCGACTTTGCAGTTGGCTCCTCACGGATATTGAGGTATCCATCGTGGCTATTGGCGTACACCAAATCGGAACCACCACAACTTGTGAGCGAAAAAGCAATGCTCACGCAGGCCAAAACAGCCAACAAATTTGTAAATAATCGCTTCATAATTTTTAATAAATTTTATTGTTTTTTGATAAATTTAATGCTCATATTTTGTTAGCCCCTCCGTTGTTTCTGTTTTTTGGGCGAACAAAACCTCACGCAAAGATAGTAATAAAATTTTAATCAACAAAATAGAAGAAACAAGAGTGCCCCCGAAAAAGATGAGCGGTAAAAATGGTTCGCAAAGTGTTTTATTTGGGCAAATTTATTACCTTTGCGCCTTGATTTATACTCCCATAGAGTGTCGTCAATGAATTTCGGAATTTCAAATTACAAAAAGAGCGTATAAATGGTTTTTTCGGACCTACTGTTTTTGTTTGTCTTCATTCCGTCGTTCGCCATCTGTTATATGTTGGCGGCGTTGGGAGATAAGGCGATGTCGAAGGGCGCAATCGAGAAGCGTGTGTTGCTGAAAAATATAGTAACGGTCCTCTTCTCGCTCATATTCTACGGCTGGGGCGAGCCTGTGTACGTCTTTCTAATGCTCTTCTGTGTTTTTCTGAACTATTTGAGCGGGCTCGGCATCGACCACTTCGAAGGTAGGCGTCGCAAGGTTGCCCTTGCGCTCGGACTCGTTGCCAATCTTGCGATATTGGGCACATTCAAATATGCCAACCTCTTTGCGCAGACACTTTGCGATATAGGCATAGATGTTCCATTGCCGAACATTGCCCTGCCAATAGGTATCAGCTTCTACACCTTCCAATCAATCTCCTACTTGGTGGACGTCTATCGTAAGCAGTCGCCGGCACAGCGCCACTTCGGTAACTTGTTGCTCTATATCTCGATGTTTCCGCAGTTGGTGGCAGGACCTATTGTGCGTTACGACACCATTGCTCACGAGATAAACAGCCGCACGGTTTCGGCAAGTGATGTCGCCGAGGGCATTTTCCGCTTTCTCATAGGTTTGGGCAAGAAGGTTATCATTGCCAACCAATTCTCCGAGATTGCCGACCAATTCCTAACCGATGGCATCAACAACCTCTCGACCGTAGGAGCTTGGATAGGCATATTCGCCTATGCTTTCCAGATATACTTTGACTTCTCGGGCTACTCCGATATGGCTATCGGTATGGGACGCTGTATGGGTTTCCATTTCAACGAGAACTTCGACCACCCATACGCAAGCCGCTCCATTACCGAGTTCTGGCGTCGCTGGCACATCTCGCTCGGAAGTTTCTTCCGCGACTACCTCTATATTCCGCTGGGCGGTAACCGTCGCCACCAGATGGTGAATATCCTTATTGTCTGGACGCTTACGGGTTTGTGGCACGGAGCAAGTTGGAATTTTATGCTTTGGGGACTCTACTTCGGTGCAATTTTGCTCGTCGAAAAGTATCTTATATTCCGTTTTGTCGAGAAGATTCCGCGACTGTTTATGCACCTCTACACCTGCGCCATAGTACTGATATCGTGGGGCTTGTTCTACTTCGACAACTTCGAGTTGCTGGGCAAATTCTACGCCTCGCTGTTCGGACAGAGTGCGGTGGTTGCCGATATTGCCGAGGAGAGTGCGCTTACGAACAACTTCTGGTTGTGGGTGGCTGCTGTCGTTTTCTGCTTGCCGACACGTAAATATGTCGCCAACCTTACAGAACGACTCCTCGCCAAGCACGACAAAACATTGACCTTTGTGAATGTTTCGGCGCGTACGATAGCGTCGCTTATAATACTTATTTTGAGTGTTGCGCTCCTTGTGGGGGCAACCAACAACGCCTTTATTTACACCAGATTTTAGAACAATGAGAAGAGCAACATCAATAGTAGTCGCTTTGGCTTGTATGCTTGTTGCAACAACTATTTGCGCCCAAGCACAGAGCTCGCCGAAGACACCACATCGCGTTGTGGAGTATGTCAATACGGTAAATCCTGCCGACCCTGTTCGTATGACGGGCTCCGGAATTATTATCGCCGGTCGCACGGGTGCGGTGCGTGCTATGTCCCGATTTGCAGGTCCGGCAGCGGGTGCGCAACCGCTTGCCGATTGCGGCAACTACTACAAGAGTGTGTTGGGCAACGCGGTGAATGTATATGTTGCCGCTATACCTTTGGCTGTGGCTTACTACGCTCCAACAGCAGCAAAGAGTATGACAAAGAATCAGGGGGCGGCTGTAAATGCAATGTTTGCGGCATTGAACGACAATGTGAAGGGTGTCGATGTTTATAGTGCCTTGGCGCAACACGTAAAAGAGCCCATTTACTTCCGTACCGATCACCATTGGGCCCCTCTCGCCGGATACTATGCAGCGAAGGAGTTTGCAAGGGTTGCTGGTGTGCCATTCCGTGATTTATCGCACTACGAAGAGGTTGTTCAGGAGCGATACATTGGCTCGATGTACCAATTTTCGGGCAACGACAAAGCCGTTCTTTCGTCGCCCGACAGATTTGTTTATCACAAGCCCAAAGGAGTGGAGTATACAACAACATATATTCAGTACAATATCGACTCGAACAAGAGAATAGTGAGCGAGAGCAAGCCCTTTGTTGGCAAGTACTTCTACAACTTGTCGGGCTCTTCGGCATACTGTATCTTTATGGGTGGCGACAGCAAAATTACGCAGGTGTGCACCTCGACAAAGAATGGTCGTCGCTTGGTGATTGTGAAGGATAGCTTCGGCAACGTGCTTCCGGGTTACCTCTTCTACTCGTTTGAGGAGATTCACGTTATCGACTTCCGCTACTTTAACAAGAATATGAAGCGATATATCAAGGATAACGGCATAACCGATGTTCTTTTGGCGAGCAACATCTCATTTGCTTGCACACAGAGTACGATGAACAAATATAAGCGATTTATAGTGCAATAACGAAATCGTCCATACAGAATGAAACGCACAGGCACATATCTATATATCACTATTGTAACCGTTTTGGTTGCCGCCTTTTTCGTGGTGTTCAACCTCTTTCCGCGTAGTACGGTGTCGGAGTTGGAGAATCGAGAACTTGCGAAGATGCCCGCCTTCACGTGGGAGAAGTTTTGGTCGGGTGAGTATATGTCGGAGTTGTCGAGCTGGTACAGCGACAGCGAGCCATATCGCGACCTCTTTATGATGCTGAGTATGGAGGTCGATAAGGCGAAGAAGATGCCCGTAATCGGCAAAGATGAGGACGAGGTAACCTTTATTGCGGGCGATGAGCCAACCGAGCAACCAACCGAGGAGCAGGCCGCCGAAGAGGAGGTGCCGGCGGATAGTGTGCAGATAAATGTCGAGGCGAAGTCCAAAATTGCAAATCACGGAATTGTTATCGTTGGCTCGCAACCAACCGCCCGTGCGCTGATGGCGTATAGGGGTGGTGTGAAATCGTGCAACAGGTTTGCTGAAATGGCAAATCTCTACAAGAAAACACTTGGCGAGGAGGTGAATGTCTATTGTATGATTATACCTACGGCAGTCGAATTTTATTGCCCCGAGAGGGCGAAGGCGCGTATGAAGTCGCAGTTCGAAACCATCACCGAGGCGTATTCGCAGCTGGACTCTGCGGTAGTAGCCGTCGATGTCTATACGCCACTCCGCAAACATCGTAACGAGGATATATATCTCCGCACCGACCACCATTGGTCGCCGCGAGGCGGATACTATGCGGCGAAGGCTTTGGCTGCGGCTGCGGGTGTGCCATTCAACGACCTATCGCACTACGACGAGCATACGATAACAGGATATGTGGGCTCGATGTACCGCTATTCGCGTGATATCACGGTGAAGCGTTCTCCCGAGGATTTTGTCTATCATAAGCCGCGTGAGGTGGAGTATAAGACCACATATATCAACTACGCTCTCGACGAGTCGTTCAACATTACGTCGGAACTTGCTCCGGTTGCGGGCAACTACTTCTACACCTTCAAGAATGGCTCGGGAAATGCTTACTGTACATTTATGGGTGGCGACAGCAAAATTACGCAGGTGCGTACCTCGACAAAGAATGGACGTCGCGTGATTATCGTTAAGGACAGTTTCGGCAATGCCATTCCGGGTTACCTCTTCTACTCGTTCGAGGAGATTCACGTTATCGACTTGCGCTACTTCACCCACAACATCAAGAGATATATCGCACAGAATAAAATAACCGATGTAGTAATGGCGCACAACGCAGTGTTCGCCGCCACAGGAACTACAATGTCGGCCTATTCGCGCTTCCTGACGCAGTAATATGGGTGGATAGGTGTTGAAAAAAGCAGAGGGGTGCAAATGCGCCCCTCTGCTCGTTGTGTTCGAAATGATTGTTGCGATTGGTTACTTCTCCGCCTTTATCATAAATATAGGCGTCATCTCGCTATACTTTGCGTTTTGGAATCGGCGGCGACCACGCTGAACAATCTCGCCCTTGACCATACCAACAATATACATCTGCCAAATAGGGCGGTTCTTTCTGGTCTTGAAACGCTCCAAAGCGACAGGGTTCAACTTTATGTAGATGGTCTTTTCGCTCTCCTCCGGCATTATCGAAACCGGTTCGAGCGAGAAGATTCTATTCTTCTTGCCCAACGACAGCTCTATTGGCTCGTTGAAGTTAGGGTCTTTATCAACCACAATTTTCACAGGTATCGACTCGTCATTTAGCGAGAACATCACCGCCTCGTTGATATCGAAGGTCAGCGACATACGATAAGGCGACGGTTCAACCACATCGACAGCCAACTCGGCAGCAGGAATGTGGTGTGTGTAGTAGAACGCCTGAGTCATATTATCCACAGGCAGAACTTTTGCCTGTTCGCGCTCGCCCTTACCTGCCGGATACTCCAATTTCAACTCTATTGGGTGGCGCTTTACGGGTGTTCCCTTTGGTGAGGTGATGGATACGTCCCAGCTGCGACCTCCGTGGAATTTCAGGCAGCTTGTTGTGAAGCCCTTAGGTAACCCCTTAACCACGAGGTTTGCAGGTTTTCTCAACTTTCCGGTTACATTTACGCGGAACTGCGAAGTGCCGCCCGACGGAGTGGTGATATACGCCGGTGAAACAAAGGCGTTGAACGATGGCAGTTGGTTGTGCATTCTCAGCAGATAGTGATAGTCCTTGCCATATCCTCGGTGAAGGTCTTCGACTTCGAGTGTCAGTTCGCCATTGATTTTCGGGAAGTATTTGAGCGTTGGGTCGGCGTGGAATGTTATGAGGCCCTGTGTCGGATCCTCTGTATCGTCCGCCTGGGCAAGAACATTGCCAAACCTATCCTTCAATCGCAAAACTGCGTCAATTCGAGAACCGTTTCTGCGACCTATCAACTCCACAATAATAGGCACACGCTTCTCGGCGTAGATTTTATACTTTTTCACCCTCGACTCCGAGGTTAGCGAGTCGGATATTGCCGTTGTCAGCGAGAGTTCGGCTCCATCTTTTGGCGCGTGAATGAGCCTTGTGCCCTTTGGCAAGGTGTAGAACGGAAAGGCGTTTGAGGTGCCAATTTCGTTGGTGAAGGAGAGTTGGTTATAACCCTCCTGCTTAACCCTTGCCACAGCTTTTGTTTCGTTGAGATTAACACCTTCAAGCTGCTGCTTCACCCTCTTGCCTGCTACGCCATAAGCGGGATAGCGACCCGTTACGAACGGAATGACGCCGAGTTGAATACGATAATTAAAATCCTGACGGCCACGGTAGATGGCGTCGTGAATCATAATGGTATATCGATCATTTCTCGGCAGGGTGGTGATAATCACGGGATCGACATTGTGGTAGTAGTCGTCCGAATAGGCGATCTCGCGCCCCTTCGAATCGACAATTTTGATAACGGGCTGGAACCAACCCGGCACCGCATCTGCGATATATGGCACGAGCTGTCGTCCCTTAACCGAAGCGACGATGGTTTCGCCCTTACGGCCTGAGAAGCGGAAGTAGTCGATACCGCCAGGGGTAACGTATCCACACAAAACGGCAGGCAACGATGTTACCTCGTTAGGGCTCCAAATCTGCGACTTTTCCCTCTTTTCGACAAAGTTCGGATAGGACGAAACCTCGAAAGGAAGTTTGTTGGATAGTCCCTTTGGGCTTTGCAGGCGCAGGTCGTACAAACCGCAAGGTACATCCTTATCGATGCTAATTTGTATCTTAACCTTATCGGCAAGTTGCGGACTACTCTGGTCGTTCAATCTTCTGCGTTTTCTTCTATTTGTTGCCGACTCTTTAACAGGTATAACTTTTCCCTGAATACCGGGGTGGTTAAACAGGACCTTAGTCGCTTTATTTATATTGAGTCCGCCCGCCTCAATCTCGACAGTGGTGCCTACTTGTCCGCCTGCCGGGAAGAGATAACCTGAAGTTAGTCGCTGCGCATAGGCCGAAATGGCAAAGAATGCGCACAAAATGGCGAGTGCAAATCTTCTATTTCTCATAGTCTGGCTTTTTAATGTCGATGATTTCATAGAGTAATCCGTCGCTCTTCTTCTCCAGCAACGAAGGAAGAATTGGCAAATCGCCCTCCGACACGTGTGGCAGTGTGCCGTACGGGTCGATGCCCATAAGTAGGTATATTGTGCCGATCAAATCGCAAGGGCAAACGGCTCTTTCGACAACATTTTCGCCCGTCTTGTCGGTCTTTCCCACAACTCTGCCGCCTAAGAATCCGCCACCTGCAACGAGATAGCTGAAGGTTTTGCCGTAGTGGGCACGACCACCATTCCAAGGCGCCTCCCACAACACCTTCGGCGTACGTCCGAACTCACCACCACAAACAACGATGGTGTTTTCGAGCAGACCTCGTGCGTCCAAGTCGGCAATCAGTGCCGACAACGCCTTATCCAACTGTGGCAACATCGTGTTCATTCGTTGGAAGTGCTTCTTGTGGGTATCCCAGCCTGTTGTACGGACATTTACGAATGGAACGCCCGCCTCAACAAGTTTTCGCGCCACAAGGCACGACTGCCCAAGACGGTTTTTGCCATATCGCTGCTTCACCGAGTCGGGCTCATCTTTAAGGTTGAACGCCTCGCGGCTCTCACCCCATATAAACTCCATATTGGAGGCCCTCAACGAGTCAATAAGCTTCTTATCCATCGAGTTCTCTCCCTCGAACTTGTTGAGCAGGGCCATTCGTTTATTCATTCGCTCCTTATCGACAAACTTATTCACCACGCCCTCAACTTCGAACTCTGCCCACTCGGGTCTTCCACCCGTGTCGAATGATTTGTATGTGTTGCCGAGGAAACCACCCTCGTTAAAGCGGCTGTTGGCGCTTGTCAGTGAGATGTAGCAAGGCAAGACCCCCTTGTAGGTATCACGTAACATATAGGAGATAACCGCACCAAACGAAGGATATACAACCGCTCCGCGCGAGGTGTCGCCCGTAATCATCGCGTAGTGTCCCGTTTCGTGGGCGTTCGAGCCGTGAGTCATACTTCGTATCAACGAGTATTTATCCGCCATAGTGGCGAGCAGAGGCAACTTCTGACCAATCTCGATGCCCTCGACATTTGTCTTGCAAACATCTTTGAGGTTACCGTAGTAGTTTCTACCCGCATTTGGTTTAGGGTCGAAGGTGTCGGTTTGTGCCGGACCACCGTCCAAATAGACCAAAATAACCGATTTTGCTCGTTGAGCATTCGCCCCAAAGCAGATGGCAAACAGCAAAATTAGTAGTGAAAAATATCTTGTTTTCATAGCGTTGTGTTTAGTGGTTATATAGGAATTCGTTGCTATTTAACTGCATCCACATAATGTCGAATGCCAACTCCATCAACGGAAGGTTATCCTGCTTCTGATACTCCTCATATAGTGAAATCTCCTCCGGCGTAGCTCTTCTCGAAAGCACCAAGAGGGTTATTGCATTGGCAACCGAAGGCAGGTCGCCATTATCCAAGTAAATCTGCTTCAAAGTGTCGCTCTTGCGGATACGTCGTTCGAGTGCCGACGAGTTCATCAAATAGAGCAACTGACGCGAAGTTATGGCGTTGTTGCGCTGACTCTCCAACGAGACATCTCGCGACACCTTACCAAAGAGTTCCAACTCTGACGACGACACTGTGGCATCGCCCAAATGGGTCGAGCGGGTGCGTGGCGGATAGAAGGTGAATGGCTCTGGCACACGGCTGCTGTAAGTGCTCCATTTGCCCGTTGTTGAGGCGAGTGCATCGACGATAACCTCCGCAGGCAGTCGTTGAGGCACATAGAACCCTTCGGGAGCAGCCTTCGAGTTGAACTCGTCCGATAGGAGAATCCTCTTCATCATCTTTCGGATATCGAACTTGTTTTTTATGAAGTAGTCGGTAAGCTCCTTCAATAGAGCGGGGTCCGAAGGTTTGTTGTTTTCGTTCCAATCGTCCGGCTCGTGTACGATGCCCTTGCCGAAGACCCAAAACCACAATCGGTTCACCATAACCTCGGCAAAACGGCGGTTTGATGGCGAAGTAAGCCACGAAACATACTCCTCGCGCCAATCATTGTCAAGTTTTGGGGTGAGAACGGTGCCGTCCTTCAACACAATTTTTTGCGTCGGGAGTTTCTGGTGAATATCGAGATAGATAATCTCCTCCTTCCACTCCTTTGTCGATTTGAACTTCACCTGCGAGAAGCAGAGGTGTCCGTTGTCGGTGCAATTTCTATCGCCCAAGAAGAGTAGGTTAATGTTGGCATAGACGTTCTCGGGCGAGCGCTTCTGAAAACCGCGATAGAAGTTTACTGCCGGTGCGCGGAAGTTGCTGCCCTCGGAGAGGAGCAGTTTGCGCACCATCTGGTCGTATGGAACATTGTTAAGCAACTGCTCATAGACCCAGCGGTTGTACGCCTGAACGCCATTTGGCCAAAGGTTGCTCGGGAACTCCGACTTTATACGCAGGATGTCGCCCCAGCGCATCTGCATATATTTAAGTCCGAGTTCACTGTTGAGGAGTCTGTTTACCAGCACCTCGCGTTTGTTCGGACTTGTGCTGTCGAGAAACTTCACACACTCCTGCGGTGTTGGCAGTGCGCCCGTAACCGTGAGATATGTTCTCCTCAAAAATACCTCGTCCGAACACCGCTCCTTAGCAACGACTTGCAGTGTCGTAAAGAGCAGACAAAGAGTGAAAATCAGAACTTTTTTCATAGTATCACAATGTTAGTATTCCCTCTATTTCAACAAGTAATTCGCTTCGGCACACATCGGCAACAGAGTAGAGCGCCTTTACATTCGGGCATCGCTCCTCAACTACGGCTCGAACCTCGTCGTAATCCCCTGCATTCTTCACAAAGACGTGCAGAAAGGTGTACTGCAAATCGTATGGGTTGCAGCCGAAACGCACCAAATTCTCCTTCGATACGAGGTGTTCGATATTTTCGATTGTGCGAATGGTCTGCATCTTTGCCGAATTTGCATCTACGCTCGCTTCACCTCGAATAGCCGCCGTGCCCGAAACGAAGCAGTATGGACCATCTTTGGTCTCAATCAACTTCGCACGCTCGAATTTAGGTGTGCTTTTTACCGCATTCTCGCCATCATCGATAAGTACCTGTTTCGAGTAGACGTGAGCCGCTACCTGCAACGGGTTGTCGATAGGGAAAATACCCTTAGTCGCCCCTTTCGCCTTAAAAGCGATACCGCCAACCACGATGCCGTCGTTCGAGCCGATGCCTGTGGCTGCGGGGTAGCCGTTCTTCCACGAGCCCTTTGCGTAGTAGTGTGAGCGGGCATCATTGAACTCCTGATAGTTCTGTTTACCCTCTCGGCACGCCACGATATTACCGATGTAGTTCCATTGACGAACAATATCATCAACCTCAAAACCGTATGTCGAGAGCAGATTTGCCAACTTCGCAAACACCTCCTCGCCCTGCACCTTAACGCTTGCTGCGAAGTTGGAAGATGGGATACCCTCCACAAAGAGCATCTCGTCGGCATCACTATTGATGACGCCACAGCAAACACCTTCTTGCTCCTCGAAGCGGATTGTAGCGGGCGAGTCGAGCGTATAGATGTGGAGAGAGAAACCCCCATTTGGTAGCAGATACTGCGGAATAAGCGTAACAGGGACTCTCCGCCCCAACACCTCAACGGTAGCCGACTTGATGTTGTCGAGCAGTTGATGATATTCGAGGGTGTTGCTTGTGCCACAAAATACCATACCGCAGATGTCCTCTGTCGGAACACCCTCCACTGCCACTTTAATGGAGAGGGAAGGGGTGTCGCACAAGTTGAGATGCGAAGAGTAAATCTTTAATCCCATAGGTTAATTTGTGAAGGTTAATTGTATCTTATAAGACAAAGTTAATCACAAAAAGTTAAATATCAAACGAATTGTTTGTATAAAATTGATTGCAAAATGGTAAAAAAAGAGCCCCGAGAGGCACTTAATTGTACCGCTCGGGGTTCTACTATTTGGGATATACCGCAGGTTTGCGGCTTATCGCGAAATTACAACTTTGGACCAGCTGCAACCAAAGCCTTGCCGGCCTCGTTTGTAGTGTACTTGCCGAAGTTCTTGATGAAACGGCTTGCCAAGTCCTCTGCCTTCTTCTCCCACTCTGCTGCATCAGCATAAGTGTCGCGTGGGTCGAGGATTGCAGGATCCACTCCCGGAAGTGCAGTTGGAACCTCGAAGTCGAAGATAGGAATCTTCTTGGTTGGAGCCTCCAAAATTGCACCATCGAGGATAGCGTCGATGATACCACGTGTATCCTTAATCGAGATACGCTTGCCGGTACCATTCCAACCTGTATTTACGAGGTATGCCTTCGCACCGCTCTTCTCCATACGCTTAACCAACTCCTCAGCATACTTTGTTGGGTGCAACTCCAAGAATGCCTGACCGAAGCAAGCCGAGAATGTTGGAGTAGGCTCGGTGATACCGCGCTCGGTACCTGCCAACTTTGCGGTGAAGCCCGAGAGGAAGTAGTACTTACACTGCTCTGGGGTCAAAATCGATACAGGAGGCAATACGCCGAATGCATCCGCCGAGAGGAAGATAACGTTCTTCGCAGCCGGAGCAGCCGAGATAGGCGATACGATGTTGTCGATGTGGTAGATAGGGTACGAAACACGAGTGTTCTCGGTTACGCTCTTATCGTTGAAGTCGATCTTGCCATTCTCGTCTACGGTTACGTTCTCCAAGAGAGCATCGCGCTTGATAGCGTTGTAGATATCTGGCTCCGACTCCTTGTCCAACTTGATAACCTTTGCATAGCAACCACCCTCGAAGTTGAAGATACCGTTGTCGTCCCAACCGTGCTCATCGTCGCCGATAAGCTGACGCTTTGGATCGGTCGAAAGGGTAGTCTTACCTGTACCCGAAAGACCGAAGAAGATAGCGGTCTCACCCTTCTCGTTGGTGTTAGCCGAGCAGTGCATCGAAGCGATACCCTGCAATGGGAGATAGTAGTTCATCATCGAGAACATACCCTTCTTCATCTCACCACCATACCAAGTGTTGAGGATAACCTGCTCACGCGACGAGATGTTGAACACAACAGCAGTCTCCGAGTTTAGGCCGAGCTCCTTGTAGTTTTCAACCTTAGCCTTCGAAGCGTTGTAAACAACGAAGTTAGGCTCGAAATCTACCAACTCCTCCTCGGTTGGGCGGATAAACATATTCTTTACGAAGTGAGCCTGCCAAGCAACCTCCATAATAAAACGTACCGACATACGGGTATCCTTGTTTGCGCCGCAGAAACCATCTACTACGTAGAGTTTCTTGCCCGAAAGCTCCTTCTGAGCGATACCCTTCAACACTGCCCACGACTCCTCCGAGCAAGGCTTGTTGTCGTTCTTGTACTCCTCCGAAGTCCACCAGATAGTATCCTTCGAGTTCTCGTCCATTACGATAAACTTGTCCTTAGGCGAACGGCCTGTGTAGACACCGGTCATCACATTAACAGCACCGAGCTCAGTCTCCTGACCTTTGTCGAAACCTGTAAGGTTCTCCTTAGTCTCCTCCTCAAAAAGGAGCTCATACGATGGGTTGTAGATTACCTCGGTAGTGTCGGTAATGCCATACTTCAATAAATCTTCTTTCTTGAAAGCCATAGTTTTTTCGAATTATGAATTGTTTAACTTCTTGTATTTCTGTCGCTTAATACCGAATTTCTTCAGTTTGGCGAATGAGGCTTTCGCAAAAGCCCCTTTTTCACCGCTGCAAAGATATATCTTTTATTTTGAATTGTGAAAAAATTAACACTAAAATTTTCAAAAAAATTTCTATGCGGCTATAAATACAATTTATAGGGCAGATTGTAGTGGGGTGTTAAAGAGATACCGCGCACCCCATAAAGCGACAAGCGGGAGCGCACACATAAAGGGCGGAACGCCCGCCCCCATAAAGCAGCCATAGACTGCGTCCCCAGAAATGTTGTGCCGTGATAAGGGCAGGAGTTAGACCTTCCCATCGCACCCCTAACGCCTCAAACGACCCTCGCCATTTTTGCGAACTACTCTTTTGTGTGCCAAATGATTGAGCCCTCCGCGTCCCACTCCGGGAGTGGTTTTGGCTCGAAGTCGGAGTAGCCGAGCGCGATAACACACTCTACGCTCCACTCGGCAGGTATGTCGAGGAACGAACGCAGATACTCCTCCGCCATAGCTCCTTCGGGCTCTTTTTGGAGGCGCGGACGACCGCCTACGTGCACCCAGCACGAAGCCAAACCGTGCTCAACGATAGAGAGTTGCAACATCGTAGCCGAAATGGCGCAGTTCTCACGCCAGAGGTCGGTTTTGGTAGTGTCGCCCATAACGACAATCGCCGCAGGAGCTTCGGTCATAAAGCCCGAGCCGTAGTCGCGCATCTCGGCAATTTTGTCGATTGTTTTGCGGTCATCGACAATCATAAAGCGGGTGGTGTGCATATTGCGCGACGAAGGTGCGGTGAGTGCATCACGTACAATATCGAGCAGCACTTCACGCGAAGGCGTAGTTGGCGAGAACTTACGTACGCTGCGACGCTTTGCCAAAATCTTCTTAAAATCCATAATTTTATACCAATTTTTATGTTATCCGTAGTTTGCAATGCAAAAATAGTGAAAATTTTACTACATTTGTAGCACATATATATAAAAACAGTTGCAAGATGGAGAAGTTTACTATCGCGCTTATCTACGATTTTGATGGAACACTCGCTGCCGGAAATATGCAGGAGTACGACTTTATACCCGCTGTGGGCAAGAGCAATATGGAGTTTTGGGACGAGTCGAATCGTCTTGCCGAGGAGCAGGATGCCGATCAGATTTTGACCTATATGGCTCTGATGATTCACGAGGCACACGCCAAGGGGTTGTCGTTGCGTCGCGAGGCGTTTCAGGAGTCGGGTAAGAGGGTAGAGCTTTATCCGGGTGTTATGGAGTGGTTCGACCGCATCAACGCCTACGGTGCAGAGCGCGGAGTGCGAGTGCTACACTATATCAACTCGTCGGGCTTGAAGGAGATTATCGAGGGAACGCCTATCGCCGATAAGTTCCGCAAGATATACGCCTGCTCGTTCCTCTACAATGTCGATGGCATAGCCTATTGGCCGGGTGTGGCGGTGAACTACACCAACAAGACGCAGTTTATCTTCAAAATCAACAAGGGTGTGGAGTCGGTTTACGACACCAAGCAGGTAAACAGGTTTATGGAGGAGAAGCAACGTCCAGTGCCATTTTCGCGAATGATATATGTGGGCGATGGAACGACCGATATTCCGTGTATGCGCCTTGTGAAGAACTTTGGTGGACACTCCATTGCGGTCTACAACCCGAAGGACGAGGCGAAGCGTAGCGATATGCACACCCTTATCCGCGACAATCGAGTAAATCACGTCTGCCCGGCCGATTACAGCGAGGGAACAGAGATTGATATGGTAGTTAAGGCGATTATCGACAAGTGTGTTGCCGACCATAAGTTGGCATTACTTGAAGCGGAAAACTAAAAAAGCGGAAAACTAAAAAAGCGGAAAACGGAGAACTAATTACAAATTCTCAATTAAAATACGCCACCAAGATTATGAAACCTTACCGATATATTGTTGCATTGCTTGCTGTGCTCTTTGTGGCGCAGGGGACGTTGGCGCAAAAGAGAACAAAGACAGTGGTGAAGACCGACTCGACAACGGTGGTTACTACCGTGCGGGTGATTCCGAACTTTACACCGAAGCACGACCTACGCATAGGCATCGGGGCGGCGAGTGTAACCTCGATTTTTGCCTTCGATGTGGGTGTTGATGATTATTACTACGACTTCCGACAGGAGATGGAGCGTGCGGATACCTACCTCACGCCTCGTACCTTTGTGGGTAACTACTCGTTGAGTTACACCTATCACGACCGTCGTTGGTTGCAATATGGCGGTACGGTATCGTTTGGTGCATCGACTCGCTGGCGTAAAGATGCTGCTACGGGCGAGAAGGTCGAAAATCTCTCGCGCTACGCATTGGCAGTGATGCCGTCGGTGCGCTTTGTGTGGTTCTATCGCGAGAAGGTACAACTCTACTCATCGATTTCGCTTGGCGTGGCAACCGACTTCGACGATGCCTACATTTGGGGCGATGTGGCTCTTGTGGGCTGCTCGTTTGGTCGTAAGGTGTTTGGCTTTGTTGAATTGGGCGGCGGTATGACAGGCTCGGCACGCATAGGCTTGGGCTATCGCTTCGATGCAGGTAAAAACAGTAAAAAATAGGAGGGCAGAGTTATGAGAAGATATTTTTCGATTTTGATTGTTGCCCTTGTGGCTCTCTTTACAGCAACATCGTGCCAACTCGAAGAGGGCACCGAGCCAAACCCTAATAGGGCAAATCAGAAATTGTGGAGCAGGGTTGAAACCGCATTGAACGGTCAGTACGAACACACACAAATGGTGGCGTGGCTGAACGACTATATGCTGGGAGTCGATTGGGGCGAAACTTACGAGCCGATAGAAGTGTCGGAGAAAGAGGGTGTCTATACTTTGAGTTACACTCTGCTTGGCGACTACTACGCAACAACCTACCGCATAAACACCGGTGGCAAGCGACTCAATGAGGGAGGCGAATGGGTTGTCTATGTGAAGTACAACTCATATATGGAGTTTGCGAAGATGGGCATCGTTAAGGGTGTGGTTGGCGAGAATGCGAAGTTCTCGATTGAGAGCGAGGTCAGCCTTCACACACCACACTACAATGCGCTGCAATCGGAGGTGGAGTACTTATTCAACGATGTGGAGGAGCTCTACGAATTTACCTTCACGACGTGCAAAGGCCTCTCGACCGACACAAACAACGCATCGGGCAGTATGGAGTATGTTATCGAATTTGAGGCTACCGAGCCGCTGGTTTACACCGATAAAACACTCTGGTCGGGCAAGGTCGATATCCACTACAAGGATAATGTAGCGGGTACCGAGCGCAATGTAACTGCCGAGATTGAGCGCAGATTTGTAACATTTATATAATTAAAAGCCAATGGCTAACGGCTAAATGCTAATAGCCTTGAAATTATGAAAGAATTGATTTTTGCAACCAATAATGCCCACAAGTTGGGCGAGGTGCAGGCTCTGCTCGAAGGGGTTTTCGCGTTGAAAACACTGCGTGAGTGCGGCATCACCGAGGATATCCCCGAAACTGCCGAGACGCTCGAAGGCAACGCCTTGCAGAAGGCTCGCTATGTCTATGAGCGCACAGGTGCAGACTGCTTTGCCGACGATACCGGTTTGGAGGTCGATGCTTTGGGTGGCGCCCCGGGAGTTCGCTCGGCTCGCTATGCGGGTGAAGGGCACGACTTCGCCGCTAACAACACTCTGCTGCTGAAAAACCTTGAAGGCGAGGCGAATCGCTCGGCTCGTTTCCGCACCGTTATTGCATTGATTCTCGGCGGTAAGGAGTACCTTTTCGAGGGCAAGGTCGATGGCTCGATTATCGACCATATGTCGGGTACGGAGGGTTTTGGCTACGACCCTATGTTTGTGCCCGAGGGCGATACACGCACCTTCGCCGAGATGTCGGCAGAGGAGAAAAATGCTATTTCGCACCGTGGTCGAGCAGTGGCAAAGTTGGTAGAATTTTTACAAGCTGAAATATAAACTAAAAAGCTAATGGCTAATGGCCAAAGGCTAAAAGCAAATAGAGAATATGGCAAATTACGAACGCGAGGACAAATATGACCTCGAAAAGATTGAACAACTGAAATATCACTACCGCGAGGTGTTGCGACTCCTTGGCGAAGACCCCGAGCGTGAGGGGCTAATTAAAACCCCTGAGCGCGTGGCGAAGGCGTGGTCGTACCTCACAAAGGGATATGAGCAAGACCCGATAGCTATTCTCCAATCGGCGATGTTTAAGGAGGAGTACAAGCAGATGGTTGTGGTGAAGGATATCGAGTTGTTCTCGGTGTGCGAGCACCATATGCTCCCATTTGTGGGTAAGGCACACGTCGCCTATATCCCTAACGGCACAATTACGGGTCTGTCGAAGATTGCCCGCGTGGTGGAGTGCTTTGCACGCCGCTTGCAGGTGCAGGAGCGACTTACCGTGCAGATTCGTGATAGCATACAGCAAGCCCTCAATCCTGTTGGCGTTGCTGTGGTTATTGAGGCGTCGCATATGTGTATGCAGATGCGTGGCGTGGAGAAGCAGGGCTCGAAAACTACCACTTCGGCATTTACCGGCATATTCCTTTCGGATCCTCGTACTCGTGAGGAGTTTATGTCGCTGATTTCGGCAAAACTACAATAAAAAACTTAAATTTACGATTATGAAAAAATTATTGAATCTTATGCTGGTGGTGTTAGCGGTATGCGGCATTGCTTGTACCCCGAACAACGAGGGTAATGGTGGCGAAAACAACGGTCCAAAACCAGCTCTCACCTTTACGATTCAACTCTCGGACATCACCTCTTCGAGTGTTTATATGGCAGTAACGCCAAGCAACAACACCGACACCTACTTCTTCGATGTTGTTCCACAGTATGTTATGGCTCACTACGATACTCCGGAGGTGTTCGCTGCCGACTATGTGTCGCAACTTATATCAATATACGAGCAGTATGATTTGGTCTTTGCCGATGATCTCTCGCAAGGCGAGGATGCTTGGCAATACGAGCAAGGCAACCTCGAACCTAACACCGAGTACTACGCTATCGCCTTTGGCGTAACTCCCGAAGGTACGATTACTACTAAGGTAACAATGGAGTCGTTCAAGACGTTGGCTCCTACTCCTGCCGCTCCGAGCGATAATGTATTGACTGTCGATGTTTCGCAAATTACAGCCACAGGCGCACTTATTAGTGTCGAGACTACGAACAACGACACCTACTACTTCGATGTTATCGAGAAGAGCGCTATTGATGAGTATGGCTCACCTCTGGACTTTGCTCTCGAATACATTGTGCGCGTTAAAAACACCTACGAGGCGTATGGCTACACTCTGGCTGATGCACTCTCCTCGGGACCGGATAGTTACTTGTACGACGGCATTCTCACTCCAAATTGCGAATATTACGCTATTGCTTTTGGTGTTACTGCCGACTGCTGCATAAACACATCGGTTGTAACCGTTCCGTTTAAGACTTTGGAGATGGTGAAGAGCGATAAGGCGTTCAACAACTTGTCGTACGGCTACTACACCAACTATGGCGATTACTATGGGTCTAATGCGGCAAATTGGTATATCGACCTCTATCCTGAGGAGGGTATGGATATGCTTATCCTCGAAGTGCAGACACCGCTCGATGCAACCGACTTTACGGGCAACTACCCATTGGCTTCGACCTTCGATGCGGGTACAGCCGTAGCGGGCTTTATCGATAGTGAGAGCTATATCGGTGGCTCGTATTGGTGCACGCTCAATAGCAGTTACGAGATTGCTGATTACGCATTCTGCAACACAGGTAACGTTGCAATCAGCAAGTCGGGCGAGGATTATACTATCGTCGTTGATGCGGTGGATCCTGATGGATATAAGATTACGGCGAATTATACCGGTACAATCGAGGAGTACACTGATGGCTCCGCATCTACGCTCTCGACTAAGAAGGGTATGGCACGTCGCTTCCGCTTTATTCCGAAGGATAGGAAGATAAAGGTGGCGCAACCGCTCTGCCAAAACGCGATTGTGAAACTTAGAGTTGAGGGGGCTCAATCGCGCCTAACAAAACCGTTTCGCGTAGCCGTCAAATAGGCACAATATAGCGGATAAACAAAATCGCCCTACCTTCGTGGGGCGATTTTGTTGTTGTCGCACAATCCGTATTCCGTTTTCTGTGGTAATGATGCCAAAAGTGGCGCTTTTTAGAGAATAAATAATGGGCGAGAAAATCTACGTTTCTCGCCCTATTTTTTGTTTGCCTTTCCCTGATTGGTAAATTTTGCACGAATTTGTCGTCCAATTAAAAAGGGCTAAAAAGGACCATAGCAGCAACGCTTTTTATCCATATCTTTGCGCTATGGGATATGTAATAGGCTCTGAATGGATTCTACAACAACACCATAACATTTTATTAACTTTTAAATTCTTACACAAATGAAAAAACTATTATTATCGCTTTTGGCGGTGGCAGTTTGTGTTGGCTCATCTTTCGCCGCACCGCAGCCAAAAGTAAAGACCGTTAAAATTGCAGATAATGCAGTGTTCGAGGGTGTAACTCTGAAAAACAAGCCTCTGGGCAAAGGTACTTTAACATTGGGCTTTTGCGGAACACTCTCGGGTGAATTCAACAATTTAGAAGTTTCCAATGGAAAACTCATTCTCAAAGAGCACAAGCGCGTCATTACCGGAGATTTTTCGATGAGTATATACAAAGAGGTTAAAGAGCAGCCCCAATCATCTGACTTGGCTTTGATAAAACTGATTAAAGCCGCTTCGAAGTACAAGTTCCTCGAAATTACCATTAAGAACGGTAAATTCAACAATAGACCTATTGTTGGTGAAGCAACGATGAAATACGAAAATGGTGCTTATGTTATAGTGCTCAAGTCTGCTTATTCTCCAAAACTGCCGAGTGAGTTTATGGGCATCATCAAGCAATTTGTTGGCGATAAGGTGTCTTACAAAATTACCGACGTTGATGGTGTGGCACAATATCGTATTGACAACAAAAATATAAAACGCAAAATCCTCCAAGATGCAACAACAGTAACCTTAAACTTCAAGAATGGTGCTGTTGCAAAAATTAACTTGCAAAACAGTAGTTACACACTAACTCGACCAAATGGCGACTTTGTCTCGGTTGCGAGCGATGGTATTAAGGGCTACAAAATTACAGGCGGAAATAGCGTAATCGAAGCAGGTAAGATTACCCACACCTTCGAGAATGGCAACAAGTATATCGGTGCCGTAGAAGGCGAGTTGGCCGACTATTGCAAGGTTAAAGATATCAATACTCTGCATTCGTTCAAAGGATTAACGTGGGCTTGGGCCGACTTCAAAAAATATGCTGACAACGGTAAACTTATATATGCAGATGGCAAGAGTGATAATATCATTGGTGGTATAACGGAGGCCGAGATGAAGGCTCTCGAAGCAGAGAAAAAGGCATTGCGTAAGAACGATACATTTGTGGCTGACGCAAATGGTAAAATCACAAGTTGTACTATCACTTATCGAGATGGCGTTGTATTCCACTACTCTGCGGCTAATGAACAATGCGAGTACGTATATAAGAATGGCGACAAAATGGGTTTGTGTGCCGCCGAAAACTTCACAAAGGAGAAGTATGAGAAGTTGCTTACTGATCTTGCAGCACCGGCAATCACCGATTTGAAGCACGATGCAAAATACCGCCACTTCGCTAACGGTTACAAATTTGATGAGTACGATAAATACCTCACAACACCAAAGGACAAGAAGGGCGAATATATTAAATACCGTCGTTACGATGGAGAGTATAAGCCTTATGAATGGTATGTACGAATGAAAGATGGTGTGTCGCTTAGAAAACACGAGTATATCAGCATAACAAAGAAGACCGATGACATATCCTACGTTAAATACGACAATGGTAATGTATGGTGGGGTGCAGGAGGCGACCGTGGCTATGCAAGGAACCCAGACAACGATGTTCAGGCTCACCCATTCATTAAATCGTTGGGCATTAATGTTTCTTGTGGTATAAAGGAACTTGCCAATCCGGTTTTCTTGGGCGGTTATATGTTAAATAGTTCTAACGAATTAATTGCAGCGTGGAGTAGCGAGGGAGAAAAGTGGACAAAGGAGATGCTGGATGCAAAGGGCCTAACATCACAAATGGAAAGTGTTGTACGTTCAGTCTTGTCTATTTTTGTCTGCGAATACCTTATCAAAAAATACCCAGACTACATACAAGAGATAAATACGTTTGTTAGCCAAGATGGTTTTGCCAAGGGAACGCCTATTGGATTTATTCGCGATGTAACCAATAATCTCTCTGGCAAACAAGGAAAGAGAATGGAGACGGTAAAAGGCAATGTGCGCACTATATCTCTCTATTACTATGGTGTAGAGTTTGCTCAACTCAAAGTTGATGAGCGTACTGGCAAACTTATAAGTTGGGAAGTATTGATCAACGGCTGGCAAGCCTATTACGCTTGGTACAACCTTCACAGTGGCGGTTGGTTGGACAGCTTTAAGATGACTATGCTTCTGGATTCAGTTTGCAAATAGCCAGATTCTTATAGAAGACAGAGCCCGCCTAACTATTGCGTTAGGCGGGCTCTTTTTGCGCCAAATTTGATGGCATTGAATGGCATTGAATGACAGCACAGTCTTGCAGACTGCTTAATGACGGGCGCAATAGAGAACGCTATGGGTTATAGGGAGTTTGGGTAACACAACGCTCGGCTTATGGGCGGGAGTGCCTTACAAAAAGAAGAAGGCTTGCACATTTCGCAAAGCCTTCCCCAAAACCGCAGATCCCAACAATAAGCCCCCTTTACAGAAAGGTGGTTTGGGGGATAGGTAACACATAACTCGGCTTACGGTGGTATTTCTTTCAAGGTAACCAAAAAGAGTCCCCACACCAAGACGGTGCAGGGACAAATTTGCAGACCCCGTAACGTAAGCCCCCTCACAGGAGGGGGTTTGGGAGTGGGTAACACACTCCTCGGCTTATGGGCGGGAGTGCCTTACAAAAAGAAGAAGGCTTGCACATTTCGCAAAGCCTTCCCCAAAACCGCAGACCCCGTAATAAGCCCCCTCACAGGAGGGGGTTTGGGGGTGGGTAACACACAATTCGGCTTACGGTGGTATTTCTTTCAAGGTAACCAAAAAGAGTCCCCACACCAAGAGGGTGCAGGGACAAATTTGCAGACCCCGTAAGCCGAGTTCTGTTTTAGTTCATCATTTATCTACGATGACAATCACTTGCCACCTCTAGCGGTTTACCCCTCGGCATCGGGCGAGCAACCCTTAATTGCCGATATACATAACCTTGCAACCCGTGAGGCGTACTGACCGAGCGACATTGCTGCCCTCGCGGTGGGCTCTTACCCCGCCTTTTCACCCTTACCCTGACGCGCCGAAAGACGCTTACTGCCCGGGCGGTTATTTTCTGTTACACTACTATACCCTCTCGAATATCAAGCCGTTAACTTGCACGGTGCTCTGTGTTGCTCGGACTTTCCTCCCCCTCTCGTCGAGGCAGCGATGAACCGAATCTGCGTTGCAAAGATACAACATTTTGAAAATTTATATGTTGTCTACATCGCTTTTTACGAAAATTTTTACTATCTTCGTACCAAATGAAACCAAAAACCATAGATAAAATGAAAAAACTTCTCTCTCTTGTTGTTGCACTTGTTGCACTCTTTGGCGCTTCTGCCGTTTCGGCTGCAACACCGACAGATCGCTCGGTGAAGGTTATCGTTATGCCCGACCATCTTGATTGGAACTACAAATGTGGCGAGAAGCCCGTTTTCAAGGTGCTGGTGTTGAAGCACCACTCTCCAATGCAGAATGTGGAGGTACAGTACGAGCTATCGGAGGATAATATGCCGGCACACAAGAGCGAAAAGATGGTTTTGAAGGCGGGTGAAGGCGTTATCAAGCTCGGCACGATGAAGGTCCCAGGCTTTTTGCGCTGTGCGGTAACGGTTAAGCACGGCGGCTTTACCTATACGGGGTTGGCTACTGCGGGCTTCGAGGTGGAAAAAATTAAGCCTACGGTGGAGTATCCTGCCGACTTTGATGCTTTCTGGCAGAAGGCTTTGGCGGAGAGTGCTCAGATTCCGATGGAGCCTAAAATTACGCCTGCTCCCGAGTTGAGTACGGGTACCTATACCGCATACTACGTGCAGTATCAGACCTACAAGAAGAAGGTCTATTTCCACGGTTTGATGACAGTGCCGACCAAGCCCGGTAAGCACCCTGCAATTTTGCGTGTTCCGGGTGCGGGTGTGCGCTCGCTAACCCCGATGACGGAGTTGGATTTGGCTGACTTTGTAGTGTTGCAGGTGGGTATTCACAGCATACCCGTAAATCTTCCGAAGGAGGCTTACCGCAACCTTTCGCGTGGAGCGTTGGCAAACTATAACCGCTTCAACATTCAGGATCGCGACCAATACTACTACAAGCGTGTCTATATCGGCTGTGCGCGAGCAATCGACTTCTTGTCGGAGCTCGACTACGTAGATAGCGAGCGTATTGGCGTATGTGGTCATAGTCAGGGCGGAGCCTTGTCTTTCGTTACCACCTATCTCAATCCAAAAGTGAAATACTACTACGCACACTATCCTGCACTTGCCGATATGACGGGATATCTCAATGGTCGCGGTGGTGGTTGGCCGCACCTTTTCCGTACCGATATGGATAAGAATTTGGATAAGGCGAAGGCGTTGAAGACCATACCATACTACGATGTTGTGAATTTTGCACGTGGTGTGAAAGTTCCGGGTGTTATGGCTTGCGGTTACAACGACACAACTTGTTGTCCGACCTCTATGTTTTCGGTTTACAATGTTATTGCTGCACCGAAGGAGTTAGCCCTCTACAACGAGATAGGACACTGGCTCTATGTAGAGCAGGAGGAGGCTCGACGAGTGTGGTTCCGTGAGAAATTTTTGAAAAAATAATCAAATAAAAATATAGTTATGGCAATTTTTAAGGTTGAAGGCGGACGTCGCCTCTCGGGTGAGATTAAGCCGCAAGGCGCAAAGAACGAGGCGTTGCAAATTATCTGCGCAACTCTTTTAACCGAGGAGAAGGTTATCGTGGAGAACATTCCACAGATTCTCGACATCATTCACCTCATAGAGTTATTGCAGGCTATGGGTGTTAAGGTAGAGCGTTTGTCGGAGGAGTGCTATTCGTTCTGCGCGAAAGATATAAACCTCGACTACCTCACCAGCGACGACTATCGCAATCGTTGTTCACGTTTGCGTGGTTCGGTGATGATTGTAGGACCGCTTCTGGCTCGTTTTGGTGTGGGATACATTCCGAAGCCGGGAGGAGATAAAATCGGACGCCGTCGCCTCGATACCCACTTTATCGGCTTCCAGAAGCTCGGTGCCGAGTTCGATTTCGATGCCGCCGAAGCATTCTTCTCGGTTAAGGCCGACAAGTTGAAGGGTTGCTATATGTTGCTTGACGAGGCTTCGGTTACGGGCACCGCCAATATAGTTATGGCAGCAGTGTTGGCAGAGGGCAAGACAACGATTTACAACGCTGCTTGTGAGCCATATTTGCAGCAATTGTGCAAGATGCTCAATCGTATGGGCGCAAAAATTTCGGGCGTAGGCTCGAATCTCCTCGAAATTGAGGGTGTAAAGTCTCTTGGAGGCACAACACACAAAATGTTACCCGATATGATTGAGGTTGGTAGCTTTATCGGTATGGCGGCGATGAACCGCTCGGAGCTAACCATTAAGGGTGTATCGTTCGAGAATCTTGGAATTATTCCGGCGCAATTTGCACGTCTTGGTATCGCTATGGAGCGTCGAGGCGACGACCTCTACATTCCACAACAGGACCACTACCGCATAGAGAGTTTTATCGACGGCTCAATTATGACTATTGCCGATGCGCCGTGGCCGGGACTTACACCAGACCTCTTGTCGGTGCTTCTCGTTGTGGCAACACAGGCAAAGGGTACGGTATTGATTCATCAGAAGATGTTCGAGAGCCGTCTGTTCTTTGTCGATAAGTTGATAGATATGGGTGCGCAAATTATTCTCTGTGATCCTCACCGTGCAGCTGTTATCGGACAAAATCACGAGCATCAGTTGCGTGCGGCAAAGATGTCGTCGCCCGATATTCGTGCCGGCGTAGCACTGCTTATTGCGGCTATGAGTGCCGATGGCGTAAGCACCATTCAGAATATCGACCAGATAGATCGCGGATATCGCGATATCGAGGGTCGATTGAATGCTATCGGAGCCAACATTATTCGCTTGGACGAGTAGTATTGAGGGGTCGTAATAACATAAATTTGGGAAATAATCGCTTTATATAGGCTTTGTGTGTCGGTTTTTTGAGAAAAAATTTGCAAATGTCGATTTAAAATGTTATGTTTGCATTGACAAGTTTAAGTTAAACCCTATTTAAACGTTTAGAATTATGAAGAAGATGTGGATGATCGCAGCTATTGCTTGCGCTACTTTGATGGTTGCTTGTGGTAATGCTCAGAAGCCAGCTGAGGCTCCTGCTGAGGCTCCTGCAGTTGAGGCTGTTGAGGCTCCTGCTGAGGCTCCTGCTGAGGCACCAGTTGAGGCTCCTGCTGAGACTCCAGCTAAATAATTAACCACTTAGTTGATTATTTGACAGAATGTGGGGCTTTTGCCCCACTTTTTTTTACATATAACGATAATATATAACCTCTTAAAACATTTATTATGAAGAAGTTGCTGATGTTGGGTATTGTTACGTGTGCAGCATTGATGGTTGCGTGCGCATCGAGCGAGAGCAAGGCGGAGGAGTATGCCCAGCAGATTGTAGAACTCGGCGAGAGTGGCGATTTGGCGGGTGTTGAGGCAACAATGTGCGAGGTACTCGTATATGCCGAAGAGCTACCGGAAGATGAGCGCGTAGCATTTATCGCGAGGGTTGTCGCTGCTTTGGAGGTTGCCGAGGAGAGGCTGGAAGCGGCGTTGGAGAACTCGGAGGTGAAGGTTGAAGCTGCGTTGGAGAACCTCGAAGCAAAGATTGAGGCGGCCACTGCCGACGGAAAGCTGGAGGCGAAGGTGGATAGTCTGGTTATGAAGGCAACCAAGGTTATCGAGCAGAACATTACCGAGGAGAAGGTGCAGGCTGCTGCGGCAAAAATTGAGAGCAAAATGAGGGAAAACCTCTCCGAAGAGAAGGTGCAGGCTGCTGCCGAGAAGATGGAGGAGAAGATGCAATCGGCTGCCGAGGCTTTCGGCTCGCTATTTAAATAACAAACCAACACACAAGCATTACAAAGGTGGGGTGCGCCCCACCTTTTATTCTTCTGTCATTACCGATTTGCGACTTATAATGAATAGCCCTACTATCGTCAGTGCGGCATTTACCAATAGCACCTCCGAGCCGAATTTGTAACCACCGAACAGAACGTCCGAAAAACGCACCAACACCACGCAAATAGCCATCGCCACGATTGCTACTATCGGAACAAGTCGGTCGCACACCTTGCGCCTCGAGAAGATGCCAAAGGCGAACATTCCGAGCAGAGGTCCATAGGTGTAACTCGCAAGGCTATACACAAGGTTTATTGCACTGTCGTTGCGCCAATACTCGAACGCCAAGACAAGCAGAGCGGAGATAATCGCCATCGCTGCGTGCACCCACTTACGCGATTGTTCGGCAATATCCTTCTTGCGCAAAATATCGACCGAGAAGGAGGTTGTAAGTGCTGTTAGTGCGCTTGCCGTAGCGGAGAATGTCGCGGAGGTTACTCCCAGCACCAACAAAATGGATATTATCATCGGCACCCCTTCGTGCATTGCAACTGCCGCAAAAGCCTCATCACCATTTGCACCCTCTACACCCGCATCGGCGATATAGAGGTATAGTAGTGAGCCCAATAGGAGCAGAAGAGTGATGATTACCGTCTGCAAGACCGACGAAAAGATGACGTTTCGTTGCGCCGAGCGCTGCGTGCGACTACTCAATGCGCGTTGCATCATATCTTGGTCGAGACCCGTCATCGCCACAATCATAAAGACCCCCGCAAAGAACATCTTAACGAAGTGGCGGCTGTCGTTCCAGTCCTCCACAAAAAACAACTGTGTCAAACCCTCGTCCGAGGCGCGTGCAATGGCTGCGCCGAGTGGAATGTCGAGTTCGTTCAGCACATATACAATCGACAAAACGGCACATAACACCATACACAGTGTTTTCACGGCATCTATCCACACCACTGAGCCTACGCCACCACGATAGGTGTAGAGCCACACAAACGCCATAAACACCGATGCCGTAACCCAGAATGGCACTCCGAGAGGCGTACATAGCAGCTGCTGAACAACCAAACATACAACAAATGTTCGAAGCGACGAGCCGAGGAGTTTCGATACAAGAAATAACCACGCTCCGCACTTGTGGCTTCGCACGCCGAAGCGGTTATCGAGATATTCGTAAAGCGATGTTACGTTGTGCTTGTAGTAGAGGGGTATCAGCACATAAGCAATTACGATGCTGCCCACGATAAAGCCAAACACCATTTGCAGGTATGAGAAGCCCGACACTGCAACCGAGCCGGGCACCGAGATAAAGGTTATACCCGACAGTGGGGCTCCCACCATAGCCAACGCCACCAACCACCACGATTGGTTGCGACCTCCCGTGAAAAACTTTGCATTGTCGCTGTTGCGGCCCGAACGTCGCGCCACAAAAAAGAGCAGGGCGATATAGAGCGCAAGGGTTATAAGTGTTGGTATAGCCGTCATCTCTGCAAGGGGTTACAATTTATTAAGTACTCGGAGTATAATCTCGACACTCTCGCGTATCTCCTCGTCCGAGATTACAAGCGGTGGCGAGATACGGAATGCCGTAGCGCAATAGAGGAACCAATCGCTCAAAATGCCCTCCTCCTTGAACATCTCCATCACTCGGAAGAGTCGCTCTTCCGAGCCAAGTTCCACCGCCATAAGCAATCCACTGCGGCGAATTTCGAGCACCGCAGGGTGATTTTTCAGTAACTCTTCGTATAAAGCACCTTTGCGCTCGACCTCCTCGACAACGTTGTGTTTTTTGAGGTAGCGGAATGCCGCTAAACCCGCAGCACAACATACAGGGTGTCCACCAAAGGTTGTGATATGACCAAGTACGGGGTCGGTTTGCAATGAGTCCATAATCTCCTTCGAGGAGATGAATGCTCCGAGAGGCATACCTCCGCCAAAAGCCTTGGCAAGGCAGATGATATCGGGTGTTACGCCATATTTTGAGCAGGCGAACATCTCGCCGGTTCTACCCAAACCGGTTTGAATTTCATCAAAAATCAGCAACGCTCCCACCTCGTTGCAACGCTTGCGCAGTGCCTGTAAGTAACCCTCATCGGGTAGGCGTACTCCCGCCTCGCCCTGCACCGGCTCGCACAAAACACAAGCTGTTTTTTCGGTAATTTTTTGTAAATCTTCAATCGAATTGAAATCTAACGCTCGGCAATCGGGCAATAGTGGGCGGAAGGCATTTTTCCACTCCTCGCCTTCGGGCTCGCCCATCATACTCATCGCTCCGTGGGTGGAGCCGTGGTATGCTCGGCGCATCGAGATCATTTCGCTGCGATGCGTATATCTTTTCGCCAACTTTAACGCCCCTTCGACCGCCTCTGCGCCCGAATTGAGGAAATAGACGCTCTCCAACGGTGCAGGTAGCGCCTCGGCAATCTCTACGGCATACTCCACTTGTGGTCGCTCGACCATCTCGCCATAGACCATAATGTGCATATATCGCTCTGCCTGCTGTTTTACCGCCTCTACAACATCTCGGTTGGCGTGTCCGACATTGCTCACCGACACACCCGACACAAGGTCGAAATAGCGTTTTCCTTCGGGGGTATAGAAGAAGACTCCCTCGGCACGCTCCACCTCTACCAACATCGGCGAGGGCGAGGTTTGTCCAACATTTGCAAGAAACTGACGACGTAAAATCTGTGAATGCGACATATTATTTATCTCTTATTCAATACGCAAAGTTACAAAAATTGTCTATATTTGCATAACTAAACCTATACAAAATGAAACGCATATTTACACTTATCCTTTCGCTGTTCGTTGTAGCAGCATCGTTGGCTCAATCGCCTGAGGCTGTTTTGAAGAGTATCGAGCAGTATCCAAATCTTGCCGTTACCATTGGCTCGACCTATCCGAGCATTCCGCTGGGCGAGGTTGCCCAGACACCAAAGGGTTTTAAACCCTTCTATTTCTCGATGGTTGGTCGTCACGGCTCACGTTACGAAATAGAGAAAAATCTTGAATGCTACGATTTGCTCGCCATTTTCGATAAGGCGGACAAACTCGGTATTCTGACTGCCGATGGTAAGGCATTGCACAAGCAAATTGCCGAGATATGCAAGGCGCAGACAGACAACAATGGCGAGATTTCAAACCTCGGAATGAAGCAGTGGGAGGGCATTGCTCAAAGAGCTTACAACCGTTTTGGCGCAATCTTCCGCAGCGGCAACCTCGAAGCCAAGTCGAGTACTTCGATGCGTTGTGTTCTTTCGATGGTAAGTTTCAACCAGACGATAAAAGGTTTATATCCAAAAATTAACATCTATCAAAATTCGCGCGAGGTGGAGTTGCAGATGCTTCGCCCACTTATAGACAACCCTTACGTCTCGGCAGATGCAAAGGAGTTGTGCAAGGAGTATAGAACAAAGGGGCCGTGGCGCGAAGTGCGCGAGAAGTGGTTACATTCGGGCGACGCCTCCTCTTTTATCTCGAAAATAACCACCAACCGTGAAGCTCTTGTCAAGGAGTGTGGTGCCGAGTCGGAGATGAATTTGGCATATCTCTCCTCCTACATCCTGCTTTTTGCCGAGAATTTCGAGAAGGGCGACCGATCATTGCTCACACGCCTATTTACACCGAAAGAGTTGTATAATGTCTATGTCTATAAGACCGCAATGTGGGTTAACTCATTCTTTGGTCGTGGCAACGAGTATGTGGAGATGCGACAGTCGCATATGCGCCCACTCGTTGAGGATATTCTCAACAAAGCGCAAGAGGCAATAGAGGGTAAAAATCCTAACGTTGCCAACCTTCGTTTCACGCACGACTCGTACGTTGGACCTCTCCTCTCGGTTATCGGTTACGATGGTTGTGTACCTCAATGGAGCGAGGATATCGAGAAGGCTGCAACATCTTTCAACCACGCCCTTATCTCTCCGATGGCGGCAAACTTGCAGATAGTTCTCTACCGCAACAAGAGGGGCGAGGTTTTGGTGCGCTCACTTCTGAACGAGCGCGATGCCTACCTGCCTATCGAGTGCAAGACGGCACCATTCTATCCTTGGAGCGATTTTTGCAAACACGTAAACGGCAATATGGACTACCTCGACGGAGTTCAGGAGCGAGTTCTAAAAAAACACGGTAAATAATGGGTATTCAGAATAGTTCTACTGCTTATATTTCGCAGATTATAGCCTTGCAGCGCGAATTTTTCCGTAGCGGAGCAACCCTTGACGTAGAGTTCCGCAAGGAGATGTTACGCCGACTGCTCGTTGGGTTGCACAAGTGGGAAAAACCGCTTGCCGAGGCGCTGTGGAGCGATCTCCACAAGTCGTACGAAGAGGCTTATATGACCGAATTTGGCATTCTCTATGAAGAGATTCGGAACCATATAAAGCACCTCTCATCGTGGATAAAACCGAGGCGCGTAGCGGGCTCTTTAAAGACTTTCCCTTCGCGCTCGAAGGTTATGAGCGAGCCACTCGGCAACACGCTTATAATTGCGCCGTGGAACTATCCTGTTCAGTTGCTGATAAACCCTCTGATTGGTGCAATTTCGGCAGGTTGTACCGCTATTCTGAAACCATCGCCCTACACCCCTAACGTAGCGCGTGCGCTGGAGGAGATGGTAGCGGACATCTTTGACGAGGAGTATGTAGCCGTAGTTCAGGGTAACCGCGAGGTAAACCGTTTCCTGCTCGACCAGCGTTTCGATTTGATATTCTTTACGGGTAGCCCCGTACTTGGTCGAGAGGTTATGACTGCTGCGGCAAAGAATCTCACCCCCGTAGTTCTCGAACTCGGTGGAAAAAGCCCTTGCATTGTCGATAGAGATGCGGATATTAAGGTTGTCGCCAAACGTATAGCGTGGGGAAAGTCGCTAAATGCGGGTCAAACCTGCATTGCTCCCGATTATCTGCTTGTCCACGCGGAGGTTAAAGAGTCGTTTGTCGAGGAGTTGCAAAAGGCGTTTACTGCGCTGCTCGGACACTCTCCGCGCGAAGCAAAACACTTTGTCCGTATAGTTTCGGATAGGGCGTTCGACCGCTTAATCGGCTATTTGGATAACGGAACTATCCGCTTTGGAGGCGAATATAATCGCGAGGAGCGTTTCATCGCGCCAACACTATTGGAGAGTGTTTCGCCCGATGCGCCCGTTATGCAGGAGGAGATTTTCGGACCTATATTCCCCCTTCTGACCTTTACCGATATGGAGGAGGTTATAAAATTTGTTACCGAGCGCGAAAAACCGCTCGCCTTCTACTACTTCGGCAGAAAGAGCAGAGGCGAGGAGATATTACGCCACGTCTCGTCGGGCGGAGCGTGTATAAACGATGTGATAATGCATATCGCCAACGAAAACACCCCATTTGGCGGTGTTGGCAACTCGGGAATGGGAGCATATCACGGCAAGGAGAGTTTCGATGCCTTCTCGCATCGCAAGTCGGTGCTTTCAACAACCACTTGTATCGACCCTCCGTTCCGATATATGCCTTACAGATTATTTTCGCTGATAAAAAAGCTGATGTAACGTTACCCCACCTTTACCATAGCCTCGATAGATTTCGAGGCTTTTTTGCGTGTATCCTCGTCGAGTTCGATGATTGGCGACTCGTTTTCGAGGCAGGCGATGATACTTTCGAGCGTAATCATCTTCATATATTCGCACTCATTGCAGGCCTTACCCTCAATGGAAGGGGCAGGGATAAAGTGTTTGTGTGGATACCTCTTCTCCATTTCCGCCAAGATACCCGGCTCGGTAACCACGATGAAGGTGTCGCCGTCGCTCTTGCCGCAATAGGAGAGAATACCAGCTGTCGAACCACAGTAATCCGCTAAATCGGCAACCTCACCACGACACTCGGGGTGAACAACCACCTTTGCTTCGGGGTGCGATTTTTTGAGCTCCAAGATACCCTCTTTCGAGAACTTCTCGTGAACGTGGCACGCACCGTCCCACAAAATCATATTCTTACGACCCGTAACCTTCTGTATGTAGGAGCCGAGATTCTTGTCGGGGGCAAAAATTATGGTCTTATCCTGCGGAATAGACTCCACCACCTGCAAGGCGTTGGACGAGGTGCAGCAGATGTCGGTCAGAGCTTTCACGCCAACCGTGGTATTGACGTAGGCGACAACTACGGCTTCGGGATACTGCGCCTTAAACTTTGCAAAATCGGCTGCCGGACACGACTCTGCCAACGAGCAGGTCGCTTCGGGATTTGGAATAAGCACCCTCTTTTCGGGCGAGAGGACCTTGGCTGTTTCGCCCATAAAATGCACTCCGGCAAAGAGAATGGTCTTTGCTTCTATGTCGCGTGCCTTGACCGAAAGCGCCAACGAATCGCCCAGAAAGTCGGCAACACGTTGTACCTCGGGACGACAATAGTAGTGAGCCAATATAACGACTCCCTTCTCTCGCTTCAACTCTTCGACTCGCTTGATGAAATTCTCCATACCTTTTTGCATTTAGCCAATATTTTTCTATGCAAAGTTAGCAATAAAACGGAAAACGGAAAGCGGAAAGCGGAAAACTTTTAGTTTTACGTTTGGAGCGGAAAGCGGAACGCCGCGATTAAGTTGAGAGCAAAGGCTGTTAACAGCCTTTGCCGAGACGGAGCGGTGAAGCCCGAAGGGCAACCGACGCACGAAGCAAGGGCAGAGGGTGCTTGCACACTATGCCTTGCAAGAAGGAGGAAAAGCCTGCGGAGCAGGATTAAAGCGGAAAACTTTTAGTTCAGTGAGTAGTTAGTAGATAGTAGTGAGTAGTTAAAAAGATACAGCGCACCCCATAGAGAGACCAACGGGAACGTCCCCATAAAGGGCGGAACGCCCGCCCCCATAAAGCAGTCGCAGACTGCGCCCACAGTTTAGTTATGCCGTGATAAGGGTAAGAGTTCGCAAACCCAAAAACGGAATTTTCTTGGAAGAAAGCGGCGTTGATGGTTATCGACAAAAAAAGAGTTGGGGAAATCCCAACTCTTGCCTCGAAGATGCTGACTTCGATATTACTTAATACGCTCGTAGTACTCGCGGGTGCGGGTATCAACGCGAATCTTGTCGCCTGTGTTGATGAACAACGGAACCTTGATAGTCGCACCTGTATTTACGGTAGCAGGCTTCAACGAGTTGGTCGAAGCGGTATCACCCTTGATGCCTGGCTCTGTGTAAGTAACCTCCATATCAACGATTGGTGGCAACTCGGCAGCAAGCACAACGTCCTTCTCGGTGTGGTACATAACCTCAACGATCTGACCGTCAGCCATAAGGTCGTAGTTGTCGATGAGCGACTTCTCGATGTTGATCTCCTCGAAAGTCTCGGTGTGCATAAAGTGAGCACCGAGGTCATCTTCGTAGGTGAATTGGTATGGACGACGCTCAACGCGAACCTGCTCAATCTTGATACCTACCGACGAGAAGGTATTTTCGAGAACGCGACCGTTCTCCAAGTTCTTGAGCTTCGAACGAACGAATGCAGGGCCCTTGCCCGGCTTGCAGTGCTGGAAATCAACAACAAGGAAAGTCTTGCCGTCCATCTCGATGCACATACCGATTTTAATATCAGCAGCTGTAATAGTCATAATTGTATATTTTTAATTATTAGAAATTTCCGGGTGCAAAGGTAAAAATAAAAACGGAAAACGGAAAGCGGAAAGCGGAAAACTTTTAGTTTTTCTATTTTCGCTTGGAGTGGGAAAACGGACCGCCGCGATTAAGTCGAGAGCAGAGACTGCTTGCAGGCTATGCCAAGACGGAGCGGTGAAGCCCGAAGGGCAACCGACGCACGAAGCAAGAGCAGAGGCTGCTTGCAGACTATGCCTTGCAAGAAGGAGG
>JAFXFM010000015.1 GCA_017520545.1 Alistipes sp. | reverse complement strand
TTGATATACATAGTCGTTGAAGGAGTCGAAGTGAAATTCGTCTTTCTTTACCCACACGCGACTAATACCGGGATATGGCGAAATCGAAGCGACCTCCTCGGCATCGGGGAACTGTGCTGCGGCTTCGTAGGCTAACGCACCAGGAGAGTTGGTGCTCCATTCTACTTTGCCATCGTTACCACCGCCACCGAAGTCGGGCGAGATAAGATAGGTGCGGTCGGCATCGGGGAATGAGTGGTTGTAGGTAATTGTGAACCATACCTGCGAAAAGATGATGTAGAATGCCACAAAGGCGAGGGTCAAACCGAGCACATTAAGCAGCGATGCGACCTTGTAACGCTTGAGCGTCATCAAGAAATTTTTGAAAGCAATCTTCATATTCGTTAAGTTTTATTTGTTTTTGTCTTAGTGATGTGGGAGGCGGTCAAGCCAACCCACACCTGAAACGCTTCTCTGCTTATGGTAATAGGCGTTTTATAGTCTTGATTTTACATCTGTTACAATCTTACCATCAAAGAGGCAGATAGTACGGCTCGCATACGAGGCATCGTGCTGCGAGTGGGTAACCATAATGATGGTTGTGCCCTCCTGATGGAGCTCTTTGAGCAGGGTCATCACTTCCTGACCATTCTTCGAGTCGAGGTTACCCGTAGGCTCATCGGCAAGGATAAGTTTCGGATTCGACACAAGGGCACGGGCGATAGCCACACGCTGCTGCTGACCACCCGAGAGCTGCTGTGGGAAGTGGCCGGCACGGTGCGAGATGTTCATACGGTCGAGCATCTTCTTTACGCGCTCCTTACGCTCCGAGGGTTTCACGCCCATATAGATTAGCGGCAACTCGACATTCTCCGCCACCGACAACTCGTCGATAAGGTTGAACGACTGGAATACGAAGCCGATATTGCCCTTGCGGAAGGCGGTGCGCTCCTTCTCTTTCAGACCGCCCACCTCTTGGTTGAGCAGCTGGTATGAGCCGCCCGTAGGATTATCCAAGAGGCCCAAGATGTTAAGGAGCGTAGATTTACCGCAACCCGAAGGTCCCATAATGGCAACAAACTCGCCCTCCTTAACCTCAAACGATACACCATTCAGAGCAACAGTCTCGATCTCCTCGGTGAAAAAACTCTTCTGTAAATTTTCTACTTTTAACATAGCTGGTAATTATTTAATAGTTAATCAATTTTGAATTGCTCGCTTATCTCATTATCGATTCGGTTGGATTCTCCGTCGCTGCCTTAAACGAGCGCAGGGTTACTGTTACGACCGTGATAGCGAGGATAACTCCCACCGCCAAGGCATATACCCACCACGACATCGGCGTGCGATAGACATACTGCTGCATCCAGCTGTCGATGATGTAGTAGCTTACGGGGATGGCCACTGCCGAGCACGCAGCAACAATGTAGAGGTACTTGCGGTTGAACATCTGCAAAATGCTACCCACCGATGCACCGTGTACTCGGCGAATACCTATCTCGCGGCGGCGATACTGCGTCTCGAACAACACCAAGCCAAACACGCCGATAATCGAAATCACAATCGAGAGGAATGAGAACAAGGTGATAAGTGTCGATAGTTTGTCCTCGCGCTGATAGACCATCTCCAACTCGTTGTCGAAGAATTTTACATCAACCTTCTCGGGATCGCTATTAGGCGAAATATCCAACACCGTATCAATAATATGCTTTCTCACCTCGGCAATGTCAGCGCCTGCCACCGTGCGGATATAGGCAATGCGTGGCAAATCCCAACCATATTTACCATAAATAAGGAAGGTAAAAGGTATGACTTCGTAATGTGCCGACTGGAAGTTGAAATCCTTGCAGATACCGACAACCGGTGTTTTCGCACCGCCAATATGACCACTAATAGCTGATTCGGCAGTGATTTCAAACTGCTTTGCTGCGGTCTCGTTAAATATCAAGGCTCCCGTTTCGGTGTGTTCGTCAGATGGCATAAAGTCGCGTCCATCGACAATATCAATACCCATTACCTCCAAGAAATTATGCGATACGACGTGTACCGCAAATTGTTGACTTGTGCCATTTGGCATATCGCGAGTCCACGCCATTCCGACGTTTGTGAGCTTACCTCGGCTCATCGCAATATCCTTGATTTGAGGATTCTGCTTCAAGCGGTCGATGAGTGCATCGCGCTTAGTGTAGTCCAGCACATCAGTAAATTGCCCATTTACAGCCTCATAAGGCAGGGTGGCAACCAAAAGGTTCTCTTTGTCGAAGCCCATATCCTTGGTGAGCATATATTGATGCTGACGATAGATAAACAGCGAGCAGATAAAAAGTGCAATAGAGATTGTATATTGCACACCCACAAGCGTATATCGCAAGATGCGACCAGACTTTGATGCCGAGAAATCGCCCTTGATAACAAATGCCGGTGAGAACTTGGTAATGTACCACGCAGGATAGAACGATACCACCACACCGAGCAGTACAACGCACAATGCCATTCCGCCCGCCAGCGACCAATTCTCGTTGATGGCAACCGAGGTAGAGATATACTCTTTAAGTGGTGTATCGGCAAAGAGCACCACAATAACTGCTGCACCAAACAACGATACGAGAATCAAGCCTACGGTTTCAAAGAGGAAATTCAGGCGCAGTTTCGCAGTTGGAGCACCAAAGATTTTGTAGTTATTGACCGCGCGGATTCGGCTCGGTATCAACGCAAAGAAGAAGTTTACAAAGTTGATAAACGAGATAACGAGAATCAACGCGGCAATGGCGATGAGCGTATATGTCGTTGTACGGCTGCCGTGCATCCACTCCGGCTCGGTGTCATCAGCGAAATAGAGGTCTGCAATCGGAGTCAAACGAGGGGTAATACGTTTAAGTTGCTCTTTTTTCTCTTCCTCTGAAAAACCACGTTTCTCGCAGTCGTTTTTCACATAGTCGAGCATCCGCTGTTCCGCCTCCTCGCGAGAAGCACCCTCACGAAGTAATACATAGTAGGAGTTTCCCCAATTATTCTCTTCATAAGGCGTAGCCTCGGGCATAATCACATAAGCCTCGCTATATGCCATTGTTGAAGGTTGTGGGAAATCCTTGTAAATACCCGAAATGATGCGTTGTGCCTGATTTACAGCACCACGACCATAGTTAATTCTGTCGCCAACTTTCAGGTTACAACGCTTGGCTACACTCTCCGAGATAATCATACCATAGTTAGCCTTGAACTCCTCGTCAATGCCTCCTGCTATAAACTCGAAGGGGAATACTGCCAATCCGCTGAGCTCGGTGCCACAAACTCCGATGGTAAAATTCTCAATCGTTGAGTTGCGTTTGATAGAGTATTCGTTTTGATATTGCGAATTACCATAACTGCCTGTCATATCAATAGCACCGGAAGCCTCAACTTCGGGGCATACGGCGCACATCTCGGTTGGGATGCGTCGATTCCAATACCATTCCCAGTGTCCCTCTTCCGACCACGATGGGTGATCCAAACGATAGATGCGCTCCGAGTTGGGGATAACGCGGTTGTACGATAGGTCAAACTTTACCTGCACAGCGATAAGATATACCGCTGCAAATGCTACTGCCATACCCACAATGTTCAGCACCGACGAAGTGGTGTAACGGCGAAGCAGGGTTAGAAAATTACGAATATACATAAGTCAAATTTTATTTGTTCAAAATCAATACTTCATTCTCTCCGAAGTTATCATACGACGAAGTTATAACTTTTTCGCCGGGTTGCAAGCCCTCGATAACCTCATAATACTGCGGATTCTGTCTTCCGATGCGAATCTCTCGGCGGTATGCCTTCTCGCCCGAGACATCCACTACATATATCCAACGACCACCTGTCGCCTGATAGAACGAGCCACGAGGTATCAAGATTGCCTCGGCAGCCTCGCCCAACTGCAGGTTGAGGTAGTAGGTCTGACCGCTGCGGATATTCTCGGGTGCAGCACCACTGAAACGGAAGTCCGCCTTGAACTGACCATTGCGTACCTCGGGATATACCTTGCGGAGCTGCATCTCGTACTC
>JAFXFM010000014.1 GCA_017520545.1 Alistipes sp. | reverse complement strand
GCAGGAGCAGCAGGAGTTAAACACCGGACTCGAAAAGACAAAGGAGGGTTTCTTCTCGAAGTTGCATCGTGCAGTAGCGGGTCGTTCGACCGTAGATGAAGAGGTGCTCGACGATCTGGAAGAGGCGCTAATAACCTCGGATGTGGGCGTGGATACCACCGTGAAAATCATTAAGAAAATCGAGGAGCGCGTAGCTCGCGACAAGTATATCAACACCGACGAGCTCTACTCGATGCTCTACGACGAGATTGCTCTTTTGATGGAGCAGGCGGAGGGCTCTGCCGAGAATTTCGGACTCGATGCAAAGGAGGGCGAGCCTTACGTGGTTATGGTTGTAGGCGTAAATGGTGCCGGTAAGACCACCACAATCGGTAAGTTGGCGGCACAACTCACACGTGCCGGCAAGAGGGTCTATATCGGTGCTGCGGATACCTTCCGTGCAGCGGCCATCGACCAGCTCGGCGTTTGGGCAGAGCGTGCCGACGCGACTATGATTCGTCAGGATATGGGCTCCGACCCCGCATCGGTGGCTTACGACACCTTGCGTTCGGCTGTGGCAAACAATGCCGATGTTGTGTTGATTGATACGGCAGGTCGTTTGCATAATAAGGTGGGATTGATGAACGAATTGACAAAAATTCGCAACGTTATGGCGAAGGTTATTCCTAATGCTCCGCACGAAGTGATGCTCGTTTTGGACGGCTCTACCGGACAAAACGCCTTTGAGCAGGCTCGTCAATTCACACAAGCGACGCAAGTTACCTCGTTGGCTATCACAAAGTTGGACGGAACAGCCAAGGGTGGTGTAGTGATCGGTATCAGCGACACATTCAAAGTACCGGTGCGCTATATCGGCATTGGCGAGGGCATTGACCAACTCCGCATCTTCGACCGTCATCAATTCGTGAAGGCATTGTTCGGCAAAAAATAGTCCGCAATGAAGATTGTAAACATCATAACGCTCGGTTGCGCCAAGAATCGTGTCGATTCGGAGCATATCGCTGCGCAGTTGGCAAAGGCAGGTTACGAAATTCGTTTCGATAGCGACCGCACAGATGCCAAGGTCGTGGTAGTGAATACCTGCGGCTTTATTGGCGATGCAAAGGAGGAGAGCATCGACACCATACTCAACTGCGTCGAGGCAAAGCGTGCAGGGTTGATTGAGCAACTGTTCGTTATAGGCTGCCTTTCGGAGCGTTATGCCGAGGAGTTGCGCGAGGAGATTCCCGAGGTGGACGACTACTTTGGCGCACGCACCTTCGACAGCGTAGTTAGAGCCTTGACGGGCAACTATAACAAGGAGGTCGAAACACAGCGCGAACTCTCCACACCGAAGCACTACGCCTACCTCAAAATTGGCGAGGGTTGCAATTGGCGATGTGGCTATTGCGCTATTCCGCTGATTCGTGGCAAGCATCGTTCGGTACCTATGGAGCAGGTGTTGGAGGAGGCGCAAAATCTCGCAGCAAAGGGCGTTAAGGAGTTGATGGTGGTGGCACAAGATACCACCTACTACGGTATGGACCTTTACGGCAAGCGCTGTTTGGCGGAGTTGCTCGAAAAGTTGTGCAAGGTGGAGGGCATCGAGTGGATACGACTGCACTACGCCTACCCTACCGACTTTCCGCAAGAGGTAATTGAGGTGATGGCCCGAGAGCCTAAAATTTGTAAATACTTGGATATTCCGTTGCAACACCTCGCCGACAATCAGTTGGAGTTGATGCACCGTCGCCACACAAAGGCGGAGGCTCTCGAATTGATTGAGCGACTGCGCACCGCAATACCCGATATCGCAATTCGTACCACTATGTTGGTGGGCTACCCGAACGAGAGTGCCGAGGATTACGAGGAGTTGTGCGAGGAGGTTAAGCGACTTCGTTTCGACCGACTCGGTGTATTCCCATACTCGGAGGAGGAGGGAACATTCTCGGCAACAAAGTTGAAGGATAATGTTCCGGAGCGGGTGAAGAACTATCGCGCAGAGCATCTGATGGCTATTCAGGCAGAGATTTCGCACTCGAAGAACGAGGAGCGTGTGGGCAATATAGAGCGTGTTATTATCGATGGCAAGTCGGGCGAATACTACATCGGTCGCTCGCAGTACGACTCGCCCGAAGTGGACGAGGAGCTTTTGATTACCAGCCACAAACGTCTAATGAAGGGACATTTCTACAATGTCCGCATCACTGATGCTGACGATTTCGATCTCTATGCAGAGATAGTTTAGACTATGGCACAATATCATCTTAAAGAGGTTACAACACCACACGAAGCAAAGGTGTGGTTGCATCTCGACCGCAAAATCTACCGAGATGCAGAGGCGTGGGTATGCCCACTCGACAACGATATAGAGAGGGTTTTCGACCCGCAAAGCAACCACCTGTTCGAGAGTGGCGAAGCTATTCGCTGGATAGCCTACGATGAGAAGAGTGAGGCGGTAGGTCGTATCGCTGCATTCTACAATCGTGAACAGGCGAAGGTTACAGAGAATATGGGTTGCTGCGGCTTCTTCGAGTCGATTGATTCGCAAGAGGTTGCCAATCTGCTCTTCGACGCTGCGAGAGGGTGGCTCTCGGAGCGTGGTTTGGAGGGTATGGACGGACCGGTAAACTTTGGCTCACGCGATTCGTGGTGGGGCTTGTTGGTCGAGGGTTTCGAGTACCAGCCGCTCTATGGAAATCCATATCATCTGCCATACTACAAGGCCCTATTCGAGAACTACGGCTTCGAAAACTATTTCAATCAAAATTCATACATTTGGCGTGCCGAGAGTGGCGTGTTGAGCGAAATCGCACTCGAAAAAGCGCATCGCGTACTCGCCAACCCCGAGTACCAAATCCGAGATATACGAGGTGTAAACCTCAAAGAGGCTGCGGAGAATCTGCGAACAATCTATAACAAGGCGTGGTCGCTCTTTACGGGCGTTAAGCCAATGAGTGAGGAGGAGGCGCAAACGTTGATGAGCACGTTGCGACCTATTATTGATAGGGAGCTCATCTACTTCGCCTACCACAACGACGAGCCGATAGGTTTCTTCGTTATGGTACCCGACTTGAATCGTGTAATTGGTAAATTCAACGGCAAATTCGGTCTGGTGGAGAAGTTGCGCCTGATGTGGGATCTGAAGGTGCGACGTTCGTGCGACAGAGTCTTTGGCATTATCTTCGGCATCACGCCCGAATTTCAGGGCAAGGGCATCGAGAGTGCCATTATGACCTATATTCTCGAAAATTACATCCAAACGGGTCGCAGCCCTTACAAGTCGTTCGAGTTTGCGTGGATTGGCGACTTTAATCCCGTAATGAATAGAATGATAGAGCGTTATGTCTGCGCTACAAAGCACAAGATGCACACCACATATCGCTACCTATTCGACCGCACTCGCGAGTTCCACCGCTGCCCACGACTCGGCCTGCGCCGAACGGAAAGCGGAAAACGGAAAACGGAAAACTAAAGCTAACCGAACGAAAAATCGTTCGGTTAGCTTTTTATGGCCATTAGCCATTGGCCATTGGCTGTTTAGTAAATTTAAAATGAATTTTAATCCAAACTTTGATCAACCTCATCAGATATACATTTAAGAGCTTCGTAATCATAACGATTATGCTGAACTCTCATAAATAAATTTTCGGCAATCAACTTCTTCTCTTCCTCAACAAAGCGGTCTGGATGGCACTTTTTACACAGTGTTTTGTATAATACTTTCGCTTTCGAGAAACTTTCAACAACATTAACTGCATCTTTTGTGCAATCTTTATCCTTTGTAAACTTAGCCTCAAAATACGCAGTAATTCGTTTTATGAAATTAGTGCAACATGTATTCATTTAAGTTTGAATAAGATTTTAAACAAAATAATTTCCCTCTTCTTGTAACCTTTCCTTGCACAATTAGAGTATCAAAACCTAAGGCCATTAGTTGTCTAATAAATGACTTATTTTGCAATATATAATCCGAAATCTCAAATACTTCTGAATCCGCTAGCCCTAAATCGTTTTCTATAGTTATCCTAAAACCGCTTCTTACCCACATTGAGCTCATTTCATGCGCAAATTCTGGGTCGCCAGCACCAATGCTCACTCTGCATAATCTATCTATACCACCCGAATAATAAGATTCTTGAAAATTTTCATTCATCGCCCGAATAATTCTAACCCTTTCCAAAGAGCCATCCATTATTGTATTGATGATGTTTTTTATAAATTCCCAAAGTCTCATAATTACAAATCTTTATATAAAACCACACGACCCGTATTCTGTATCAAAGATTTATCTCCGCCTACAACATTTGTAAATTCTCCTAATATTCTAAATATAGTATCATTCATATTAGAATCGGTTGATTTTGCATAATACTTAAAAGTTTGAGACTTATTAAGGTAATAAGCTGTAAAACCAAAAATGAAAGCCATGGCTTCATCTTTACCTAGGGCCGCATATATCATAGCAAATAACTTAGCAGCTGTTGTTGAGTAACTATCAAACCAATTATCTGCAGTTTGTTGTCTAAATTGGAACAACTTTTGAGGCATTCTACCTTGAAATTCTATATTACCATTTTGTTTAAATTCTTTTAGGGATTGCTCGAATAAAACTTGAATGAATACTCTCTTTTTGAAAATGTCGCTTCCGTCTAGTTCTTGGGCTTCATTTTGCAATTGATAATATATATGAGTATTTTTTAGCATTTGTAGTCCTTCGGGATATACTCCTGTTATACAACACGCAATGTTGATAACTCGCCAAAGATTCTTTGATTCTAGAAAATAGACTTCTGCTAATTCTTCATTTGTTAATCCTTCGCACATTTCGCAAAGAGTTGTAACAGTATAGGACTGGAGCTTTAATCTATCACTTTTTGTAATATAATCCCCTTTTTGCCAAATCGCATTTACCTCATCAATCGAGATCGTTTTAAATTTTTGCATAACTAATTACTAACCTTTAATTTTTATATATTCTTCTTAAATCGCTATACCATATATAGCTCTTCTAAGATTTTTCGTCCCTCATCAGGGAGTACTTGAGGAATATTAGCAACCAAAGAAACTGTAGTGAGTATTGCTAATTCTCTATCGTCCATTTCCCCATCTGCAGCCAAAATTGTAGACAAAATAACTCTTACTAACTTCTTTTCTTCTAGTGTCATTTTGTTGACAATAAGCAAAGCTTCGCTTGGAGTCATTGTTTTTGATAAATTTAAAGCTTTCGACCCCACATTAAGCTTATTAAAAAATATGAGGCTCAAATCAATTTCTTTTGGATCTGTTCTTCCATCTGCTTTAATCATCATTGTTGCTAAAACAACAATTGCGGCTTTACCCTCTTCAGTATAAGCATATTTTGCCATAATAAATTAAGTTTTAGGTTTGCCCACCGACCTCGAATGTGCAGTTAGTATAAAAAGAAAGTGTGAGGTTGTTCGTTTATCTGACAGTAGGCATTTGGCGTGGCCTGAACACAAATAAACAATACCCCACACCGTAGGTATATCAAGAAGTGATATATCCGTACACGGTGATGAGTGCTTTATTGCCTATCCTTGTGTTCTAAAATCGCCAAATTTTACTGTCAAGGATTAGCGAAACACTTTCACTAATAATATGTCTGCAATCCGAAGACTGCACTACAAATTTAGAAATAATTTTCGAGAGTTATTGTTTTGTGAGCAAAATTTTTTAATTTTGTAGTGGAGAAAAAGCCAATGGCTAAAAGCCCACAAACCGAAAAACCTTAAAACTACATAACACTATGAAAACAACCGTATTTACAAAGTATCACATTGCAAATGGTGCCAAGATGGCGGAGTTTGCGGGCTACAATATGCCTATCGAGTTTTCGGGCATCAACGACGAGCATATGACCGTACGTAACGGTGCAGGCGTGTTCGACGTGAGCCATATGGGCGAAATCTGGGTTAAGGGCGAGAATGCCACTGCCCTCTTGCAGCGCATAGGCACAAACGATGTAACAAAGCTCTACGATGGCAAGGCGCAATACTCGTGTATGCCTAACGGCAAGGGCGGTATTGTCGATGACATTATCATCTACCGCTACTCGGAGCAGAAGTACCTTATCTGCGTGAATGCTGCCAATATCGACAAGGATTGGGCGCATATTTTGGAGCAGGGTAAGGCGTTCGGAATGCGCGAAGGCGTGGAGTTGGAGAACGCTTCGGACCGCATCTCGCAGTTGGCAATTCAGGGACCTCTCGCAATGAAAATCGTGCAGAAGATGTGCGAGGAGGAGGTTGAGAATATGGAGTACTACACCTTCCGTCAGTTGCAGTTGGCAGGTTGCGAGGTGATACTCTCGATGACAGGCTACACAGGCTCGGGCGGTTGCGAGATATATATGCACAACGAGGACGCCGATCACATCTGGGAGGAGTTGTGGAAGGCAGGTGAGGAGTATGGTCTGAAAAATATCGGCTTGGGCGCACGCGACACACTCCGTTTGGAGAAGGGTTTCTGCTTGTATGGCGACGAGATTGACGACACAACTTCGCCTATCGAGGCGGGCTTGGGTTGGATTACCAAGTTTGTCGATGGCAAAGAGTTTATCGACCGCGACCTCCTCGCCGAGCAGAAGGCTAACGGCGTAGAGCGCAAGTTGGTAGGTCTTAAAATGATTGATCGTGGTATTCCACGCCACGAATATAAGGTAGCGGACGCCGAGGGCAACGAGATTGGACACATCACTTCGGGAACGATGTCGCCTTGTTTGAAGGTTGGTATCGGTATGGCATACGTCAAGAGCGAGTTTGCGAAGGTTGGTACGGTAGTTTGCGTGGTTATCCGCGACAGATTGCTCAAAGCCGAGGTGGTGAAGTTGCCGTTTGTGTAGAGGATAAAGAGATCGCAAACCGCCCAAACGGATATGAAGGTAGGTATCGTAACTCAACCATTGTTAAACAACTATGGCGGTGTATTGCAAAACTTTGCAATGCAGACCGTTTTGCGTAGATTGGGACACGAGCCCATTACTATCGACTACACAATTACAATGTCGAGGGGCAGACTGGTAAAGGTGTGGTTACGAAATCTCCTTTACAATCTCTTTCACTCAACGAAGCGACCACTGCCAAACAGTAGGATTGTAAAGTCCAGAAAGCCACACTTTGCGAACTTCGTGGAGAAGAATATCGCCACAACACAAGCTGTCGATGGTTACTCGGCAAAACTCATCTCGGAGTATGGGTTGGAGGCGGTTATTGTAGGTAGCGACCAAGTGTGGCGTCCTCGCTACAATCGTGGAGTTTTGACAAATATGTTCCTCGACTTTGTGGAGAATAGAGGCGATATCAAGAAGATTGCCTACGCCGCCTCGTTTGGAGTGGATCACTGGGAGTACAAGCCTCGTAAAGCCAAGCTATGCAGCAAACTCGCCAAGCGAATAGAGCATATTTCGGTACGCGAGGAGTCGGGCGTAACACTATGTCGCAGTTATCTTGGTGTTGATGCCACGGAGGTGCTCGACCCTACCCTGCTACTCACGGCTGACGACTACCGCACCGTATGCGCTTCAATAGCAAAGAGCAAGGAGCGATATCTCGCTGCTTATATTTTGGACCCTACGCCCGAAAAAATTGCGCTCATAGAGCGAGAAGCAAAGCAAAGAGGTGTTGTAGCGCAAATTTTTGGAGCCGACAAAGAGGCAGACCTATCGGTTGAAGAGTGGCTGGCAATGTTCCGCGATGCGGAGTACGTACTTACCGATTCGTTCCACGGGTGCGTCTTCTCGACAATTTTTCGTCGAGAGTTTGCCGTTATGATAAACCGTAATCGTGGTGCAAGTCGTTTTGTTTCGTTACTCGGAAAGTTCAATCTGCTCGACCGCACAATAATCGACGTGGAGCGAGCCAAGGTTCCGACCGACCCGATAAAGTGGCAAAACGTTGAACAGGGTCTGCAAAGTTGGCAGGAACGAAGTCTGAACTTCTTAAAACAAGCCCTATGCCGTTGATTAGTATAATTGTGCCGGTCTATAATGTAGAGCAATACCTCGCCAAGTGCATCGAGAGTATCGCCGAGCAGGGCGTGGACGACTACGAATTGTTGTTGGTGAACGATGGCAGCAAAGACAACAGCCTCGAAATATGCAACGAATACGCCTCGAAGGAGAGCCGCATAAAGGTAATATCAAAGGAGAACGGCGGTGTAAGTTCTGCACGCAATTGCGGTTTGGACAACGCCACAGGCGAGTGGGTAACCTTTGTCGATGCCGACGATTGGCTCGCCGAAGGAACGCTTGCCAAGTGTCTGCCCTATATGGAGGAGTACGACATTATCCGCTTCTCCACACTCGATGTTTTCGGCAACGAACGCACCCATAAACGCCCCGTACGCTATGCCAAAAATTGGGACGAGGCATTCCGTCAGGTGATGGGACATCGCACAATGATTGGCATTGCCGGCACGCTATATCGTCGTCGCCTAATCGAGGAGAACAACATTCGCCTCGACACCAACATAATATATGGTGAAGATTGGCTACTGTTGGCAACTGTAATGCACAAAAGCCGTAGTGTGAAGACATTGAACGAGTTGTACGGCTATATCTACAACCGCGCGAACGAGGCGAGTTGCTCGAACACCCTCAATATCGAGAAATTCATTCAATCGTTGGTTGTGGTGCGCAAATTGCGTGAGATGGTGGGCAAGGGCTACAAGGAGGAGTTGAAGCGTTCACGTTGCTATCGTGTGGGTATGCTCATAAAGCATTTCGGCTGCAAGAGAACATATCGTGCCTTAATGGACAACCTCGATAGAATAGACCTCATAAATCTGCACGATATCCTCACAGCCAAGCTCCATTTCAGTCTGCGTTGCCGATTGTTGCGTTTGTGGATAGGATATTTGGCGTGGAGAAATGGCGAAAAACTCTAAAATTTTATATTTTTTTAGCAGTTTTCCGTTTTCCGTTTTCCGTTTTCCGTTTTTATTTCTATCTTTGCACTCGCATTAGGTTTTTAGGACCCATAGCTCAGTTGGTTAGAGCAGCGGACTCATAATCCGAAGGTCGTGGGATCATGCCCCTCTGGGTCCACATTTTTTAACAAGAAGCATCTGCGATAAAATTACCGCAGATGCTTCTTGCATATATTTTGCAAAAATAAATATATATTGTATATTTGCCAATCATACTACAACCTAACAACTTATATTTATGAAGAAATTTATTTTTACCGCTCTTTCTCTTGCGTTCTTCGCCACAGTTAGTGCGCAACAATGGGAAGACGTCAGCCTTAAAGAAGTTGAGCCGCAAGGCTGGATTATGGAGTACCTGCAAACCCAAAAATTGGGACTCACCGGACATCCGGAGGCCCTTTCCTACCCCTACACCACAAACTTGTGGGACGGTGAAATTCCTCGAATGGGAACGCACGGTCGAGATTGGTGGCGCTATGAGCAAACCGCCTACTACACCGACGGACTTATTCGTTTAGGATACCTCATCGACGACAAAGCGATGATTGAGAAGGCTATGGCAGGTATTCGTTACACTTTGGACAACCCCCTACCCGACGGTACACTTGGTAGCCCAAAGGTTGATATTTCGTGGCCGACAGCGGTATTCTTCCGTGCAATGCAGGCTGCCTACAACGCCAACCCTTCGAAGGAGATGTTGCAAGCATTGGAGCGCAATTACGAGGCCTACACCATTGAGCATTTGGCGTATCGAAGAAACATTATCTCGATTGAGGGATTGCTTTGGACCGCTGCAAGAACGGGCAACAAGAAGCTTGTCGAAAAGGCAGACTATGTTTTCCGTAACCGAAAAAATTATGTCGGTGGCGACCAAAAACACAGAGATTCTCGTGTAACAATCGAGTTTCTAACTGCCGAAAAGCCATACGAGATGCACGGCGTTACGATGTGTGAGATTTTGAAGTTGCCGATTATGCTCTACGAAGCAACGGGTAATCCATACTACAAGCACCTCGGAGTGAGTTCGTTGGAGCGACTTTTCAGCGAGAACGAACTTCCTGACGGACTCTTCACCTCGTCGGAATGGACACGAGGTCGTGGTATTATGCATAGCCACGAGACTTGCGATGCGGTGGATATGAGTTGGACTTTGGGCTACTTCCTCGAAATCCTGAAAGAGGCAAAGTATGCCGATAGACTCGAAAAGATAGTATTCAACGCAGGTATGGGTGCTGTTGCCAACGATTTCAAGTCGTTGCAATACTACTCCTCGGTAAATCAGTTCCTCTGTACGGGTACGTCAAATCACAACAAGGATAACTTCTGCTCTACTTGGATGGCATACCGCCCTACTCATCAAACCGAGTGTTGTGCCGGACAGATTCATCGCCTTATGCCTAACTACGTGGCGAGAATGTGGCTTCGCAGCAAAGATGGCGTGGTAGCGGCTCTCTACGGCCCATCGAAATTCAAGTACGACAAGGGTTTAACAATCATTCAAGAGACCTCATACCCATATAGCGAGCGCATAACATTCCGCGTAGAGGCAGAGAAGGCGAAGAAGTTCGCTCTTCATCTCCGCATACCAGAATGGTGTGAAGGTGCTACGCTTTCGATAAATGGCAAGAGTGTAGAGGAGGAGTTGAAGAGTGGTACATTCTTTACCCTCAACCGCAAATTTGCCGATGGCGACCAGATAGTCCTCGAATTACCGATGAAGGTTGTACGCAAAACGGCACACGGCAGCGGCGTATGGTTCGAGCGTGGCCCGCTTGTATATACTTATGCAATACCTGAGAAGTGGGAGAAGGATACCGTACGCTACGCAAATATGAATGGTAAATACCCTGCCGACGACAACGCCTTCCCTTGTTGGAGCATCACTCCTGCGGGGGATTGGAACTATGCCGTAGCAGCCGATGAAGAGGCGAAAGCGATAGCTACCCCTAATGGTCCTCGCCTTAAACTCAAAGTCTATCCTATTGAGTGGGAGTTTGCTAATGGTCCGAAGGGCGAACTTCTGACACCAGACCTCCCTGTGGCTCCTGAGGCTACGGGCAAAGGCAAATACATAGAGCTTACACCATACGGACTGACACAACTTCGACTTACGGTCTTTCCGGTTTTGTATAAGGGCTTCAAAGCAAAGTAGTGGTGCAAGGGCAATATCTTGACAACAAAAGTCGCAGTCTAAAGACTGCGACTTTTTGTTGGTTACAACCATCTCTGTTATGGGCACTACCCTATTTCTTTGCCGGTGTTGCGGCTGGCGTCTCAACGATACCCAACTCCTTCCTTACGAGTGGTGCAATATCCACGAGTTGTGCCTCGTCGAAGTAGATAAGGCTTGGAACTGCTGTGTTAAAAACTGCAAGATAGCCACCCGCCTTTGCAACCTTGTTGATAGCGTCCTGCGCCTTCTTATATACAGGCTCGCTCAACTCTGCCTCCTTCTTCTGGAAGTCCTGCTGTGCAATCTGCTGGAACTCGGCAAAACGCTGCTGCAACTGCTGCAACTCCTGCTGCTTCATCTGCTTTACCGATGCGGCCATAGTAGCCTGATTCTTCTCGAAATCTGCGTACTTGTTGTTGAACTCCACCTGAATCTGCTCCATCTGCTCCTGCAAATCCTTACCGAAGAGTTCGAGATTCTTCTGCGCCTCTGCATACTCCGGCATTGCGGCTACAATCTCCTGCATATTAACACGCGCCATCTTCTGTGCCGATACAGTGCTAATGCCGAGCATCGCAACTGCCATAAGGGTTAATCCCAAAAATTTTTTCATAATGTTTTTCTGTTTTTTTATTTTTTAAGTTCGTTTATTATCTGCTGTGTGTGATCGACTCCCTCTCCCGAGTAGAGAATCGAAACGTTCGATGCCTTGTCGAGTATCAACTCATAGCCAAATGTCTTGGCATACCTTTCGATTGCGGCAAACACCTTCTCCTGAATTGGCTTGATAAGCTCCACACGCTTCTGCATAAGTGTACCGTTCTCGCCAAACACCTCCTGCTGATACTTCTGCGCCTCCTGCTCTTTATTCAAAATCTGCTGCTCGATAGAAGCACGAGTCGATGCTGAGAGGTTGTCGCGCTGCGCCATATAGTTGTTGTAGAGAGTCTCAACGCTCTTATATTTATTATCCACCTCGGTCTGATACGCCTTGCCTAACTCGTCGAGTTGAGTCATCACCTTGTTGTAGGCTTCGAGCGATTTGAAAATCTTCTCACTATCAACCACGCAATACTTCTGTGCCGAAGCAAATCCCAAAGTCGCCAAAGCGAACACCACTGTTAAAATTACCCGTTTCATAACTACTTCTGTTTATTATTCAAACGTTGTACATCTCAAATATATTGCCAATCGCCGTTAGAAGCTCTGTCCGATAACGAAGTGGAACTGGCTACCGCTACGCTTGGTAGAGCCTGCCGGTGGGTCGAAGCCCCATCCCCAATCGATACCGAGCATACCCACAATAGGTAAGTAGAGTCGCACGCCGACACCCGCCGAACGCTTAACCTTCCACGGTGCGAAATCCTTCCACGAGGTAAATCCGTTACCCGCTTCGAGGAAGCCGAGAACGTAGATCTGCGACGAAGGTTTCAGAATTACAGGGTAACGCAACTCCACCGTATATTTGTTATATGCTATGGAGTAGTCGCTGCCCGCAGGGTCCAAAGCACCGTCCTCGTAACCACGCAGCGAGATAATATCGACACCATACATCGTATAGCCCGACATACCATCACCTCCGACTTGGAAACGCTCAAATGGCGAAATTTTATACTTATTGTAGTGTCCGAGGTAACCCATCTCCGCCTTTGCCATCAACACAAGGTTGTTGTTTGGCGTGAGAGCCTGGAACCACTGCGCTTTAAATTGCCACTTGTGATACTCGCTCCATTTGTAACGCTCCTGCTCGGTCATATTCGGATTGGAGTAGTCCTTGCCGTCCATAGCCGAGAATGGCGGAGTAATCTGCAACGAGAGCGAAATATCCGAACCTCGACGTGGATAGATTGGTTGGTCTGTTGAGTTTCGAGCTAAAATCAATCGCATCGAGAGCATATTGGTAACTCCATTCGACATTACGAACGAGTTGTAGTTCTTCAAGCCATATCGCTGGTATGCCAATTCACCATAGAATGTGAAGTAAGGGTCGGGCCACGAGAGTCGGCGACCAAAACCGACCGAAAGTCCATACGAGCGGAAGTACGATGTTGCCGACTGCCAGATATAGTAGGCATTATTCTGCTCGGAGAGGTGTCCCGAAATGGTAAACGAGTTTGGCTTGCGTCCTCCGAGCCAAGGGTCTTGGAACGAAAGAGCAATAGCCTTATAGTAGGTACCATTGGTCTGTCCCGAGATGGAAAGACGCTGGTTCTGACCCTGCGGATAAGGTCGCCACGCCCCCTTCTTGAAGAGGTTGCGAATGGATAGGTTATTCAACGTGATACCTATCGAGCCCACAAATGTTCCCGAGCCCCAACCCGCAGCGACGTTGAATTGGTCGGAAGCCTTCTCTTCGAGAGGCCAATTGATATCGACCAAATCGTTCGACACAGGTTTAATATCCGGCATCAAAGTCTCCTCGTTGAAGTGCTGCATACCTGCCAATGTACGAATGGTCTGCATAATGAGAGCTCGGTTGTACAACTCACCCGGACGGGTGTACAACTCACGGCGGATAACCTCATCATTCACTCGGTTATTACCTGTGATTCCTACATTGTTGATTGTAAACTGGTTGCCCTCGAAAATTTTGATTTCAAGGTCGAGTGAATCCTTGCCGATAATAATCTCCTCGGGCTCAATCTGCGACATCAGATAACCATCGTTCTGGTAGAGCGACGATACGGACATATCGTCAGGATTCTGCTCCTTGCCTACACCAAGACGCTTGTGAATAGACTTCTTATCGTAGACATCGCCCTTGTTCACAGCAAGCATTCGCTGTAACATCTCGGTATCGTACTTCGAATTACCCACCCAATTTACGTTGCGGATATAGTACTTATTTCCCTCCGAAACGTTGAGCGTGATGCCGATACGCTTCTCGTTGATTCGATATATCGAGTCCGACAAAATTGTTGCATTTCGATAACCCTTCGAGTTGTAGAAGTCGAGCAACAACTCCTTATCTTCGGCATACTCCTTCTCGTTAAACTTGGTCTTTTGCCAAAAATAGGCGCTCACCTTGTGGGTCTTTTTGAATGTACGCGCCAATCGCTTATCATCGAAGTTTTCGTTACCCTCGAAGTTAATCTCGCCGATGCGGACACGCTGATTTTTCTTCACATCGAAGGTTACATTCACCGCCTGTTTAATAACCGTATCGGGCTCAATCTTCACATCAACCTCGCAGTCGAGGAAGCCCTTTTCGCCAAAGTGCTCCTTTATGAGTTTGATATTGCGGTCGATAATGTGGTCGGAGAGTTCGTGTCCTCGTTTGAGTTTCAACGTCTCATCTACCATCTCCTTTGCCTTGCCCTTTGGAATACCTGTTACCGCCCAATTCATCACACGAGGACGTTCGCGCAGCATAACCTCCAAATCTACACTATCGCCGTCGATGGTTGCACCAATCTGAATATCTTCGAAGTAACGCTGCGACCAAAGGCGCATCATCGCATTCTGGATAAACGAGCCCGAAAGATATATCGAATCGCCAGGCACTAAACCCGACGACGAACGGATAACGTCGTGGTTGATATGCTTCACACCGTGGATATTCACTCGGCGAAGATGATACATCTTATCATCTGCGCCATCGAAATATGGGGCATCTTTCGGCATTACGAACTCGCTATTCTCAGCGGTACTATCCGCCTTGATAGCAGGCTCGGTCTGCGCCACCGCTGTAAGTGTCGCCAGCGATGCCGTTAATATGCACAATATCTTCGAATATAACCTCATCTTCTACTTTGTCAATTACAATAGGCCGTAGCGTCTATCTCGCTCGGCATAGACCTCCAACGCCTTCGCAAACGCCTCTTCGCGGAAGTCGGGCCACATCGTTTGCGGAAAATACATCTCGGCATACGAAGCCTGCCACAACATAAAGTTGCTCAAACGGCACTCCCCACTCGTACGAATTACGAGGTCGGGATCGGGCATATCGGCAGTATCGAGATGTGCCGAAATCACAGCATCGTCAATCTCCTCCGCCTTCAACTCGCCATTTTGCACGCGCTCTGCCACCTTTCGTATTGCTCGTACCAACTCATCGCGCGAAGAGTAGTCGAACGCCAATACCAAAGTCAATTTATCACCCTCGGCTGTGCTGCTTTCGATATGGAGCAGTCGCTCTCGCACCTCCTCCGAGAAGCGGTCGCGACGACCAATAAAGCGCACCTGCACACCCTGCTCGATAAGTTCGGGAGTCTCCTTCGTTACGCTCTTGCAGAAGAGTTGCATCAACGCCTCCACCTCCGCCTGCGGGCGACCCCAATTCTCGGTCGAGAAGGCATAGAGAGTAAGATAGCGCACACCGTGCTTACGGGCAGCCTTGATACACGCCTTAACCGAGGCGACACCTTCGATGTGTCCCTCGTAGCGCTCCTTGCCCTGAGCCTTCGCCCAGCGACCATTGCCGTCCATAATTATCGCTATATGTGCCGGAATCTTCTCCATCTAATACCTAATAGGGCGCAAATATACAAATTAAAACGGAAAACGAAAAGCGGAAAGCGGAAAACTTCTATTTCTAATAGAAAATAGCAAAAGTTAATGGCTAAAAAACCTTACCTGATATCCACTCCCCACATCATCTTATTCCGTAACGAATCGAAGAAAGATATATTGTGTGGCACAGCCAAACGAATCGATCTTTTCGCCTTTTTGATGGTCAAAACGGCATCGTCCGAGATTTTGAGAGTGCGATTATCCACCGAGATTGAAGCCTCGTTTTTGCGAGTGTTGATATGGAGTGTTACCACGCTCGAATCGGGCATTACGATAGGTCGCATCGTAAGGTTGTGTGGAGCAAGCGGAGTGAGCAAAAACGTATGGCACGAAGGAGCCAAAATTGGACCTCCCGCACTCAACGAATAGGCGGTTGAACCCGTTGGTGTTGAGATAATTACGCCATCGCCATTGTAGGTTGAAACGGCATTGCCGTCGATTGCCGCCTCGATCGAAATCATCGTCGCACCAAGACGTTGCACCGACACTTCGTTCAGGGCATAGAGCTTATCGCCCGCAAGTCCCTCGATGCAGAGCATATTTCGCTCCTCGAAGTTGAGTTTTGCCGAGGCTATTGCATCGAATACTTCACCGATATTTTCGCGCGGGGCGAGTGCCAAGAATCCGAGGTGTCCGCCATTGATACCCACCACAGGGATATCCTCACCATTGAGGCGATGCACACCTTCGAGCAGAGTGCCGTCGCCACCATAGCACACCATCACCGCATCTGTGGGTTGCACCCCAACCACCTCGTCGTAGATAAATTCGGGCGCAATAATACGCGAAGTGTGCTCCTCAATACACTCGGCGAACTCTCTGTTTATGGCATAATCAAAGCCATAACGCTCTATGGCTCCGAAGATTTGCTCTATATCCTCAATTCGGAGAGCAATGCTTTTTCGTGAAAAAAGTATAATTTTCATCTCTTATTTCGGCGAAATTCATTAACTTTACATCGATTTTGGCGCAAAGTGTGCAAAATCCATCTGCAAATATAGCGATTTTTATGACAAAGTTGAGCGTAAATGTAAATAAGATTGCGGTAATTCGCAATTCTCGCGGCGGAAACACACCAGATGTGGTTGCTGCGGCACTTGCAATAGAGCGTTTTGGTGGCGAGGGAATAACCGTTCACCCACGCCCCGATGCACGCCATATCCGCTACTCCGATGTGCGCGAGTTGAAAAAGGTTACAAAAACCGAGTTGAATATCGAGGGTAACCCGATAGACTCGTTTGTTGATTTGGTTTTGGAGGTTGTACCTGCCCAAGTTACACTCGTGCCCGATGCGGTTGATGCCATCACCTCAAATGCCGGCTGGGACACCATAGCCAACAAGGCGTTTTTGACCGACATCACCAAGCGTTTCCACGAGAAGGGAATACGCGTATCGATTTTCGTCGATCCGAAGCCCGAAATGGTTGCCGGAGCAGCCGCCTGCGGCGCCGACCGCGTTGAACTCTACACCGAGGCGTATGCCACTAATTATAAAACTGATAGAGAAAAAGCCATTGCTCCATACATCGCTACTGCCGAGGAGGCACGCAAGTGCGGTCTTGGTCTGAATGCCGGACACGACCTATCGCTCGAAAACCTGCAATACTTTGCCGAGCAGATTCCGTGGTGCGATGAGGTTTCGATAGGCCACGCCCTCATCAGCGATGCACTCTACCTCGGATTGGAAAATACGGTGCAACTATATCGCAGATGCCTTAAATAAACGGAAAACTGAAAGCGGAAAGCGGAAAGCGGAAAACGGAAAACGGAAAGCGGAAAACTGAAAACGGAGAATTAAAAAAGCTAATGGCTAACGGCTAATAGCTAAAAAATATGAAGAACCCACTAAACCTGCCAATTTTCGAGCGAATTTCACGCCTTGTTGATGAACGAGGTGTGGAGGCGTATGTTGTGGGCGGATATGTTCGCGACTACTATCTGCACCGTCCTTGCACCGATATAGATGTGGTGGTTGTGGGTAGCGGCATCGAGATTGCCGAGGCGCTCGGCAAGGAGCTTCGTACAAAGGTTTCGGTATTTAAAACCTTCGGAACAGCTATGCTACGTGCCGATGGCTACGAGGTAGAGTTTGTAGGGGCACGCAAAGAGTCATACTCGCCCGACTCGCGCAAGCCTCACGTCGAGGATGGCACTATCGAAGACGACCAGCGTCGTCGCGACTTCACGATAAACGCTATGGCGTGGTCGCTCAATGGCAAGACATTTGGAGAGCTGGTCGATCCGTTCGACGGAATGTACGACCTCGAAGATTGCATAATCTGCACCCCGTGCGACCCCGATATAACATTTTCTGACGACCCTCTGCGAATGATGCGAGGCATTCGTTTTGCAGCGCAACTCGGTTTCGAGTTGGAGGACGAAACCTTCGAGGCGATGAAACGCAACCGCGAACGCATAAAAATTGTGTCGCAGGAGCGCATCATCACCGAGTTGAATAAAATTGTCGCTTCGCCCGTGCCGTCAATTGGTTTTGAATTGCTCGAATTGACCGGCTTATTGGAGATTATATTTCCCGAAATGCACGCCCTCTGCGGTGTGGAACGACGTGGCAACCACGCCCACAAAGACAACTTTAAGCATACGCTGAAAGTACTTGATAATGTGGCTCGCAAAAGCGATGATTTGTGGCTGCGCTGGGCTGCCGTAATGCACGATATTGCCAAGCCACGATGCAAATCGTACGACCCACGCATCGGATTTTCGTTCCACGGCCACGAGGTGCTTGGCTCGAAGATGGTGCAGCCTATTTTCCGCCGTCTGAAATTGCCGTTGGGCGAGACGATGAAGTTTGTGCAGAAGATGGTATTTCTCCATCTGCGACCAATAATTTTGGCGGAAGATGTGGTTACCGACTCGGCAGTGCGCCGCTTGTTGTTCGAAGCGGGGGACGATGTCGAGAAGTTGATGATGCTCTGTGAGGCGGATATCACCTCGGGCATAGAGAGCAAGGTGAAGCGTTTCTTGGCAAATTTCGAGTTGGTGCGTGAGAAGATGCGCGACTTGGAGGAGCGCGACCGTATTCGCAACTTCCAACCACCCATTACGGGCGATATAATAATGAAGGAGTACGATATTGCTCCGTGCGCCATTCTCGGCGAGATAAAGGAGATAATCAAGAATGCCATTCTCGATGGCGAGATACCAAACGACTACGACGCTGCACACGCCCTAATGGAGCGATTGGCAGAGGAGCGAGGTCTGAAAAAGCGATAAAATTTTATCGCTTTTTCTTTTTTATTTCACTAAAAATCTCTACATTTGCAGCAGCAAAGGTTCGGAACGACTCGCTCGTCGGGAGTTTCGATGAAAAGGGAATCGGGTGAAAATCCCGGACAGTCCTCGCTGCTGTAAGTCCGCCACACCATCGGGTGTGGTTACTATTAGAGCCGAAAATCTTTGCCACTGACTCCGATATACGAGTTGGGAAGGCATCGGCAATGGATAAGTCAGAAGACCTGCCTCTGCGTTTTAGGAATTTTTACCTGCGGCGGACGGGTTAAAAATCATCAGGACTTATCCTTATGTTATATTAGGTAGTCGTCTGAACGATTTTTCTTCATTGCATTTGGCATTTTGCAGCCTCTTGTTTTTGGTTTCGCACAGGTATTTTCCACTGTGCGATGGGACACTTTTAACACTTTTTTTTAAGTTTAACCAAAAAAAACAAAAACGCTATGAAAAAAATCTTTTTGACGCTTGCGCTTGGCGCAATGATGGCGGCTTGTACGCCAGAGAACAATGGTGGCTGTCTTGACGACGGAAGAAATCGCCTCACACTCGACTTCGAGGGCGACTATTGGACTTCGCTTATCGACTCTCCGCAGTACAATGGCGAACTCCTCTACAAGCAGGAGGGCTACTCGTGGCACGACGAAACGACCGACCTTTACAGCACCGTAAATGAGTTGTGGTACACCGCAGCCTACTGGAACGGAGGCCTTGCCGTATCGAACTACTACACAACCGATTACACTACCGCGACAACATTTATGGAGCAACTCACCGTATTTACCGAAGGAGCTCATTCGGGCAATAACTGCATTGTCCATAACGGCTACAAGTGCGATATGATGGGTGATGCTCGCTCGGTATTACAATTCAAATCGTCGGAGGGCATTATCGAGAGTGCGTGGGTGGCACATACCGCTTATTCCTACTCCTCATCGGTGCAGGGAAATGATATGGCAGAGCCATTGACCTCCGAGCAGTCAATTTGGATTGTCGCTACGGGATACACGCTCGACGCCGAAGGCAACGAGATGGAGGGCAATTCCGCAATATTCAACCTCTACGAGAATGGTAAGGCATCATTTTCGGGTTGGAAGAAGTGGGACCTCTCATCGCTCGGCAGGGTGCAAAAGGTCAAGTTCGATGTGCAATGGAATGGCGAGGGTGGAGCCGACAAGTTTATGCACCCTGCATACTTCGCACTCGACGACATCACGGTAGTAAAGGAGTAACGACTGCCGAATAGTTTAAATTTAGTTTAGGTAAAAGGGGGTAAATCCCTCGGTGGAGCGTCCGATAAACGGGCACTCCACTTTTTATTGGATAATTACAAATATATTACTATCTTTGAGTGAAACATTTTTGAGAAGTATGAAAAATCTTGTGAAAATTCATTGCGTAAATAACGGCTCGAGCATCGAGGTCGAGATGGGCACTTCGCTGGTAGAGTTGCCGCACAAACTCGGTTTAAAGGGTGATTATCCCCTCCTTGCCGCCTTTGTAAATCACAAGTTGAAGGAGCTGAACTATAAGATTTACACCCCTGCAAAGGTGGAGTTCTTCGACATCACGAACCTTGCCGGATTTCGTGTTTATCAGCGTTCGTTGATATTCATTATGCAAGCTGTTGTGTCGAAATTGTACCCTTCTCAAAAGTTTCACGCGCGCCACGCAATTGGCGACAGCATATACTGCGAGGTGGAGGGTAAAACCGAATTTTCGACCAAAGAGTGCCAAGCACTCTACGACACCGCACACGAGATTGTCGCTGCAGATATTCCTATAACACGCGAGAAATTACCAACCGAGGAGGTTGTCGAGGAGTTTGCACGTCGAGGCCTCGACGACAAAATCGACCTTCTCCAAACTCGCCAACGACTTTATAGCACAATCGAACGATTGGGCGACGAAGTGGGCTACTTTTTCGGGGCTTTAGCTCCATCTACGGGTTACATAAACCGCTTCGAGATACACCCATATTTCAAGGGCTTTTATATCTCGATGCCATCGCGCACCGCACCCGATAAGATAGCTCCTGCGCCAAATTTGCAGAAGATGTTCTCCATTTTCGATGGATATAGCGAGTGGGTGGAGATTATGGGCGTGCCAACGGTAGGAAAGTTGAATAAGCGCATCGAGCAGGGCGACGCCAGCGAATTGATACAGATTGCCGAGGCGTTGCACGAGAAGCGACTCTCGCGCATTGCCGACACCATAGCCAAGGCAAATCGTGAACACGGCTTGCGATTGGTACTCATTTCGGGACCTTCGTCGAGTGGCAAGACCACCACGTCGAAGCGACTTGGCGTACAGTTGCGAGTGCTCGGCCTGCACCCCGTATTGGTATCGACCGACGACTACTTTGTAAATCGCGAAGATACTCCGCGCGACGAAAACGGCGAGTACGACTTCGAGGCGTTGGAGGCGATAGACCTAAAACGACTAAACGAGGACCTTGGACGACTGATGGCTGGTGAGAGTGTCGAAATTCCGCGCTTTGACTTTATCAGTGGTACTCGTAAATGGCACGATAACCCACTGCAACTCGATGACCGCTCAATACTTATTATGGAGGGTATCCACTCGCTCAACCCTCGCCTTACGCCGAGTATTCCCGACAGCGCAAAGTTCCGCCTTTACGCTTCGTGCTTCACTTCGGTAGCTATGGATAACACCTCGCGCATACACACTACGGATAACCGTTTGTTGCGCCGAATGATACGCGACAATGCTACACGAGGCATAAGTGCAGCCGACACGATTGCTCGTTGGCCGAGTGTGCGCCGTGGCGAAGAGCGCAACATATTCCCATATCAGGAGGAGGCGGATGTGATGTTTAACTCGTCGCTATTCTACGAGATTGCGGTGCTGAAACCGTTTGCCGAGCCGCTATTGCGAGCGATTCCGAACACTCGCCCCGAGTACGCCACCGCGCAGGGAATGTTGAAATTCCTCGACAACTTCCACACTATCGGCACCGACGAGATTCCACCTACCTCGGTTTTGCGCGAATTCATTGGTGGCAGCGCCTTCAAATACTGATGGCGTTTACAGATAGACATAACCAAGGCGAGCCAAATGACTCGCCTTGGTTATGTGTTTTTACTTGCCGATGCAGAAGTTGGCGAAGACATTTTTTAGGATATCGTCGCTGGTGATGCGGCCGGTGATCTCCGCCAAAGCGTTGATAGCACTGCGGATATCCTCTGCCAAAAGCTCCTCCGACACCCCCATAGCGAGTGCCGACACTGCCCCCTGCAACGATGTGTGGGCGCGGGTCAAAGCCTCGAAGTGGCGCATATTCGACACCACAACCTCTCCCCTATACAAGCCTTCGGTATCTACCGTCGAGCGCAGTGCGCGGCGCAGTGCTTCCACCCCCTCGCCATCGCGTGCCGAGATATACAATGCACCCTCAACACTTCGCTCCGACGTAGTATCCATCTTATTGACTACCACCAACATAGTCTGTTCGTCCGAGAGCGTCGGCAGTTCCAATTCGCGCTGCAAAGGTTCAACCATATAGAGCACTATCTGCGCCTGACGGATTGCTCGTTCAGTACGTTCAATACCCATCTTTTCGAGTCTATCCTCGGTATCGTGCAAGCCCGCCGTATCGACAAAGCGGAAGCGAATATCATCAATCACTACGCTCTCCTCAATGGTATCACGCGTAGTGCCTGCAATATCCGACACCATAGCCCTATCGTCGCCCACAAGGCGATTCAACAGCGTACTCTTGCCCACATTCGGGCGGCCGACAATAGCCACAGAGACGCCCTCGCGGATAGCATTTCCCACACGAAACGACTCCATAAGGCGCAGTACCACCCTATCGGTCTGTTCGAGCATCTGTTGCAGTCGTGCGCGGTCGGCAAACTCCACATCCTCCTCCGAAAAGTCGAGTTCGAGTTCGAGCAGAGTCGTAACATTGAGCAACTCCGAGCGCAATTGTTCGAGCATCTCTGAGTAGCCGCCACGCATCTGCGTAGCCGCAACCATATGTGCAGCTCGCGACTCCGCTGCAATCAAATCTGCCACTGCTTCCGCTTGCGAGAGGTCGATACGTCCCGATGCCAAAGCCCGTTGCGAAAACTCGCCAGCCTCTGCCATACGCGCTCCGCCCTCACACAGTAGACGGATAACCTCCGAGGCGATATAGCGTGAGCCGTGAATCGAAATCTCGACCGACTCCTCGCCCGTATAGGAGTGTGGCGCACGAAATACCGCCACTACAACATCATCTACTACGCGTTCTCCGTCGCAGATAGTGCCGTAGTGTATGGTGTGCGACGATGCCTCAACAAGCGGTGTACGCCCCCTAAAAATATGGTCGCACAACACCACCGAACCCTCGCCACTTGCGCGAATTACGGCAATCGCTCCGCCCAACGCCGTCGCCGGCGCAACTATAATATCGTTTGTCATAAATTCCAAATATGAAGGGTAGCATTTTTACTACCACCCTTCAATTTATTGCATTTAGCTCTCTTTGTCCCACCCCCCCCCAAAAAAAATCGGGGGTGGTCAAGATTATTTAGAATTCAAGTTTTGCTCTGCGAACATAACCATCATAACGCCACTTTGCATTCTCCTCGGCTGCCTTATACAACTCCTCGGCCTCCTGTGGGAAGGTCTTCTGGAGCGAGGTGTAGCGCACCTCCTTCAAAAGGAAGTCGCGGAACTTGCTCCAATCCGGCTCTTTCGAGTCGAGCACGAACGGATTCTTGCCCTCCTCTTCGAGAAGTGGATTGTAGTGCCACAAGTGCCAATAACCACACTCAACAGCCTGCTTGCCGATAGTTTGAGTGCGAGCCATACCGCCCTTGATACCGTGGTTGATACAAGGAGCATAGGCGATGATGAGTGATGGTCCAGGATAAGCCTCCGCCTCCTTCAACACGTTGAAGAGTTGTGTCTGCGATGCACCAATCGAAACCTGTGCAACATATACATAGCCATAGGTCATTGCGATAGCACCCAAATCCTTCTTGCGGATACGCTTACCCATCGAAGCAAACTTGGCAACAGCACCCACCGGAGTAGCCTTTGACGACTGTCCGCCGGTATTCGAGTAGACCTCGGTATCAATTACAAGGATATTCACATCCTCGCCCGTAGCCAAGACGTGATCGACACCACCGAAGCCGATATCGTAGCCCCAGCCGTCGCCACCGATAATCCACTGCGACTTCTTAACGAGGAAGTCCTTGTGTTCGAGGATAGCCTTGCACTTGTCGCAACCGCAAGCCTCGCACAACTCGACTACGCGAGGAGCGACCTCTGCCGACTTGGCCGCAAGATGACGAACCTCTAACCACTCCTTCAATACAGCCTTCAACTCGTCCGAGCACTTCTCACAAGTGAGAGCCGCCTCAACGAGCGAAGCCAAATTCTCGCGAATCTTCTCATTACCGATGTGCATACCAAGACCGAACTCGGCATTATCCTCAAACAACGAGTTAGCCCAAGCAGGACCCTGACCCTTTGCGTTGGTACAGTACGGAGTCGAAGGTGCCGATGCCGAATAAATCGAGGTACAACCCGTAGCATTTGCCACCATCATTCGCTCTCCGAAGAGCTGCGTAATGGTCTTGATGTATGGAGTTTCGCCACAACCTGCACAAGCTCCCGAGAACTCGAACAATGGCTGCATAAACTGCGAATTTTTGACGGTCTTTTCGCGGTCGATATTCTTGTAACCAACAGTGTGGTGCATATAGTTCCACTTCTCCACCTCGCCCATCTGCGATGCGAGAGGCTGCATTACGAGAGCCTTGCCCTTAGGTGCAGGACAAACATCAACGCAGTTGCCGCAACCTGTACAGTCGAGTGGCGAAACCTGAATACGGAACTTGTACTCCTTGGTGTTACCAATACCCTGCTTAAACTCTGTACCCTCCGGTGCAGCGGCCGCCTGCTCCTCGGTTGCGAGGAATGGACGAATTGCTGCGTGAGGACAAACATAAGCACACTGGTTACACTGAATACAGGTATCAGGATTCCACTGCGGAACATTCACCGCGATACCTCGCTTCTCCCAAGCGGCAGTACCGTTATCCCAAGTACCGTCCTCACGGCCGTTGAATGCCGACACAGGGAGCATATCGCCCTTCAATGCGTTGATTGGATCAACAACGTTACGAACGAACTCCGGACGCGACAAATCAACCGTTGCAGCCTCCTCCTCAACAACAAGCGAAGCCCACTCTGCAGGAACCGCCACCTTCTCTACGGCGGTAGCACCTGCATCAACAGCGGCATAGTTCATATTGACGATATCCTCGCCCTTCTTGCCGTAAGATTTGTAGATAGCCTTCTTCATCTCCTCGACAGCCTTCTCGAACGGAATAACATTCGCAATCTTGAAGAATGCCGACTGCATAATGGTATTTGTACGGCTACCCAAGCCCAATTCGGCAGCAATTTTTGTAGCGTTAATAATATAGAAGTTGATATTGTTCTTTGCAAGGAACACCTTCATATGGGTTGGCAACGATGCACAAGTAGCTTCGGCATCGAGTACCGAGTTGAGGAGGAACGAACCTCCACGCTTCAAACCCTTCAACACGTCGTACTTATCAACATACGATGGTACGTGGCAAGCGATGAAGTCAGGTGTAGTTACCAAATATGGCGAAGTGATTGGTTTATCGCCGAAACGAAGGTGCGACGAGGTGTAACCACCCGACTTCTTCGAGTCGTACGAGAAGTATGCCTGACAATACTTGTCGGTCGAGCCGCCTATAATTTTAATCGAGTTCTTGTTGGCACCAACAGTACCATCGGCACCCAAACCGAAGAACAGCGCCTCGAAAGTGCCCTCCTTCGCCATCGAAATCTCCTCACCAACAGGCAACGAGAGGTTTGTTACATCATCGACGATACCTACGGTGAAGTGGTTCTTTGGTGTTGAAAGTGCCATATTAGCATATACTGCCAACATCTGCGCAGGCGTAGTATCCTTCGACGAAAGACCATAGCGACCACCAATAATTTGTGGCTGCAACTCGTGTCCATAGAATGCATCTACGATATCGAGGTACAAAGGCTCGCCATTTGCTCCCGGCTCCTTCGTGCGGTCCAAAACGCAGAGAGTCTTAACTGTCTTTGGCAATACGTTGAAGAGGTATTTTGCCGAGAATGGACGATAGAGGTGTACGGTTACGACACCCACCTTCTCGCCACGTGCGTTCAAGAAGTCTACACACTCCTTCAATGTCTCGGTTACCGAACCCATAGCCACAACTACACGGTCGGCATCCTCGGCTCCGTAATATACGAATGGCTTGTACTCACGACCCGTAATCTTCGAAATCTCCGCCATAGTCTCTGCCACCATATCAGGCACTGCATCGTAGAACTTGTTTGCAGCCTCACGAGTCTGGAAGTAGATATCAGGGTTCTGAGCTGTACCACGAGTTACAGGCTTCTCCGGGTTGAGAGCACGCTCGCGGAACTGCTTCAATGCCTCACGGTCGAACAACTTTGTGAGCGAAGCCTCGTCCATCAACTCCACCTTCTGAATCTCGTGCGAAGTGCGGAAACCATCGAAGAAGTGGAGGAAAGGAACGCGCGAACGGAGTGCTACGATGTGAGCAACACCCGCCAAGTCCATAACCTCCTGAACAGACGAGGTTGCCAACTGTGCAAAACCTGTCTGGCGAGCGGCCATAACATCCTGATGGTCGCCAAAAATCGAGAGCGACTGCGCAGCCAAAGCGCGAGCCGAGACGTGGAATACGCCCGGAAGCAACTCGCCGGCTATCTTGTACATATTCGGGATCATCAGCAACAAGCCCTGCGACGCTGTGAAGGTCGATGTCAAAGCACCGCCCTGCAACGAGCCGTGTACCGCACCTGCAGCACCAGCCTCCGACTGCATCTCCACAACCTTTACAATCTCGCCGAAGATATTCTTGCGGCCCTGCGCTGCCCACTCATCGACATACTCTGCCATAGTCGAAGATGGCGTGATAGGATAGATGGCGGCAACCTCCGAGAACATATACGCAATATGCGCTGCGGCATAGTTACCATCACACGTGATAAATTTCTTTTCTGCCATAATTTTATGTATTTGTATTTATTTGTTTTTGAAATTTCACTGCCTGCAAATAACACGCAAAAAAGAACATTTCAGCCCCCAAATCGAGCAAAAACCCATTTTGCGCATACAAATTTACATATTCCAAACGAACAAAACAAGATTTTTGGCTGTTAGTTTACTAACAGAGGGAGGACTTTTGCCCTCCCTCTGCCCGATATGATATTTTCGTTTTTCGTTACTTATTTGCTGCCACCCACTTTGTGAGTTCCACAAAATCGGCTACCGACAACTGCTCGGCACGTTTTGTAAAGAATGGGTGCTCGACGCCACCAAAGTCGCCAAAGGCTGAACGTAGCGAGTTGCGCAACATCTTTCTGCGCTGACCGAATGAGGCCTTTACAACCTTCACAAAGAGTTGCTCATCGCAGTCGAGCGAAGTGGTGGCATTGCGACGCAGGCGGATAACGGCACTCTTAACCTTTGGTGGCGGATTAAAGACCTTCTCCGAAACGGTGAAGAGATATTCGATATCGTACCACGCTTGGAGCAGTACGCTCAATATGCCGTACGTCTTCGACCCCTCCTTCTCGGCGATGCGCTCGGCAACCTCCTTCTGAATCATTCCAACGCACTCGGGGACGAGGTTGCGATGCTCGATGATTTTAAAAAATATCTGTGAGGAGATGTTGTACGGGAAGTTTCCGATAACCTTCACACCCTCGGGAAAGTACTCCGCAAGAGGCATTTTCAGGAAGTCGTCCTCGCGCAAACGTGGAGCAAAGTCGGGATAATGAACGTGCAGATACTCAATGCTTTCGGTGTCAATATCAACGCCATAAGTAACAATATCGTCGCGACGAAGCAGGTACTGCGTGAGTACGCCCATACCACATCCTACCTCCAACACCTTATCGGGATTTTCGGCAGTTCCACCCGAGAGCGAATTGCAGATTTTCTGCGCTATATTCAAATCGGTCAGAAAGTGCTGACCCAACGCCTTTTTTGCTCTAACTTGTTCCATACCGCAAAGATAATAACTATAACGGAAAACGGAAAACGGAAAACGGAAAACTTTTAGTTTAGTGAGTAGTTAAAAACTTAATGCGCACCTCTAACGACATTTGTGCAAAAAGAACTCATCAGAACTCTGCCAACACGAAAATCGTCGATGATGAGATTATTTTTGTGCGAGGCAAGGCGACAAAAGCGCAGCATAGTAAACCTATGTAAGTATTTTGGAGTCCAACGACTCGTGCAAAAAGAACTCGGCAGAATCCTACCACAAAAAAATCGTAAATGATGAGATTATTTTTGTGCGATGTTAGGCGACAAAAGCGCAGCATAGTAAGCCTATGTGAGCATTTTGGCGTCCGACACATTCGTGCAAAAAGAACTCGTCAGAACGATTTTAACGCCAATGCCACTACTTGATGCATATCATAATACTTGTAGTCTGCCAACCTTCCACCAAAAATATACTTCGTTTCTGCATCGGCAAGTGCACGATATTTTGCGTAGAGAGCTGTATTACGCTCATCATTTATTGGGTAGTATGGCTCGGCTCCCTCGTGCCACTCCATAGGGTACTCTCGCGTGATTACGGTGTGGTCCACTCCCCTATCCTCGAAGTATTTATGTTCGATAATACGAGTGAACGGAGTTTCGCTATCGGTATAATTTTCAACCGCCACGCCCTGAAAGTCGGATTGCGACAGACGCTCCTCCTCAAAGCGGAGAGTGCGGTACTCCAACTTGCCGAAGCGGTAGTTGTAGAAGCGATCCAATTCGCCAGTATAGAGCACATTTTCAGCCATAGCGTCGAACTCATCGCGAGCTGCGATATAGTCAGTTTCGAGATGCACCTCTATACCCTCCAACAGCCCCTCAATCAGCGGATTATAGCCACCGACAGGAATACCTTGATAGGTGTCGTTGAAATAGTTATTATTGCGCTCGAAACGAAGCGGTAAGCGTCGAATTATCCACGCCGGCAACTCCTCACAACTGCGCCCCCACTGCTTCTCGGTATATCCCTTAATCAACTTCTCGAAGATATCTTTGCCTACTAACGACAATGCTTGCTCCTCCAAGTTTGCAGGCTCACGGTCGAGGTGCAGGCGCTGCTCCTCGATTTTCGCCTTTGCCTCTTCGGCACTCTCAACGCCCCACAACGCCTCGAAGGTGTTTAAATTGAAAGGTAGTGGGTAAAGTTCGCCCTTGTAGTTGGCGAGTGGCGAGTGGACGAATGGTTTGAACTCTACAAATTGATTTACGAAGTCCCAAACTTCCTTGTTCGATGTGTGGAAGATATGCGCTCCGTACTTGTGGACGAAGATTCCATCCTGCTCCTCGCAGTAGGTGTTGCCGCCGATATGCCCACGACGATCCACAACAAGCACTCGCTTGCCCGCCTTGTGGGCGCGATATGCCGCAACGGCACCGTACAATCCGGCACCGACAACGAGAAGGTCATATTTGAATGCAGAATTCAAAATGCAAAATTCAAAATTAAGAGTTTCTACACCAATGCAAATTTAGCAATTTTTCGCCACTAAAAAAGAACTACGATACAAAATGTTAAAAATCGTAAATGATGAGATTATTTTTGTGCGATGTTAGGCGATGAAAGCGCAGCATAGTAAACCTATGTGAGCATTTCAGCGTCCGACACACTCGTGCAAAAAGAACTCATCAGAACGATTTTTATATCTGCTTGCGAAGGCGGGCTACGGGTATATCCAACATTTCGCGATATTTGGCGACTGTTCGGCGGGCGATGCAGTAACCCTTGTCGTTGAGGATATTCATCAACTGCTCGTCGGTAAGCGGCTTGCGCTTATTCTCCGATGTGATAGCCTCCTGCAAGATATTTTTCACCTCGTAACTCGACACCTCCTCGCCGCTCTGCGTCTGCATAGCCTCCGAAAAGAGCGATTTTAATAGGATTATGCCGAATTGCGTCTGAACATATTTGCTGTTCACCACTCGCGAAATTGTCGAAACGTCGAGCCCCGTGCGGTCGGCAATATCCTTCAAAATCATCGGGCGCAACTTACTCCTATCTCCATCGCGGAAGTATTCGCGCTGATAGTCGAGTATGGTCTGCATAGTGCGCATAAGCGTATCGTGGCGCTGTTTTATCGCCGACATAAACCACTTTGCCGAGTCGATTTTACTCTTTATAAACTGTATCGCCTCCTTGTCGCTCTCACTCTTTTCGCCCTTCGATGTCGCCATCTCGCGAATCATATCGGCATAGTGGCGATTGATGCGCAATTCGGGGATGTTGTAGGAGTTTAGCGAGAGGTCGAACTGACCATCGTGGTAGTCAAGTAGAAAATCGGGGATAATATATGGTGCAGTGTCAGTACCCTCCTCCGAGAAAAGATTTCCGGGCTTTGGCGAGAGGTGCTGAATCTCCTGCACCGCACCGCGAAACTCCTCCTCCGTAACCGAAAGGCGCGACATAAGTCGCTCGTAGTGCTTCTTAACGAACTCCTCGAAGTAGTTTTCCAAAATTTTATGCGCCAAGATGCGCTCGGGGGTGTCGAGAGGTTGTGCCTCGATCTGCAAAAGCAACGACTCGCGCAAATCTCGCGCCCCAACACCCACAGGCTCCAAGTGCTGAATCACCGATAGTAACTCCTCCAACTCCTCCACCGACGCCTCAACGCCAAGCGAGAAGGCTATATCGTCCGACAACGATTCGAGGTCGCGTCGCAAGTAGCCATCGCCGTCGATACTGCCGACGAGAAATATAGCGAGTTGTCTTTCGTAATCAGAGAGATTCTTATAGCCCAACTGCTCGATAAGCGACTCCTGCAACGAGCGACCACCCGAAATTTGGACATTCCGAGGTTGGTCATCTTTGGAGTAGTGATTCAGACGGCTCTTATAGGCAGGGGTATCGTCCTCGCGCAGATACTCCTCGACCGAAATTTGCTGAGGCTCCTCCTCACTCTCGGCAGAGTGTTCCTCTTCGAGAACAACATTCTCCTCCATCTCCTCCTTTATGCGCTGTTCGAGCATAACGGTAGGCAGTTCCAGAAGTTTAATCATCTGAATCTGCTGCGGAGAGAGTTTCTGCTGCTGTAAAAGCAGTTGTGCGTTTCCTAATTTCATAGCGGTCAAAAAGTTCAACTGCAACCTTTTTATCGCCTCTTCATTTATAAACGGAAAACGGAGAGCGGAAAACGGAAATCTTTTCCCTGTTCCGAAAATTGCTTATGAGCGAGGAAATTTTGTACTAAACAAGGTAGTGAGTCCGCAGCATACTCAGGTGTATGTGAGGAATTTGGCGTCCGACGCACTCGTGCAAAAAAACTTGTCAGAACGAACCTCCTCGAAAATCGTCGATGACGAGATTATTTTTGTGCGATGCTAGGCGACAAATCCGCAGCATAGTCGGCCTATGTGAGGAATTTGGCGTCCGACGCGCTCGTGCAAAAAGAACTTGTCAGAACGATTTTCCTAGAACTCAGCATTCTTTAAGGTACGAGGGAACGGTATCACATCACGTATATTGCTCATACCTGTAACGAAGAGCAAAAGTCGCTCGAAGCCGAGTCCGAAGCCGGAGTGAGGTGCTGAACCCCAACGGCGTGTGTCGAGATACCACCACATATCCTTCTCAGGAATGTTGAGCTCCTTGATACGTGCAGATAGTTTGCCATAGTCTGCCTCTCGCTCCGAACCGCCTATAATCTCGCCGATTTTCGGGAAGAGAACATCCATAGCACGAACGGTTTTGCCGTCCTCATTCTGCTTCATATAGAAGGCTTTGATATCCTTTGGATAGTTGATGAGAATTACAGGCTTCTTGAAGTGCTCCTCTACGAGATAGCGCTCGTGCTCGCTCTGCAAGTCGCTACCCCACTCGCAAGGGAACTCAAACTTCTTGCCCGAAGCCTTCAGGATATTGATACCCTCGGTGTAGTCGAGGCGCACAAAGTCATTCTCCAACACAAAGTTGAGGCGGTCGAGCAACTCGTTGTCCCACATTTTGTTCATAAATTCGAGATCCTCCTTGCAGTTATCGAGAGCGTAGCGAATAAGGTATTTCAAAAACTCCTCCGCCATATCCATATTGTCCTGGAGGTCGAAGAAAGCAACCTCCGGCTCGATCATCCAGAACTCTGCCAAGTGGCGCGGAGTATTCGAGTGTTCGGCACGGAAAGTAGGACCGAAGGTGTAGATTTGTCCCATAGACAAAGCTCCCAACTCGCCCTCCAACTGACCCGATACGGTAAGGCTGCAAGGCTTGCCGAAGAAGTCCTGCGAAAAATCGATTGCACCCTCCTCGGTTCGAGGCATATTGTTCAAATCGAGTGTTGTAACCTGAAACATCTCGCCCGCACCCTCGCAATCCGAAGCGGTAATAAGTGGGGTATGGAGATAGTAGAAGCCCTTATCGTTGAAGTACTTATGGATAGCGTACGCCATAGCGTGGCGAATACGCAAAATAGCACCAAAGGTGTTGGTACGAGGACGAAGGTAGGCAATCTCGCGGAGGAACTCCAACGAGTGGCCCTTCTTCTGCAACGGGTAAGTTGCAGGGTCGGCGATGCCATAGACCTCGATTGAGTCTGCCTGCACCTCAACGCCCTGACCTGCGCCAAGCGACTCTACGAGAGTACCCTCGACAGCCACACACGCACCTGTAGTTACAGGCTTCAACTCCTCCTCCGAAATTTTTGAGAGGTCGGCAACAATCTGGATATTGGCAACACACGAGCCATCGTTCAATGCAATGAAGGCGACGTTCTTGTTTCCACGCTTTGTACGTACCCAACCCTTTACGGTAACCTTTGTACCGTAGTCGGTAGATTTTAGTAATTGAGCAATTCTCATATCTGTATAGTTTTTTTTAATTATTTTCTTTGCTATCAGCCATTGGCAATTGGCTACTTCTAACTTGCAAAGTTAGCGTTTTTTCGGAACAATGCCAAAAATTTATAGATGATTGAACTATTTTTGCAACTCTATTGTCTTTAACCCGCACTATAACAGCTCTTCGCCGCTCCAAACGAAAAACAAAAGTTTTCCGTTTTCCGCTTTAATCCTGCGTTGCAGGCTTTTCCTCCTTCGCGCCAAGGCAAAGTCTGCAAGCAGCCTCTGCGCTAGGCTTAATGTTCCATTTTCTTCCTTCTTGCAAGGCATAATCAAAGTAAACTTTGCTTCTGCCCTTACTTCGTGCGTCAGTTGGCG
>JAFXFM010000013.1 GCA_017520545.1 Alistipes sp. | reverse complement strand
CATCCTGAGCCAGGATCAAACTCTCCATTGTAAAAAAAAGAAATTATTAAATCTTAGCTCTTATCTCAAAGGTATTGTTTTGAAATATCACTTCTTGCGAAGTGAAGGAAAACTTATTTAGCTGCTCAAGTACCTCAAAGAACGCATTTCTCGATTGGGCTTGTCTGCCCTCTCTATTTGATTAAGCCTTGCGGCTCTCTCTTTCAGTTTTTGCTCTCCGCTATTTTATCAGCGCGAAAGTGGTGCAAAGGTAAGGCAAGATTTTTAATCCTCCAAATTTTTGGGAAACTTTTTTCGAAAAAATTCTCAGAACCTTCTACTAACCTCTCTGTTTGCTCTTCCTACGCCACTTTTCGGTGTACTCTGCACACCATTTCAAGCGCGAAAGCGGATGCAAAGTAACGGCAATTTTTTGACACTTCCAAACATTTTGGACACTTTTTTCTACAATTTTCACGCCTTTTCCTGCACACCATTCGTTATCAGCGATTTACAGAAATGATATTTTTCAAAAATTTTAATAATTAATTGGGAGACGTGTGTAAAATGGGGTGAAATTAGGTTTAAGGAGTGTTAAAGACCAGTGGCGTTGGAGTTATTGATGAGTTTAGTGAACTTAGAGAGTTTAGAGAGTTTAGAGAGTTTAGAGAGTTTAGAGAAACGGCTACTAACTACTAACTACTAACTACTATCCTATTCGCAGCACTCATTGAGCAACTCCTCGCACGCCTCCTCGAGCATATTTATAACAAGGTAGAAACCTTCACGACCTTCGTAATACGGATCGGGCACATAGTCGTAGTCCTGTCGGTAGGTGGTAAAGTAGTCGCGCATACGGTATACTTTATTTATATGCGCGCGCTCGGGCGCGAGGCGACAGACACGCTCATAGTTGCTATCGTCCATCACGACTATTCGGTCAAATTCGTAGAAGTCCTCCTCGCGGAGCGGTCGTGAACGATGCGTAAGGCAGTAGCCGCGGCAATGTGCAGCTTCGCGCATACGAGGGTCGGCAAGTTCGCCTGCGTGTCCCGAATATGTACCGGCAGAATCTATCTCGAACTGCTCTGCCAAACCTCTATCAAATACCTTTTGGCGAAAAATCTCCTCCGCCATAGGCGAACGGCAGATATTTCCAAGGCAGACGAAAAGTATCTTTTGTTTCATCACTTATTATCAATTATCAAAAAGCTTCGTTGAATGAGAATACTGCACCGTGGATAAGTTTTCCGCGGTGGTCGCGGCAGCCGAAGCCATAGTCGAAGCGTATATTGATGCCCTTCATAACCTCGTAGCGCAAGCCTACGCCATAAGTAGGCAATGTTTCGTCCCATTTAAAGGTACGGAAACTATGGAAAACATTTCCTGCTCCACCCCACGCTGCTGCGCCAAAGCCCTTATAGATGTGTTGGCGCAACTCCGCCTGCAACGTAACAACACACAAATCGTTAAAGCGACCGCCATAATATCCACGTATCGAGGAGCCGAGCGTGGCGTTATATATCCAAGGTGTGCCTTCGCTATTGTACTCGCCCTGCAAATCGAGGGCGAGAATTGCACCCTTCCACAATCGCTGATAGTAGTTTGCCGAGAGGCGCCCCATCCATAACGTCTGACCGACATTGTTCATACCCTTCGGGCGCACCTTTGCCTGAACAGCAACATAGACCCCTCGTTGCGGAGCTGAGATAACATCGCGAGTGTCGAACTCGACAAAGAGTGAAATGCCCGTAGCATTATAGCTCACCCTTTCGCCATTCAACCTCGTCGCAAATTCCGTCTCCGTACAGCAGTTCTTGCGGTTAAATCGTCCGAAGTGGTAGTTAAAATCGACACCTGCACCCACATATAGTCCTTTGGTCGCCTTTTGCAGAAAGCGTACATCTACAATCGTGCGCGAAGCGATATATTGCAGTGGCTCATTCACCATAGCTGCACTATACCCCACTCCCCAAAACGAAGTAGGCATTGCGTAGAATTCGGCATTGTAGGCGAGGCGTTGGTTATCGTTTTTAAAGATATTGTTGCCGTTCACACCCACACGATAGAAGCCCGTGAGCGATGCCGTAGTATAAACCGAGAAGTTCGATGCCGGGATATTGCGATTTTGCTTGTCGATACGATAGAGTCCCGACGCCATAACAAGCAGACCCACCGAGGTCGAAGGGGTGTAGTAGATTGTCGGCACAAAGGTCATATCGACTTTGCGCTCAAAGCTCTCGTCGGCACCCACGCCCACGAAGTAGCGCATAAAAGCCTCTCGGCTCTTTTGTCGGCGCGATACGGGGGCAACATTCTCAATTGGAGTATATCAATAAGCAACAGTATCCTTGTTGGCAACAAGGATACTATCAGTTTGCGACACTGCGTCGAAGGTTATCGAAATGAGCAGTGCAAATATGAATACTCTACAAAGCTTCAATTACTAACGATATTTCTCAATTATGCGATAGAACTCCTCTTTACCTGCCGGAGTAATCTCCTCTTTCTGCACGTAAACGAGTTCGCCAGTCTTAGACACGATAAGCAACATAAACTTCTGGTTGCAATCACCCAAGCCCCACGCATTCTTGAAGAGGTGCTCGCCATCGTCGATAATGGTTGCACCATTCTTCTCTACACGCTTGCGGCAGATCTTACGCAACATATCTTTTGGCAAGAAGGTGTCAGGGAAGTTCAAGATACCGAAGCCATAGATGTTTGGACCGGCAGCACGACCGTTTGCCTCCAACTCCTCGGCAAACTTATTGTTCTTGTTCATGGCCAAGTAAGCATCCGGGTCTACGTAGAAAATAAGCAAATTCTTCTTGCCATAGTTAGGCAACGAAGTCGGATTGCCATAAAGGTCCTTGATTGTAACGTTGCTAACCTTGCGAGGCAACGACTGCGCCTGCGCCGAAACTGCGAAAATTGTTACAATAGCTGCTAATATAAAGGTTCTCATTTTCAATATATTTAAGTGTTTTGACCTGCAAAGATAATACTATTTTTAAAATAGCGACTATTTTCACAGCAAAAATCAACCAATCGGCAAAAACTTTAAACGAACGCCGCAATTATGCGACTTTTTGGCGACGTAGCCCCTTGCGCACTCTATCGAAATGAGCCTCCAAGCCATACCGTCCACTACCAGAGAGAACCAAGGTTGTGTAGATGCCGATGTATAGCACCTGTCGCTCCACTCCCACCCAGCCGAGCGACGGGTAGATAATAAATATCTCGACAAACATTCCGAGCGACATAATAAAGGCTGCAAAGCGCGTGCCGTAGCCGAGAATTATCATCACGGCAAATGCCGCCTCCAAGAAGGTGAAGATGACAAACGTCGCCCAACTATTACCGAAGAGCAGTGCCGGATAGCCCGTAAGCACGAAGTTGTAGGTTTGCAATTTACCGATGATGTGCAGCGAGATTAGTACTCCTGCAAAGAGGCGCAAAAAGAGTATCGCTCGGTCGATATAGCGATATTCGCGCAGTATTTCGAGAAGTTGTTTCATCATAGCAATGGCTCCATATCGCAATAATTAAGCCAAAACATACTCCTGTAATTTACACAAAAAAAATAAACGTACCCATTTGGGGTACGCCTATTTTTTTCGCAAGTAAGCAAGAACTATTTCTTAGCCTCAGCAACAGATACCTTGCGGAACTCCTTCAAGAGCTTAGTGAGCTCCAAAGCAGCCTTACGTGCGCGAGTACCCGCAGCCTTGTTGTTCTTCTCTACCTGAGCAGCAGCGTTTGCCTGGAAAGCAGCAACCTGTGCATTGATCTGATCTACTAAATTCTTCATAACCTTGTAATTTTTAAGTGTTAAGTGTTAATGGTTTATGATACAAATGTAAAATATTTTTTTTAAAACAAAAAATTTTTTCAATAAAAACGCTCTAAATACCCACTTTTTTCTCAATTCGGACCTTTTTAGGGTATATTTTTTGTTAAAGTAGCTCCTACAATATGATTTTTACATAAAACACTAACAATTAAAGATATGTATGCAAAAATTCGCCTGACGCTCATAATTATGCTCGCCATTAGCTGTCTATCTTGCAAGCAACGCGCCAAGAGTAGTACCGAGCCCATTTCTATCGAAGTAGCGACTGTAGAAGAGAGAAAAGTTCCATACACACGAACTTTCATCGCTCCGATTGCAGCGAACTACTCGGCGACAATTCAGCCTCGAATATCGGGTTTTCTGCGCGCGTCATTTTTCAAAAATGGTATGCCCGTAAAGCGCGGACAGTTAATCTTCACCATCGACGATGCTCCCCAGCGAGCCAACCGTCTGGCTGCCGAAGCTGCCCTGTCCTCTGCCAAAGCAAAGGCTGCCGAGGCGAAGCGAAATTACGAGCGAGCCATTCCGTTGGCGAAGATTAACGCCATAAGTCAAACGCAGCTCGACCAATACACCGCCGAGAACCTCTCCGCCATAGCCAGCGTTAAGTCGGCAGAACAGAGCCTGCGCAATGCGCGACTCGACGAGAGCTACACGCGCATATACGCGCCTATAAATGGTATAATATCCTCGTCGGCAGCGACGGCCGGCGACTACATAGGCCCGGGGACACAATTCTCGGAACTCACCACCATTCAGAATATCGACACAATAGGAGTCGATTTGGCTATACCGATGAGGGAATATCTCGCCATAACTGGACGCAAGGCGTTCTCTTACGAGAATAACAAGCTGCTCTCCAATATAAAATTGCGGGTTGCTGACGGTAGCGAGTATCCCGAAGAGGGCTTCTATCTCTACACGCGTCAGAGTGTTGCGAGCGAAATGGGCACAATAGTTCTGGTCGTTGGCTTCCGCAACCCCGATTATACCCTTAAAGTGGGGCAATTTGCCCGCATATCGGCCTCGCTCGGAGCAGACAAAGAACAAGTTATCGTTCCGCAACGAGCTGTAAATCGTGTGCAGAACATCTCCTCGGTGTGGGTTATACGCCCCGACTCTACTGCCGAATACCGCGAGGTAAGACTCGGCAACACCACAGGCGAATGGTGGATTGTGGAGAGTGGTGTAGAGAGAGGCGAAATGGTCGCCACAACAGGATTGCAAAAACTTAGCAACGGAATGAAGGTTTCGTTAGCGACAAAATAGTACATTTCAAATATGAAAAACTTCTTTATTCGCAGACCTATATTTGCCATATCTTTGTCGGTGATAATTGTGCTGTTGGGAGCCGTTTCGATTGGCAATCTCGCCATAGAGCAATACCCCGACATCACTCCGCCGGTCGTGGAGGTTAGTGCCACCTACGAAGGTGCCGATGCCGAAACGGTTAATAACGCCGTAGCCACCCCCATTGCCGAGAGCGTTATGGGTGTGAGCGATATGCTCTATATGCAGGCGACGAGTGCTAACGACGGCTCAATGACCTTGCAAGTTACATTCGACATCGGCTCCGATGCCGATCTCAACGCCATATTTACGCAGAACAATGTCGCTACGGCTATGGCTAAGCTGCCATCGTCGGTGGTGGAACAAGGTGTTGTTACGCGCAAAACTCAGACCGGTTTTTTGATGGTCTACGCCCTGTATAGCGACGGGCGATACGACGAGAACTTTCTCTCGAACTATGCCTACATAAACCTCGAAAATGAGTTGCTCAAACTCAATGGCGTGGGTAAGGTCGATATTATGGGTGCCGGCGAGTACGCTATGCGCGTTTGGCTACGCCCCGACCTACTCGCCTACTACAATATATCGGTGAGCGAAATTCTCTCCGCCATCTCGACCGAAGCGGGTATCTACCCTGCCGGAAAGTTTGGCGCAGAACCAACCCCACCCTCCACGCAATACACCTACACCGTAACAATGCCTCGTCAAATCTCCACTCCCGAGGAGTTCGGCAACATTCTGCTACGCACCACCGAGCGAGGTACGCAGGTGCGGCTGCACGATGTGGCAACCGTAGAGTTGGGCAACCAAAACTACGGTGCAAGTTCGCGTTTTGGCGACAAGCCCACCACCATTATCACCATCTATCAGGAGCCGAACTCCAATGCTGTGGCACTCGGCGAGGCGGTAAAGACAAAGATGAGCGAATTGGCTGAGCGTATGCCCGATGGCGTAGAGTTCGAGGTGTTGGTCGATGGCACGAAGAGCATATCGGCAGGAATCCGCGAGATATTCGAGACTTTGATTATTGCCCTCATCTTGGTCATACTTATAATTTTCATCTTCTTGCAGGATTGGCGTGCAACGCTTATTCCGCTTATTGCCATACCCGTTTCAATCATAGGCACATTTATGGTTTTTCCACTCTTAGGCTTCACCATAAACATCGTATCATTGCTCGGTTTGGTACTATCGATAGGCTTGGTGGTTGATGATGCAATCGTAGTGGTCGAAGCGGCACAAGCCAACATTGAGCGCGGTTTATCGCCACAAAAGGCGACGGAGGAGGCGATGAGCAAGGTTACATCGCCAATCATCGCCACTACGATAGTGTTATTGGCAGTCTTTCTGCCAATATCCTTTTCGGGCGGTATTTCGGCACGTCTGTTTCAGCAATTTGCCGTAACTATTTCGGTGTCGGTAGTATTCTCTATGATAAACGCATTATCGCTATCACCTGCGCTGTGCGCTATGTTGCTACGTCCTCACAAGGAGCGTAAATCGGGTATATTCGGTGCGTTCAATCGTCTTTTCGATGCCGCAATGGGGCGTTATGCCAACGTCATCGGTCGCATTGTAAATCGTTGGCGCACAACAATTGCGGTGGTTGCTATTACAGGCGTTGCGATAGGCACATTATTAAAACTTCTGCCAAGCGGTTTTCTACCCGAGGAGGACCAAGGATTTTTTACCATCTCGGTAAATGCGCCGGACAACACCGCGCTCTCCCGCACCGAGCAGATTATGTCAAAGGTCGATTCGGTAACGAAGGCTACGTTGCCTATTGTACAAAGCACAGGTGTCGTATCGGGCTTCAACCTCGTTTCGGGAGTTGCGGCAACCAATTGCGGTGTGATATTCGTGAAACTTGTCGATTTTGACAAGCGCAAAATGTCGGCAATGGAGGCAGTGGCAAAATTGAACGATGTGTTGTACTCTGCCATACCTGAGGCGGAGTGCGGAGCATTCGTCTCGCCCTCAATACCCGGTTTGGGTGTAACTTCGGGCGTAACATTCGAGTTGCAGGATAGAGCGGGCAAAGGAACTGCCTACCTCACCGAGCAGAGCAACAAGCTCCTCGCCGCGCTGCGCAACGAGCCACGCATACGCTCTGCAACCACCGAATTTCGTGATGGTGTAACACAAAAGCACCTCGACATAGACAAGCAGCACGCTCTGATGAGTGGAGTATCGCTCGCATCGCTCTACTCCGAAACAGCCACCCTGCTCGGAGGTCGAATGATTAACAACTTCAACCTCTATGGACGTCTGTATCAGAGTTATTTGCAGGCGGCGCCCGAGTATCGCGAGAACGAAGCATCGCTCAACGGCTATTTCCTTAAAAATAGCAACAACGAAAGTGTGCCACTCACATCGTTTGTTACGGTACGCGACACTACGGGCGTGCAATATCTCTCGCAGTTCAATCTCTATCGCTCGATAGGCATAAACGTTGCACCTGTCGAGGGGGCATCAACGGGCGACGTTATGGAGGATATCGAGCGCATTGCCGACGAAATTCTGCCCGACGACACCACAATTGCGTGGAGTGGCGTTTCGTTTCAGGAGCACGAGGAGGGCGGCAAAGGCGCGTGGGTATTCCTTATAGCCTTCATCTTCGTATTCTTCACGCTCTCATCTTTGTACGAGAGTTGGAGTCTTCCGCTTTCGATTGTATTGGGTGTGCCATTAGCGGTTATGGGGGCGATGTGCGCAGTTGGATTAGCCCATCTTATTGCTCCGAAGTTCATCAACGACATCTATATGCAGATATCGCTGGCGATGTTGATAGGTTTAGCAGCAAAAAACTCTATCCTTGTAGTGGAGTATGCCGACAAACTATTTCACGAGGAGCAGCAGTCGCTACTCAATGCCACAATAAATGCTGCGAAGATGCGTGTACGACCGATATTGATGACCGCCTTCGCCTCAATTCTCGGAATGTTGCCTTTGGTGTTTGCGTCGGGAGTCTACTCCACCGCCCGCAACATTATGGGTGTGTCGTTGGTCGGTGGTCTGCTCTTTGCCACCATTTTCGGCATACTACTCTACCCTGCGCTCTACTATTTAGTTGGAAAAGTAGCTCGATTTGAGCAGAAACGAAAGGAGGAAGATTATGCGTAAGTTACCTTATATATTATTTATAGCATCAGTAGCTGTTGGGTGTAACCTGCACCTCGCAAAGCCGCAACTCTCCTCACAGAAGGAGTATATCTTCGGCAAAGAGTTTCCGGGCGATAGCATAGCACTACGCGATGATTGGTGGCAGATGTTTGGAGATACGACACTCAATCGTCTTATCGAGCGGGCAATTTCGCAAAACAAGAATATCGAGATTGCTGCATCGCGCATAGAGGAGGCGCGACACAACCTTGTAGTTACCCGCTCTGCCTATTGGCCTTCACTCTCGGGCGACATATCTGTAGAGGCGAGTTACACAGGGGCAACAAATGATATCGCAATGGATTACAAAATTATCCCTGCGGCGAGTTGGGAAGTACCACTGTTTGGCTCGTTGCGTCAAGCCACAAAGGGGGCAAAAGCTGCCATCGAGTACGAAGTGTGGCAATATCGAGGTATACGGCTCGCACTCGAAGCAGAGGTTGCCACAACCTACTTCACACTATTGCAATATCGTCAAGACCTCGCCATAGCCAAGCGTAGCAGCGAATTGCGTCGCGAGATGGTTTCGTTGGTAGATTCGCTCTATCGCTACGGATTTGCTTCGGGTGTAAATCTCGAACAGGCACAAAGCCTGCTCTACACCTCCGAGGCGGATATCCCGCTCTACGAGAGGGCTATTGCCCAGACGTTGCTGTCGTTGGCGACGCTTACAGGCGACCAACCCGAAGATTTCATTGACACGGGCGTTGCAGATAGTAGGCTCACTACCAATGCGTATCGTCCATACGATATTGCGGTCGGATTTCCGTCGGATATTCTGCACCGTCGTCCCGACATTATGGCAGCATACTACACTATGGAGCAGAGGGCAGCAGCGGTAGGGTTGGCGCGTACGGCTCGATTTCCATCGTTCTCATTTTCGCGTTCCGCAGGCGTAACCTCGGGCAAAATAAGCAAACTATTTTCGAGCAAGGGGTGGGTTGCAAGTGCTATGGCAGCTTTGTCGCAGCCAATCTACAACTTCGGAGGGTTGCGTCGTAGCGAGTTGGCAGCACGCGAAGCCTACAAACAGAGTCTACTCGCATACGAACAGAGTTTTATTGAGGCATTGAGCGATGTGGAGAGTGCATTAGTGGCTATCACCACTTCACGCGAGGAGTTGAAGCGTTATGCCGACTTGGTTGAGTCGTATCGCAACATCGCCATTCAGACCTACGCTCTGTATCGAAATGGTCTGTCGGGATATCTCGATGTTATCGATGCCGAGCGCTCGCTCTACACCTCGCAGATGCAGTTCGAGAATCTTGTGGCTCAGCAATATATCAACTACATAACGCTCTGCAAGGCACTCGGCGGAGGGGTTCCCGTTCAGTGAGTCGAGAGTACCATACCATATTAAGGGGTAAACGAAAAGCCCTCCAAAAAATGGAAGGCCTTGCATATACGATAAGTTAGTCAAAAACTCCTTCTTGCCCTTTTACCCCTTAATATGGTATGTCGCGATAGTTATATTTGCCGACAATAACACCATTTTCCAACTCGACCAATCCGTACTCGGCACGAAGAATGGTCTTCATCGTTTTGGGGTCCATATTGTAGCAAGGATATGCACACTCTACGGCGTCGAGATTTTCCGGCGTTACATAGATGACCTCTCCTCCGTTGATTTTGGCATATTGTTCAACAGTTTCGAAAGCGGCACGGATATCGTCATCATAGTTGGAGCTCTCCATAAAGAGCATATAAAGTTTCGGTTTGGAGAGTAGTAGCATTGTCTTGTCGCCCTCGGCATCACCAACGTAAAACTCTAACAACGTAGGTGTTTGCGCACTCTCCTCTACACGTGTTTCGACCCAAACCCAGATACTATCATTCTGCCACGTGGTATCATCAACAGAAAATTCGTGCAGTTCGTCGGTGTGGCGATTGCGATACACGAGTACCACCTCATCCCGACTTGGTGCGGTTCGGCTACGCTCCATCTCCTCAGCGATATTCACACCCGTTCTGTAAGGTGTAGCGTCAAATACGGGGAGGTGCAGATAGCTATAAATGCCTAATACAAAAGCTGCTACGGAGAAGATAATAAGTATGAACAGATCCTTTTTCCAATTTTCGAACACCTGCTCTTTGCGGTAGTGATACCAAAAGCATATCGTCATAGGCAGAAGCACCATATTTTTGGCGAATGACTGCCAAGGTGTCAGTGGTATCAGCGCTCCAAAACAGCCACAATCTTCAATCGGCAATACGGTAGCACTGAGAAGTGTTACTACGGAGAAGAGCACCATTACCACCACCGATATCACAGAGGTTATTCGGATATAGGCTCCAAAAATGAGCAAGCAGCCCAGAATAAGTTCTGTTGCACCAAGGCCAATTGCAGCTACCGACACCAACCAATCAGGCGCAGCGAGGTTATAGGTGGCAAGATAGCTCTCTATCGCGAGGATTGTACCCCACGGGTCAATCGATTTCAGTGCTCCCGACACGATAAAGGTGGTGGCAAAGATAAATCGGCAGATGCAGGAGAGCACCACAAACCAGAACTTATTTCTCAGATTGGCAACCATATTTGTCTATTTTAAAAGAGTATCAAGCGTTTTTTCTATGCGTGCAAATATCTCGTCGGGCGACGCCATTGCACCCTCGTCATTGCTACAATCCACAACCAGCAGTTCGCTATCTCGCTCGGCCGATTCGATATAGACCTCGCGCACACGTTGCTGCAACGACAACGACTGCTCGTGAATATCGGCGGCTCCATTGAGATATGAGCGATCATCGCCCTCGCGTTGTTCGGTTAAACGACTTTTTGTAAAGGCAAATGGCACGTCGAGAAATAACGACACATCGGGGCGAGGAATTTTATTGACTTCGTATTCGAGGTGTAAAATCCACTCATTCAATCGCAGACGAGCCTCCTTGTCGGCAATTTTGGCGCATTGGTAGCCGATATTCGAGTAGACATATCTATCGACAATAACAACTTTGCCCTCCTCTTGCCACTTACGAATCTGCGGCGCCATATCGGCACGGTCGCCTGCATACAGCAATGCTACGATATAGGGATCTACCTGGTCTACACTACCCAACTCACCTCGCAAGAAGCGACCTATCAACTCGCCATAAATTGGTGCATCGAAACGTGGAAAGTGTACATACTCGCTCTCCACGCCACGCTCGGCAAACATCTCACGCAGCTTCTTTATTTGGGTCGATTTACCCGCACCATCAAGTCCTTCAAGTACTATAAACATAATTCAAAATGCAAAATTCAAAATGCAAAATTCAAAATGCAAAATTCAAAATGCAAAATTCAAAATGCAAAATTCAAAATGCAAAATTCAAAATGCAAAATTCAAAATGCAAAATTCAAAATGCAAAATTCAAAATTATTTTTCTTATTTCAGCATCGAAACGGCTCTTTTAACCGCTTTTACGAGTGCGTCAATATCGTCTTTATTTGTGTAGAGTGCTATCGAGGCACGTACCACGCCATTTGTGCCATAGCGAGCCATAACTGGCTCGGCACAGTGGTGTCCCGTGCGTACCGCAACGCCCATCTTGTCGAGAATCATTCCGATATCGTAGTGGTCGCAACCCGCTACGTTAAACGATATTATCGACGACTTATCCTCGGTCGTGCCGTAGATTCGCAAGCCCTCAATCTGCATCAACTGCTCGGTAGCGTAGTCGAGCATCTCCTTCTCGTGCTTGGCAATCTCCTGCACCGAGAATCGCTGCAAGAACTTTATCGCCTCCGCCAAGCCAATCGCACCAATATAGTTTGATGTTCCCGCCTCGAATTTCAATGGTAGCGGTGCGTAGGTAGTCCTTTCGAACGACACCCTATCGACCATATCGCCACCACCCATATAAGGAGGCATCATATCGAGCAGCTCGCGCTTGCCATATAGTACGCCTATACCCGTAGGACCATAGAGTTTGTGTCCCGAGAAGGCGTAGAAGTCGCAGTCGAGTGAACGTACATCTACCCCACCGTGAACAATGCCCTGACAGCCATCAACCACAACAACAGCACCCACCGAGTGAGCCTTTGCAATAATCGGAGCAAGGTCGGGACGTGTACCAAGTGTATTCGACGCCTGCGTTATGGCGACAACCTTCGTGTGAGCGTCGATAAGTGTATCGAGCGCATCGAGCACCAATGCGCCATCGTCCGCCACCGGAATTACTCGCAACTCTGCTCTCTTGCGCTCCGTAGCCAACTGCCACGGCACGATATTCGAGTGGTGCTCAATATGGCTGACAACCACGTTATCGCCTTCGCGCAGAAACTTCTCGCACCAACTCGTAGCAACCGTGTTTATAGACATTGTTGCGCCCGAAGTGAAGACTATCTCCTCTCGGCACTCTGCACCGATAAACTGACGCACCACCTCGCGAGCTCTCTCGTACTCGGCAGTCATCTCCTCCGACAACAGATGCACACCACGATGGATATTGGCATTATCGTTCAAGAGCAGTTCCGACATTCGCTCCACTACGCAACGCGGTTTCTGCGCCGTAGCAGCACTGTCGAGGTATATCAGTGGCTTGCCATAGACCTCTCGCGCGAGTATCGGAAACTCCTTGCGTATTTGCTCTACATCAAACATCTTGTTACTTTTCGTTTAATCTTTTTGAAAGCTCATAGGTGAGTATTTCTCGCAAAGCCTCAATCTCGCACTTCGCCACAACATCGCCGACAAAGCCCTCCAGCATCAGTCGCTCGGCACTCTCCTCCGAGATACCGCGCTGACGCATATAGTATATCGCCACGTCGTCGAGTTGTCCCACGGTCGAACCGTGCGAACACTTCACGTCATCGGCGTAAATCTCCAATTGAGGCTCCGACACCACACGACCACCGCCAATCTCTACATTGCGATTCAACTGTTTGGCATCGGTGCGCTGCGCATCTTGCGCAACATGCACCAAGCCCTTAAACTCTGCCACCGCTCTACCCGAAGCAACACTCTTAACCGTTGCGTCGCTCTTGCAGTCCGCAACATTATGGCGCGTTACAAGCGACAAGGCTGCGTGGTCAAAACCCGCAGTTACAACTGCGGCATTCATCACAAATGAAGAGTGCGAAGCGTTGAGAAGTGTTTCGTAGGCGGTATGTGCGCCACGCAACATCACCGTAGTTACACGACACTCGCTGCCCTCGCCCTGCTCTATCGTAATCGAAGCATATTTTTGCGAGGCATAGACCTCCGTAAGCGAGAGTTGCGTATGCGGAGCAAGGCGTAACGACAAAGCGCACTCCTTCGCATCGTCGTGCCACAACACCAACGACACCCTCTGCGATGTAGCAATCTCAATTTCTCCTTTGCGGGGATTTACCACAACGAGTGGCAACGAAAGGTCGCACTTTTCGTCAATACGACCAACTTTGCACTCTCGCAGCAAACCCTCCGATATCAAATTTCCGACCTTCATCGCCTACTCCTTATAGTCGTTAATAAGCCAATCGTAACCCTCCTTTTCGAGTTTCAAAGCCAACGACTTGTCGCCCGAATAGATAATTTTGCCCTTATACAACACGTGGACAAAGTCCGGCACGATATAGTCCAACAAACGCTGATAGTGAGTAATCACCACCGTAGCGTTCTGGGGTGTATGCAACTTCGTAACGCCCGTAGCCACGATGCGCAATGCGTCAATATCCAAGCCAGAGTCGGTTTCGTCGAGAATAGCCAACTTCGGGTCGAGCATCGCCATCTGGAAAATCTCGTTTTTCTTCTTTTCGCCACCCGAAAAGCCCTCATTTACGGCACGCGAAGTCATCTTTGGGTCCAACTCCACAACCTTCGCCTTCTCGCGCATCATCTTCAAGAACTCGGCGGCAGTCAATGGCTCCTCACCACGAGATTTGCGTTGCTCGTTTACGGCAATTTTCATAAAGTTTGCCATCGTAACGCCCGGAATCTCCACCGGATATTGGAAACCGAGAAACACTCCTTTGCGGGCGCGTTCCTCGATAGACATATCGCGCAAATCCACGCCGTCGAAGGACAATTCATCTGCCTCAACTGCAAACTTATCGCTACCGGCAATCACCGATGCAAGCGTACTCTTTCCCGAGCCGTTGGGTCCCATTATGGCGTGTACCTCGCCCGCCTTAACCTCAAAGTCTATACCTCGAAGAATCTCCTTGCCATCAACACTTGCACGAAGGTTTTTTATTTTTAGCATATAATTTTTAATTTTTAATTCTTAATTCTTAATTTGGCGTTTAGCCTACGCTGCCTTCAAGGCTGATAGATAACAATTTCTGCGCCTCGACCGCAAACTCCATCGGCAATTTTGCCAACACCTCACGGGCATAACCACCGACAATCAACCCCACGGCATCCTCGGTCGAAAGACCTCGTTGGTTGCAGTAGAAGAGCTGTTCCTCCGATATTTTCGAGGTGGTAGCCTCGTGTTCAAGTTGAGCCGACGAGTTGCGACAATCAACCGTAGGGAAGGTGTGCGCACCACACCTGTCGCCTATAAGCAACGAGTCGCACTGCGAGTAGTTGCGGGCATTATCCGCCTTTGGCATAACCTTAACCAAACCTCGGTAAGCGTTCTGCGACCGTCCTGCCGATATACCCTTTGAGATAATACGACTGCGGGTGTTGCGACCTATGTGTATCATCTTCGTACCGGTATCTGCCTGCTGGAAGTTGTTGGTCATCGCCACCGAGTAGAACTCTCCCACCGAGTTGTCGCCCATAAGCACACAGCTCGGATATTTCCAAGTTATAGCAGAGCCCGTTTCGACCTGTGTCCAGAAGAGATGGGCATTCTCCTTGCAAATGCCTCGCTTGGTTACGAAGTTGTAGATACCACCCTTGCCCTCTTTGTCGCCAGGATACCAATTTTGCACGGTTGAGTACTTAACCTCGGCGTCCCTCTCCACAACAATCTCGACCACTGCGGCGTGCAACTGGTTCTCATCGCGTTGCGGAGCAGTACAGCCCTCCAAATAGCTGACATACGCCCCCTCATCCGCCACAATCAGCGTTCGCTCGAACTGTCCCGTACCTTGTGCATTGATACGGAAATAGGTAGAGAGCTCCACCGGACAACGCACGCCCTTCGGGATATAGCAGAACGAACCGTCCGAAAAGACTGCCGTATTCAGTGCTGCGTAGAAGTTATCGGCATAAGGCACTACCGAGCCAAGATACTTGCGCACCAACTCGGGATATTCGCGTATCGCCTCAGATATCGGGCAGAATATAATACCTCTCTCTGCCAACTCCTTCTGGAATGTGGTCTTTACCGACACCGAGTCCAAAACGGCGTCTACCGCCACTCCCGCCAATACCTTCTGCTCTTCAAGCGGAATGCCAAGCTTGTCGAACGTAGCCTTCAACTCGGGATCAACCTCGTCCATCGAGGCGAGTTGCTTCCTCTTTTTCGGTGCAGCGAAGTATATTATGTCGTTGAAATCGATCTCGGGAATATCAAGGTGTCCCCACGTCGGGTGCTTCAACGTGAGCCAATGGCGATACGCCTTCAAGCGGAGTTCGAGCATCCATTCGGGCTCCTCTTTCTTCTCGGAAATAAGGCGTATAACCCCCTCGTTCAAGCCTTTCGGAATAAACTCGGTCTCGATATCGGAGGTGAAGCCATACTTATAATCCGACTCCTCGATTGTAGTTTTAATATCTATATTTTCCTCTCTCATTTTCATTACAAAGAATTGTATCAAAGATACAATAGTGCAAATATAGTGAAAAAAGGTGAAAACGAAAAACGGAAAACGGAAAACTGCGAGGTTTTTTATATCTTTGTGGCTGAAAAGATACAAAATCTATGAAAAACCTTTTGGAATTGATTGAGGCCCGCTACTCGTCGCGTGCATACAGCGACCGCAAAGTGGAGCAAGAGAAGATTGACTATATACTTGAATGTGCGCGACTTGCACCATCGGCCGTGAACTTCCAGCCGTGGAAATTCTATATAGTGGAGAGCGAGGAGAAGCGCACTGCTCTGCACGCCTGTTATGCGCAGGAGTGGTTTCAGCAAGCACCCCTGTACATCGTGGTTTGTGCCGACCGTTCGCAGTCGTGGACCCGCAGACGAGATGGGCACGACCACGCCGACATCGATGCAGCGATAGCCACCGAGCATATCTGCCTTGCAGCGACCGAAGTGGGACTCGGCTCGTGCTGGGTATGCAACTTCCGCCCACAGGTGGTAAATGAGGTCTTGGGACTCGAAGGCGACGTCTATCCCGTAGCGATAGTGCCACTCGGCTACGCCACCGACTCCCCTACCCCGAAAAAGCGCAAGGCGTTAGATGAAATCTTGACTAGAATCTAAGGGCGAGTAACGGCTAGTAAGGGTAATTAAGGGCTAGTAAGGATACAACTTACCAGCCTTTTTTATTGGTGCTAATCTAAAAATTGCTTATGAGCGAGGAAATTATGTGCGAAGCAAGAAGCCGAGTGCGCAGCATAGTAAACCTATGTGAGCAACTCGGCTATCGCAGATTCGTGCGGAATTTACCGCTCAGAACAATTTTATTTCAGCGTTACCCACGCCTGAATTGCATAGTGATCGGAGATACACTTAACATCGCGATTCTCGCCGGTAGGACGCTTCTTCTTCGGATTCTTTTCGAGCTCAGCCTGGAATTTAGCCTCCTTCTCGGCTACCTCCTCAGCGGTAGGAGTGCGATAGTAGTGGTAAGTTAAGACACCCCAACGGCTAACCTTCAACTTCTTCGACACGAAGAGGTGGTCAATACGATAGGTAGTGTAGCGACGAGGGTTGAAGCCATTGAAAGTACCGGTAGGAGCAAAGCGAACCTTTGCAGCATCGTAAGTGTCCTTAACCACGCCACTTGTAGCCAACACCTTATAACTATCGCTATGCTGTGTTACATTGAAGTCGCCCGAGATAATCACCGGAACACCCTTGCACACCTTCTTTACATACTGTACAATCTGCTTCGATGCCTCCAAGCGAGCCTGAACGCCTCGGTGGTCGAAGTGAACGTTCAAAAAGTAGAACTTCTTGCCCGACACCTTATGCTTAAACAAGCCCCACGAGCAGATGCGGTTATACCTTGCATCCCAACCCTTCGAAGGGACGTTGGGAGTTGGTGAGAGCCAGAATGTACCACCGTCCAACTTCTCAACTACATCCTTGCGATAGAATACAGGACAAAACTCGCCTCTATCATCGCCGTGATCACGACCTACGCCAATATAGTCGTAATCGGGCAAATTTGCCATCATATCGTCAAGTTGTTGTTTACGTACCTCTTGCGAACCAAACACATCGAATGCCTCGAGGTTAATCAAATCGCAAACATACTGCTTGCGGTCGTCCCAACCATTGTATTTTGAGTAGTCGCCCTTCTCTGGACGCTCCTGTCCCTCTTTCAGAGGTTTGCCATTTCGTATGTTGAAAGAGCCAACATTCAACTCTTGCGCCGATGTTGAAAGGGCAAACAGCGCAACCAAAAATGATAAAATTACACGTTTCATATCTGAATTATTTTTAATTTCTTACCCTATTTTTTCAAAGTAATAAACGACTGCACAGCATAGTGGTCGGACAAGCAATGAATCTCGCGATTCTCACCCTTTATCTCCTTCGGTGCGGCTGTTTCCATATCCTCCTCCTTGCCTTTCACATCACGGTAATAGTGGTAGGTCAATACACCGTAACGGCTCGACTTTATACCCTTCGACACAAAGATATGATCAATACGACGATAGTTAAAGTAGTTGATACGAAATCCGTTACCTGTACCTGTTGGAGCAAAACGATACTTCGACGACTCGTAGGTATCCTCAAAACCGTTGCTTGTGATGATTTTATACAACTCACTATCTTGTGCAGCGTTGAAGTCTGCCATAAGAATCACATTGTCGGTCTTCTTGCACTTCTCCTTCACAAATTCAACAATCATATTGGCACTATTGACCGACGATAAACCCCAATTCACGTGGGTATTGATGAAATAGAACAGCTCCTTGGTCTTTTTATTCTGGAACAATCCCCAAGTACATACTCGGCGATACTTTGCACCCCAACCAAACGATGGAACATCGGGAGTCTCCGAGAACCAGAAATTGCCCTGCTCCAACACCTTATACTTCGATTTGAGGTAGAAGATAGCACAGTGCTCGCCCTTCTGATCGCCATCGTCGCGACCTACGCCGATATACTTGTACTCCGGCATTCTTTCGAGCATATCCTCAATCTGCGGATAGCGAGCCTCCTGCACTCCAAAGATATCGAACGCCTCGAACTTAATCATATTGCAAAGATGCTCTTTGCGGTCGTCCCAACCATTAAACTTCTTGTAGTCGCCCTTCTTTGGACGCGCCTGTCCCTCGCGAAGTCGGCCACCTACACGAACATTGAATGTCGCAACATTCATCTCCTGCGCCGATGCCGAAAATGCTACGGCAGCGGCAAATAACGCGATTACTAAACGTTTCATAATTAACCTTATAATTTGAGTTGATATAATGTAGTTATCTCTTTTTCGACTCCTTCAACCACACTTTTACGTGCACCGGATAGTGGTCGGAGAGAAGGTGTATCTCTCTCTTTTCGATATTGGCAGGAAATCGGGTATCTTGATAATTCTCCTCCTCGGTAGCACGCCAATAGTGGAGTGTCAATACGCCATAACTTTGCACCGCCATCTCCTTGCTCACAAAGATATGGTCGATACGATTTGTGGAGTAGCGTGTATGGGTGAAGGTAGAGAATGTTCCAGAAGGAGCAAAGCGATATTGTGCCGCCTCAAACGAGTCCTTTAACACCCCACTCGCCACAAACATTTTGTACCACTCACTATCCTGATTGACATTCATATCACCCGTTACAATCGCCTTCGCACCTTTGCAATGCTCATCGATAAATTTCAAAATCAGTTCTATGCCCTTGGTTTTTGCCACTGCGCCTTTATTGTCGAGGTGAGTATTCAAGAAATAGAACTTTACCTTCGTTACTTTATCTTGGAAATAGCCCCACGAGCAGATACGATAGCACATTCCGTCCCAACCCTTTGACGCCTTTTCCGGTGTCTCGGAGAGCCAGAATGTGCCGCTATCGAGCAATTTCAATCTATCACGACGATAGAACACCGGACAAAATTCGCCCTTCGTCTTACCATCGTCGCGTCCCACGCCTATGTAGGCATAGTTCGGTAACGCGTCCGCCAAATCTTTCAACTGACCATATCGCACCTCCTGCGCACCGAGAACATCGAACGCAGCATAGTTGATAAGGTCGAACATATACTGCTTGCGGTCGTCCCAGCCATTGAAGCTCTTAACATTTCCCTTGCCGTGCGAAGTACCACACTTAATGTTGAATGAAGCAACGCTCAACTCCTGCGCCGAAACCGAAAGGGTAAACAAGACGAGGAGAAGCGCAAAAACGCTCTTTCTCATAATCTACTATTTTTTATTTTTCTTCGACCTACCTGCGTGTTTTAGCGTAACAAACGCCTGCACCGGATGGTGGTCCGAAAGTGTCTTTACCTCTCGTTCGTCATAGAATACGCCCTCCGGCTCAGGAAGCCCCTGCTCGGCATAAGTACTACGATGACGATAGAGGGTAAGAATACCATAACGGCTCACCTTGACACCATCCGACACAAAAATATGGTCGATACGGCGGGAGGTGTGCGAATTAGCACGAAAGCCGTGACCTGTACCTGTCGGAGCATAGCGATACTTTGCCAACTCGTAGCAGTCGTCCATTCCATTCTCGGTTATATACTTATACGAACCTTTGAACTGCGAAGCGTTGAAATCGCCCACAAGGATAACATCTTTACCCTTGCAATTCTCCTTTATCCAGCCCAAAACGAGTTTTGCGCTATTCATAGCACCCTCGTCAGTTTTTCTGTTATTGGAGAAGTGAGTGCTTATAAAATAGAACTTCGACTTGTCGCTCTTTCGCTGAAAATAGCCCCAAGTCCAGATACGATTATACTTGCCATTCCACACGGGGCGAGATACTCTATCGGGAGTCTCCGAAATCCAGAGTGTACCGCTATCGAGCAACTTAAACTCATCTTTCTTGTAGAATACAGGGCAGTATTCGCCTTTGGTACCGCCATCACGACCCTCGCCGATATAGGCATAATCGGGACACATCGCCAACATATCTTCGAGTTGTCCGTGACGCGCCTCCTGCGCTCCAAACAAATCAAACGACATAAAGTTAATCATATCACAAAGTTCGCGCTTACGGTCATCCCAACCGTTAAACTTAGCGTAGTCGCCCTTTTCTGGTCGTTCCTGACCAGGTTTCAAACTACGACCATTACGGATATTGATTGTACCAACATTTAGCTCCTGCGCCGACAACGAAAAGGCTACAACGACAGCAACAGCGATTAAAATAAATCGTTTCATAGCAAACTATTTTTTAGCCTTCTTTCCCGATTTTTTCAAAGTAATCCACGACTGAATTGCATAGTGGTCAGAGATGCACTTCGTGTCGCGATTTTCGCCCTTAATCTCCTTTGGAGCGAGGGTATCCATAGCCTCCTCCTCAGCCTTCATATCACGAAAATAGTGATAGGTCAATACACCGTAACGGCTCGCCTTAATGCCCTTTGTTACGAAGATGTGGTCGATACGATAGGTAGTATAGCGACGTGGATTGAAGCCATTGAATGTTCCTGTAGGAGCGAAACGATACTTTGCCAAGTCGTAGGTATCGTATAAAACGCCACTCTCGACAAACACCTTATATACATCACTATTCTGATGGATATTGAAGTCGCCTACAACGATTACGTTTTCGCCCTTGCAGTTCTCCTTAATCCAATCTACAATCAACTTTGCACCGCCCATCTGAGCCTCAGCACCCTTGTGGTCGAGGTGCGTTGAGAGGAAATAGAAGCGACACTTATCGCTCTTGCGCTCGAAATGGCCCCACGAGCAGATGCGATAGCAAGCAGCGTCCCAGCCCTTCGAAACCTCGTCGGGAGTCTCCGACAACCAGAATGTTCCGCTATCGAGCAGCTTAAATTCCTTCCTGCGATAGAATACCGGACAATACTCACCCTTTTCGGCTCCGTTATCTCGACCTACGCCGATATACTCGTAGTCAGGCAATCGCTCAATCATATCGTCCAACTGCCACTTATTAACCTCCTGCGACCCGAAAACATCGAATGCTTCGAGATTGATCAGGTCACAAAGAATATCCTTACGGTCGTCCCAACCATTAAATTTAGAATAGTCGCCCCTCTTTGGACGCTCACGTCCCGGACGAAGTGCGCTACCATTACGAACATTGAACGAGCCAACATTCAACTCCTGTGCAACTGCAGTGAGGGCAAACATCGCCATCGCTGCACAAAGAAAAATTTTTCTCATAGTTTTGTAATTTTTAGGTATTTAATCGTATTGTTTTCCAATTTGGGCTCGTGGTCGAAAATGCCGAACACCGCCGAGCCTGAACCCGACATCGAAGCGTAAACCGCTCCGGCATCGTACATCGCTTGTTTGAGCGCAGCAATAGATGGATGCAACTCGAATATATGCTTCTCGAAGTCGTTTTTTACCACCTCGCACCACTCCGTAATAGGGCGTTGCAGAGCATCGGCCAATCGCACCGCAGGCACCGCAGGTCTTACGCCCGAGTACGCCTCCTTGGTCGAAACACCCACATCGGGCTTTGCAATGGCGAGATACTTACCCTCCAACGGCAACAAGACGGGTGTCATAATCTCGCCCCTGCCCTCGCAGAGTTGCGGAGTGTTGCGGACAAAGAATGGTGTATCGCTACCAATCATCGCAGCCACCTCAACCAATCTCGCCTCGCTCAAACCGAGTGCAAACAACTCATTCAACGCCAAGATTACCGCCGTAGCGTCGCTCGAACCTCCGCCCAAGCCCGCACCAAAAGGTACACGCTTATCCAAGCGGATAGCAACCTCGCCAACACAATACAACCTCTGCATCAGGCGCAAAGCCTTCATACAGAGATTATCCTCGACGCAGCAATCTACCACGATTCCGCTCTGGCAAAAAGTAGAGGTCCCCTCTACCCTCTCCACCTCAACCACATCGTACACCCCCGACACAGGCACCATTACCGTTTCGAGGTCGTGAAAACCATCCTCGCGACGGCGAAGAACATCAAGTCCGAGGTTTATTTTGCAGTTGGCTTTCAGAATCATACCACAAATATAGGTATATTTTCCAAGAAAATAGACTATTTTTCAAAAAAAATACACTATCTTCGCAACTATGGAGCAAAAGTTACTCGACACGCTAAAAAAGTATTGGCACTACGATTCGTTTCGCCCTATGCAGAGCGAAGCGATAGAGTCCGTTTTATCGGGACGCGATACGCTGGTACTTATGCCTACAGGTGGCGGAAAGTCGATAATCTACCAACTCCCGACATTGGTAAACGACGGTATCTGCATCGTAGTAACACCGCTTATAGCCCTAATGAAGGACCAAGTGGACAGGTTACGTCGTATGGGTATCCCAGCAGTAGCCGTTCACTCCGGACTTTCGAGCCGACAGATTGATATTGCTCTAGACAACTGCGTCTATGGCGACGTAAAATTCTTATACGTTGCACCCGAGCGACTATCGAGCGAAATGTTCCGTCTGCGAGTGGATAGAATGAATGTGTCGCTGCTCGCCGTCGATGAGGCGCACTGCATCTCACAATGGGGCTACGACTTCCGCCCTGCCTATCTGCGTATCAAGGAGTTGCGACGTATCCTCCCCGACACTCCCGTTTTGGCACTTACCGCTTCGGCAACGCCACAAGTTGCAAAGGATATTATGCAGCAATTGGAGTTTGCCGAGCCTAATATCCTGCAATCATCGTTTTTGCGCCCAAACCTATCGTACAGCGTACGGCTGACCGACGACAAAGAGGAGCAGTTGATGCGAATCGTAAATAACGTTCCGGGATGCGGCATTGTCTACGTTCGTATGCGCGAGACAGCGGAGAGAGTCGCCAATTTCCTTATTGAGCAGGGAGAGTCAGCATCGTTCTATCACGGAGGATTGCCTAATGCCGAGCGAGCGATACGCCAAGATGAGTGGGTAAGCGGCAAGACACGTATAATGGTGGCCACCAACGCCTTCGGAATGGGTATAGACAAGCGCGACGTACGATTTGTGATACACTACACAATGAGCGACTCGCTCGAATCGTACTACCAAGAGGCAGGACGTGCCGGTCGCGACGGAAGGCGCAGTTACGCGGTAATTTTAATGGCCTCGGACGACAACAAAAGAATACTCAACATCTTCGAAAAGGAGTTTCCCGACATTCCGCTTATTCAATCTGTTTACAACGATCTTTGCGCCTATCTCGGCGTAGCAATAGGCGACGGAAAGGAGGCTTCATTCGTCTTTAATATCTACGATTTTTGCCGCCACGTAAAGCAGCCCGTCGTAACGGTTCACAACATTATAAAACTGTTGCAACTCAACGGATACATCACTTTAGTTGAAGACTGCGAACACCCTGCACGTCTGATGTTTATGACAACACGAGACGAGCTGTACAGCATCAAGATGCAGAGTGAGAAAGAGGAGCAAATTTTGCGTACAATCCTCAGGCTCTACACCGGAATTTTCTCCGAGTTCCGACCGATAGACGAGATGGAGATTGCCGCCCATTCGCGACACTCTTACGAGGAGGTACACGATCTGCTGAAACGGCTCTGGCGTGCCAACATAATTCGTTACATTCCAACTAATCACGACCCGTTAATCTTCCTTGACGAGGAGCGACTGCCTGCACGCGACGTCTACATCGCACCCGAAACATATTCACACCGCAAGGAGCTGATGTTGGAGCGTTTTAATCACCTACTCCACTACGTCAATGAGGAGACGGAGTGTCGCAGTCGCATTATCGAGCAATACTTCTGCGACAAAATATCGGAGCCGTGCGGAATCTGCGACAACTGCCTCGCCAAGAAGCGGAAAAATCGCACTCAAAGCGCCACTTTCGAGGAGCAAATCTGTACGCTTCTGCAAGCCGAGCCGATGACCATCAAAGAGCTCGTTGCCAAAATCGTAGGTAACGAGCAACTTATCATCGAAGCAACTCGTAGCCTTATTGATAAGGGCGTAATTTTAACCGAGGGCATCAAACTAAAATTGGTCCAAAAGTAATTCACCACCCGACACCCTGTCGAAACGGAGCCGCAAAGTGGCTAAAATCGCCTAAAAATGGGCAAAAATCGCATTTTTGGCGAAAAATCTTTTCGAAATCTCAAAATTTCAGAGTCAAAAATTGATTATTCGAAGAATAATCGCTATTTTTGCGCATATTATTTAACGCAGGAAACACAAAACAATAAACTCAAATAATAAAAAACTATGATTGAAGAAGAGAAAGTAACTCCTACCGGTCGTATTGAGCGCATCAATATCGAAGACCATATGAAGGAGTCCTACATCAACTACTCGATGTCGGTAATCGTATCGCGTGCATTGCCCGATGTTCGAGATGGTTTGAAACCGGTTCACCGTCGAATTTTGTTCGATATGAACTCGGAGTTGAATCTCTACCACGACAAACCAACCCGTAAGTCGGCACGTATTGTCGGTGATGTACTCGGTAAGTTCCACCCACACGGCGACTTATCGGTTTACGACGCGATGGTGCGTTTGGCTCAGCCTTGGGCTATGCGTTATCCGCTCGTAGAGGGTCAAGGTAACTTCGGTTCGATGGACGGCGACTCGCCTGCTGCGATGCGTTACACCGAGGCTCGTATGCAGAAGATTACTAACGAAGTTATGGCAGATATCGATAAGGAGACTATCGATTGGACAATGAACTTCGACGACACACAGAAGGAGCCTACCGTACTCCCTACCAAGATTCCGTTGTTGCTCGTGAATGGCGCAAGCGGTATTGCCGTTGGTATGGCTACAAATATGGCACCGCACAACCTCTCGGAGGTTATCGACGCTTGTTGCGCATATATCGACAACCGCGAGTGCACTTGCGAGGATTTGCTTCACTTTGTCAAAGGTCCCGACTTCCCTACCGGAGCCATCATCTATGGCTACGAGGGTGTTAAAGAGGCTCTCCTGACAGGTCGTGGTCGCGTTGTTATGCGTGCCCGCCACGATATCGAAACAACCTCGACAGGACGTCAGCAGCTTATCTTTACCGAGATACCTTATATGGTAAATAAGCAGGAGATGATCAAGCACATTGCCACCCTTATCAAGGAGGGTCGCTTGGAGGGTATCGCCGACGTAAACGACGAGTCGGACCGTCAGGGAACCCGCGTAGTTGTAACCTTAAAGCAGGACGCCGTAGCAAACGTTGTGTTGAATATGCTGTTCAAGCACACCGAGTTGCAATCGTCGTTCTCTGTAAACAACATCGCGCTCGTAAATGGTCGTCCTATGTTATTAAATCTTCGCGACCAGATTCACTACTTCGTAGAGCATCGCCACGAGGTTATCGTTCGTCGTAGCCGCTATGATTTGCGCAAGGCGGAGGAGCGTATGCATATCGTTCTCGGTTTGCTCATTGCACAGGACAATATCGACGAGGTTGTACGCATCATTCGCAACGCCAAGAGCGTAGACGAGGCGAAGGCTACCCTCTCGGAGCGTTTTGGTTTGACAGACTTGCAGACCGCCGCTATCGTGGATATGCGTTTGCGTGCTTTGACAGGATTGGAGCACGGCAAACTCACGGCAGAGCGAGACGAGTTGCAGAAGACCATCGACTACCTTACTGCCGTTCTCGCAGACGAGGTTATGCAGCTCAGCATCGTAAAGGAGGAGTTGCTCGAAATCAAAGAGAAGTATGGCGACGAGCGCCGTTCGGAGATTGTTTACGCCTCGGAGGAGTTCAATCCTGAGGACTTCTATGCCGACGAGGATATGGTTATTACCATTTCGCACCTCGGCTACATCAAGCGTACATCGTTGGCTGACTACCGCACACAAAATCGCGGTGGCGTGGGTATGAAGGGCTCTGCAACACGCGACGAGGACTTTATCGAGCACATCTACGTTGCTTCGATGCACAATACGATGATGTTCTTCACCGAGAAGGGACGTTGCTTCTGGTTGAAGGTTTACGAGATTCCTGAGGGCACTCGCGCTTCGAAGGGTCGTGCTATCCAGAACATCATCAACATCGAGCCGGACGACAAGGTTCGTGCTTATATCAACTGCAAGAAGTTGAACGACGAGGAGTATATCAACTCCAACTATATTATAATGTGTACAAAGAACGGTACAGTTAAGAAGACCAAGTTGGAGGCATATTCGCGCCCTCGAACCAACGGTATCAACGCCATCGAGATTCGTGAGGGCGACCGTCTTATCGAGGCTAAACTCACAAGCGGAGCTGCTGAGGTTATGATTGCCACACGCGAGGGTAAGGCAATTCGTTTCAACGAAGCAACAGTTCGCGAGGTAGGTCGTACTTCGATTGGTGTGCGTGGCGTATCGCTCGAAGGCGACAACGAGGCTATCGGTATGATTTGCATCGAACCGGATTCGAACGAGGATGTATTGGTACTCTCGGCAAATGGTTACGGAAAGCGTACCGATTTGGAGGAGTATCGTATCACAAATCGTGGAGGTAAGGGTGTCAAGACTATCAACATCACCGAAAAGACCGGAGAGTTGGTTGCTATCAAGGCTGTTACCGACGATAACGATTTGATGATTATCAACCGCTCGGGCATCACTATCCGTACCTCTATCGAGCAGATTCGCGTAGCAGGTCGCGCAACACAGGGTGTACGCATCATCAACCTCCGCGAGGGCGATGAGATTGCATCGGTAGCCGTAGTACCTGTAACCGAAGAGGAGGAGCTCGAAGAGGGAGCAGTAGTTGAAGGTGCAGAGAGCACAGCCGAAGCACCTGCAACCGAGGTAAATAATGAGAATGAACAATAAATTATAAACATTATCCGTTAGATTAATATGAAAAAGATTATCTCAATGGTAGTGGTTTTAGCGACACTGGTAGTGCCTACCGTTACCGCACAGAAAATTAATGTTGATTCGCACAAGGCGAAGTTAGAGAAGAGTAATGCAGATATCCAAGACGCAAAGAAGTCGGGCAAGGCTGCAACTTGGCTTAACCGCGGTAAAATCTGTGTTAATGCTATCGTTGCTCCAACGCAGAGTATCTTCGCAGGTCTTGCTGCCGATATGTTGCAGATGAGCATTGGAGTCGCTCCTAATGCAGTAAATGGCGACGTTCAATCGTTCGAGTGGCTCGACATCTACACAAAGAATGGCAAGGTTATCGCTTGGGAGATTAAGAAAGAGGTCATCGAGAACGCCTACGACATCGCAAAAGAGGCATTTTTGAAGGCATACGAGTTGGACCCAGAGATGGCTCCGAAGATTAAGACCGAGGTTGATAAACTCGTAAACTACTACTCGGAATTGGGTTCGGCAAGCCTCGAAATCACAAAGTATAAGGAGGCTATCGACGCCTATATGAAGGCTGTTGGTTTGCAGGAGAATCCAGCTATTGGCAAGGTCGATCCTCGCTACTACTTCTTCGCAGGTCAGTTGGCTGCATTCCTCGGTGCGAAGGAGCCTCAATACTTCAAAGATGGCGAGCAGTATTTGACCAAGGCTCTCGCTTTGAACTATCAGGACGAGCCGGGCAACATCTACTACTTCTTGTTCCACTGCTACTATGGTCAGCGCAACGAGAACCGAGAGAACCTTTTGAAGGCAAAGCAGGCGTTGTTGGATGGTATCGAGACGAACCCACGCAACGAGCGTATTATGGAGGGTTTAATTCAGCTCTACACCTCGGAGAAGAACATCGGCAACCCTGCCGAGTTGGTTGGACGTCTCGACAAGATGCTCGCCGAGAAGCCGGACAATGTTGATTTGTGGTATGCTCGCGGTCAGGTATTCTTCAACTTGAAGAACTTCGACGAGTGCATAAACTCGTTCCTCAAAATCAACGAGTTGAAGCCAAACGACTACGACACCAACTTCTACCTTGGCTACTTCTATATGGCAAAGGGCGACGAGGCTAATCGCAAATTCAACGAGCGCATCGACAGCATCAATTCGCAAGACGAGTATCAGAGCGGTTTGAAGGAGGTTAATGCTGCCTATTTGAAGTCGTTGCCTTGGTTGGAGAAGGCTATGGAGTTGAAGCCTGAGAGCGTAGATTGCGCCGAGTATTTGAAGGTTCTTTGCTTCCGTCTCCGCAACGAGGAGGGCATAATGGAGAAGTACAACAAGTACAACGCCCTCTTTAAGAAGTTGAAGGGTATTCAGTAATTATTATTCGGGGGGGGGTAATTACCGCCCCCGTAATTTTAGCGACAAAGAGGGAGGACCCTTAAAAACAGAGAGGTCGGCAGTTTTTGCCGACCTCTTCTATTATTATATAGTAGTACTCTACTCTGCTTTTACCTTGAACGAAGTAATCTCCTTATAGGTAAACTCCTCGTAGGCGAACGCCTGCATAGCCACAAACTTGCCACGTGGCGAGTGGTAGCACAACACCGCAACTCCTGCGATATCCCCCTCTTCGAGATTATCGAGAGCCTCCTTGTCGCACGCCGTAACAATTTTCACCACCTCGTCCTGCTGCGAACGGTCGAACGAGTATTGCTTGCAAACAAGCATACACTTATCGCCCTTGTGATATGGCGCACCACTACCGAATATACGTATTCCGCAGAGTGCCACTCCGAGGAGAACAACCGCGCCACCCGCAAGAACGAGGGTCGATTTAAGATTGTTGGCATCGTCGCCATTTTCGATAAAGAAGTTTACTACGAGCAGTGCAATACCTGCCAATAGCACTAAAATTGGTACAATTAAACTCTTTCGGCGCTCTACGACAACGCCCTTCGACGAGGCGTACAACGCCTCGTTAAATTCTGACATATCCATTTGATTTCTATACTTTTATGTGTTAATACTCTATGATGATTGCAATTTTAAGGGGAAAGGAGTGCAATCATAGTCGTAATTGACACAGCGTATAGAGATAGAAATCCACCGCACGAGATAAAGAGCCCAAACGGTGAATGAAATGCGCCACAACATAGTTTGATGTGGTATAGAAATGCCCCGACGCAGCGATATGTGGCGCACGATACGAGTGCGTGCGGGGAGTGGTTACAACAGTTGTTTGAGCCGTAGGCACGACCACCGAAGTAGTCCGCTCGGCATCAACATTGTAGCGACGACAGCAGGTATATTGCTCACGATGCAGGTCCGACACCTCATTCGGTACCTCAATCTGCTCCGGCACAACATCTATCTGCTCGTAAGCAAAAACTCCGAGCAAAAAGAGTATTATGGCAATTAACTTACGCATCTATATAGTTTTCTACATCTTTTGTGCTTTCAACGCCAAACGCTTGACGATATAGACAAAGCCAATCGTCAAAACAAGATTAAGCACCAACGTCAGCACCGAAATCAAAAGTATTGGGCCTCCTATATTATATCCGATAGCTATAAATATAACGCCTGCGCCAACCTCGCCACGGGTAAACATACCAACCGACAACGCCAAGCGCTCGGTTAAAGAGTGGTCTCGATAGAAGAGCATCGGCACCAATTTGCCCAAATTAGACAAGAGCGACACAGCCAAGACGTGTAACGCCAACTCGCCCCACGAAATCATCGGGATTGAGCCAATAACACTCATATTATCGCTCGCGACATCTCCGGCATTTATAAGCGGCATACTCATACCTACCAACAGCATAAAGAGTAGAGAAATACCCGTAGCAACCCTCTCCTCCTCTTTGCCTCCGACGTGGCGATTCTTAATCACCATACCGACAACAAACGCCGGCAGAAGCACCTCGATATGAATTGCACCCTCCTCGCCAAAAAGGTGCTTTGTAGCCATATATATTGCCAATATCACCCCATAGGTCAATAGCGCATAGGAGAGTATAGCCTTCCAGCTCTGCGGCACGTCGAAGCGCGACATATACCTCCACCCTATCCACAAAAGCAGGCACACCACAAACAATACAACGCCCATCTGCCACTTCATACCTATCATTGCAACCTGCAACGGAATCATCAGCAAGATGGTGTCGAGGTCGTCGAAGATAGCCAAGACCTGTATTTTTTGATATATCCAACTCTTTTGAAGATTGAGCGCCGCAAGCATTGCAAACAATATACCTGCCGATGTTGGTGCGGCATAACGGCTCAAAAGAAGCGACTCCTTCCACACTTCGCCCTCGCCCCACATTTCGGATGGAAGCAGAACGAAGATGTAGTACAAGGCTATGAGCAACCACGGCATTGCAGCAGCAAACATCGCCACCAAGTAATCCTTGGCATAGCCTCTAACATTCGTCTTGTCAATTTCGAACTCTCGTCCGACATTTATCATAATAAACGCCAAACATACACCGAGCATTATGGTTATAACCTCGCGAAAGTAGGCATAATGCTCCGCGCCCATCTGCGACGGCAACATCTGCGACAGTACGAGTCCGACCATCAACATCAACGAAAAGGAGACAACCTTCTTCATAAACGGGAAACGGAAAATTTCTTAAACGATCAGTAATCAAGAAAAAGGTGGGGAGTCGAGATGCCTCAACTCCCCATCTCTTGATTTTTTTGCAATTTTACTCTGCCTCCACGGTCAATGTCTGCGAGATATTCGCCGACGAATTTCCGATGTGGAGAGTGTATGTACCCTTATTTACCTCCCAAGCGTGAGTTTTGTCGTTCCAGAACGCCAAATCCTTGTGGTTCAACTCGAAAGTAACGGTAGTCTTATCTCCTGCTTCGAGGTGTACCTTCTTAAACGCCTTCAACTCCTTCTTTGGACGCAATACGGTTGGGTTATTCTCCTGAACATACAACTGAACGACCTCAGCACCTGCCATCTTACCGGTGTTAGCCAAACGAACAGTAACCTTCAATGGCTTCTCTGCCGAAATTGTCTTGGCAGCTTTCGCCTTGCTCAACTCGAATGTAGTGTACGACAAGCCGTGACCGAATGGATAGAGAGGCTCAATGCCCTTTGTCTCGTACCAACGATAACCTACCAAAACCGACTCGTGATAGTGTACATCGTAGTGCTTTGGAGCAGTCCACAACTCGTTGGTATTGCGGCTCTTATAAGTTACGCTCAAACCCTGTGGTACCATACCGTATGCCGGCGAATCCTTGAACGACTTCTCGATAGTTGCAGGCAACTTACCCGACGGATTTACCTTACCTACCATAATATCGGCAATAGCCTGCATACCGCTCTGACCAGGATACCAACCGTAGATGATAGCCGACACCTTATCGTTCCAAGCGCTCATATCGATACCCGAACCCGAAAGAATCAACACGATAACCTTCTTGTTTGCTGCGCAAGCCATACGAACCAAAGCCTCGTCCTCCTCCATCATCTGGAACGGACGCTCCTGACCCTCGGTGTCGTAAGTACCTGTGGCTACAACTACAACGTCAGCCTGCTGCAACTGAATAAAGTTTGGCTTCTCAACTGCCTTAACCTTCGAACGCAATGCGCTGAGGAGCGCCTGCTCCGAAGTTACCTGATTGAATCCCTTAACTCGCGATGAGCCGCCACCCTGCGGTGCAACCTTCGCCCAACGACCTACAAGCAATACGCTCTGACCCTCCTTCAATGGGAGAATACCATCGTTCTTCAACAACACCGAACCCTCGGCAGCTGTCTGATACGACACCGCCTCGTGGTGAGGGAACTTCTCTTCGAGAGCGTCTTCGTTTGGCTGACCATTCCTGAAACGCTCGTACAAACCGAAACGGATAAGGGTTGCAACCATTGGACGAATCATATCGTCGATATTCTTCTCTGTCAATTCGCCCTGCTTCAAAAGGTCGCGAACCTGATTGATATGGTAGTACTCGTTAGGGGTACCCGGCATCTCTACGTTCTGACCCGAAAGAACAATTTTCTTCCAATCATATACCGAACGCCAGTCGGTCATTACCAAACCCTTGAAACCGAGAGTTCCACGGAGAAGATCGGTAATAACGTACTTGCTCTGACCTGCCCACTCGCCATTTACGAGGTTGTACGAAGTCATTACAGAGCCGGCACCTGCGTCGATACCCGCCTTAAATGCAGGGGTGTAGATCTCCATAATTGCACGCTCATCAACGATAGAGTTCGAAAGCTTACGATACAACTCGGTATTGTTGCAGACAAAGTGCTTCAAGCAAGCCATTGTACCTGTACCCTGCATACCGATAACGTAGTTCTCAACCATACGAGCTGCCAGATATGGATCCTCGCCCATATACTCGAAGTTACGACCGCACTGCGACGAACGATAGATGTTCATACCAGGACCGAGCAACACGCCCGCACCTGCCATACGAGTCTCGTAGCCAACAGCCTCGCCATACAACTTTGCCAACTCAGGGTTGAAGGTCGAAGCGAGAGCAATAGTTGCAGGGAACTGCGTAGTCTTTGCAGGATGACGCACCTCGTTTGGATCTGGCAAAGTGTGGTTGATACGCACACCTGCCGATGCATCTACCATAAATACGTGTGGCAAACCCTTTGCCGGTGCACCCGGGAGGAAGAACTTGTTGTGTCCGTGAGTCATCTCAATCTTCTCGTCGAGCGAAAGCGTAGCCAAAACCTCGTTAGCCTTGACAGTAGCCTCTTCCCACGACATCATCTCGCTCTTCTTCTCTGCGAATGCCGATGTTGCCAACGCAAGAGCAACAACCGAAAGAATAAGTTTTTTCATAGTTATATTAAGTTAGAATTAGGAATTGATCTATCATTACTATTTCTTCTCAGGGGTTGCAGCAACCGGAGCAGCCATAACCATACCCTTGTCTATACGAAGGGTTACGTTGCTATCGACCTCTATCAAGAGCGAAGTCTCCTCAACCTTCTTCACTACGGCGTAGATACCACCTGCGGTGATAACCTTATCACCAGCTTTAAGACCATTGCGAAAATCCTCCATCTCCTTGCGACGCTTCTTCTCGGGACGCCACATAAAGAAGTACATAATGGCAATCATCGCGATAATCATAATCCAGAACGACAAGTTTCCGCCAAAGAGATTTGCACCGTCGGCAACCTCTGTTACAACCTCACCACCTTGTGGCGCTGTCTGCTCTACAACCTGAACGGCTGCCTCTGTCACACCTGCTACGGGTGCCTGAAAAAATTTAATCATAGTTTTTAAAGTTTTAAATTGTTACTATCTATTTTCTGTCTTGTTCGTTACAACAAACCTTTGCCCGACTTCACGATTTTACCCTCGTCGGTAAGGCGAGCGATGATGCGATCCAAGATACCGTTGATAAAGCCACCACTCGACTCGGTGGAATAGCACTTTGCAATGTCGATATACTCGTTCATCGTTACGCGCACAGGTATCGACGGGAAGTTCTCCGCCTCGGTAATAGCAGTTACGAGGATAATTTTATCCATCAACGCTACACGCTCGATATCCCAATTATTCATAGCATTGTCGAGCATAAGCGATATACGCTCGTAGCCCGCAATCGTATTGCGCAGCAATGACTTCGCATAGTCGAGGTCCTCCTCGCTCTTATACTGCTCCATAAGCTTTATTGCATCGTGGCTCTCGCGCATAGACAACACCGTACGCGATACCATAGTCAGCAAGTAGCCCAAGTCGTCGTTCCACAATATAGACTGCTCCTCCAAAGCGACATCGAGTGGTTCAAACTCCTCGAGCATCGTCATATATATATCCGATACAAGCTGTGCATCCTCGCGGAATGAGCGCTCGTCCGACGCCATATACTTCATATAGAACGGCTGACGCACCAAAGCGTTGTAGAGAGCGACGATAAGGTCGCGGTTGCTCTTCCACGACAACTTTCGGCTCTTTAACTCCGCCTGCAAGCCTTCATCCTCGTTGAGGCGCACGATAACCTTGTTCTCCACAAATTTGCGGTTTGGGTGCAGGTCGTCGTATGTAGGCAACTTCTTATTTTCGCCGATGCGGATACGTTCGGCAGCATACTCGGCAATCTCGGGAACGAGTGCGAGTAGATGAAAATATAGGTCGTAGGCCCTATCTATCGAATGCACGAGATTTTTCTCGCTCACAACGGGGGTTACGCCCTCACACTGCATATGGGCATAAACCGCCTTCACGACCTTTGTTCGTAGAACTCTTCTGCTCAACATAACTTCAAAGAGACAATTCAATTATACAATAATCGCACAAAGATAACAAAAAAATTGTAAAACGGAAAGCGGAAAACGGAAAACTTTTAGTTTTTTCGGTTTTCGCTTGGAGTTGGAAACGGAGAGAAATGCAAAATGCAAAATGCAAAATTACCCCAGTAAGCACCGAAGGTGCGCCCCACCTAACCTTACCCCCCCCCTCCTCCTTCATATTTATTCCGACAGCAAAATATTTACTCTAAATGGCCAATTTATAGCGAGTTTGGCGTTACGTAATATGTATGTTATGTAAAGATTTTGCTCAAAAATGGCTACACCATCGAGTCGAATAAATATACAACCCATATTACAGGCATACCTTACGAATACGATTTCTATGCGGGCGGCGTAAATACGGGAAATATCCAGGCTGATGGTTGGACATTAAATGGGGATTGGACTACCCAATCGAAACAGTTGTGCCTGGGACATAGCGGAACGAAGTCAGGATATGTGGTATCGCCCAAATTCCACACGCCGGCAAACATCAACACGACCACAACACTTACACACAAATACTATCAGTTGGGAGGTAGTTGTACCGCCTATGTAGGTGCAACTTCGAGTCCATCCACAAAGGTACAGACAAACGAATATTCCGGCTTTAACACATTGAACACAGGAGCAACAGGTGGACTTACCACACACAAGGGCAATGACACAAATGTTGTATTGAGTTCAACGAACCCTTATATGTGTATATCGGCCAAACCAAAGGCAAGTATCTTCGGTGGCATAACACAGAGTTACTATTATTTACACAAGGCACTTATACAGTACCGATAGGAGCGCATCTCATACACAAAGTAATAGCATAATTCTCGTTTCGAGAATTATGCTATTACTTTATATTATATCATTGGGATATGAATTTATAGGACTTTATAGGATTTGTGCCTGCGGCACTCGATAGGAAATCATAGGATGGTATAGGGAACTATCTATTCCTATCTTGTTCCATCTTGTCCCATCCATTCCCATCGCCTCCAATACCGCATATTTATTCTATTTCACTCGTATAATGTTCAATTTGTCGCACACTTTAACTCTTTGGTAGCAAGCAATATGTATGTTATGTTAAAATTTTGCTCGGAAATGGATATGAAGTCGTTTCGGATAAATATACAACAAGCGTAACAGGTATTCCATATGGTACGGTATCATTGTCGGGTACTTCGTCTATTTCTGGTTGGAGCGCAAGCAACACCACCACAAACGAATATCTCTGTATGAAGGAGGGTAAGAATGCCTATATCGTATCGATGAAGTATGGTGTTCCTGCTGCTTGCAATGTGGTTGTAACTATCCCTATGTACGCTTACGGAGGCTCGATTTACGGTAGTTACAAGCCAACAGTATATGCTTCGGCAACATCTTCTACATCGGGTAGCGCATCGGGCACATCAATTCAGTTGAAGGGTAGTAACTACCTGCCTAATAGCGGTGCAAGTTATACCAACTGGACACCTACCGTAGCACTTTCGAATAGCGCACCTCGCGTTAGCATCTACTCAACCGGTTCGGGCTCTTCGTGGAGTGTTGGTGGAGGTGCAATGGGTGTTATTATGAAGTCTGTAACAGTACAGTATCAGTTGTAAACTCACTCATAAACCTAAATATCAAAGAAGACCGCCCTGCAATTACGCAGGGCGGTCTTTGTCGTAGTGTATTAACTTTTAGTAATTTACAGTAATCGACTTCAAGAACAAGCCAGAGTTCTTTCCTGCTACATTAGAATTATTATCTCCTGTTGCGTGCAAGCAAATATGCGAATTTGCAGGAGTTAGAGTTACGCTTCCGTTTTTGGTCGAGAACTTACTATCACCATAACTATTGTTTTTAATATACTCCGAGTAGAACACTGATGTCTTAACATCTCCACCCGATGATGCCGACACATAAAAAGTCTCATTAAAGTTTTTAGTCCAGTTATTTGGAGTATAGCCATAAAGAGGTATTGATACAGCCAACGTCAAATTCTCTGGCATATGGAACTTCGGAGAGATTGCGTAAGCCTCCTTTGTCTTCAAAATAAAGGCTTTATCCTGAAAAGCCTGATTACTGCAAGCCCAATTTGCCGGATTTGCCGAATCGAATGTTATCGAATACGGTATACCCGTTACGTGAGTGGTGTATTGTGTTGATTCACAGACATATCCGTTTGCAAGGGCGATTTTAACATAACATACATATTGTCCCCAAGCACCGTACGCAAGAGTAATATCCTTCTCTGAGCCGAGGGTCTGCGTAGCTGTGTTCGAGCCGTAGCAGATAGTATAGGTCTTGCCATTAACGAGATTGTTGGCCACGTACGAGTCCGAGATATTAGCCTTAACCCTCAAAATATCTCCATTGATATCGTTAGTCTTGGCAACGTTACCATTGCTCGAATACGATGTACGAACCGAGTAGTCGATAACCTGCGGAATCGAAGTAACTATCTTCTCAACCTCGGCACACTCCAACCACTTCTCCTCGCCATTGAGCGATACCTTTGCAACAGGCTGCACCTTGTAAACACCGCTCGACAAACCCGAGATTACGATTGGCGAAATAGCCAACTTACCGCTCTGCTGCGAAGCCTCGTGGAACTCGCCATTGATACGAACACCGATAGCCAAAACCTGATCAGCCGAGATATTTCCATCAATGCTTACATTATCAACATAGATTGTGCTACCCTCCAACTGGAACTGCGAGCCTGTATTCCAGTTGTTGTACCAAGTCTCGATGGTTGCGCCATTCAAAGTTGCATCCTCCCAAGTGAGGTTGAAACCTGCACGGTGGCTTGCTGCGATGGTTACCTCCTTATTTACAACGCGTGTCAAAGTAGAGCCATCAACATCGGTAGCCTCGATAGTCAAACTGCCTGCTGCAAAAGTTGCAGGGGCAACATTGATATAATAGGTATAGTAACCCTTATCGTCGCTTGCAATAGCTTCGAGGTTGTTTGCGGTAACACTCTTAGTATTACCAGCGAACGAAAGCGACATAGACTCAACTACCGAAGTAGAGGCTGGGGCCAAATCTTTCAGCACATTAACAAGATTATTGTATGCAGTTGCCTTCAACTCATCTACGCTATTAAGGACATTACTCTGATCGCCAGTTCCTGCACCTGTTTTAGAATCTGTCGAGCCAACGCTTACTGAAGTACCTGAGAAGGCTCCTGCGATAGCAACATCGCTCGAAGTGATAGTAACGCGGCTCAACTGCTTTGGTGTTACACCATCAGCCTCGAATGCGCGGATTGCGATAGCACCAGTCAAAGTATTCAAAGTCTTTGCACCAATAGCATTTGCATCTACGCCCTCCGAAGTCGAAGCATACATATATGGCTCCCACTTACCTTTCTGTGTTGCAGGAACAGTAACGTTCAAAGTGGATGTATATGTATATCTTCCTGAGCCACTTGCTGCCCAGTTGTCCCATCCTGGAAGCTGGGCGCTATCCTCATATGTAAGGTTATCCACTGACAACTCACTTGTAGTCGCGAACGACACTGCCGATGCAGGGTAAGCAATGTGATATACACGAGGTGCAGTAGCATCTACCGAAATTTCGCCATTGAAAAACGCCTTGCTTGTTCCCCAACCGTTCTTAATGTTCAACTTGTTTACTACGCTGAAAGTTGCGCCATAGTTTGCGTGCTCCTGCAAGAGTGCAATCTGGTCGTTCTCCTCCCAAGTAGCCTTCAAACCATCGCCATAGGTCGCCTTTGTGTCGTCCTCGCCAACACCAACCTCGGCATAAATTGTATACGAGCCACCAACATTCGCGTTGCCGCCCTGCTGTGGTGCGTCCAAATTCACATCGTTAAAATCGCTCTGACAAGCAGCAAATGCCGCGAGAGCCAAAATCGAAACAAATAACTTTTTCATAAATTTTCCTCCTTTTAGCATTTGTTAATTAAAGACCATACCAACCATCATCGACACCATCTACAAATGTCATCTCACCTGTCGAAGCCTTGAAACCAGCCTCGCAAACTACATCGACCACCATTACAGATGGTGCAACGTACTCATTGTTCTGTTCGTTAAAAATCATAATTATTGTAATTAGTTATAGTATTATAGTATCTACACATTACCTAATAAATCGGTCGCAAATATAAATAGTCTGTTTTTTACAAAAAAATTTTTTCAACGAATCGGCGGTTTTCTATAATAAAAAGTGGGTATGGAACTCTATAAACGACAATTGACAATTATATCACTACTCTCTAAAAAGAAAGACCGAGTTGCCTCGGTCTTACTTGTCTATCAACTTTTCTTGTATTCGCCCGGTGTCATTCCGGTAATACGTTTAAAGTATTGTCCCATAAATGAAGGATTCGGGAAGTTCAAAAAGTAGGATATCTGCTGAATACTCATATTGGAGTATTTCAGCAAGTTTTTGATTTCGAGCGCCACAAACTCATCTATCCACTGATGCACCGACCTGCCCGTATAACTACGAATTACACGCGAAAGGTGCTTCGACGAGATGTGCATCTTCTCGGCGTAGAACTCCACTCCTCGTTCCTCGCGATAGTGCTCCGAGAGGAGCGACATCAACTTCTCGAAATACTCCGAACTACGCTCTTTAACACCCATCGACACCACCGCAACCTCTCTGCCCACAAGAGCATCGACAATGCGGTATATCATAGCGCAATAGACGTGGCATAATGACGCCATTCTATACTCCGACATTAGATCAGTGCGATGATGGTCGTGCAATGTAGCCAAGAAACGTGATACACCTTGTAACTCGTCGTTGTTGAGATCGACAATATAGCCACCTGTACCCAAACGAGAAATCAACTGCCCAACAACGCGCACATCGATATTCATATTCGCCAAAAACTCCGATGTAAACGCCATAAAATAGGCCTCACTATCGGCTAACGAGTAGAACTGAATTACCGATGCCGACGAGATAAAGAACTGGTTCTCGCTCAATGTGTAGTTATTCAACTGCGACGAGAACGACACCTCGCCACGCAGACAAACAACAATCACAAGTGCGTCGATACGACAAGGATATTTCAACTCCGGCATCTGGTCGATATCCACATCCTCGAAGTGCATCATCGCTGCACCACCAACGTCCGAGACCTCCAAGCCGTCTACACTGCGCAAAACCTCGGTGTAATATGGGAATATACTCTTCTTCGTCATAGTCTCCGGCTATATCGTTCCACCAACTTCCCACCAGAATGCACGAACTCCGAGCTTAGGGTTTGCAGCATCGAGCGCACGCAACGCATCGAGCAACTTCGCGCAACGCTCATCGTCGGTAATTGAGAGTATTGCAGAGTTAAGGATCGGCCACACGGCGTCGCCGAGGTGCGGTTCACCGGTTTCGGTACCGCAACCCATTACCTCCTCCCACGAAGTGTATCCACGAACTCCAAGTTCCGCCATCTTCTGCATCACCTCGTCATAGAGTGCCTGATCGCAGGCTATAAATAAAGCTTTCATAATTTCTGGACTTTTAAGCTTTCAGTTTTTTGTAATTATTTGGTACGTTGTAAACTTTTCGAGCACTATTTCGCAGCGTTTAACTTTGCTGCCTCCTTTGCTGCCCTTTTCGCCCTCTTGCGCTCGTCACGGAGTGCAAACATAGAAAAGAGTACAGGGATAAGGAATAGGGTTACGAGTGTCGAGAACGAAAGTCCCCAAGCCACAGTCATACCAAGCGAGTTCCACATCTCGGCACCTACGCCCGTACCAATCGCCATAGGCACCATACCGAGTACGGTAGTGAGCGTGGTCATCAAGATAGGACGCATACGCGAACGACCCGCAGCAACGGCTGCATCAAGGATTGACATCTCTCTACCCACAAGCAGACGAGTGTAATCGACAAGCACAATACCGTTATTCACAACGATACCCACCAACATCAACACTCCGAGCAAGCCCATAACGCCCATTGCCGTATCCGAAATCCACAATCCAAGGATTACTCCCACCAGCGCAAATGGCAACGAGAACATAATAACGAATGGATAGGTCAGCGACTCGAACTGCGAAGCCATAATCACAAACACGAGGATTACCATTATTGCCAACAACATAAAGAGGTCGCTAAACGTATCCTGCTGATCCTCGTACGAACCACCAAGCTCCCAAGTGATACCTGCAGGGAAGTCCATCTTATTCAACTCGGCAACGGTTCCCTGAATAATGTCTGACATAGCATATCCGTGGCCGATAGCACCCGAAATTTTCACATAGCGCGAACGGTCCATACGCTGAATTGTAGGAGGGGTTTCTGCCTCGATAACACGACCTACATCGCGCACCTTAACCGACTGACCGGTAGAGCCATAGAGAGTGATATTCTCCAAATCCTCGATAGACTCACGGAAAGGTCTGTCGTAACGAACAAGGATATCATACTCCTCTCCATCCTCACGATAGTACGATGCCACAGCACCATTTACACGGTTACGGAGATAGGTTGCAGCAGTTGCCACATTCAAACCGTGGCGCGACAACTTATCGCGGTCGAAAACAACCTGATACTCAGGAGTGTACTCATCACGCGAAATGGTAACCTCGGTACAGCCCTCAACCGAGAGCATCTTCTCCTTAATCTCGGCAGCGATGCGGTCGGTCGTTGCGAAGTCGTAGCCATACAACTCGATATCTACCGACTGCTGACCGCCGGCACCACCCTTCTGTCCCGACTCGATAACCTCGTATGTGCGAATCTCGGCATACTTATCCAAATCCTTACGCATAAGGTCGCAAATCTCGGTCAGAGTACGCTCGCGCTCGGTCTTCTTGGTCAAACGGATATTCATCGAGATATAGTGAGTACCATTCTCCTGCATCGAAGCAAAGGTGTTGTCGGTATCTGCCGTACCCTCACTCATACCGATTGCTATAATCTCCGGATAGTCGCGACGGAACTGCTCGTCGATACGCAATGCCAACTCACGGGTAATCTCCTGACGAGTACCGATTGGTAACTTAATCTTCACTGCAATACGTCCGTTATCCTGCGTTGGGAAGAACTCGGTTTTAACACGAGGTCCAATTCCGACCATTACGCCCACGAAGAGCAACAATGCACCAAAGATAAAGGTCTTGCGGTGATGTACGCACCATCTGAGCGCCTTACCGTATACATTCTCCAACCAGCCCATTGCACCATCGACATACTTCTGCATACGCGACTTCTTCGGATTCTGCTTCATAATCTTCGAGCAGAGCACCGGAGTAAAGGTCAATGCGGCAGCCATCGAAACGGTCAGCGTAATAGTTACCATCCAGCCCATTGGCTTGAACAGTACACCTGCCATACCGTCAATCATAGTCAGAGGAAGGAACACCGCCAATGTAGTCAAAGTCGAAGCGATAATAGAGACACCCACCTCCTTTGTAGCGAAGATTGCCGCCTGCTTAACTCGCGCTCCTCTATCGACGTGAGTAGTTATATTCTCCAACACCACAATAGCATTATCCACGACCATACCAATCGAGATAGAGATTGCCGACATTGTGATAATGTTGAGTGTCGAGTCGGTAGCCAAGAGATATATCAATGACGAGAGCATCGAAATCGGAATCGTAAGCACGATAATAAACATCGCACGCCAACGTCCGAGCATCAACATAACTACGAACATAACCACGATAAAGGTGATGAGGATCGTATCAGCCAACGAAGATGCCGTATCCAGAATGTTGTCCGACATATCAATATATGGCTCGATAGTTACATCCGACGGGAGATCCTTGCGCAACTCCACAAGACGCTCCTGCACCTTCTTCGAAATCTGCACGGCATTAGCATCGGTCTGCTTCTGCACAATCATCATACCGCTTCGGGTACCGTTGTTGAACGACTCCTGCGCACGCTCCTGCTGGGTATCGGTTACGGTAGCCACATCGCGCAAATAGATATTTACGCCATTGCGGTTGCCTACTACGATATCGAGCATCTCCTCGGCACCATTAAACTCCTGATCAACACGCAACGAGTAGGTGTTCGAGCCCACATCCATCTGTCCGCCCGGAATCGAGATATTCTCCTGCGCCACGACCTGTGAAATCTGCTCGATTGTCAATCCATAAGCCTCCAATTTATATGGGTCGCAGTAGATTTGAATCTGACGCTCGGGAATACCCGTTACCGACACCGAACCCACACCATTGACACGTGCCAAAGGTGTTGTTACACGCTCGTCGATAATTTTGTACAGACCACTCCACGACTCCTTCGCCTTGATAGCCATAAGCATAATAGGCATCTCCTCGGTCGAGAATTTGAAGATAATCGGTTTATCGACATCGTCAGGCAGGATATTGGTGGCAACATCGAGTTTATCACGGATATTTGCCGTTGCGACGTCCGAGTCGATACCGTACTCAAATTCGAGCACTACGATAGAGATATTCTCCTTCGACTGCGAGTGGATATGCTTCAAATCCTCAACACTGTTCAGGGTGTTTTCGAGTGGTCGGGTAACGTTCTCCTCGATATCGACTGCACTCGCACCCGGATAGGCGGTAATTACCATTATATTGGTGGTCTCGATGTGCGGAAACATATCGATAGGCAGTTTCGCCAACGAGAACACACCCAATATCGAGATAGCGACAAATATCAAAATTGTCGTTATCGGATTATTGACTGATGATTTATAGATATTCATCGTGAAACTCTATTTAACTATTTAACAAGTTCTACCTCTGCGCCGTTTGTCAAGCCCATATGACCCTTTACAACGACCATCTCGCCACTCTCTACGCCCGAATAAACCTCGTACTCTGCGTCCAAACGACGACCAAGTTCTACCTTCGAGTAGCGAACTTTGCCATCAGCCGGATTATATACGAATACATAGCGGTCGCCCGAGCCCATCAACTTCTGCACAGCACGATCCGGAATAACCACATTGTTCTTTGTACCATAAGGGAGTGTTACACGAGCAAACATACCCGGACGCACCTTTTCGTTGGCATTTGGCACCGAAACCTCAACCTGGAAGGTATGAGTTGCAGGGTTGATTGTAGGATAGATACGAACAATTTTTCCATTGAAGACATCATTCTCGTAAGCATCGAGTGTGATAGTTACCGGCATACCACGTCTAACCTTGCTGAAAAGCATCTCCGACACGTTAATCATAATCTTCACAGGACGAATCTGCGCAATAACCAATACAGGCTGTCCTGCATACATATCGCCATTATCGTAGTTACGAGCAGTAACGATACCGGTGATAGGCGAAATCAGCGTAGTGTTCTCAACAAGGTTGTTGTAGTTGGTCTGCAACATCTCATACTGCATACGGCGAGAGTCCCACTCCGACTTCGAAGCACCACCAAACTGATAGAGCTCGTTTGTACGCTCGTACTCCGACTTTGCATTGTCCAACTGAGTCTTAATCTGTACGAGTGTCGATGTGTCGAGTTTAACGAGCAAATCGCCCTTCTTTACACGATCACCAACATCGACACGGATATCCTTGATACGCAAAGGCTGCTGCGGAGCGATGTTATTCACCACCTTCGCCTCGACAGTTCCTGTGTAGGTTGCCTCCTGCGATATCGGACGAGATTCAGCTGTTGCCACCTCAATCTTTGGAAGCTCTACAACCTCCTCTGCCTGCGCCTCACTCTGCGCAGTTTTCTGCTCTGCACCGCAAGATACCATCGCTACGGTTGCAATAGCAAACATCGACTTCAAAAAGATCTTTTTCATAACTACTCTATATTTTTATTTTCTATATTTTCTTGCCTTTAAGCCATTGGACATCGCCGTTGGCTACTACGCATTTATTTCACCTCTATTGTTTCTGTTCGTTAGTCTGTTCCTTCTTCTCGGCATCTTTCTCTGCCTCTTTCTCACCATATCGCTTCTCGTACATCTCCTCGAAACGATCAATATAGTCGTGGCTGCTCTTCACCTCGTGATTTCCGAGAATCTTATCGAGAGCTATCTTCGCCACAAGGAAGTTGTATATTGCGCTATTGCGGCCCAACTCCGCCTGAGTGAGAGCCAACTGCGAGTTATCTACATCGACAAGCGTTCCTCGACCAACCTCATAACGCTTTACTGCGATTTCGTAACCGCGCTGCGCCTGTCCTACGGTTGCCGCTGCCGCCGAGAACTTCTTAACATTTGTCTGCATACTGTTCAACGACTGCACGATAGCCACACGCAACTGGCGCTCGGCATTCTCGCGTTGCAACTGCAAGTTCGAAAGATTGAGCGACGCCTTCTTAATAGCTGCGCGACGCTGACCACCCGCGAAGATCGGGATATTCAACTGCACACCCGCATACGAGTATGGATTCCACGCCTTTGCTTGGAAGAATTTGCCGTCGTTACCAAGAGCAGTATAGAGATATGCTGCATTTATCGAGAGTGTAGGCACATTTGCCAACTTCGAGATTTTGAGTGCGCTTTCGAGCATATTCTCCTGAATGTCCAACTGCTTCAAAGTTGTGTTGTTCGACATATCAATTTGGTCAATTGTGGATGCGTAGTTCATCTGCGCCTCATAGTCCTTCAAAGAGCCGATAACGTCGATCTCCCTCTTCAGGTCTAAGCCAAGCAGCGCCTTCAAGTGCCACAATGCCAAAACTACGCTATTCTCAGCCTCGATAACGTTCGGAATAGCATTCTGCACCGACACATTTGACGAGATAAAATCGAACTCCGACACCGAGCCTACATCGTAGCGCATTTTGATATTTTTGTTGTTCTCTACGGCGTTGTCATATACGCGCTGATACACCACCAACGACTCCTTTGCCAACAACACCGAGAAGTAGGCCTGCGAAACCTGCTCAATCATATCTATCTGCGACGAACGAGCCTTCTCTATCGATAACATCACATCTGCCACCGATACTTTCAGACTCTCCCACAACTGCGCATTCACCACAGGCATTGACGCCGATACACCACCATTGAACGAGTTGTCGCTACCAACTTTCATTGTCCGAGTACCACCACCCATCTCTAATGGCAAGTCCATACTCATCGTCTGCTTCGCCAACACGCGCTGATACTGCGCCGTGAGGTCGAAACGAGGATAGAGCGAGGAGTAGGTCTCCTGCTTCGCAAAACGTTTAATCTCAATCTCCTGATCGGCAACCTTAATTGTAGGCGACTCGCTCAAAGCAATTTCGAGCGCCTGTTCCAAAGTCAAGGTCAAAACCTGTTGCTCGGCATTTTGTGCTACCGAGGTAAATGCCAAGGAGATAAGTCCCAAAAATAAACCTAACTTTTTCATCTTCTTGTTATATAAATTATATTATTTGTTCTCATTTGTTTTCGCTGCCAAGTAGGCATCAATCTGCTCCACTCCCTTCACGGTTGCGATACCGCGGAAGAAGTTTACTATCGTATAGCGGAACGCCTCCAACTCGGACACTCCATCTGGCAGCACCAATCGTCCGTGGCGGCGCATCAAGCCCATCGAGGTATAGTAGAACATCGTTATCGAGAGGTCGATATTCACCATCTCAGATATCAAGCCCTCCTCCACAAGGTGGTTCAACTTCTCGCGCAACGTAGCCAAGCCATATTCGCGATTCTCGGTCATCACGCGCTCATACAACTCGGGGTAGAACTTCGCCAAGTTCTCCGTAATACGCTTGCGAACAGCGCTGCCCGACATCATCGCATCGAATGTCTCAAAAAGAGAAGGTATACCCGAGTATGCTCTCGTCATCTTAGCCTTGATTGCGCTTGCCTCACTCTGCAAAATCTCTTTGATGCTGTGATAGAGCAACTCCTCTTTATCGCCAAACATCTCGTAGAGAGTTCGCTTCGAGATTCCCAAATCGCTCGCCAAATCATCTACGCGCAACGACTTCACGCCCAACTCGGCAATCATCTCAGCCGCTCGTTTGATAACTTTTTCCCGTTTCGACATAAAATACACTTTACTACGGTGCAAAGATAGCAAGAAAACTCAAAACACCAAAAAAGTTTTCAAAGTTTTTATGCGCACATAGTATCCTATTTCTCACATATCGTGCGAGATTCACAAAATCGGCCGTTTGCCACACGATTACTAACGTATTTTTCGGGCTGTTATTGTATCGAAATAGGTGAATTTGGGGCTATCAACAAAAAACGGAGCCTTGGGCTCCGCCTTTTTAAGGGTAATGGAGAGATGTGATAGATGTAGATAGTTTACGGTACTGACATCAATAGACTACGAATTAGCCATTCAACCTCCGCCTTCTCGTTACCTATTCTCTCGGAAGAGCAGGCGGACACCCCACTCCACGCCTTGACGGAGGAGGCGGGTAACTTCGTAGATTACGGCAAAGCGCTCGTCTATTTCGCGCATTGCCTCTCGAAGCGACACCTTATATATTATAGTCGCAAGGAGAGCAAAAAACACTCCAAGAATAAGACAAGGGTAAATTATGGACCCCATAAGCTCCGCCAACGTAACAACGAGCGCCACTACAAGCAGAAGTGCAGCCGCCGGTGCCGCCAAAGCAACGATGATGAGAGCGGCAAAGTAGGAGTGTCTTTCGCGCATAAGCCACCACACTATTTCTCCTCGCAGCCGCACGACGCAACGCCGTCCTTGCCACACGAAGAGCTCCACTTGTTAATCTCATCGTTCAAAAAATCGCGCACCATACCGCGCATCTCCTTACCCGTCTTTGGCGTCAGCGCCAATGCCACGGCCGAGCCAAGAATAGCTCCGCCAAGCAGCGAAAGAATACAGAAGGTTGCCTGTTTCATAAGTGTTGTTTTTTAGCGTTAATACTACAATAACTTCACCTATGCAACAAGCAAATCGCACGCCAAAAAGTCGAGTTTTGAGCAAAAAAAGATACCCGACAATGATGTCGGGTATCAAAAATATGTTTTAGTGATTTACCACTCGACCTTCTCGGTATAGGTTACGCCAAAGTGGTCGGTAACGCGAATTTCGCCGGATGTAACGCCCGCAGATGGCTTAACACGGAAGAGATAAGGGGACTTAACCGGTTTGGAGTACTCACGCTCCTTAGCCCCGAGTTTCTGCTGCTGGTGCTGAGCATAAATCTTCAAATAGTCAGGGTCAAACTCTCCCTTGGCGTGCTCCATTTCAGCAACCTTCTGTCCATTCTCCCACCACTCGATTGCGCTCCAAGTGTCAGCCGAGTAGTTCCAAATGTTCACCTTCAAGTACTCGCTATTTGTAACCGTAGGGGTATATACTCTCATCTGATAGCTACGGTCCTTGCCCACTGTCTTGTAGTACCACTCCATCTTATCACCTTTGACCTCGGCAACCATATAGCCATTAGGAGTTCCGCAGGTATTCAACTCGCGATTTAGGCGAATCTGACCGATACAACGACCTGCGATGATAGACTTCACATTCTTCAACGCAGCATACTTCGCAGGAGCCTTAGCGTAGTCGTATTCGTAGTTTTGATGAGTGTGTCCTGCCCAAGCATATACGTTGTCATACTTCGACAACAACTCGCTATACCTCTTGTAGTTTACATTTTGCTCGCAGAAACGCTCACGGCGCTTCATAAGTGGCGAGTGGCTGCAAACGACAACGGTAGTAGAGGTTGGGACATACTTCAAGTCGCTCTCCAACCAAGCAATAGTCTCGTCCGAAAGACCCGACTTATACTTTTGCTTCACATTCTGACGATCGTATATGATATCGTTTACGACCACAAAGTGCATTTTACCGATATTGAACGAGTAGTTCTGTGGCGCTACGTACGACTCAAAATATGGAGTTCCCAACTTCGAATCAAAGAGCGTTTGCTGATCAACGTCGTGGTTTCCGATAACGTTAATCATCGGCACCGTAGCCTTTGCCGAAGCGTCCAAATAGTGGTCATAAGAGGTCATATAGTTGTAAACAATATCGCCGAGATGAATAGCATAGACATCCTTATCGGTAGCCTCAGCGTACTTGTTGATATCCGCAACGATAATATCACGGAAACGCTCAACTGCCTTATCTGTCTTCAAACCACGAGTCTGAGGGTCGCCAACCATCGCCAAAACAAAGTTGTCGCTCTTGTTTGCGCGCTCGGCAAGCACAAAGTCGGCACGCACAGCTGCGCTATATCGCGGCACACGGCGGAAGAACTGAGGACGTTGCTCACGCAACGGCATCTCGTAGTCGGCAGGAATCGAAATATAGACGAAACGGGTAGTTGCCATATTACTCTTCATATAGTACTCTCCATTAACGTCGGTCATAACGCTCTGCACACCATCGCTCACCACAACATTGGCAATAGGCATACCTCTCTTATCCTGCACACGGCCATAGATAGTAGAACCATCACCCAACGGCTTCACCACCTTCGCCATATCGTCATAGCGTCTACCGCTGACTTTTATATCTTTGTTCCAGCCCAATATATCGCCAGCATATTTGCCAAGAGCATCGTCAATTTTACCGTAGTTAGCGCAATTCTTAATATAGACAGGCACAACCACATTCTTTGCTCGGTAACCCGCACCCGAAGCGATGAAGCCTGCCGAAGCAGCCTTTGCATTCTTTGACTTGTTGGTTACATTACCATAGTTAGCACAATCTCTGAAATAGGCACCCGTTTTCAAACCCTTACGTGTCGAGAGCGTACCACAGAAGCCCGAAGCCCAACCCGGAGCCTCAAGACCTTCATTTACAACCTCGCCATAGTTGAAACACTGTGCAACGTGGATAGCCTGAATTGTACGGCCGATAACACCACCGGCAATACCAAAACGCGAAGAGTTTGCTGACACCTTTCCGTGATTTACGCAATCAACCATTGTGAAGCCTTGGTTTGGACGGGCACAGATACCACCCGCTACAGACTCGTGCGCACCCGACACCGCAACAACACCAAAGTTATCACAACAGATAATATCAGCATTTGCATAGGCTGTAATACCGCCTACACGCGAAATCGGCTTAGTCTTACCGGCAAATGCCATTCCTACGGCTACAACGTTACCACGATTTACGCAGTATTTCACTGTCGAGCGCGACGCTTCACCTACAATACCACCGATATTGTTATTAGGATAGTCGCCCATAAATGATACGCTTCCGGTATTGACACAGTAAGAGATTGTTGAACCGGTCTCTACATTTTTGTGATAGCAAGTACCTATAATACCACCAATACGAGTCGCTTTGCCACCCTCTGTATTGGAGAGTGTGATGCGCGATGAAACAGCACCCGTATTCACACATCTGTGCACGATATTGTGATTTGCTCCAACAATAGCACCAACCATAATCTCACGATTAGACTCCTCACCTATATGTTCAACTGAGCCGTGATTTACACAGTCTGATATACGACCTCTATTTACCTTGGCGATATATGCAATATATTCATACTCGTCATTGTAGGAGGTTGTAACCACGAGTTTACACGATGCATCGATAATGATATTCTTAACCACTGCCTTTGTTTCGAGAGTGCCAAAGAGCGAAGATTGAGCATTCCAATTATACAACTTGTGGCCACGACCATCGAACGTACCGTTGAAAGTCTTGATTGTAGGAAACTTCTTACCCTTCTTCATATCGATATCGGCATTGAGATAGACAGCTCCGTTTTCGTCCTGCCACATCGAGATATCCGCCTCTTTATTTACAGCCTTGGCAAAGGCTAACAACTCCTTGTAGTTCGATATACCCGCAGCCGAAGCGACAAATACCGCCAAGGAGAGAATTAATGAAAGAAAAAGTTTTCTCATATTAAATTAATTTAGTTGATTTTGTAATTTCTTTGTATTTTATACAAAGTTAGTAAACATTTATCGAATTACAAAGAAAAAGCGGAAAAATAAGAGATAAAGGGTGTTAGGAGTAATAGAGTCGATAGAAATTACAGTGAGAATGATAAAAAAAACCGAGAGCGCAACATAGTAAGCCTATGTGAGCATCTCGGTTATTGCCGATTGGCACAAAATATACCAACCAGAACTTCTTATTTCGCTATGAAGGCAGCATAGTCGTCTGCCGAAAGGAGCGAATCAACCTCCTCAGGTGCCGACATCTTGATTTTCACCATCCAGCCCTCACCATAAGGGTCGGTATTGACAAGTGCAGGATCTGCATCGATTGCAGGGTTCACCTCTACAACCTCACCCGACACGGGAGTAAAGGCGTCCGACACAGTCTTTACGGCCTCGATAGTTCCAAAGATATCGCCTGCCGCAAGGGTTTCGCCCTCGCTCTGGATATCAACAAATACGATATCGCCCAACTCGCTCTGTGCGAAATCGGTAATACCAACATAGGCGTACTCGCCCTCTACTCGACACCACTCGTGGTCGTTCGAATACTTCAATTCAGCAGGAATGTTTGACATAGTTATAATGGTTTTTAATTGTTAAGTTTTTGCGTACTCCGTAGCTAACTGCAACTTGCTTTCTCATTTATGGGCTATTAGCCATTGGCCATTAGCCATTAGCTGATTCCTTTATTTTTTTTTGCTTTTAGCCATTAGCCATTGGCTTTTTCTTCAAATTCTCTAATAAAATTTAGGGTTTCTTCTTTTCGTTTTCTTCGACTAACCCACCACAAAACACCATCCAAGATATATTGGCCATTTTCTTTGGCAATAATTTCTTCTCGCAACTCGCGCAGTTCATCTTCTGTAAGGTCTGTAACTTTCAAACCCTCCGCTTCTAACGCTCTCTGAATTTTGGCATCCATACGGTTGTACTATTTGCGAATAATCGATATCAAATGGTTGACACCCTTTTGTATTGCGTGTAACCGCTCCAATAATTGAGTGTTATCCAACTCTGAAATGTAGCCGGCCCTATTAGCAATTATGAGCTGTGTTTCCAATTCAAATGCCGAGCCTAATGCTATCTCCAAAAAATGGATAAATTCCATCTCCGATTTTCGAGAAGCACCCTCGGCAATATTAGAAGATATTGAAACCGCAGCTCGCTGTATCTGCCCAGCCAAACCATACTTTTCTTCTTTCGGAAAATTTGCAGTGTAGCCGTATATATCAGTAGCAAGTTCCATTGCCAAGTTCCAAACCGCATATTTTCGAAAATCTCTCATATAAAAGTCAATGGCTAATGGCTCGTTGTTTTACAAAGTTACAAAAAATTTCTCAAAAAAAGCAAATTGCCGTCAATTTCGTCTATTCAAAAAAAGCTAATGGCTAATGGCTAACAGCTAATGGCTATATTACAAATTCTATCTCTTTGAATAAATAATCTTTGAATTTGCCATTTTTATTTTCGAGGCAAAGTGCTCCATTCGATGCTGTACCAAGAATTTTGGCCTCGAATCGCTCGCCACTTGGCAAGGCGTAAGTATGCCACTCGTTAAGGCGATACAACAACGAATTATATCGTTCGTGCAGTACATTCTGAATTTTGCATTTTGCATTTTGCATTTCACGAAGTGTTTCGTAATTGCGTTGCAGATGCATCAAAAACGATTGCAGCACCTCATTCACATTCAACTCTCTACCAAGCAGTTGAGCCATCGACACAGGGTTAGGCAACGAGTCATCAAACTCGGTCTGATTGACATTTACTCCCACCCCCACAATCGTACGACGTAAGGTCGTTGGCGCAAGCGAGTGCTCAATAAGTATACCCACCAATTTCCTATCGCCAACGTAGATATCGTTAGTCCACTTTATCTTCGCTTCGATGCCATACTCAGCCAACATATCAACGAGCGACAACGCCACAACCTCCGACACCGCAAACTGCTCGGCAATAGGCACAAACGTGGGTTCCAGCACCACCGAGAAGGTCAAGTTCTCGCCCTTGCGACTATGCCACACGTGCCCACGCTGACCACGCCCTACCGTCTGGAAATCAGCCCACACGACATCGCCTTCGCGGTACTTTTCGTCGCGAGCATCGTCGTTTGTCGAAGCGGTAGTGGCAATGTGATAGACCATTGGTCAAATTAAAAATTAAAAATTAAAAATTTTTAGGGTTGTAGGAGCGCCGCATAGTAAACCTATGCGAGCATTTCACTATCCGACGACTCGTGCAAAATTCACCAATTAGAACCCTGTCCCAAAAATCGTCAATGATTGAGGGAATTTTGTGCGAGGCTAGGCGGCAAATCCGCAGCATAGTCAGCCTATGTGAGGAATTTGACGTCCGACGACTCGTGCAAAATTCACCAATCAGAACGATTTTTACGCTTGAACACCGAAATCGCGCAAAGCATCATTCAACGTCGTCTTCTTATCGGTAGACTCTTTGCGCTTGCCGATAATCAGAGCACAAGCAACATTGAATTCGCCCGCAGGGAACTTCTTTGGATAGGTACCCGGAATAACCACCGAACGCGCAGGAACATAACCCTTGTAAGTTATAGGCTCGTCGCCCGTTACGTCGATAATGTGGGTTGAACCTGTGATTACTGTATTCGAGCCGATAACCGCCTCGCGACAAACGTGAGCCCCCTCGACTATAATAGCACGCGAACCGATAAAGCAGTTATCCTCGATTATTACGGGGGCAGCCTGCACGGGCTCCAACACTCCTCCAATGCCTACGCCACCCGAGAGGTGAACGTGCTTACCAATCTGTGCACACGAGCCAACGGTTGCCCAAGTATCGACCATAGTACCTGTATCGACATAAGCGCCTATATTCACATACGACGGCATAAGCACCGCACCCGGGGCGATGTATGCTCCATAGCGAGCCATTGCGTGAGGCACTACTCGCACGCCCAACTGTTCGTAGTCGTGCTTCAAATCTATCTTATCGTACCATTCCAACTCACCGGCACGCATTGTGCGCATCTTCTGAATAGGGAAGTACATAATAATAGCCTTCTTTACCCACTCGTTCACCTGCCACTCGCTCTTTTCGACGTCGATAGGCTCGGCACAACGCAACTCGCCCTTATCCACCGCCTCAACAACGGCACGAATTACGGCGCGTACCTCCTCTTGTTCGAGCATCGCGCGATTTTCCCACGCCTGCTCAACCACTACTTTAAGTTCCGAAAAAGTGTTCATATCTATTCGTTTTTTAATCTATCACTGCCACTGCTATATCGCCCTCGCGCCACACTCGCACCGCTATCGGCGCACTTCCAAGTATCGAGCCATACAGCACTCCCCTTTCATACTCCGAAATGGCGACATCTCTCACCAAATCGAGATGGCCCTTTTTATAGTATTTATACAGAGCCTCCTTCGCGCACCACATCTCGGCATAGAGTCCATATCGTTCCGCTATTGTCTGCTCCTCGTCAGAGAGATAGCGACTTGCTACCTTGCGAAAATCGCGCCCTATTTGTTCGATATCTACGGCGCATACATCCTCGCTAAATAGCACCGCCACCCTATCTCGACAATGCGACACACTTATATTATATATGGTATTGGGAGTTTTTACCTTCGGTGCGCCATATTCGTCGTGCGAAATCTCGACTGCAATGCCCAACTCGCGCCTTACAATCGCTCGCCACGATAGCACCTCGCACCGACGCGAAGCCGAACTAAACTGCTCAACAAATGCCAAATCCCCCTTCGTAGCCCTATCTCGCAGAGTGCACTCCGCTTCGATATGCTCTATGACGATGTGGCTACTCATTGCCCTTTACAATGATTTTAATTTTGTCGATACGATGACCATCCATCGAATCTACAATGAAGCGTATGCCGTGAGCCGAAACCTCATCGCCCTTCTTCAAAAAGTTGCGATTTATTTCGAGCATCAGCCCCGCAACCGTCTCGGCGCGTCCCTGAACATCCTCGAAAACATCATCTTCGAGGTCGAGGATACGCACAACATCGACAATATGGGTCTTTCCCTCGAAGAGGTAGGTATTTTCGTTTAAACGACGATAGAACGACTCTTCAACATCACTCTCGTCCGAAATCTCGCCCACAACCTCTTCCAAAATATCCTCCAAAGAGATCAAACCCTGAGTCGCTCCATACTCATCGACCACAATAGCCATATGGAACTTCTGCTTCTGAAAATCTTCGAGCACAGCATTAACCTTCTTGTGCATAGGCACAAAATATGGCTCGCGAATAAGTTGTTGCCAACCAAACTCGTCGCCCTTCGAGATGTGAGCAAGCAAATCCTTCACAAAGAGTACTCCCTTGATATTATCTAAATCCTCATCGTAGACCGGCAAACGCGAATGTCCTGTCTCGGTAACCACCTCCTTGACCTCGGTAAAGGTCATTGTCTGCTCTACCGCCTTAATGTCGATACGAGGGCGCATAATATCCTCAACCTCGCGCGAGGCGATACCCACAATACCTGACAATATCCTCTGCTCCTCACTCTCGGGCTCGGTAGTCATATCAACGGCATCTGCCAACTCCTCAATCGAGATATTCTCACTACTCGACGTAGCGATTTTGCCGACACGACCACTCGTATTGATGAGAATATAGGAGAATGGATAGAAGAGCACACGCAGTATGCTTAGCGGTTGCGCAAAGAGCAACGCCACCTTCATATTCGAAGATTGCGCCACAATCTTCGGCATAATCTCGCCAAAGAGCAACAACAAGAATGTTACCAGCACACTGATAATCAAAAACTCGACCATTGCGCTATTGAACTTAAACAGCGTATGTATAACCTTCGACGAGCATATTACAATGGCGATATTCACCAAGTTATTTCCCACAAGAATTGTAGCAAGCAGAGAGTCGCTGTTTTTCAACAACTTCAACACGCTCTCCGAAGCCATCGAGTTACGCTGCTTGAGTTGGCGTATATCCGATGGTTGCAACGAAAAGAATGCCGCCTCCGACGCTGACATCATTGCCGACATCATCAGCAACAGTAGCGTAATAACCATCAACACAATGGTCTCGGGTGGGCAACTCTGATAAACTATAAAATCCACCTCCACTGACGTTTAGAATAGTTTCAATGTATTCTCACTCTCCGCAGGCTCATTCTCTTGCGCAATACCTGCTATCTGATGCGTCTTTGTCGCGGTAGATAGGGTAATTCCGTGAGTAAGGTATGCAGGAACACGCTTACACTCCTCTATCTCGGCAAAGTTACGCGACGGGCGTGTAAGAGGTGCCGGTGCCGGACGATACTTAGGTGTTGGTGGTGTATACACCGACTCCTGAGGCTTCGCTCCCGTCGCCTTCTTATACTCTGCGACCTTCGGTGGCAGTGGCGTCTTACGGATAGGACCGTCAGGAACATTCTTTACAACCGCCGGCTTCGAGAAGTCGTCATTATCAAAGCCCGTAGCCACTATAACAACCTCCATCTCGTTCTCCGCGAGATTTGGTTTGATACTCATACCCCAGATAATGTTGGTAAAGCGAATTGTACCATTCTCCTCCTCAACTTGTGCGTGGTGCTGCACACGGTCGCGCACACGGTGAGCCTCATTCAAAGTCAATCCGTCGGTACTCGATACCGAGATATTCACCAACACGTTGCGTGAGCCACTAATCGAAACATTACCAAAGAGTGGCGATGTCAGAATTTTGTCGATTACTCTATCCGCTCTATCCTCGCCCGTCTCGGTACCTACACCCATAATAGCACTTCCGCTGTTACGCATTACGGTACATACATCCGCGAAATCGACATTGACCAGATTGGACTTGTGAGTAACAATCTCGGCGATACCCTTCGCGGCGTACGCCACGACATCGTTCGCTCTGCCAAAGCCCGTAGCCGCAGGCATATGGCCATATAGTTCGTTTATGGCGTCGTTGCTCAATACGATAATCGCATCGACGTGCTTACGCAGCTTCTCGATACCGGCATTGGCCTGCACAGTTCGATGAGGGCCCTCATTCTTTGGCGGAGTAGTTACGATAGCCACTGTAAGGATACCCATTTCGTGAGCAAGTTCAGCGATTACAGGTGTTGCACCCGTACCCGTACCTGCACCCATACCTGCAGCCAAGAACAACATCTTTGTTCCTCGCGCAGTGAGGAGATCTCGCACCTTATCCAACGATGCAGTGGCAGCCTTTGCGCCATTTTCCGCAGTGTTACCCGCACCCAAACCGTCGGAGCCGAGCAAAATACGATTCTCGACCGCAATGTGCAATTTATCCAAATCATCTTGGTCTGTGTTGCAGGCAGCGAGGTTCACCCCCTCAATCTGCATCTGCCACATATGCTCAATGGCGTTGCCACCGGCTCCACCAACGCCCATCGCCATAATTCGCGATGGCTGGCTCTTCATCGACACAAGGTCATTCAATATGCTGTAATTGTCCATATCTTTACTCTCTTAACTGCAAATCTACTCTAAATGTATTGATCGTCATCATCAAATCGTGTCTCGACCCAAGTACGAACCTTCTCCCACCACTTCTTGGTCTCAGGTTCCGGCTTTGGCTTTACCGGTGGCTCCTCGATTGGAGGTAGTTTGTTCGAACCATCTTCCGGCGGTGTTACCGTATCATCTGCTGGCGGCACTACCTCAGGAGTTGTCGGTGGCGTTACAGGAGCAGTTGTCGGTGGCGTTACAGGAGCAGTTGTTGGCGGTGTTGTAACGGTTGGCGTTGGGGTTGGGGTTGGCGCAGGCTCTACCTCCTCTTCCTCGATAGGAGAGGCGCCAAACTCTCTTGTATCGCAAGCATCGTGCTTCGAGCCATAGAGCAACAATGCCATAGCCGCCGACTGCGGAAGTGGGCAGACCATCTCCTGCGAATTATCGTCCAAGCCGTACAACATCGAGCCGAGACGCACCTCCATATTCAACTCACGCGCAAAGAGTTGGTCGATATTCGATAGGTACGTAGCACCTCCCGTAAGAACCACTCCGCACGGAATCTTTGTCGAGAACTTCGCAGCCTTCAACTCGCGCATCACAAACTGTGCAATATCCTTCAATCGCTCCTCGGCAATCTCCGCAATATTTCGTTGCAGAACCGACTTCTTGGCGTGTCCCGCCGTCTTTACTGAGATAGCCGTATCCTCGGGAACAGAACTTGCTATCGCCGAGCCGTGCTTATGCTTAATCAGATCTATATCCTTCTTCTGTATCTTCAAAAACTCGTGGAGGTCGTTGTTGATACTCGACGAGCCAATAGGCAACGATGAGAAGTAGTTTAACTTACCCTCGCGGATAATCGAGATATCGGTCAAGTCGCCACCTATATCGACAATCGCTACACCCTCCTCCTTCTCGTCGGGACTCAAAAGCAGATCTGCCAACAGAGTCGGATTAACGCACAAGCCGCACGACTTAATCTCTGCACGATGCAAAGCTCGATTTACGCGGTCGATTTGGTGCCTGCCAACCAGCACGAAGAGGTATGTTACCGAGAGTTTGCGACCATACGCACCGAGCGGGTCCTGCACCTCCTGATGGTCGTCGATAACATACCGAAGCGGAATACGATCTATAATCTGATCGCCACCGCCCGGAACAACCATATCGATACGGGTATTCAACTCCTTCATATCGAAATCGGTTACACAGCCCGATCGCTCGTTAATCTCGACATAATCCTCATAGCGCACGCAATATGCCGAACGTCCCGATATGCCGACGTATGCGGAGTTGAGTTTTACGCCCAAATCGTTCTCCAATGCACTCTTGGCCTTGATGATAGCATCGCCAAGAAGAAGATGATTGGTAACATCTCCATCCTTAACGCAGCTCTCAATCTTTTGAACCTCAACGCCAAGAACAGCCACTTCGCCATCCTCCTTGCGCTCGCCTACCGCCATAACGATATTCGAAGAGCCTATATCCAAGCCAACGATATACTCCTTGCGCTCTACGTTATCCTTCTCTACCACTGTCATACTATCTATATTTATTCTTTACATATTATCTGCTTATCGTATCTTACATCGACCAGCTTGTATCGCTCCCAGCCGACATAAGGCAAACCCTTGTCGTAGAATTTTTGCAATTTAGCCAACTTTCCGGCACTATTATCAAGAGTTCCAAATTCGATTTCGAAGTTGCCACTGCGAGGTATCATTCGCAGAGTTATCTCGCCCATATAGGTCGTATCTGCGACAAATTGTGAAATCTCTGCCGACCAAAAGTTATCGCTCTCAACTCGAGATACAAAGTTAATGAGATTGACAAAATCAGTGCGTTTTTTCAGCAAGTTTTTTTTGCTCTTCTCGGCAAGCAATTGTTGCTCTTTGAGCTGCATTTCACGACGGTCCAAATCGGCAAGTTCCACCTCATCATCACTCTTTCTGCGCTTACTATTAACCGTTGCCAACTCATTCTCTATTCCGAATATTTCGTCATCCTTGTCGCCAAGCAACTTATCGAAATATACCTCGGCGTTACCCTCGTAACCTCTGCCAAAATGAGGTTTGTAGCTACCCGTTATAACCGAGGTGTAGCAGGCAGAACCTCGTGGCGGGCAAAACACATCACGCTCCTTCGTTACATAAACATTCAAGCCTCCGCACATAAGTCGTAATATGGGCTCGTGCTGATGAATATCGATATATAGCTTGCCCGACGAGGTAACGTAACTATCCACACCCTTCACAAAGCCTTCTTTGGAAAGGCACTCCTCGATTCTTGTCAAATCGACACTATCTATCAACTCGCCCTCAGTTCTAATATGGAGATAATCGAGATGGCGCCGTATCTGCTCCTTCGTAGCAAATCGTCCCTTCTCGACATTAGGCAACACAATCTCAACCTTCTCGACACGTTGCTCGGCACGATGCTGTTGCGCAAGATGCGATGCAAAGATGATATAGGCAAGGATTACTCCCCACCCTATTATCACCGCTACCACCAGACCTATCTTACGCCACATACAAATTGAGAATTACAACTATAAACTACCCTCTATCTCTTTGCTTTTTGTTCTACCACTTTGGCTATCGCCTCACAGCAAGCGTCTATATTGCCCGCACCGAACGACACCACAACATCGGTCGTCATCTCGCCAATAGTTTGTGCCAACTCCTCACGCTCGACAATACGACAAGGCTTTGTTACAAGATTTGCGATAATCTCGGTCGTAACGCCCTCGATAGGCAACTCACGAGCCGGATATATCGGCAACAACACAACCTCATCAGCCTCGCTCAATGCCTCGGCAAACTCCACATACAAATCGCGAGTACGGGTGTAGAGGTGTGGCTGGAATATAGCCGTAACCTTACGCGACGGGAACATCTGCTTTACCGAAGTGATAGTAGCTGCCAACTCGCGTGGATGGTGGGCATAGTCGTCCATATATACACCTTGCAGAGTGTTCACATAGAACTCGAAGCGACGCTTAACACCAGAGAACTCCTTCAATGCCTTGCGAAGTGCGTCGTGGCACTTGATATCACGCTTCACCGACCAAAGCAGAGCCACCGCAGCTACCGAATTTTCGATATTCACCCAGCCGGGGATACCGAGTGTACAGCCTTCAATAACGCCCGTAGGAGTTACGATGTCGTAGCGATAGTATCCACCCTCCAACAACTCCACATTCTTGGCATAGAAGTCGCACTCCTCGTTATAGGAGTAGTAATATACCGAAATTTTATCGTTCGTAATAGCTACATCAACGCCCTTCTTCATAATGAGCACTCCACCCTCTTTGATTTGAGCGATAAACTGCGAGAACGCCTCCTTGACCTTCTCGTGTGTGCCATAAATATCGAGGTGGTCGGCATCTGCCGAAGTTACTACCGCAGCGTTTGGATACAACTGCAAGAAAGAGCGGTCGAACTCGTCAGCCTCAACCACAAAACGCTCTCCCGTGCCGAGCACCAAGTTCGAGCCGAAATTCTTGGATATACCTCCCAAGAACGCCGAGCCCTCGCCCGATACGGCATAGTTCAACCAAGCGGTCAAAGTCGAAGTCGATGTCTTACCGTGAGTACCTGACACCGCCTGCACATATTTACCCTGCGAGAGTAAGCCCAACACCTGCGAACGCTTCTTAATCTCGAAGCCCTCCGCACGAAACATCGCCTGTTCCGAGTGATCTGCCGGAATTGCAGGAGTATAGATTACCACTGTATGCTCCTTATCGAGAAACGCCTCGGGGATAAGCTTCACATCGTCTTCGTAGTGAATCTCGGCACCCTCCGCCTCCAAACGACGGGTCAAATCGGTTGCAGTACGATCGTAGCCCGCCACCTTCCAGCCTTCGTGGAGGAAGTAGCGTGCCAACGCGCTCATTCCGATTCCGCCTATACCGAGGAAATATACTCTATCTTTCATCTCTTCGACTACTCTTTTATCAATTTTACAATCTCGTCGGCCACACGTTCCGCAGCATCGGGCGTCGCCAACTTCGCTATATTCTCCGACAACTTTGCAAGCAACTCCTTGTCGGCAATCATCTTCAATGCCGTCGAGATGCCACAGTCTGCAGCATCCGCATCTTTCACCATAGCCGCAGCGCCCTTATTCACCAACGCCATAGCATTCTTGGTCTGATGATCCTCGGCCACGTTAGGCGACGGAACAAAGAGCGTAGGTTTCTTTGCCAAGCACAACTCCGACACCGTACAAGCTCCACTACGCGAGATAACCAAATCGGCAATTTCGTAGGCGTAGTCCATTCTATCCACAAACGGCACGAGCGAAATGTTCTTGGTAGGATAATTCTTGAAAAACTCGCGCATCTCCTTCTCGTAGAAACGGCCTGTCTGCCAGATAACCTGCACGGGAGCCTCGCCACCAAGCGTTACGATCCACGACTTCATCATATTGTTCAGCGTACGCGTTCCAAGCGAGCCACCTACGAGCAGAATTGTAGGCAAACCCTCCTTCAAACCGTAGTGAGCAAACGCCGCCGCACGGTCGATGTTGCCACTACCAAAAGCACTACGCAGAGGGTTTCCTGTATGTACAATTTTGTCCTGGTCGAAAAATCTCTCCATACCGTCGTAAGCCACGCAAATTTTCTTGCTACGACCTGCAACAAGTTTATTCACAAGACCTGCATAGGAGTTCTGCTCCTGAATAACGGTAGGAATACCCATTCGCTGTGCCACAAATACAACAGGTGCACTTGCATAACCGCCAAAGCCTGCAACAACATCGGGCTTAAACTCCTTGATGATACGACGTGCCTGATTAAGGCTTCGCAAGAGATAGTATGGCAAAGCAAAGTTCTGCCAAGTGAATCTGCGCTGCAAGCCCACAATCTTCAAACCCTTGATATTGTAGCCCAAGTTTGGGATAAGCGTCATCTCCATTTTACCCTCGGCGCCCACAAAGAGGATTTCAACATCTTCGCCAAAGCGTTTTTTCAACTCTTCGGCAACCGAAACTGCTGGGTAGATATGACCTCCGGTACCTCCTCCGGATAGAATAATTCTCTTCATTTTCGATGCTACTTTTTGTGCAATCTTGCTAATTAGTTACAAAAGTAACTATAATTATTCTAACTACAAAAGAAAAGCGCAGTGAAATTACATTTCACCGCGCTAATTTTTATTTTATTTTCAAATTACTTCAAATTCTCGTTTAGCAACACCGCGATACGATACGCTGCACGGGCTAAACACGCCATATTCAGAGGCTCGTGCTCCTGCACCGTCTTATGAATAAAGCGACCCTCCTTCTCCAAAACTGCGTGAACACCCTTGGTATAGGTACCGATGTCGGTACACCACTCTTTCAGCGTTCCCTTCGAGAACTCCTCCTTCTTGTCGCCATACATACAAACGATATCCTCAGACCACATCTGCGGCGAATAGACCGCATTGCCGTGGAACGTAGGATAACGGTGCGTCCAAAGCTTCTTCCACGAATACTTGAAGGTCTTGATTGGGCGACCCGCTACGGTACACTGCGAGATATCCAACTGGAAATCGGTACCCGAGAGAGGAATACCCTCAATCTTCACATTCGAAAGGTTGTGCATATCAATAACGAGATTCATCACCGTCTGAATAGCAAAACTAACCGTTGCTTTGTCGTGCTGCTCGTGGTTACGAACAATCTCCAACGCCTTCTCTATCTGCACATAAGCATCATTAGCATCCTTTGCCGCAGGTTGCAGATTTGCATCGAGATGGAGCGTGTGCCAGCCCTCTGTTTCGAGGTGGCGACCATTACGGCGATGCCAAGCAAGGTGGTTTGACGGACGGGTATGGTCCTCTCCTACATACTCCGTAACCAATGCGCGAGTTGCAGGTGTATAGTTCTGCGACGCAACCAAAAGCACCGCCTTGTCGTGGTTTGTACTCCACGCCTTTGCCGAGAGTGTCGCTGCAATAAGCAACACCGCCAATATAATCTTCTTCATACGCTCTTACTCCTTAAAAATTTCAGTTAATACTCCAGCCAAACGATATGCTGCACGTTGCACCTGCTTATCCACAATAGCGTGAACCGTAGCAACATCCTCTTCACTCATTTTTGAAATCTCGGTACCCTCAGGCATTGCCGGATAACAATACTTGCGCCACACATCGGCAGTCTCCTGTGTCCAATCGTAGGCTGTACCCTTCTGTATTTTCTTTGCCTTCTTTGGCGAGAGGAGCTGCATATTCTCGAAGTGCTTCTCTGCGGTCCAATTACTGCGACGGAACTTGATAGCACCGTCCCAGAAGCCGTGCGGACTACGTTTTTTGCCTTTATTCAAAAGGCTGTAATGGTATTGAGGGTGCGACTTCTTGCTCCAACGCACGTGCACAGGGCAGTGGTGATCACCAACCATATGGATAAGATACTGCAAGTTAATCTTCACCAACGAATCGGACATATTTTTGTAGGCACCATTAGCCATCTCCTTGCGAATACGCTCAATGTGATAGGCTCCGGTTGTCGATTTGCCCACAACCACCTTATTATTAGCATCGATATTGGTGCTGTGCCACTTGTCGCACACAGTATACGGCTCAATTGAACGAGCCTGATCCATCCACGTCGCGTAGAAAGGGATTGTGGCTTTGAGATAGTGGCGACACTTTGCCTTCACCTCGGGGTCGAGCAGTCGCTCTGCGTTGTAGGCAATAACGGCGTGTCCGACATTCTCCCACGCCACAGCTCGCTCGGTAACGAACATCGCCGCCACCGCAACAAGCAAAGTTTTAAGAATTGTCTGTTTCATAATAAATTAAGCTTGATGTGTTCATACTATTTTGTAGCCTCGTTCATCAGCGCAGCGATGCGGAACGATGCACGAGCCACACCCGCATAGAAGCGCTCCTCCTCTTCGGCGTGAGACTGACGCGAGAGGTCGCAGAATGGACCTGCCCACTCATAGAGCGGCTTTGCAAGTTTACCCATATCTGTTGCCCAATCGCGAACTGTGCCTGCCATATACTGATCCTTGTAGCGACCGTGGCAAACCTTCAAATCGCGTACGTGCATCTCTGCCGACCAAGCCGAGTGGAAAACCGAGAAGCCATAGGTCCAGAGGCTCTTCCACTTGCGATTCTTAAACTTCTCCTTCTTGCCGTAGCCACCCTGCGAATGACGATACTCGAAGTCCTCCTTCGAATATGGGTAATCTTCGAGGTATACGTTTGCGATATTGTGCATCTCGATAGTCAATTCAATGATTTTACGTATTGCAAATTCCACCTCGTCCTCACTCTTCGATGCGCGATTCTTAACGACCTCAACAGCATTCTCAATTTGAACGATAGCGTTCTTATCATCAGCCAAAACAGGCTTCAACTCCGAATCGAGAGTAATAGTGCGCCAATCGGCGGTTTCGAGCAAATCGCCCTTTTTGCGTGCCGCCTCGAAGGTCTGAACCTGCGAACGGATATTCTCGCCAAGGTATCGCTTCAACTCCTCCTGAGCCTTCGGAGTCATATTCTCGTAAGCCAACAATAGAGTCGCCTGGTCATATACCCAATTCCAAGCCTGCGCCGAATATACGCCCATCAAAAGGGCAAGTGCCAAAAATATCTTTTTCATTATTTCGTCCCTCCTTACTTCTTGAAAATCTGATTCATAACATAAGCCAAGCGATAACCCGCTTTAACTGCCTCCTCATCGCATATACGACGCATCTCCTCGCGAGTCTGCTTCGAATACTTCTGCTTGTTCGAGCCCTTCGGAGTCAATTCAAATGTCTTCTCGGCATTCGGAAGACTCGTAGCTGCCCACTTGTAAGGCGTTCCCTTGCAAATTTTCTTAATCTCCTTTGGCGAGAGGGTTGCCATCTTGTCTGCATAGTAGCTTGCAGTCCACTTCTTACGACCATACTGAATAGCATCTACGTCCCAAACTTTGTGGAAGCTCTCCTTCTTACCCTTGTTGTTAGTAAGGTGGTAGTAGTACTGCGGATGCGACTTCTTTGGCCACACATTGTGTCCCGGGCAGTGCATATCCGCCACCAAGTGAATGAGGTAGAGCAAATTCAGACGCACCTCCTCCTTCGGCATATTCTTGTAGTTCTTCATCAACTTCTGAATACGTGTAACCTGATATGCCGCACACTTCTCGTTAGCCATATCGACTGCACCATCAGCGTCCATCCAGTTGCTGTGCCACTTGCCCGACGGGCGATATGGGTCGGTGTAACGATACTGGTCCATCCAAATTGCATAGAATGGAAGCGAGTGGTTCAAATAGTGATGAATCTGCTCGCGAGCCTGCGGTGTTAGGTTGCGCTCTGCAATCTCGGTAATGGCGGAGTGAGCAAAGCCACCCCAAGCCATAGCACTATTCACGGAGATAACCGCAAATGAGATAATCAAAACAATAAGTTTTTTCATCTTGTTAGTTGTTTATTAGTTTATACTTAATAATTTACGTATTACTGCTGCTGCGCCAACATATCGAGCATTTTAGCCAAGCGATATCCCAACTTCGCCATCATCTCGAAGTAGAAATCTTCCAAATCGTTGCGCTGGATACGGGACATTTCATAGTCCGGAACCGCCCACTTATAGATTTCGTTGGCACTCTTTCCGATGTCTGCCACCCAATCGTACAGCGAGCCTGCTGCATACTCATTTGCCTTTGCACCATATGCCAACTCGTAGTCGTCAGCCCACATCGCGCCGGTCATACCGCTATGGCTACCACTATACACATTCCAAAAGCGCGACCACTCTACCTGATATTTACGTTTGATGTACTTCGGAGTGTCGCCATTGTAACGCCATATCTTAAAATCCTGCATCGAGTGAGGCACACTCTCCAAACGGACGTGCCCGATATTGTGCATATCACTCATCAAATTAATAATCGTACGCAAGGCCATTACAACCTCCGCACGCTCTCTACCCTCTCGATCGCGTACAATAGCCATCGACGCCTCGATAGTCGCGATAAGGTCGTCGCCCTCGCGCTTCATCGGGCGGAAATTTTTGTCGAGATAGAGGAAATGAATATCTGACGAATACTCCGCCTGATTCTTCTTTTCGAGGTAGTAGAGATACTGCACATCCTCGTAGAAGCTCTGACCGAGAAAACTCCTCACAAACTCCTTTCCATCCTCCGAGAGGTTTCGTTGTGCCAGAATCATCGACCCCTCAAGCACTCGTTTCATCGAAGCGCCTGTCTGCGCACTTGCTCCAATAACGGCAAATACCGACAATAGTAATAATGCTACTTTCTTCATTTTTTCTCTGTTTTTATTTTGTTTTATATTATTCTCTGTTTTTAGAGTCGATACATATCGTTACGGGACCATCATTCACGAGCGACACCTGCATATCTGCACCAAACTCCCCGTGCTCCACCTCCGCATCGAGTACTTCTGACAACGAAGCCAAAAACCTCTCGTACATCGGGCGGGCAAACGCCTCACCAGCCGAACGGATATACGACGGACGATTTCCCTTCTTCGTAGAGGCAAAGAGCGTAAATTGGCTTATCACTATCGCACGACCTCCCGACTGCCGAATGTCGAGATTCATCACGCCATTATCGTCGTCGAAGATGCGCAAGCGCGAAATTTTTCCGCACAACCAATCTATATCCTCCTGCGTATCAGCCTCCTCGATACCGAGTAAAATCGCCAAACCCTTGCCGATTTCGCCAATTGTCTTGCCACCAACCGTTACACTGCAACGTTGCACTCTCTGGATTACAATACGCATAGGCTACAAGGTGTTATTTTCTTCGGCAAAGAAACGCCACAAATTGTCATCGGTCGGCACCGGCGCAACAATCTCCACCATCTCCTTGCGCACAGGGTGCATAAACGCCAACGAGCGCGAATGAAGCGAGATACCGCCATTCGGATTCGAGCGCTTGGCGCCATACTTCAAGTCGCCCTTTATCGGACAGCCGATTTTCGATAGTTGGCAACGAATCTGGTGATGACGTCCCGTAAGGAGTTCCACATCAAGCAGAGTGTAACGGTCGCTGCAACCTATCATAGTGTAGTTCAAGCGTGCCTCCTTAGCATCACCTCGCGGTGTGTTGTAAGCGTGTGAACGATTGGTCTTGCCATCACGCGCAATGTAGTGGCGCAGGCTACCCTGCTCCTCCATAGGACGAGCCTCCACAATTGCCCAATAGTGTTTTCGGATTTCGCCCTTGCGGATCATCTCGTTCAGGCGCACAAGAGCCTTCGAAGTCTTAGCGAACAACACCGCACCACTCACAGGGCGGTCAATACGATGCACCACGCCGAGGAACACATCGCCCGGCTTGTGGTCGCGCACCTTTAAGAAGGCTTTAAGATAGTTTTCGAGCGCATCGTCGCTCGTCTTATCGGGTTGCACAAGGTCGCCCACCCGCTTATTCACAACAAGCAGGTGGTTATCCTCGTAAAGTATGTCGTTTGGGTTAAACACAGTTAGTAGTTAGTAGTTAGTAGTTAGTAGTGAGTAGTTAGTAGTGAGGTTTACAATTGAAAAGTAAACGGTAGAAGCAGTTCCGCTTTTTCGACTATCGAAGACGAGCCGTTGCCACTCATTATTACACGTATCGGCGAGCCTTGTCGTCGCTCGACGTCCAAAATCACCTGGCGGCAACCGCCACAAGGATAGCACTCACGCTCGGAGGGGTTCGATGCGATAGCCAACGCCTCGATTGGGTCGTCCGAGTGGTTAGCCTCGACATAGTACAACAACGAACGCTCGGCACACAAGCCCGAAGGAAACACCTCGCTCTCGGAGTTGGCTCCGTGCAGAATTTTTCCGCTACGCAAACGCACTGCGGCACCAACCTTAAACCCAGAGTACTTGGCATAAGCCAACTCGGTAGCCCTCTGCGCCTCGGCGATGAGCTCTTGGTCCGCCAACGGCAACTCCTCGATATGCTCCGCCTTGATGTAGTTCAGATTCAAACTCTTTTCCATAGTGGTTAGGTTTTGATTGTTTTGCAAATATAAACAATTTCTACGCAAAAACCGAACTAAATAGTATAAAAATACTATTTTTGCAGAAAATTTCAGGAAATGGAGTACTCTTGGGGCGACGACAGACGCTACAATTCCTACTCGGCGTACTTCCGCCGACGCTTTGGAGAACGCATACAAAAGGTGGCGATAAATGCGGGTTTCGCCTGCCCGAATCGCGACGGAAAAGTTGGTTTCGGAGGTTGCACTTTTTGCAACAACGAGGCTTTCACTCCATCGTATTGCCAGCCCTCGAAAAGCATTACTCAACAGATTGAAGAGGGCATCGAATTTCATCGACGCCGCTACCGCACAGCATCGCGCTATCTCGCTTATTTTCAATCGTTTTCCAACACTTATGCACCGCTCGAAGTATTGCGCGAACGCTACTCCGAAGCACTCTCCCACCCCGAGGTTGTTGGTGTGGTCGTAGGCACTCGCCCCGACTGCATATCGGAGGAGGTTTTGGACTACTTTGCCGAGCTTGCAAAGGAGTACTACGTTACGCTTGAATATGGTATAGAATCGACCTACAATTCGACCTTGCAGGCAATAAACCGAGGACACGATTTCGAGTGCGCAGAGCGAGCCGTAAAGATGACAGCCGAGCGAGGTTTGGCTGTGGGCGCACACTTCGTCTTAGGTCTCCCCGGCGAGAGCGACGAGATGATATTGGAACAGATACAACGCATTAATACACTGCCGCTTACGACGATTAAGTTTCACCAATTACAGGTATTTCGCGGTACGGCAATGGAGCGCGAGTATGACGAGCACCCCGAACGTTTTCGTTTCTGGGAGTTGGACGAATATCTCGACCTGTTTGTGGAGATTTTGCGACGTCTGCGCCCCGATATTGTGGTCGAACGATTTGCTTCGGAGGCACCTCCCCGCTATCACTATGGTCGCAATTGGGGTTTGGTGCGCAATGAAACACTATGGAATATGCTCGAAAAACGCCTCACCGAGCGAAATGCCTGGCAAGGAGAGTTGTATTATTAGGGGCGTTAGAGGCGTTAGAGAATTTAGAGAGATTAGAGAGATTAGAGATTAAGAACTACTCACAATTTCTTGTCAGAAGTCGTGAGATGTGGTGCATCGCAAAAGAAGAGTCCTCGGGATAGTACTAAATCGTACAGCCCGAAGGTGTTTACTTTTAGCAAAGTCCCCCTCACAGGAGGGGGATTTAGGGGGTGGGTAACACACTTTGGCGTAATAAAAGGCTGCAAAATTATGCAGCCTTTTATTACGCCGCAGATTGCGGCTTATCACAAGAAATTTTAATTTTTCTTTGGTTTTGGGGCAAGAATCATATTCATCTTCTTACCCTCCAACTGTGGCATAACCTCAACTTTGGCTATCTCCTCCAAAGCGGTAGCAAAACGGAGAAGAAGAATCTCACCCTGCTCCTTGAAGACAATGCTTCGACCACGGAAGAAGACATAAGCCTTAACCTTCGCACCCTCCTTGATAAAGTTCTCGGCGTGGCGAAGTTTGAAGTTGAAGTCGTGATCGTCGGTCTGCGGACCAAAACGAATCTCCTTGATTACGATTTTGGTCTGCTTAGCCTTAATCTCCTTCTGCTTTTTCTTCTGCTGATAGAGGAACTTCTGGTAATCGACAATGCGACATACCGGAGGCTGTGCGTTAGGCGAAATCTCCACGAGATCCAACTCCATCTCATCGGCAAGTTGCATAGCCTTCGAGATTGGCACTACGAGGTTTGGCTCGACATTGTCGCCCACGATGCGAACGGTGTCAGCCGTGATTTCGTCATTGATACGATGTGGGTTCTCCTTCTCGGGACGACGTCCGCGAGGAGCATTGCCCGGACGAGGTGCTGCCGGGCGTGGCGTAAACGGTTTAAATCCTGCCATTCTTTTTTAACCATTAGCCATTGGCCATTAGCCATTAGCTTTTTTAATTTTTAATTTAGCAATTATATTGCTTCGATCTCTTTTGACACGAGGTCTGACATATATCTTGCGTACTCTTCGAGAGTCATCGAGCCCTTGTCGCCATCTCCCTGCGCACGAACCGATACAGTACGCTCGGCAGCCTCCTTCTCACCTACGATGAGGAGGTAAGGGATACGCTTCAACTCGTTGTCGCGAATTTTACGACCAATCTTCTCGTTGCGGTCATCAATCTGTGCGCGAACATCGTGCTCGTTAAGGTATGCAACAACCTCCTCGGCATAGTCGTTATACTTCTCCGAAATAGGGAGTACAACAGCCTGATCAGGTGCCAACCACAACGGGAACTTGCCTGCGGTATGCTCCAACAATACTGCCACAAATCGTTCCATAGAGCCAAATGGCGCACGGTGAATCATAATTGGGCGGTGCAACTTATCGTCCGCACCCTTGTAGGTCAAGTCGAAACGCTCCGGGAGGTTGTAATCGACCTGAATAGTACCCAACTGCCAGCTGCGTCCGAGGGCGTCCTTAACCATAAAGTCGAGCTTAGGGCCGTAGAATGCAGCCTCACCGTACTCAACTACAGCGTTCATACCCTTATCCTTGCAAGCCTGAATAATCGCAGCCTCAGCCTTCTCCCAATTCTCGTCCGAGCCGATATACTTGGTTTTGTTATTAGGGTCGCGCAACGAAATCTGTGCAGTGTAGTTATCGAACTTCAACGTCTTGAAGATGTAGAGAACGATATCCATAACCTTCTCGAACTCCTCCAACAACTGATCCGGACGCACGAAGAGGTGGGCATCGTCCTGCGTAAATGCACGCACACGAGTCAATCCGTGCAACTCACCCGACTGCTCGTAACGACACACTGTACCGAACTCCGCCAAACGAACAGGGAGATCCTTGTACGAGTGTGGTTTGCTACGATAAATCTCACAGTGGTGAGGGCAGTTCATCGGTTTGAGGAGGTACTCCTCGCCCTCGATTGGTGTATGTATTGGCTGGAACGAATCCTTGCCATATTTTGCGTAGTGTCCCGAGGTAACATACAAATCTTTGTTACCGATTGGAGGGGTGATAACAGGCTGGTAGCCATACTGCTTCTGAATTTTACGCAAGAAACGCTCCAAGCGGTCGCGCAGCTCGGCACCCTTTGGCAACCAAAGTGGCAAACCCTGACCTACGCGCTGCGAGAAGGTGAACAACTCCAACTCCTTACCCAACTTGCGGTGGTCGCGCTTCTTCGCCTCTTCGAGCATTGCGAGATACTCGTCGAGCATCGACTTTTTCGGGAACGAAATACCGTAGATACGGGTAAGCATCTTGTTATGCTCATCGCCACGCCAATAGGCACCCGCTACGGCTGTCAATTTTATAGCCTTGATATGACCTGTGTGTGGGATATGCGGTCCGCGACAAAGGTCTGTGAATGAGCCATTTGTATAGAACGAAATAGTACCGTCTTCCAAGTCGGAAATCAACTCGCACTTGTACTCATCGCCCTTCTCTGTGAAGGTTTTGAGAGCGTCCGCCTTCGACACCTCGGTACGGACCAACTCCTCCTTCTGGCGTGCCAACTCGGTCATCTTCGCCTCTATCTTTGCGAGGTCGCTCTCCAAAATCGGAGTTGGCGAATCTACATCGTAGTAGAAGCCCTGCTCGATAGCCGGACCGATACCGAATTTGATACCCGGGTACAACGCCTGCAACGCCTCTGCCAAGAGGTGCGACGAGGTGTGCCAAAATGCGTGCTTACCCTCGGCGTCGTCCCACTTAAAGAACTTGATGGCGCAATCCTGCACCAAAGCGTGCGACATATCTACGGTCGCACCATCTACCGAGGCTGCCAAACAGTCCGCAGCTAAACGAGGGCTGATACTCTCGGCCACCTGGTAGGCTGTTACCCCCTGCTCGAACTCACGAATCGAGCCATCGGGAAACGAAACTTTAATCATACTGCTTTTATAAGTTTTTAATTGTTTATGTTTTGCGCCTTCACAGCTCCACAATCACGAGACGGATTACTGCTCAGTTGCGCTGTTAAAATTCAAAATGCAGAATTATTTCAACTACTCTCTGCTCTCTACTCTCTGCTCTCTACTCTCTTTGTGCGATGTGAGGATTTTGGAGTCCGAAGCACTCGTGCAAAAAGAGCCAATCAGAACGAATTTAGTTCTCTTCGGCGGCTTGCAAGTCCTTCATCGACACATCTCTACCCTTCTCGCGCTCGAAATGTTCGAGTGGATTGCGACTCCAATACTTGTAGTCGCGACGGCGATTTGCGATATCTATTGCCTCGTAAATTGCACTACGCATCGACTGTGCATCGGCCAAGTTCTTACCCGCAATATCGAATGCCGTACCGTGGTCGGGCGAGGTACGAATAACATCCAAACCAGCCGTAAAGTTTACGCCATCAGACGATAACGCCTTAAACGGAGCGAGTCCCTGATCGTGATACATTGCAAGTATGGCATCATACTTTTTGTAATCTTCGTGGCAGAAAAAACCATCTACTGCAAAGGGTCCAAACGCCAAAACACTCTGCGTTGCAGCCTCTTGCACCGCTGGTCGTATAATTTCATTCTCCTCCGAGCCGAGCAGACCTCCATCTCCGGCGTGAGGGTTGAGCGACAACACCGCAATACGCGGCTCGACAATGCCGAAATCCTGCTTCAACGTCTGGCGCAGAGCGACGAGCGACGATGCAATCTTCTCTGTCGAGAGAGATGCAGCCACCTTATCCACCGGAATATGCACCGTCTGCAAAGCCACGCGCATCAACTCGCTACACATAATCATCATCGGCTCACCCTGCGATTTCGAGGCGAAATACTCTGTGTGGCCCGTAAAACCGAAGCCCACCTTCTGCATCGACTCCTTGTTTATCGGTGCGGTAACCACCGCAGCCAAGTCGCCAGCTACAAGGTCGGCACTCGCCTTTTCGAGTGCATCGAATGCCTGCTTCGCCGACTCCTCGGTGGCACGACCTGCGTCGATACGGGTATCTTTTGCACCACACTCCACCAAATTTATCTTACCACGACGAGCCTCGGCTGCCGAGTTGCAGATATTGAAGTGAAGCGCCTCCACACCCTCCAAACCTTTTGCGTAGAACTCTGCTATATGCTTTGCACCATATACAACAGGGGTAAACAACTCAACCATCTGCGGGTGGGACAACGCTTTAATTATCACCTCCCAGCCGATGCCGTTGGTATCGCCCTGTGTAATGCCTATTTTCAGTCTATAATCGGACATAAATCTTTCGCTATAAAACCTTTAAGGGTACAAAGTTATAAATTTTCCAAATAAATCAATCATACAGCAACATTTTTTCAAAAAAAATTCCAATTCTACCTATATTTAAATATATTTTACTATATTTGCATTATTGTGAGTGTGCATACACGTGCAAAACACATATTTTTTATTAACTTAATTTATTAACCAAAAACCAAAAAAACGATGAAAAATTTGACAAAAATTTTCACGGCGGTTGTGGCGGGAATGTTCGCATTCTCTTGCGTTACAGACACAACCGAGGATTTGGGTATCCAAATCGAGGGGGGGGGTAAAACAACGACCGAAGTTGTCATTTCGATGGAGGCGGCTCGTACGCATCTCGGCGAAAAGGCTGACGGCGTTTACCCACTCTATTGGAGCGAAGGCGATGCCATTGCTATCAATGGCGTAGCTTCGAATCCGTTGGCAGAGGTTGGCGAAAGCGCCTCTGCAATGTTCTCATTCGAGGAGGCTGTAAGCTATCCTCTCTGCACAGTCTATCCTGCTCCTGCAGTTGCTGCTGTTGAGGAGGCTGCCGAGCCTACAACCGTCTATCCGGTTGAGTTCCTCGCAACACAACCTTACACCGCAGGCTCATTTGCTCCGAAGGCTGCGCCAATGTATGGCTATGGCGTTGCTCCGGCTGCCGATGCAGAGGCAGAGCCTATCGCAATGCAGCACCTCTCGGGTGTGCTTCGCTTTGCTGTTGTTGGTAATGGCGAGACCGTTTCGACTCTCACCGTTAAGTCGCTTTCGAGCAAACTTTCGGGTGCTTTCACCGTTGATTGCACAAGTGGAGCTTTGGTGGCTGACGAGAGTGCAGCTAACACCGTTACCGTTACCTTCCCTGAGGGTACTGTTCTTGGCGAGGAGCCACTCGTAGTTTATGTTGCTGTCCCAGCAGGTAAGCACGGCGAGATTTGGGCTACTTTGCGCACCACAGAGGATAAGATGACCGTTAAGTTCAACAGCGACATCAAGCCACTCGTTGCGGGCCACGTTCGCGAGTTTAAGCAGTTCACCTATCAGGCTAACGAGGGTGATACCGACGCAAGCGTATTCGAGATTGAGACCAAGGAGGACCTTATCGAGTTTGCTCGTATCGCTTCGGTATTTGCTCCACGCACCACTGCAAAGGTTGTTGGCAATATCGATATGAACGGTTACGACTGGAAGCCTATCGAGGGCTTTGGCGAGTACATCTTCGATGGTGGTAAGGAGGACGGCTTCTCTATCAATGGTTTGAACGCTCCTTTGTTCGGCACAACTGCTGCAACTATTCAGAACTTGAACCTCACAGGCGTAGCTATCACCATTACCGACCGCACACAGGCGGGTGCTGTGGCTTGTAACCTTACCGGCGCAGCGATGACCAATGTTTCGGCTTCGGGTACAATGGTTGTAAACAATACGACCTTTACTACTACCGCTTCGATGTCTAATTACAATGTTATCAACTATGGTGGTTTGGTAGGTATTGCAGGTGGCGTAGCGTTCGAGAATTGCGAGAGCCGCGTAAATATCACCATAACTTCGGTTGCTGAGGCAGAACAGACATCAGTGTACGTCGCTGTTGGTGGTGCAGTTGGTGCTGCTCACTCGAAGTCGTCGTTCACAAATGTCGATAACCACGGAACAGTTGCTATTAACAGCACCGTATCTGCAACATACAGCGCAGCCGGTATATTGGGCCGCATTGTTGGAGTAGGCAGTGCAACCCCTGAGGTTACTACTGTAAAGAATTGCGATAACCACGGCGAAATCTACACCGGCGAAGATGCACAATGTGGTGGTCTGATATTGGGTGGTATTTTGAATAACACCGTATCGGATATGACTATCTCGGACAACACCAATAACGGCGCTATTCACAACAGTGGCTATGCTGGTAGAATATATTTGGCTGGTATAGTTGGATCTGTCAATAATTCGAAGGTTGAAAGATGTACGAACAACGCCCCTATTTACAATGAGGGCCGCACATCATCTTTGCAGTTGGGTGGTATTGTAGGTTCGGATGTTGGCGCCGGTATCGTTGGCTGTACCAACAACACCGAGGCAACTCTCTCAAACTCCAGTACAACCAACACCGGTAATATCTATATCGGCGGTATCGCAGCCGGAGATAACCCTGTTAGTGGCGTAGACCCAGAAGACGATGCTATTTCGGGTTGTTACAATAAGGCAGCAATTAACCACACCGGCGTAGGAAAGGCTGTGTTCATCGGTGGTATTTATGCTCGTAACAATGGTGTTAATATCTCAGATTGCCACAATGAAGGCGCTATCCAACACATCGGAACTACCTACAACAACGCCAACGAGAACTGTTACATTTCGGGTATCAACGGATATGGAGCAGTAGGCATTTCCGAATGTAGCAACAGTGGCAATATCACTGTTGGTGGTGAGAGTGCTATTACATCTTCTAACTTCCGTGTTACAGGTATTGCTCATAGCGTTTCTGAAAATATCTCGGGATGCGAGAATAGCGGAAGTATTACAGTGAAGAATATCACGCCATCGAATGCGATAATGATTGCAGGTATTACCAACCTTTCCTACAAGCTTATGTCAGAATGTAATAATAGTGGAGCTATCACTATAGGTGATGAAGATGCTACAACATTAGCTACATTAAAAGGTGTTTATGTCGCTGGTATTGCAAATGCAGATATATCCAGCAAAAAAAGCGGTCGCATAACGGATTGCGAGAATAGCGCGAGTGCAGACATTTCTCTCTATAACATCGATTGTGGTAGCGTAACTTACATCGCCGGTATCACAACTGTAGCTTATCGTTCGGCTAACGACTCTGCTGCAAACAAATGGCAGAACAACAATAACTATGGAGATATTACCACAAAAAATCTTTATAGCCAAGGTAACGCTTATATAGCAGGACTTGCAGCTACCTTGTCTCAGAATGGAAGTAGCGAAACAAATGTAACTGAGTGGTACAATTGCAACAATCACGGTAATATCACATCGACCAACCATAAGATGAGCACCTATGATGGTGATTCAAAAACTGATGGAACGCAGTATAAGGCTCGTCGTCTTCACATAGCCGGTTGCTTCGCTAATATCGGTTCTTATTTCAATTTGAACAATTGCCAAAATCGCGGAGAGGTCAAGATGGAGGATTACAAGACTATAACACAAGCCTATGTCGGAGGAGTTGTAGGATACGCAGGTATCGGATCCACATCATTGGATTTCAAGATAGAGAACTGCTCTAATAGCGGTGCTGTTTCTGCAACTACAGATAGCAAGCCATCAGAGACAACCCAAATTACTGTTAGCGGCGGTGAAGGTGTAATCCTTGGCGGCGTTTTAGCCGGAACATATATGGCAAAGACCGGCGAGCAGAAATTCACAATATCAGGTGCTACCAATACCGGAGCTCTCTCTTTGGGAGGTAAATACTTTGCAGACCACGCAAGACACTGTCTCGGAGGTATCTGCGGAGACTTCTATGGACACGGAACATTCTTAAATTGCCACAATGAAGGTGCAATAACTATTCAGGCTGCAACCAAGGCGACAGTAATCAAAGATTTGCGTGTAGGTGGTATCGCAGGATGCTCATATGCAGTAACCAAAGGCCGTGTTAGCGATATTACATTCAATGGCTGTACCAACTTTGGCAACATAAAAGGTACGCAATTTAAAACAACCAACTACACTTTGTTCGGCGGTATCCTTGGATTTATGAAGAACCAGAATGAGCCTGTATACACAATGAATAATTGTGGTAATAAAGGCTCAATCGAGGCCGACAATGTGGAAGCAACTAATGTATTTAGAATAGGAGGTCTGGTGTCGTTGGTGGAACCAACATCTTATGTAACAATCTCTGGAACAAACAAGAATATCGGTAGTTTAACTATCCAAAATTCTACAATGGTTACTACTAAGACCTACGTTGGAGGTATTGCAGGTCAATCCAAAGTTCCTATTACGGGTGCACAGGCTTACTGTAATATCTATGCAACCGGCTACACTCTCGTTGGTTGGATTATGGGCAACGCTCGTGATAATGCAACCCTTGCTTCGGGCTGCGGTATCGGCGGTATGGTTGTTACAGGTATCAACGAAGAGCCTATTGTGGATGCAGGCGGAAACGTTAGTGGCGTAACCACTACCTACGACGGTACTGCAATCGATGCAAGCAACTACCTCTCGAAGGTTTATGGTGGCACAACCCCTGCTGCATCGGACGCAGAGGCGTCGCTTCTGACCGAGGCGCCAACAGTTACAAAACCAACTGCTCCAGCAAACTAAAAAACAGAATAGTGAAACGTTAAAAGATTGAAGACTATGAAAAAGACAGTTTTGAGCTATTCTGCTCCACAGATTGATATTTTTGAGGTTGTAGCCGAAAGAGGCTACATCGTAAGCACAGGAACGTCGCTCCCTGGTTTCACCGGCGAGGAAGACGACCTTATTTACTAAAAACCAAGAGGCTCGGAGATTTCCGAGCCTCTTTGATTTTTAGCAAATTGTGTGTTACCTATCCCCCAAACCCCCTTTGACCTTTGGTCTTCCTCCTTCGCACCTCGGCAAAGTGTGCAAGCACCCTCTGCTCTCGGTTTGGCGTCGGTTCTGTAAAGGGGGCTTGTCGCTTCGCTCCAATAAACTTGCGGGGCCTTCGGGCTCCGCAATTTTTTTGTAAAACAATGCAAAATGCAAAATGCAGAATTTCCTATTAAGTCATTGCGAGGCTTGGCACAAGCCGTGGCAATCTCCTCGTTAAATGGTATGTGGGAGATTGCCACGAGCCTACGGCTCTCGCAATGACGACTTTTATTAGCCGAGCGATAATATCGCTCGGCTTTTTTTGGGCTTACTGGGGCGTTACTGGGGGTTACTGGGGGCGCACCTCCTAACTAAACAAAAAACGCTCCCTTGCGGAAGCGTTTTTGTTATGCCTCGACGTTGTCGTCGGGAAGTTCGAACTTTTCGAGCCCCGCCTCAACAAGCATATTAAACCACGAAACGGCTTTCTTGATATCCGAGTCGTGAACGCGCTCACGGTCGTACTCCGGAATAACCACGCCAAAGAACTCCTTCAAACGTGCATTACCCTCCTTAACCGATGGACCCTGCTTGCCCTCGGTGTATGCATACATCTTGGTAAAAATCTCGGCGAGAGGCATATCCTCGCCCTCGGTGTACATCGAAATTTCGCTCAATGCACTGATACGCGAGGTGCCAGATGCATTCATACGCTTGCCATCGAGCAACGACTCTACGATAAATCCATTGCGCGACTGAGCCACATAGCGGAACAGGCCAGGCTGTCCCGAAATTGCCAAAATATCCTTAAACTCCATATCTCTATATATATTATATAAGTATTACTCCTTCTTTACGTGTACGTCCATCTGTGGGAATGGGAAGTTGATACCCTTGGATGGAAGTTCCTTGTACATCTTCTCGTTAATATCGAAGTAGAGTTCCCAATAGTCGGCATTCTTTGCCCAAGCGCGGATTGTCAAATCAACCGAGCTTGCGCCCAAGCTCGCAACATAGACTACCGCCGGAGTGTCGGTCAAAACGCGTCCGTCAGCTGCAAGGAGCGCCAAAATCTCACGGCGTGCAACCTCTACATCGTCGCCATACGAGATGGAAAGCGTCCAATCGACACGACGAGTCTTAGATTGCGAATAGTTGTCGATAATCGAGGTTGCAATAGAGTTGTTAGGTATATAAACAGTCTGATTATCAGGTGTTTTGATACACGTACAGAACAAATCTATCTTCTCGACAGTACCCGACTGTCCCATAGCCACGATGTAGTCGCCCACCTTGTAAGGGCGGAGCAAAAGCAACACCACGCCACCTGCAAAGTTCTGCAAAGTGCCACTCAACGCCATACCGATAGCCACACCTGCCGATGCAAAAAGTGCCAAGAAGGCTGAGGTGTTCACGCCCAAGGTTTGAATGATAGCCATCAGCAAGAGAGTCATCAACAACGCCTTAACCAAGCTGCGCAAGAACTTACACAACGAAGCCTCGACTTTGTGGCGCGAAAAAGCTTTATCCATAATGTCAATCACCCACTTGATAACTTTCTTACCAATAAGGTAGATTACAACTGCTACCGCTATTTTCAACAATATCCAACCGAGATCTTCGGCAAGGTCGATAGCGAGATGACGATAGTCAATATCGCCGAGTTTGTGCACAGTCTCGACCAAACGAGCCTTCTGCAAACTATCGGCAACGAATAATTCCGTGTTTTCCGGATTACTTTGTAAAAGAGTTAGCATAAATTCCTTTTTTTTGTGATTCGAATGCAAATGTACAAAAAAATCGGGATATTTAGTAAATTTGCCAATGTTTAACCAACTTTTCCGTATAGATGAAGTACTTAGTGCCTATTTTTATGCTGTTTGCTGTATGCGCAAGTGGTTGTTACAACCGCCACAATGAACCGCAGTCGGAGGCGTTCGACGACTTTGCAAACTGCAAAATCGGAGAGTTACGCGACCTATGTCGAAATGGCTGCGTAATTATCGAAAACGGTACCGTATGCGTAGGTCGCATAACGAGCTCCGACAGCGAAGGAAACTTCTATCGCACGATAGTCGTAGAGGATGCGAGTGGAGGCACAGAGATTAGGCTCGGCCTATACAACAGCGCTACACAGTACCCTGTCGGGCTGATGGTATCGTTACGCTTAGGAGGGCTCGCCGCAGTAGTTGAAAATGGCGTTGTACAGATAGGTCTGCCACCGCAGAAGCACGACCTCTCGCCACGCGAATTGGAGACACAGGCGGTAATCGACAAATATATTATTCGTAGTAGCTCTGTTGAGCCTACCCTGCCGACATTGTGCGAAATAGCGTCGCTCGACACTTCGCTTTGCGGTAGATTTGTTCGCATAGAGGGACTTCGACAAGCGCCCGCAGAGGATATCTCGGTGGAGGGTTATATACGCTTTGCCGACAGCGAAGAGCGAGCGATATTCTGTTCTATCTCGCCCTATGCCGACTTTGCAGATAGTGAAGTGCCCGCTTCGGAGGTAACGATTCAGGGTATCCTCTACAAAGAGAGTATAAATGCTACGATTGGCGAGCAGTTTGTCATAAAGCCGCGTTTTGGAGATGATATTTTTGCTACTGACGATATTTAGTATGCTATGCGCCGTGGCGTGCGAACCATCTTCCAACAACGCTCCATCGCGTAGTGAGGAGGTGAGCATTGCCCACCTGAAATCGCTCTGCAAGGGCGACCACTATCGCATTGTGAGCGACTATGCAGTCAGAGGTATTGTTGTGGCTACCGACTGGCTCGGCGAGTTGCACAACAGCGCAATTATCATCGACGAGTCGGGCGGTTTGGAGATAGCCATAGAGTCGCAGAACATAAGCAGGCTGTTACCTATATTCTCGGAGGTTAAAATCGCCTGCAATGGGTTGATGTTGGCGCGTATAGGCAGTAAAATCGAACTTGGCTTGCCTCCGACAGGCGATTTTCCGATAGATAATATCGACGATGAGAAGTTCGGGCGTTATGTTCGTATAGAGGGTGTAAATTCCGACGTCGTGGCACTGACGAAACGCTTCTCGGAGATTGGGGCTGACGATATATCTCGTTTGGTGAGGTTCGACAATGTGCGAATCGTACTCGACGAGCCCAAGATGCTATGGTGCAACATTGTAGATGATGCTCCACAAACAACATTCCGCACACTTGTCGATAGCGAGGGTAACACCTTCGACCTCCGCATACTATCGACCTGCTACTACGCCAGGGAGGAGGTTCCGACAAACGAAATATCGGTCATTGGAGTAATTGACTACTCCGACAACCGATACTTCCTGCGAATTATCAATAAGAGTATTATCTAATAGTTCCGACCACCTCAACCAACAATTTCCAGAACTTATCAACCGTAGCGATTTCGAGACGTTCGTCAGGCGAATGTACTCCACGGAGCGTTGGTCCGAATGATACCATCTCCAAGTGCGGATACTTTTCGAGGAACAGTCCGCACTCCAAACCCGCGTGAATTGCACGCACCTTAGGCTCTGTGCCGAACAACTTATTATAAGCCCTCTTCGTACATTCGAGCAGCGTCGAGTTCGGATTTGGAGCCCAACCCGGATATCCGTCCGAATGGACAACCTCGCAACCTGCCGCTACGAAGGCACTCTCCACCTGCAACTTTGCATACTCCTTGGCGCTCTCGACCGACGAACGCTGCGAGGTGGTGATAACGATTTTATCATCAAGGAACTTCACCGAAGCGAGATTTGTAGAGGTCTCGACCAATCCCGGCATCGCAGCCGACATTGCCAATACGCCCGAAGGAACACTCAACAACGCCAACAGGAGGTTACGCTGTGTCGCCTCCGACAACACATCAGCAGGCTTTTCCGCCTTCGACAATTCGACCTTAGCACCCTTCTCCACAATGGCAAACTCGGCACATAAAGCCTCGCCAAACGCCTTTACATCGCTCTCGAACTCTGTCGCCTTGCTGCTCGGAACACCCAATACAACAAAAGCCTCACGAGGAATGGCATTACGCAAATTTCCTCCGTCGAAGTGCGATAAACGAGCACCGAAGAGTCGCGCAGAACGCTCGACAATGCGGGCAGCCCACTTGTTCGAGTTGGCGTGCCCCTTATCGATATCGTCGCCCGAATGACCGCCCAAAAGACCACTTACCGACACCTTATAATAGAGGTAGTCGCTCGGTGCAGCCTCGGTAGCGAGTGGCAGATATGCCAAAGTATCCACTCCTCCGGCACAACCGATAAAGACCTCACCCTCATCCTCCGAGTCGAGGTTGATAAGGTACTTGCCCTGCACCATACCCTCGCCCAAGTTGAAAGCTCCGGTCAAGCCGGTCTCCTCATCGACGGTAAACAGAGCCTCGATAGCAGGGTGCTCAACGCTCTCGTCGATAAGCATTGCCAACGCTGCCGCAATACCGATGCCGTCGTCGGCACCGAGTGTTGTGCCGTCAGCCTTAACCCACTCGCCGTCTATGTAGGTTTGGATAGCATCATTATCGAAGTCAAACACCTTATCCGAGTTCTTCTCACAGACCATATCGGTATGCGCCTGCAAAATTACCGTAGGGCGCTCCTCAAAACCTGCTGTGGCAGCTTTGCGGATAACGATATTACCGATAGCATCGCTCTGATACTCCAAATTGTGGCTCTTGGCGAAATCTACCAAGAACTTTCCTATCTTCTCCTCTCGTTTCGATGGACGTGGAACACGTGTAATATCATCGAAAATCTCCCAAACCAATTTTGGTTGCAAATCTCTAATTGTCATATCTATATTCTTTTTTGCAATTAGCCATTGGTCATTAGCCATTAGCTAAATTGATAATTATATACCAACTTTCGTCTATTTCATTACTATCGCTACTGCCGTAGCCGATACACCCTTCTCCTCGCCCTCGAAGCCGAGATGTTCGGTAGTTGTCGCCTTCACCGAAACCTGCTCTACCGATACTCCTGCCGCTTCGGCAATGCGCTCGCGCATCTGGTCGATATATGGGCGTAGTTTCGGGCGTTGCATAGCCACCGTAGAGTCGATATTCCCGATGCGATACCCCCTCTCACCAAGGAGCGCAACAACCCGACGCAGAAGCACGAGCGAATTGATACCCTTAAACTCTGCCGAGGTATCGGGGAAGTGCTGACCGATATCGCCCAGCGCCAGCGCACCAAGTAGTGCATCGCAAATAGCGTGAACCAACACATCGCCGTCCGAATGGGCAATACAGCCCTTCGAATGAGGTATCTCTACCCCACCCAGCACCAAGCGTAAACCGTCGCCAAGGGCGTGTACATCGTAGCCGTGTCCAACTCTGAAATCCACCATAACAACATAATTTTCTACAAAGATAGTAAACGATTCGATAATTTAAAAGATTGTTATGTTGATAAAAGAAATTTTTTAGCTATCTTTGATGAAAATAATCCTAACACTATGAAACTTCTCAAAGAACGAATTATTCGTGATGGCAAATGTCTCGAAGGCGGAATACTCAAAGTCGATAGTTTTATCAACCATCAGATGGACCCGCTGTTGATGAAGGCGATGGCCGATGAGTTCGTAAAGCGTTTTGCGGGCGATAAAATTGACAAAATAGTAACTATCGAAGCGAGTGGCATCGCCCCAGCAATTATGGTTGGCTACCTGCTAAATCTCCCCGTAGTGTTTGCCAAGAAGAAGATTCCAAGCACTATGGCAAATATCCTCCACACCAAGGTATTCTCCTTCACAAAGGGGCGCGAGTACGATATTTGCGTAAGTGGCGAGTACCTAAACAAAGGCGACCGCATACTATTTATTGATGATTTCTTGGCAAATGGCAACGCTGCAAAGGGCATTATCGACCTTGCAAAGCAGGCCGAAGCCGAGATTGTAGGAATGGGGTTCCTGATTGAAAAGGCTTTTCAAGATGGTGGCGATTATCTCCGCAACGTAGGCGTAAGAGTGGAGTCGCTCGCCCGTATCAAGTCATTATCCGACTGCAAAATCGAGTTTGTAAGCGAATTATAGGGCGTCGTTTATATATCTTTCGGCTCTCCACCCTTCTTTCGATTCAATATATCGAAGGCGTATGTTGCGCCCACTCGGATTTGGTGGTAGGGCCAATCCATAAAGCCCACTTGATGCCCTGCCTGCAACGCCAGAGCGCCGATATGGTACGAAAAATTCGTCTTTAAGGTCATCGGACGGTCGCCATCACGCTCCCAACCGCAATATCCGCCAAAGGTGGTGTCGATGCTGAATTTCTTGTATTGATACGCCACTTTTGCGCCATACATCACTGCATCGTTCTGCCGTCCGTTATCAGTTTGCCAGCACAGAAATCCCACACTCGCAGCGATGCGAAGGTTGTGATTGCCACCGCCAAACTCGAAACCACGACCAATAGCAACATCGAAAAAGTAACCCGGAGCGTCGTAACAGCGCCCCTCTGTAAACTTGTTTGCCGAAGCAGTTTTCAATGCAGCACGCCCTGCTATATCTACGTGATGTCTATCTTGCGAGAGTATTCGCACATCTGCCGAAACATACACATCACCCGAGTCGTACCCCTGCAACGCCATCTTATCGTATGGCGCAGGCAGTCGTCGCAAAGCATTCAACTCTGCCGAGGTGTAAAAGTATTCGAATATCGGCATCCACACCGTGAGATTGACCTTTGGAGTAAAGAGAGGTATAGTTATCTTGGCGAACAAATCACTTGTAATGTCGTCTGCCACCCTACCCGTAGTTGTGCCGAGGAAGCAGTCGCCGTAGAGTTCCAACTTCAACTCCGAGGAGGTACGACCGTCAAGCATATCGGGCACCGGAAATGCGTTGGGACCGAAGTATGCAGGAGCGATTTTCGACGACACAGCGAGGTTGGGGTCAATAATCTTGGTCTGCGCCATCGCTGCACCCGAAAACAGCAGTGCAAGAAGTGTCAGTAGTATGTTGAATGGTCTCTTCACTTACAACTTTTCGCCTATTTCAAACGCCTAAAAGGTAATTTCAACACTCCGAAGAAGGCTTCACCAAATATACTGCTCGACATCTTAGATGTGCCCAGCTCACGGTCGGTAAACACTATCGACTCCTCACGCAAGCGGAATCCGTGGCGCTTTGCCATATACTTCATTTCGATTTGAAAGCCATAGCCTACCATTCTTATTTGGTCGAGATTGATGGCCTGCAACACCTCCTTGCGATAGCCGACAAAACCTGCTGTCGAGTCATAGATACCAATACCCGTTACAAGGCGGACATAGAGCGATGCCCCGTAGGAGATAAGTATGCGGGAGAGTGGCCAATTCACCACATTCATACCCGTAATATAGCGAGAGCCTATAACCACGTCAGCATCGTTCTCCAAACGCGCAGAGAGTCGCAGCAGATCGTCGGGATTGTGCGAGAAGTCGCAATCCATCTCAAAAATCTGGTCGTAATCGTGCGCCAGAGCCCACTTGAAACCCTCAATATATGCCGTGCCCAAGCCGAGTTTGCCACTGCGCTCAATCAGGTTCACGCGTGAGCCGTACTGCGCCATCTTCTCGCGAATAATAGCAGCCGTACCATCGGGCGAGCCATCATCAACATAGAGGAGGTCAAACTCCCCTGCCAACGACATCACCTTATCGGTCATACGAGCCACATTCTCACACTCGTTATAGGTTGGAATTATTACTATCTTTTTCATTAGTTCTGCTTTTGAAATGTTCTACGTCCAAAGATATAACGCAAAATTATTGAGCCTTTATATATCGGAGCCTCGCGTTTTACGTTGCTACGAATAGCCTTGCGCTCGGCTGATAGTCGTCCGTGCCAACGCAAGAAGTCGCGCCACGCCTGAAACACCGCCCTTGCACTACCCTTCTTACCCTGCAATAGGTAAGCCAAAAAGGCAGCAAAATCCAACGCTGGGCGCACTACCGCAACCAGCAATCGTTGCGCAGTAGGGGCGCAACGGTAGAGCATTGCGAGGTTGTTACGATGATTTAGCATCGTCTTGAACGGCGAATCGACAGAGAGAGTTGCTCCGCCCAAGTGATAAACCTTTGAGCGAGGTTCGACAACAACTCTGCGTCCCGAGAGCCACACGCGCCAGCAGAGGTCTATCTCCTCTTGATGGGCAAAGAACTCGGCAGCGAAACCTCCCAGCTCGATAAAGACCTCGGCACGACAGCAGAATGCGGCACCGCTACCCCACATCACATCGCACTGCGTGTCATATTGCCCGTAGTCGTGCTCCACAGTTGAGAGTATGCGGCCTCGACAGAAGGGGTATCCCAAGATATCCACGAAGCCACCCGCTGCACCGGCATACTCAAACTTCTCGCGACACTTATCGTCAAGAATTTTAGGCACTACGACCGCTACATCGGAATTACGCTCCAACTGCTCCAAAAGTGGCGACAACCACCCCTCGGCAGGTTCAATATCGGAGTTGAGTAAGACAAAAACCTCGTAGCCCGACAGCTGTTGCAAGGCGCGATTGTATCCCTCGGCAAAGCCGTAATTCTTATCGAGCAGAACAAGGCGCACATTCGGCATCGCCTCGCGCAGCCACGCTACCGAGCCGTCGGTCGAGCCATTATCGGCAACCACAATATCGGCATCGGGCGTAGTTGCCACCACGCTCGGCAGATAGTGTTGCAGGTGCTGCAATCCGTTCCAATTAAGTATTACGACAGCCGTCTTCACTACTCCTCACCTTTATAGTTATCGTAGAATTTTGCCCCATCGGTTGGGCGATTCTTCCAGCGGCGATGCGACCACATCCAGTACTCTGGTTTCGCCTCGATGGTACGCTCCAAACAGCGTACATATCGCTCGGTTATCTCGTGAGGTTTCACAGCCTCTTTACCATCGTATATCAGGGTGTAGTTATGGCGATAGCGACCAGCCTCGATACGCTCCAATTCCAAATAGTAGACCGGCAGATTGAACTTCATAGCCAACTGCTCACCCCCATCGAAGAATATCGAGTCGTGATTTAAGAAGTCGTGCCAACAGCAACCCTTCGTAACAGGGCAGTTCTGGTCGGAGATAAGCCCCACAACGAGATTCTTGCCATTTATGCCGTTGCGATTGGCAATATAGTGGCGCATAAACTGCTTGCTTGCCACTACGTCCACCGAACTATTGTTGCGCAAACGATGATAGAGTTTGCCCATAATTCGGCTCTTCAACGGACGATAAGCCACGACCAAGTGGTGATTTGGAGTTACGAGGTAGAGGTTTAGTGCTATCTCCCAAAAGCCATAATGCGATGTCAGCACCACAACGTTGCGCCCCGCAATCTCCTCGTGAAAATTCTCTGTAAGATTAAATTCGGTTGCACGGCGACGCTTCTTATCGTTCATTCCCGCCAACGAGAGCGTCTCGACAATCATCTCGGCAAGGTGGCGATAAAAACGACTACATATCTCGGCAAGTTCAGCCTCCGATTTATTCGGAAACGAAGCTCGCAGCTGACGCATAACAACCTCCTCGCGATAGTGCGCAACTCGGCGTAATATGAAAGATACGAAGGGGACAAACACTCCATATCGGATACAGCGAGGGTGTATCGCTATAAGGTAACAGAGTCCCCACAACAGCGAAACCACAACACTCTCGTATATATCCTTAATCCTCTTCATTTTCGTCATCTTTCGACTTCTTGGTCGAGCGACCTGCTACAACAATCACAAACTCACCCTTTGGCGTGTGCTGACGGAAGTGCTCCGCCACCTCGGCAAGCGTGCCGCGCACGGTCTCCTCGAACATCTTTGTTATTTCGCGCGAAACAGCCACCTCGCGCTCCTCTCCAAGCACCTCTGCCAACTGTTCCAAGCACTTTACTACACGGAAAGGCGACTCGTAAAATATCATCGTGCGCTCCTCCGCTGCCAACGCCTCGATACGCTTCTTACGTCCCTTCTTTTGCGGAAGGAAGCCCTCGAAGCAGAATCTGTCGCACGGGAAACCGCTCTGCACCAATGCCGGCACAAAGGCTGTTGCTCCCGGCAGCGTAGTAACGTCTATACCGCGCTCTACGCAGGTGCGCACAAGCAAAAATCCCGGGTCGGAGATGCCCGGTGTTCCTGCGTCCGACACCAACGCCACATCCTTGCCCGCCTCTATCGCATCGGCAACCATCTGCACCGTGGCGTGTTCGTTAAACTTGTGATGCGAGCGCAATGGCTTCTCGATGCCGAGATGTTTCAACAATACCGAACTCGTGCGAGTATCCTCGGCAAGGATAAAATCGACCTCCTTCAATATGCGTATTGCACGAAGGGTTATATCCTCCAAGTTGCCTATCGGCGTTGGTACAATATAGAGTTTTGCCATAGTTTTTCAGCTATTAGCCATTGGACATTAGCCTTTTTATAATGCAAAATGCAAAATAATTTTAGTTATATTTACGTTGTAGCAACTCCATCATCAACTTTGTGGCGTTGCTATTTGGCGACCAAACATAATTCTCGGAGATGTAGATGATACAGTCGTCGAGCGACGGTTGTGCTTCGAGAGCATCAATAGCCGCCTCATACGCCTCGCTATCATCGCCAAACAATTCGCGTACGAGCATATACTTGTCGGCTACGCCTATCGCATCTCGCAACGACGCTACGGGTGCACTCTCGGCTACACCCTTTGGGCAAGCGATACTATCTGCCACCGATGGCGCTTCGTGGAACTGCTCTCCAATGGTAGTTACCGAACCCTCATCGTATAGCGACATAATTGCGCTATGGCGATTGTCCTCCTCGACCACATCCTGTTGCTCCGCCTCAACGATTGGCTTGGCGATTGGCTCCGGTTCGGCGACCGGCTCCGTAATCTCGTTTTCCTCTTGCGGCTCTGTCGCCTCGTCGCTCTCATCAAAAAGCAACTCAACCTCCACCTCAGGCTCGTTCTCCTCGTCCGATTCAGACTCTGGCTCAACCGCAGGCTCCACCTCTACAACGGGAGCGATAGGAGCAATAGGAGTTTTTGTTTCACAACGCTCGTCTTTCGTCTCCGCTCTCTCGTCCGAATACTTCAACTCGGTATAGGCGGCACGCAACTCGTTCAACAAGATATCGCGTTCGATATCGGCAAGAGCGTTTTCGTGCTCCACACCCTCCAATATCTGCAACATACGTTGCAATCTAACTTTCAAATCCATAGTCGTACTATTTATTCAATCTACAAAGATAGCAAAAAAATCTAAAAAATGGAAAACTTTTCCGTTTTCCGCTTTCAGTATTCCGTTTATTTCGCTATCTTTGCAGAAGAATACTCGGGGCAGGGTGTAATTCCCTACCGGCGGTGATAGTCCGCGACTCCTCGAAGGTGTTGTTAATTAGGAGTTTGGCGCAATGCGAGCCACTCAAACGCCCGAAGAGGACTGAATCGGTGAAATTCCGATACCGACGGTGATAGTCCGGATGAGAGAGTGCAAATTTTGCTATTGGCTGTTAGCCGTTAGCTTTTGGCTGGCGTTTTACGCCTCTTGCTGTCCCGATGTTTAAGTTTAACATTTGGGATTTTTTTATTTTATGAAGCGTTTTATTCTTGCTTTTATAGCGTTGGTTGCAGTATCTTTTTCCGCATCGACTCAAACTACCACAGCCTCGTTAAAGGGCTATGTAACAGATAGTAACGGCAAACCGCTGGTGGGTGCTACGGTCGTAGCTACTCACACCCCCACCGAAACCGTATATGGCACAACAACCGACATAAACGGAGCCTACCGTTTGCAGGGTTTGCGCGTAGGTGCGCCCTACACCGTAGAGTTCTCGTTTGTAGGATACAAGGGTGAAAAAATCGACAACATAGCCCTTGCATTGGGCGCCAACGAGGAGATAAATATCGTACTTGCCGACACACAAGCAATTGATGCAGTGGTCGTTACAGGAAACAAATTCACCGAGAGCAGAATGGGTGCAGGCGAGGTGTTCCACAGCGACCTTATCGAGCGAACACCTACCGTATCGCGCTCGATAGACGACATTACCCGATTGGCACCACAGGCAATGATTTCGAAGGACGGAGGAATTTCGATAGCAGGCACAAACTCGCGCTACAACTCCTTCCAAATCGACGGCACAGCATCGAACGATATGTATGGTTTGACCTCGACGGGTACAAATGGTGGTCTGGCGGGTGCAAACCCTATTCCGCTCGACGCAATATCCGATATTCAGGTTGTTACCGCCCCATTCGATGTGCGTCAAGGCGGTTTCAGCGGTGGTGGCATTAACGCCATTACAAAGTCGGGCTCGAACACCTTCTCGGGCACGGCATACACCTACTACAACAACCAAAATTTCTATGGTCGCAGCCCGATAAACGGAGCCAAACTCTCCACACAGCAAACGCAGATTTACGGAGTTTCGCTCGGTGGTGCGATTGTAAAAAACAAACTGTTTTTCTTCCTCAACGGAGAGTTCAACCTCGATTCGTCGCCCTCGTCATACTATGTAGGCGATAGCGGTTGCAACATCTCCGAAGCAGATGCAAAGGCGATTGCGGAGCGTTTCTACGCCCTCACAGGCTACGATGGCGGTGGCTACGGCAAGCAGACACTGAACAAGCGCACAGGCTCGCTTATTGCCCGACTCGATTGGAACATAAACTCGCGCAATAACCTCTCGTTGCGTTACAACTTCCTCGATGCGAGAAAAGATGAATTTGTGTCAAGTGCCACAGTGCTGCGCTTCAACGGCGAGGGTTACACCTCGATTGCCGACACCCACTCGGTAGTTGCCGAATTGAACTCTCGCGTTTCGGAGAAGATGTTCAACGAATTTCGCGTGGGCTACACACGCGTACACGACGGTCGCGACGCTATGAGTGGCGAAAAGTACCCTTACGTCGAGATTCAGAAGATGCGCGATGGCGAAAATACTTCGGTATATATCGGTACTGACCCATTTGCCATTATGAACGACCTTGTGCAGAACACAGTAACGCTCACCGACAACTTCTCGTACTACACCGATGCGCACACCATTACGGTCGGTACTCACAACGAGATTTTCAACTCTTCGTGCCTCTATATGGCCAACGCTTTGGGCGCGTACACCTATAAGACTCTCGATGACTTCCTTGCCGACAACGCTCGCAAGTATGTTCGCAACTACCCTATCGGTAACCCTGCAACAAACATCACTTCTGCGCAATTCGGCATCTATATTCAGGATGAGTGGAACGCCTCGCCTCGTTTTTCGATGACCTATGGTCTTCGAGCCGATATCCCCGTGGTATTCGGTAACCCTCCCACAAATGAGGCGTTCAACTCGTCCGATATAGCAAAGAAATATGGTATTCGTACCAATCAAGTGCCGAGTCCGACCGTTCTTCTCTCACCGCGTATCGGACTGCGTTGGCGCATTGCCGAGAGCGCCGATGCGAAGACGCTCTTGCGAGGTGGCGCCGGCATATTTTCGGGAAGAATACCGTTTGTGTGGATATCGAACTGCTTCTCGAATACGGGTATGACGCAACGTGGCTATACGCTCGATAGCAGCAAGGGACAGAGCGTACCTAAGTTTGGCGAGGAGCCTACGGGCACGGTGGGTGTATCGTCAAATCCGATGTTGAACATAGTGGCAAAGGAGTTCCGCTATCCGCAGGTTATGCGTGCCACACTCGCCTTGGAGCAAGAGTATAAGGGTTGGCACTTTGTGGTCGAGGGTATCTTCTCGAAGTCGATAAACGACCTTTTGATTACCAACCTCACAGCGCAAGACAAGGGCGCGAAGTTCTACGCCGTAAATTCAACCCTCGCAACAGCCGAAAACACCACAACCCTCTACGACACCTCGTTGACAAAGGAGCACTCTTCGATTTACCTCTTATCGAACACCTCGAAGGGTTATGGCTACTCGGTAAGCGCATCGGTATCGAAACATTTTCGTTTCGGGCTTGATCTGTATGCCGCCTACACCTTCGCGCACTCCTACTCGGTGATGGACGGAATCTCGGCGCAGGCACTCAACACCTGGAGTCGCAACTACTCGGCAGACAGCAACTGCCAACAATTGAGTTACTCGCTCTTCGACGTACCGCACAAGGTTACAGCTTCGCTCTCCTACTCGAAGCGATACGGCAAGGTTCTTGGCACCACCATAGCGCTGCTCTATCAGGGATATTCGGGTATGCGCTACTCGCTCACCTACGCTTCGACCGCCGACGCCAACAACGACGGTAGTTATGGCAACACCACAATCTACGTGCCTACCGCATCGGAGTTGCAGGCGATGGAGTTCGAGAGCGAGGAGCATCGCAACGCCTTTGCCGACTACATCGAGGCGACACCTGCATTGCGACGTTCGCGTGGTAAGTTCCTCGACCGCAACGCCTTGCAGACTCCTTTCGAGCACCACCTCGACCTCCACATTGCACAAGATATCTACTTTGGAGCTCACACCTCGCGCAAGGTGCAAATCTCGCTCGACGTGATAAATCTCGGCTCGCTCCTTTCGAAGGATTGGGGCGCAAGTTACTACACCTCGAAGTATAAAATTTCGCCCGTTGAAATATACGACTACTCGACCGACAGCGAGGGCAACCGTACACCCAAATACCGCTTTGTTGGCGGCTCGGTTTCGCGCAACGATCTCCTTTCGCGTTGGCGTATGCAGGTGGGCGTAAGAGTGGTATTCTAAACGGAAAACGGAGAGCGGAAAACGGAAAACTTTCCATTTTGTTGGAGTTAGGGTTGTTAGGAGTTTTTACCCCTAACAACCCTAACTCCTCTACCCCCCCCCTAAAAAAATAATTTCAATTCTCATTTTTTATTCGTATCTTTGTCGCCGACATAAGGGGTGCTGAAAAAACTGAAAACTGAAAGGTGAAAACTGAAAACTAAATTACAAAACCTTTATTTGTGTCGAAAATTATAGTTTTCCGTTCTCCGTTTTCCGTTTTCCGTTTTCAAGGCTGAGATTATACCCATAGAACCGAAACGGGTAATGCCGGAACGGGAGAGTGTAATTTACATACCCCTTTTCTAACTACTTATATTTAAAATTAAATGGTTATGAAAAGGATTTTTCTTTTAATGGCTGTGGCCGTATGTGCCACCTTCGGAGCAAGAGCCGAAGCAAAACAATCTCTTAATTCTAAACACTCCACAAACAACGTAATCGAGAACGATTCAATTCTCATTCAAAAAGTCGATGTCGTTGCCACACGTGCCAAGCACGACACACCGATTGCCTACTCCGACATCTCGCGTAGCGAAATCGAGGAGCAAAACTATGGAGAGGATATCCCATCGTTACTTAAAAATCTCCCTTCGGTAGTTATCGCCTCCGAAAGCGGTATGGGCATCGGCTCTACATCGTTCCGAGTGCGAGGCACAGACGCTACACGCATCAACGTAACGCTCAATGGCGTGCCGATGAACGATGCCGAAACCCACTCGGTCTATTGGTACGACACTCCCGACCTCGTTTCATCGCTCGGCTCGGTACAGTTGCAGCGTGGTGTCGGCACTTCAACCGCAGGCACGGGAGCCTTCGGTGCATCGCTTAATATGACCTCCGCACCTATGGCATCGAAGTTCTCGGGACGAGCATCGCTCTCGTATGGCTCGTTCAACACCGCCAAGCAGGAGATTGCCCTCTCGTCAGGCTTGCTCGGTGGTCATTGGGCTATTGACGCCCGACTGTCGCACCTCTCGTCCGATGGATACGTAGAACGCGCATCAAGCAACCTCTCCTCATATATGCTGCAAGCCGGCTACTACAATGGACGCACCTCCGTAAAACTTCTCTCGTTTGGAGGTGTAGCAAAGGTATATCTTGCTTATACGGGTGTTTCGGCAGAGCAGATGGCGCAAAATCGTCGCTACAATCCAGAGGGCGAGATAATCATCGACGGTAAGGTTGTAGGCTTCTATGACGATCACACCGACAACTACACGCAGATAAACAATCAGCTCGTCGTAAACCATATTTTCAACGATAAGTGGCAAATCAGCGCCACAGCACACTACACCTACGGCAATGGTTACTACCGCAACTATAAGAACGACCAAAAGCTTAAAAAATATGGTTTAGCACCGATTGAGGTGGGTGGCGTGTTGGTGGAGCGTACAAACCTCCTCCGCAAAAAGATGATGGGCAACAACTTTGGCGGCGTAGTCGCTTCGGCAATCTACTCGGCAAAGCGTATTTCGCTGACGCTCGGTGCTTCGGCTTCGCTCTACGACGGCGTGCACTATGGCGAGGTTTCGGGTCTGCTCTCGGCTCCCGATTTTCCTACTACGGAGTACTATCGCAACTACACCTCGAAGTGGGACGCATCGTGCTTCGCAAAGGTTGATTTGTTGATTACCAAGGGGTTAAATCTCTATGCCGATGTGCAGTATCGCCACATCACACACCGAATTTCGGGCGTAAACGACAACTTCGACGATACAACGAGTGCGATGCAGCGACTCGATATAAACCGCCGTTACAACTTCTTCAATCCGAAGTTGGGTTTGCACTACTCGTTTGCGCGCCATCACGCCATCTACGCATCTGCCGCAGTGGGACAGAAGGAGCCTACGCGCAACAACTTTACCGATATCCGCGAAGGCGAGTATCCGACAGCCGAGAAGATGCTCGACGTAGAGGTAGGCTACGGATACCATACTGAGATTGTCGATTTATCGCTGAACCTATACTATATGTTTTATCGCGACCAACTCGTGCAGACGGGCGAGTTATCCGATACTGGCGAGCTGCTCTCCCGCAATGTTCCCGACTCGTATCGTCGAGGCATCGAACTGTCGCTTGCGGCAAACGCTACAAAGTGGTTTTCGCTCGGAGGAAACGCGACATTGAGCCAAAACCATATCAAGAATTATGTCGATTACATCGACGGCGTGGCATTTGAGCGTGGTCGCACCACGATAGCCTACTCGCCGGCAATTATAGCAGGCGTATTCTTCGACTTCCATACACACGGCTTCTCGGCTCGCCTTTCGACGCGCTACGTGAGCAAGCAGTACCTCACAAATGGCGAGTACGAAGATCTGACCTTGCCTCGCTACTGCGTAAGCGACCTCGACCTCGCCTACACGCTCCGCACCAAGCGGGTGGAGCGAGTGCGTTTTGGTGTGAAAATTGGCAACTTGTTCAACGCAAAATACTGCGCGAGCGGTTATGGTGGCTCGTGGTTGGAGGGTGCAACCCTCGCCGACCGCAAGTCGTGGGCTTGCTACTTTCCGCAAGCAACCATCTCGGCTCTCGGCAATGTAACGATACACTTTTAAATAAGGTTATGGAACTGAAACTTATTTTACAGATTGTGGGTGTGGCACTCGGGTTACTATACCTTTGGTTGGAGTACCGCGCAAATATATGGTTGTGGGTAGTGGGCGCAATTATGCCGTGTGTACATTGTGCACTCTACTACCAATCGGGGCTCTACGCCGACTGCGCTATGCAAGGCTACTACATAGCGGCAGGCATATATGGCTTGATAGCGTGGCTTGTAGGTCATAAACGCAAGGAGAACAAGTTGCAGATTTCACACACCCCCGTACGACTGGCGCTTCCGCTGATTGCAGTGTATGTAGCACTTCACACTGCGATATATTTTCTGCTGGTGCGCTTCACCGATAGCTCCGTACCATTCTGGGACGCAATGACTACGGCAATGTCTATGGTAGCAATGTGGATGCTCTCGCGTAAGTATATCGAGCAGTGGCTCGTATGGCTTGCGGTAGATGCAATAACCGTCGGTCTGTATGTTTACAAGGGTATTCCACTTACCGCCGGACTCTACGCACTCTACACAGCTCTTGCCGTAGCGGGCTATCTCCGTTGGCGCAAGGAGATCGGTTCGGCGCATTAGGCGCGTTACACCATCGACACAATAAAGGTTGCCCGTAAAAAGGCAACCTTTATTGTTGGTATATGCAGACCTATATTAGAAAGTGTAGGTAGTAACCTCGTTACCCTGCAAATCCTCAACTACAACGTCCATACGCTCCTGTGTTGCGCGAATGTTGAGAAGGTTTGCACTGCTGTTCTCCAAAATTGGGAAATTGCACTTCTTCGAAGCCTTATTCATATACGAGTTATGCGAGTATCCACAAATCATAAGGGTTACGCCAGCCTCCTCCAAGAGTGGAACGAAGAGCGAGTGGAGATCCTTGCTTACAGGTGCTACACCCGAGATTGGAGGAATGTGCATAAGGGCAACCTTGAACTTCGCACCCTGAACCTCCTCGCTTTTGAGAGCCTCTGCAAGCCAAGCAGCCTGCTCCTTGCGGTATGAGTCAAAGTCGGTGCCTGCCGCCTTATCCTTCTGATCGCGACCCGAGTCGAGAACGATGAAGCATACCGAACCGTAACGAACTGTGTAGTAAGGCTTACCCGTCGAGGTTGGGAAGTACGACATATAGTTCACACCCACATTGCCAAAAGTCTCGTTTACGCCACGAGTCATAAACATCGGAACCTCGTGGAATGGTGTCTCCTTGTATTTTGGATAGTTGTTCACACCACCCGAAACCTTTGTATATATCGAGGTCTGCTTTGCATCTACTCCTGCACACATATCGCCTACAAAGAATACTGCATCTGCTGACCAATGTCTGTCGTTACGCTTAGCCTTGGTGATGCGCTTGTTGAGCAACTCGTATGTACCTTCGATACCGTGCTGGTCGTTCATCAGGATGAAATTTACCGACTTCTTGTTGTAGTCGAGAGTCCTAACGAATATATGACGATACGCAAAGATACGTGTCGAAGCTACACGTCCATACATTGTACGGCCGCCCTTGTTGCTGGTAATCTCCTGCGAGAAAGCACGATAACGGAACGTAGGTTTTCCGTCTGTGTTAGGGTTTGGAATGGTGATAGAGTGCAACTTTGTAGGCACCTTACGACCAAGTTTAGTCTGGTAGAACTTAGGACGCTCGAAGGCATAGAAGTGTGTCTTGTCTCCGGGAGCGGTCTCAACCCACGAAATGGCGGTCTTGTCTGTCCTCCAAACAATTGTTACGGTCTCCTTTGTTACAGCCTGAACGTAAGGTCCGTAGGTGATTTTGATTGCAAATGCCGATGTCGAAACAGCGAGCATCAATGCGAGAGTTAAAAATTTTTTCATTGCTTTTAAGTTTTATTTGGTTTGAATTACTATTTCTGACGGAAATATATCTGCAACGGCACTCCCGAGAAATCCCAATGCTCGCGCAAATGATTCTCCAAGAAGCGACGGTAGTTTTCGCGAATATACTGCGGAAGGTTGCAGAAGAATACAAACTGCGGTGTAGGTGTAGGCAACTGCATCGCATACTTGATACGAATATACTTACCCTTGGTGGCAGGTGGCGGTGTCTCCTCGATAATCGGCAACATATAGTCATTGAACTCCGATGTAGGGATACGGCGTGCACGCGACTCGTAGACACGAATTGCAGTCTGCAACACGTCGAGAATACGCTGCTTGTTGAGCGCCGACGTGAAGATAATAGGAATATCGTTGAACGGAGCCAAACGCTTCTCCAAAGCCTCACGCCACTCCTTCATCGTGTTGTTGCTCTTCTCTATCAAATCCCACTTATTCACCACGATAACGCAACCCTTACGATTGCGAACTATAAGGTTGTGGATATTCAAATCCTGCGACTCCAAGCCCTGTTGCGCATCGAGCATAAGAATACACACGTCCGAAGCTTCGATAGCGCGAATCGAACGCATCACCGAGTAAAACTCCAAATCCTCCATTGTCTTACCCTTCTTGCGCATACCTGCGGTATCCACGAGGTAGAAGTCCATACCGAACTTATTGTAACGTGTATGGATAGAGTCGCGAGTGGTACCTGCAATGTTGGTTACGATATTTCGATCCTTGCCAAGCAGTGCGTTTGTGAGCGAAGACTTACCTACATTAGGACGTCCTACGATAGTGATACGCGGGAGGTTGTCCAACTCCTCCGCCTCGCAATCCTCGGGCAGATGTTTCAGAATTTCGTCCATCAAATCGCCCGTACCGCTACCCGACATCGACGATATGCAGAATGGGTCGCCAAGACCAAGCGAATAGAAGTCGTTCGACGAATAGATGAGGTCGTAGTTATCAACCTTGTTGCAGACCAAAATGGTGCGTTTCTTCACGCGACGCAACACCTCCGCCATCATCATATCCAGATCTGTAACGCCTGTACCAACCTCCACCATAAAGAGAATAACATCCGCCTCCTCGATGGCGAGCATCACCTGTTTGCGAATCTCGTCCTCGAAGATGTCGTCGCTATTCACCGAATAACCGCCGGTGTCTATAATCGAGAACTCGCGTCCACACCAATCGGTCTTACCGTAATGGCGATCGCGCGTAGTTCCCGCTGTCGAATCCACAATCGCCTGACGATTACCGACAAGGCGGTTAAAGAGTGTACTTTTGCCCACATTCGGGCGTCCTACTATCGCTACTAAACTCATATCTATAAAGCCCTTAGCCGTTAGCTTTTAGCTATCAACTTTTTTACATTGCACCATAATCCGACTACAAAGATACAAAAAGTTTGATATTTTCCCAATTGTACACTATTTATTTCAAAAATATTTATTATTTTTGGGGGTTGATAGATAAATTTTGAAAAAATTTGACACTATGAAGCATAACGGATTAAAAGTTCTTTTTTTAACCTTACTGGTGGCTATGACTATGCCGATTATGGCACAAAACACCGCAAACGAGGAGGAGAAGAAGATTACAAAAGAGCCGGCAAAGGAGGAGCCTAAGCGCAATCGTGTAAGCAAGATGCCGGAGGTAAAGAGCGATAAGCCAAAGGTCTCTACGGAGTTCGGTTTGGGAGTTGGTGCACGATACAACTGGTTCAATGTGGTGCCTATCAGCGAGAACTTCACTCCGAAGATGTCGATGCAGTGGTCGGGAGGTGCAGCGTTGCAGTTCCGCCTCAACATTGGCCGTACATTTGGTTTCCAGCCGGAGATTTCGTATGCACGTTCAGCACTCAGAATAGACGACAAGGCGGCCAACAACTTCTCGACAAAGGTCAAGTCGAACATTGTGCAGATTCCTCTGTTGCTGTCGTTCCGCGCAGCTATGTTCCGCTTCAACTTCGGACCGGTATTTACGCTGATGGACGAGGCGACCTACCAACTGCCTCGCACCGACGACGAGACCATTCAGCAGATGCACATCGGAAAAATCTACCCAACCATAACCTACACGGCGGGTATCAGCGTACGATTTGCCAAGGTTATGATGATTGATGTGCGATATGCCGACCAGTTCAAGGATATCAAATCGGAGAACCAATATATCTGGACACTCGACGAAACTAAACAACCCGAGGCGATGAAGTTCCGCACCAGAACCAGAAGTGTGCAGTTGCGTGTAGGTGTGGTATTCTAAAAGAGCAAGAGCCAATGACCGAAACAACAGGTAAAGAGATAGTTATCGAGGGTGTCGATACCCGCGAATTGTATGGTGCCAAGGAGTGCTACCTGCAACAGATTGTGGCAATGCACCCAAAACTTAAAATCGTAGCGCGAGGCTCTGCGTTGAAGGTGCTTGGTGCAAAAGGCGACGTGGAGCGATTTGAACGCCAAATGGCTGGGTTAATAGCCTACTACGACCGCTACGGCCACATCTCGAAGGAGGTTATCGAGCAATCTTTCTCGGTGGGTTTTGCCGAGGCAGCAGAGGCGGCTCACAAAGGCGACAAAGAGGTTATTGTCTACGGCAATAATGGCGTTATCGTAAAGGCCCGCACCGCCAATCAGCGCAAACTCGTAGATTTGTACGACAAGAACGACCTTATATTTGCCACGGGCCCAGCAGGTTCGGGCAAAACCTATACAGCCATTGCATTAGCAGTGCGAGCATTGCGCGATAAGCAGGTGCGCCGAGTGATACTTACTCGTCCTGCGGTGGAGGCCGGCGAAAAATTGGGATTTCTGCCGGGCGACTTAAAGGATAAGTTGGACCCATATTTGCAGCCTCTGTACGATGCACTGAACGATATGATTCCACCGGCAAAGTTGCAGAAGTTTATGGAGGACGGCACGGTACAGATTGCACCACTTGCCTATATGCGTGGTCGTACTCTTGACAACGCCTTCGTAATTCTCGATGAGGCGCAGAACACTACCCTGTCGCAGATAAAGATGTTCCTGACACGAATGGGACGCAATGCTAAGTTTATCGTTACGGGCGACGTTACGCAGGTCGATTTGCCCCACAAGAGCGACAGTGGCTTGGTGCGTGCAATGCGTACGGTTGAAGGCATCAAGGGCATCGGCTTTGTGGAGTTCAACAAGGGCGACATTGTCCGCCACGAATTGGTAAAACATATTGTCGAGGCGTTCGACAAACAAACGGAAAACTGATTATGCAAAGTTATATATGCTCTCCAATGAATTATATAGGTGGTAAATACAAATTACTGCCTCAACTACTACCTCTATTTCCAAAGAAAATCGACACTTTCGTTGATATGTTTTGCGGAGGAGGAAATGTTGGAATTAATGTGGAGGCGAACAAATTATTACTCAACGACAACTTGTTGTATATCGTAGATTTGTACAAGCAATTCAAATCTATGACAACAACGGAGATTGTAAACTATGTGGAGCAAAGAATTGACGATTTTAAGTTATCCCTCACCAATACCGATGGTTATTTAGCTTTAAGGAATGCATATAATCAAGAGCGAAACCCACTTGATTTGTTTGTATTAACAGCATATTCATTTAACCATCAAATCAGATTTAACAACAACCACCAATTCAATATACCATTTGGCAAAAATCGCAGTAGATATAATGCCAACATGAAAAAGAATTTGGAGTTATTCGTTGCAAAATTGCATGAATTAGATGTCGAGTTTTCATCTTCAAATTTTGAAGAGTTGGATTTATCTGAACTAACCTCTGATGACTTCGTATATTGCGACCCTCCTTATTTAATAACAACAGGAACTTATAATGACGGCAAGAGAGGTTTTACAGGTTGGTCTCATAGAGAAGAGATGAAGTTGCTTGCTCTTTTATCGGAGTTGAATAGAAAAGGTGTTCGTTTTGCGCTGTCAAATGTTTTAATGCACAAGGGAAGAAATAATGCTATATTGAAGCAGTGGATAGAGATACATAATTTCAATGTATATCATTTGAATATGGATTATCAAAACTCCAACTACCACTCTATAAATAGTAAAAGCGACATTACAGATGAAGTTCTCATTACTAATTATGTTCTGTAATAATGAGATATATAGGCAATAAAGAGAATATAGTAGAGAAGATACACTCTATTCTTGCTGCAAATAACATTTGCGGTAAGCGTTTGTTTGATTTATTTGCTGGCACAACAGGGGTTGGAAGATACTTTAAGCAATTAGGATATCAGGTTGATTCATCTGATATTATGTACATGTCATATTGTTTGCAAAAAGCATATATTGAGAATAATCAAACCCCAAAATTTGATAAGATATTACCTATAATACATAATAACGGACAAATTCAATCTCTTTTCTATACCCCATTAGAGTTAGTGTTATCTTACTTGGACAGTGTTGCTCCTATTAAAGGTTTTATATATAACAACTACACACCAGATGGAACACTGCATCTTGAAGTTCCGAGGTTGTATTTTACAGGAGATAATGGTGCCAAGATTGATGCTATACGAATCAAGATAGAAGAGTGGAAAAGCGCCGAATTAATTAATGAGTCAGAGTACTATATTCTATTGGCTTGCCTATTAGAATCGGTGTCGCTATATGCAAATGTTGCTGGTGTATATGCTGCATTTTACAAGAAATGGGACCCAAGAGCTATTAAGCCATTAAAGTTAAGACCGATACTTTTAACAAATAACAATCAGAAAAATAGAGTTTTTAATGCGGATAGTTTGTCTATTTTATATGAAATAGATACAGATATATTATATCTTGACCCTCCATACAACGAGCGTCAGTACCTGCCAAATTATCATGTATTAGAAACTATTGCAAAATACGACAATCCTCAAATTAAAGGCGTAACGGGCATGCGCCCATACGACAAAGAGAAGTCTGTATTCTGCAATGCAAAAAGTGCATTACAAGCATTAAAAAAGGTTGCAGAGTGTAGTAAATACAAATATCTTGTTCTAAGTTACAATTCAGAGGGCATTATGAAGCAAGAAGATATTATCTCGCTTCTCTCCAATTATGGTGATGTTGTTTTGGAGCAATTTGAATACAATCGATTCAAAAGCAACAACAACGGATTATCAAGAACAAAGAAGAAGGTATTTGAACAATTATATATTTTGAAGCGATGAAGAACTTGTGGATATTAACCGAAGAACGCCCAAAGAAGCAGTCGTTGGAGAAGATTTTAGACTATTTCGCAGGGTATCAGTCTATCGCCTACAAAGGTGGTGATTTGTGGATATGCCCATTATTGAATAGTGAAAAATGTTTTGACTTCACATACGAGGTTAAGGGCTTTAATAGTCCTAAGGTTGAGCATGTCTATATCAAAACCATATCCGGTTCTTCTAGTTTTGTGGACTACCTCCTATATTATCAGGAAGAGCAACCTACCACACAAGACACTCCACTTTTGGCAATAGAAGAGACAAAAACAGATGATAGTGAAAGTCGAAATACCGGAGTCTATCAGCGTGCCACAAAATTTGTAGTCTTAAACTTTTTCTATCCTCACACCAAGTGTGTGATGTTATATTCGCTTCATGTTGAGCAAAAGAAAAATCCAACAGATACATACATTTTTGGTACTCGCATGTTAAGTACTCTTGGAGTTGATATTATTGGTAAAAAACTTGATAAAGAGTTATACAAGCCATTTTCAACCATAGAGGAACTGATTGCGACCAAGCAGCTTGTGTCCAAGCCAAAATCTCAGACTAATGTACCTGTTGAGATTGAGCAATACGATGATAGCATCTCTGTCTCTGGTAGATTATACAAAGATGATAGATTGGCACATGACCCAAGTATAGGAACATTAAGTTTGATATGTGCAACATTGCGTAAATTAGGGTGGGATAAAGACATCGTAATAACAAGACATGGTTTAAGTCAGAAACATGTAGTTGGCAATAATAAATTCTTGCAAATTGCAGATAAACTGCATCTCTCTTTGCAAGGCCTTGCCTTATCTCCATGCAATCTACCTGATAGTTATTGGCACTATGAAATAAAGGGTGAGAAACTTGGAACTATATTTATTCACACGGTAGTTGAAAATCTCACAAGTAGTTTTTCTGTATTTGACAATCATGCTGGTTGTGAGAAGAGCTATTTCAAAACAGCCGATGGAGTTCATATCCCATTGGAGAAATATGTGGATAGAGGACTATATAAAGCAGGCGATAAGAGCAAACGACTTGCTATACCGGATTTAGTATTGATTGATATCGATTCAAAGGAGTCTATAACTATCGAAGGAAAAACATTTGCTAATCGCTTGAAGGGAATTGAAGAATTAAAGTTATATGACTCATTCGAAGCGATGTATCTTGATAAGTACTATCCTCATTACGCCCATAAGCGAACAGTGGTACTATATGGAAGCAATAACGATTCTGTGATAGAGGTTGAAATAGGTTTCTTACTCAATCAAGATGGAAAGATGGTGTTAGGAATAAATGCACCTACTATATTTATTACGGCAATAAAAAATTTAATGGCATATTGGAATTAATCATTAAAATATAGCAACTATGAATTACAATTTGGAACAACTTAATCCGACACTTGTTTGGAAGCATTTTAAGGCTTTGACGCAGATTCCTCGTCCTTCGCATCACGAAGAGAGGGTGCGTGAATATATCGTAGAGTTTGCAAAGGCTCACAACCTCGAATACAGCGTCGATGAGGCGTGTAATGTATATATAGCAAAGCCTGCGACTGCCGGCTATGAGAATCGCAAAGGTATCGTTTTGCAAGCACACCTCGATATGGTGCCGCAGAAGAATAACGACAAGGTTTTCGACTTCGAGAATGACCCTATCGAGGCGTATATTGATGGCGATTGGGTAACTGCAAACGGCACAACACTCGGTGCGGATAACGGCATCGGCGTAGCGGCTATTCTCGCTGTTTTGGAGGACAACACACTCGAACACGGCGCAGTTGAAGGACTTTTCACTGCAACCGAGGAGACCGGTATGGACGGAGCATTCGGTTTGAAGGCCGGCTTGCTCAAAGGCGATATCTTGTTAAACCTCGACTCTGAAACAGAGGGCGAGTTGTATGTGGGTTGTGCGGGAGGTACCGATGCAAATATCACACTCCCCTACGTTGCCGAGGCTGCACCAGCGGGTTGGAAGGCTGTAAAGTTGGAGGTTAAGGGCTTGAAGGGCGGACACTCGGGTATTCAGATCGGTTTCCAGCGCGGAAATGCCAATCGTCTTCTGTGTCGTTTGTTGCTCCACACCAAGCAGGAGTGGCTGCTTTCGTCGATTGACGGAGGTGGTTTAAGAAATGCTATTCCGCGTGAAGCACAAGCCATTATTCTCGTTAAGGATGTAGCGTCGTTTAAAGCCGAGGCTGCAGCATACGAAAAGACCTTGCAGGCAGAGTTCGAGAATATCGAGGATTCGATTGCGGTACTCGTAGAGGAGGTTGCCGTACCTGCCGAGATTATTCCTGCTGCAACTGCCGTTGGCTTGGTTAAGGCGGTGGTTGGCGCACCTAACGGCGTAGTGAAGATGTCTGTCGAGATGGAGGGTTTGGTACAGACCTCGACAAACCTCGCACGTGTGGTATCGGACGGCAAGGCGGTGAAGATTCAGTGCTTACTACGCTCGTCCGTTTCGAGCGAGAAGGTTGCGCTCGGTGAGGCTATCAAGGGTGTATTTGAATTGATTGGTGCAGAGGTTGCACTCGAAGGCTCGTATGACGGTTGGAAGCCAAATATGGAGTCGCCTATTTTGAAGGCTATGTTGGCTTCGTACGAGGCTTTGTATGGCAAAAAACCTGCTGTAACTGCTATCCACGCAGGTTTGGAGTGCGGCATCATAGGTGGCGTATACCCTAACCTCGATATGATTTCGTTCGGTCCGACAATCTGCTACCCACACTCGCCTGATGAGAAGGTGGAGATTGCTTCGGTTGAGAAATTCTACGACTTCTTGTTGCACACATTGAAAAACGCACCGAAGAGATAATTCTGAATTTCAATTTAGCCAACAGCTAATAATTAAACATTAAATAGTATGGTGCAACACACGACAGAGCGTTGGTTTGTAGTGGTAAATCCCGTATCGGGCGGAGGCAAGGGCTTGGGTGATTTCCCCAGAATATCGCACCTGCTCCGCGAGAACGGCATCGACCACGACCCCGCATTTACCGAGCATCGCTATCACGCCACCGAACTCACCGTAGAGGCGGTAAATCGTGGCTACCGCAAAATTATCGTTGTGGGTGGCGACGGCACACTAAACGAGGTGGTTAATGGCCTGTTTATTCAGAAACAGTGCGAGCCGAAGGATATACTTTTGGCAGTGATTGCCGTAGGTACGGGCAACGACTGGGTACGAACTTTCGGCATCTCGCGCAACTACACCGTTGCCATTCGCGCCATAAAGGAGGGGCACTCCTTCTTGCAGGACGTTGGACGCGTATCATACACAGAGTCGAAAGTGGAGCACGTACGATATATGGCAAACGTTGCGGGACTCGGCTTCGATGCCTATGTTATTCAGATATTCAACCATCTAAAATTAAAGGGCTACAAGGGCAAATGGCTCTATTTGTATAGCCTTGTACGAGGATTCTTCTCGGCAAAACCAGCCGGTGCAACCATCGAACTCGACGGAAAGGTCATCTACAACAAGTTGCTCTTCTCGTTGGCGGTGGGCGTGTGTCGATACAACGGTGGAGGTATTCAGCAGTTACCTCGTGCCGTAGCAAACGATGGGTTGCTCGACCTCACGATTATTCGCCCCGTACACTGGTGGCACGTGGTATTCCGCGCAAAGCGACTATTCAACGGACAAATCTACTCCATTGGCCACGTCGAATATGCTCAGGGCAAAGAGGTAAAGATTACATCGGCTCCGAATATGCCTCTCGAAACTGATGGCGAGTTGCAGGGAGGTACGCCTGTTACAATATCGGTAGTACCGCAAGCTGTGCGATTTATTGTAACCGAAGAGTTCCTGCAAGAGCAGAGATAAACAAAATTGGGTATCGTTTTGATACCCAATTTTATTTGACTATTAGCCATTGTATTTTCAGTAGGTGGTGCAGTTTTGAATTTCCAACGCTCCGCTCGCAGTTTCCGCTATTTGTCCGTTGCCCATTCACCGGCTGCGCCCTCATAGATTACGAGATAGTTCGGCGCAAGCGACTTCAACATCAAATAGGTATCGTAGATATTTAAACCCGAGGTAGTGCCCTTCGCTATGGCGTAGCCGATAACGGCACAATTGCCTATTGTAGAGTGCAAAGCGTGAGCATTTCGCCACAGATAGCTCTCGTTCCACACAGGGTCATTACTTGGATTGCCACCACGTTTGATATTGTCGCCCAGAAGCGATGTGTCGATAGGAGTACGTACCACGACATAAAGTCCTCGCTTGGTGCACTCGTCAATAACGTTGCCCGCTTCTCGGCCGAGTGTTAAGATAACACCATTGTAGCCATCTCTTTTCACCCTATCGAGCTTTTTAAGCGACTCGAACTCCACAAAATTTGGCGTAACCTCCTCGTTGTTGATGCGGAGTTTTCCTTTGCTGTAAGAGATCTGTCGCAATCCAATCTGACGGCTCATACACTCCGATATGCGATTGTCGATGCGGCTCTCCAAATCGAGACGCAGCATCGTAGGTCTCGAAGCGTGCCACAACGCCTTAGAGGGTACAACACAAGAGAATCTAACTGTATCTTCACGACGCATATCGAGCATAATTTCACGATAGCCCTCCGCCACAATAGTAGTATCATTCAGGCGCAAAGCGTAGTGCAGACGTGCCCGCTTGCTATTCAGCGAGTTGCACTTCACCGGAACGGCAAACTCGGCAACACCATCGCCCTGCGCGTTCAGCGTAACATTTACGGCATAGTCGCGCATACGGATCGTAGGCTGCGAGAATATCTCTACGCCATCAACAAGCATCTCCTTCGGCTCATAGAGTCTGTTTGCAAGTAACGACTTATCGAGCTTTATCACCACCTCGTTACGTCCCTCATTAGAGGTATTCGTGATATTGAACTCGGCTCCCATAACGCCCGTAGGTACATAACCAACCTCACGACCATTTACAAAGACCGTATAGGCCGCCGATGCGTAGTCTACGCGAAGAATGACCTGCCGATTGAGCCAATGTACAGGCAGCACATAGTATGTTGTAAATGTTGCCACCGAACCCTCCTCACTACGGGTAAGTGGCTCGACCTCGGCAACGAAACGCGACTGCGAAGCCTCGCCCTTGACTGCACCGGTCATATTATTATAAGGTATCGTGCGCGGGCGAGCCGGCTCTACCCCACGTGCCGAGAGATCGTAATTGTTTTGGGCCGACACAACAGTAGCCACCAACAATATGATTGATAAAAGTGTGTATCGCTTCATCTTTTTTTGTATCTTTGCCACAAAGATACATTTTTTTGGAGAAAAACGCTATGTTTGAGGGTGTAAAACTCGCATTTCCGAAAATTTCTGCCCGAATACAAGAGATTGGGGGAGAAAAATATATATGGGACTCACTACGACAAAAGTGGTTGTTGCTCACTCCCGAGGAGTGGGTCCGACAACACACCATAGGGTGGCTCGTGTCGGAAATGAACATTCCGGCACTCCGCATCACACAGGAGTACCCCGTAAATATCAACGGGCAGCACCAACGTGCCGATATTGTGGTGATAGATGAGTTCGCCAAGCCTCACATCTTGGTAGAGTGCAAGGCTCCCGACATCAATATCGACAACGAGGTGGCAATGCAAGCGTGCCGATACAACGCAGTTGTGGGGGCAAATTATATTATGCTAACCAATGGGCAAAAGATATTTTGCTACGAATACGACGGACGCAGTTATCGCCCTGTGAAATCATTTAGATAGAGAAGAAGAGGTTGGCTAATTGCCAACCTCTATTATTTCCACTGTCCAACCAAAAAGATTGTTGGCACACGTACTCTGCATTTGCGCAATTTGCGAGGTTTGCACCGTATCGGCAACTATCGCATTCACGAGTTGTGCCGCATTCGAGTAGGTGTTGTCCACCGCATTGGCAAAGCATTGGTAGAAGGCATTCTGCTGCGCACGCGTAAGTCCATCGGGCAGAATGTTCGCCGCTACAAGGTCGCGATACGGATAGAGGTGGCGCATATTCGAAGCGTCTGCCTCCAACTGCTCCACAATGGTCGTTACGACATATACCTGCACCGTATCATTTACCGCCGGCATCTCGATAAAGGTCGTGTAAGCGGGATACGCCTCTTCGACCGAAGCAATTACGCGGTCGGCAAAGAGCATATACTCCGCCTCGCTCAAATTCTCCAAATAGACCATCTTACGATAGTCGCGCAAGAGATTACGCATAGCCTGACGCTCCTCACGGTTCCATTTCGCCTGCTCGCCGCAAGCAAACAAACCTCCAAACATTAGTGCTACAATAGCACTCGAAAGTAGAAACTTTTTCATCGTCCAAAAAAATTTATATTAAACCACTCGGTAAAAAAGCAACCTTCGTGCCAAGAGAACGGAAAACGGAAAACGGAAAACGGAAAGCGGAAAGCGGAAAACTTTTTTTGTTTTTCGATTTTCGCTTGGAGATGAAAACGGAACCGACGCACGAAGCAAGAGCAGAGGCTGCTTGCAGACTATGCCTTGCAAGAAGGAGGAAAAGCCTGCGCAAGCAGGATTAAAACGGAAAACTGAGAACTGAGAGCGGAGAGCGGAGGACTGAGAGCGGAGAACTGAGAGCGGAGGAGTTCAATCACTAAATTCCCTAAACTCCCTTCATAATGATTCCTATTTCTTGTCAGTAGTCGTGAGATGTGGTGCATAGCAAAAGAAAGACCTTCGGGATAGTACAAGAGAGTACAGCCCGAAGGTCTTTACTTTTAGCGATACGCCGCAGATTGCGGCTTATCACAAGAAATTATTTGAGTGGTCGGAGAACAAACTTGAACTCGCGATCCTCGTACGCAAGACGATACTCCTCGCGTGGAAGGCGACCCCAAGAGGTGATACAACCAACACCCATCTGAGCCTTGTCGATGTTTACATATGTATTGCCGTCCTTTTCGAGGCGCTGCGCATACTTCTGATAAGTCTTTGGCGAGTGAACATCGAGCTGCTCCAAAGAGTATGGGAGGGCATTTGCCTGGAATGGCGCCTCGCTGATAACCTCGAAACCACGACCTGCAGTATCGACAATTCTCCACCAACGAAGACCACAGTGTGCACCACACTCCTGTGGACGAGCGTAGTATGGCCAGAACATATCGGCAACATTCTGCTTGTAAAGGCCTATCAATGCGCTGCTCATACGGTCAATATAGGTCTCGTGCTCACCGGCACCGTAGTACTCGATAGTGTCGAATGCTCCCGGCATCGCCAACTCTACACCAAAGCGCAACATATTCTCTATCTTGGTCTCGGCGTGGCCCTTCTTCATCTTCTCCGATACGGCAATTGTTCCGTCCGGAGCGATAAGGTAGGTCATAATCACGGTAGCACCTGTCTTTGCATACTTGTAAACAGCCTCAACCTCAACGCACTTATCCTTCACCTCCTTAACATCAATCTTGCTGAGTACAGGAGCATCATTGCGCCATACCAACCAACCAGCGTGGTTGAAACGAGTATTCTTGTTCTTGCGAACACCATAGTCGTTCTCAACCATTGCACGATAGAACTGTGGCTTAATAGGCTTAACAAGAAGTTGTGTACCATTATATACGTAAGACGAGAGGAAGCCCTCAGCATTGAACTCGGCAACGAACTTGTCGCCCGAAATCTTCTGACCATTAACAGTCAAGCCCGGAGCAGACTTGCAAGTTACACCCTTAGGCTGTGCAGCAGCAAAAGCGGCAGCATAGTCGTAGTTGGTAACTGCGAGCTGGTTACGTGCAACCTCATAGCCGGCAGGCAAGAGTGGCTGCGCATTCTTCAATACGAACGAAACTGTGAGCAATACCTCGCCCTTCAACGCCTTCACATCGTTAGCGTTGTAGCCAAGCTGCACATCAACCTTCTTCTGCGGAGCAACATTCACCTGCTCTACGATACCGGTCTTAACAACCTTACCATCTGCAGCCAACGACCAAACAAGGCGCACCTCGTCGATACCCTTGAAGAAGTTCTCGTTGTACACGGTTACACGGCCACAAACAACATCACTATCGCTAACCCAGATGTTCTGATACTGCTGCTTAACCTCGTATGCCGATGGGTGATACTGACGGTTTGCAGCGATGAAGCCGTTGCAGCAGAAGGTGTCGTCCGAAGCGTCGCGGTCGTTCCAGCAACCACCATAGCGATAGGTCAATTCGTTAGTCTTAGGGTCGCGCCAAGCCAAAGCCTGATCCACGAAGTCCCAAATGAAACCACCCTGATATGTAGGATACTTACGAACCAAATCCCAATACTCCTTCAAACCACCAAGCGAGTTACCCATTGCGTGAGCATACTCACACTGAATAAGCGGGCGGTTGAATGGATTCTTTCCCTTAGCGTGAGCCTCACACTCATCGTAGGTTGCATACATAGGAGCGTCGATATCCGAATTGTGAATACCCTTGTGCTTGTTCTTGAGATAACGGATAACATTTGCCTGCTCATACACTACCGGACGCGACTTGTCGTAAGCCTTGATCCAGTCGTAGCACTTGTGGAAGTTAGGACCATTACCGGCCTCGTTGCCAAGCGACCAATAGATAATCGATGGGTGGTTGAAGTCGCGCAATACCATACGCTGATCACGCGAGAGGTGAGCAGCCTCGTACTGTGGATCCTTAGCCAAGGTCAAATCCTTATAACCCATACCGTGCGACTCGATATTACCCTCATCGCAAACATAGATACCATACTCGTCGCAGAGGTTGTACCATAGCGGAGAGTTTGGATAGTGGCAAGTACGAACAGCGTTGATGTTCAACTCCTTCATAATCTGGATATCGCGAATCATATCCTCACGAGTTAGGTAGTAACCTGTGTTTGGTGCCATCTCGTGACGGTTTGCGCCCTTGATAAGTACAGGGCAACCATTTACGAGCAACTGGGCATTTTTAATCTCCACCTTGCGGAAACCAACTTTGAAAGCGGCTGCCTCAACGGTCTTGCCCTTATCGAGAACCTCAACAATGAGTTTATAGAGGGTTGGAACCTCTGCACTCCAAGGCTGAACCTTATCGAGGTGCCAGCAACGCTCAACTGCGCCCTTCTCAACCTCTACAATCTCCTGCATAATCTGCTTGCCATTAGGGTCATTGAGGGTGAGACGAACCTCCTTAACGCCCTTTGTAGCAGTTACATTAAGGTCGAGGTGTCCCTTGGTATAGTTGTCGTGCAAGTCGGCAACAAACTTCACATCCTCGAGGTGCTTTCTGTCGCGAGCGTAGATGTAGCAATCACGACCGATACCCGACAAACGGAAGAAATCCTGATCCTCCAAGTACGAGCCATCGCACCAACGATAAATCTGCATTGCGAAGAGGTTCTCCTTACCAGGCTTTACATACTTGGTAATCTCGAACTCAGCTTCCAACTTCGAGTCCTCGCTGTAACCTACATACTGACCATTAACCCACAACGAGAGGTTCGAAGTAGCCGAGCCGATGTGAACAAAGATCTGCTTGCCACGCCACTCTGCCGGAATCTCGACATTGTGTCGATACGAACCCACTGCATTGCGCTCGGTTGGAGCATACGGAGGATTCTTCTTGTAGAAGTTGTGCCAAGGATAACCGCTGTTCTTGTAGATAGGCACACCATAACCGTTCATCTCCCACAAACCAGGAACAGGCATCTTACCCCAAGCCGAGTCGTCGAACTTTGGCGACCAGAACTCCTCAGGTTGAGGATCGGTTGCATTCTCGGTCCAATAGAAATTCCAGACACCACCAATCGAACGGTAAAGCGGCGACTTGGTGAAGTCGTGCTCCGCAACCACATCCTCGACAGTAGGTGTTACGATAAATGTGGAGCGCATCGTTTCACGATTCTCCTCGAACACTCGCGGATCCTGCCATTTCGGATCCTTCGCTGCCATTGCATTGAGCGACAACACAAGGGCAACTGCACCTAAAATAAGTCTTTTCATTTTTTTTGTTTTTTGTTGGTTGAAAATTAATAATTTGAAAAATTTGGTTTATCTCATCGAATTCATTCGGATACTTGCCTTGACGAGGGCAATGGCACGAATACGGCTTATCTGCACCTCCTTCTCGGCGTGGTGCTGATTTTGCGACACGAGGCGGACATAGCCCTCACGCTCGGAGCGCTGAATATACTTGATTGTTACGTACTCCTCGCCATCAACCTCTATAGAAAGGAGATACATATCACCCCAGAAAATATCCTCCAAGTCGTGCAACTGCTTGTACAGCACAATATCGCCACTCTTCAACAGCGGATACATCGAGTCGCCCGCAACATATACGGCACCGTCGCACTTCGGAAGATTTGGAATATGGATATAATTTACCGGACTATACTGCTCGCGCTGCTCGAACAACGGCACCAAGCCCGCGGTAGCCTCTATCGAGTAGAGTGGCACCGACTGCAACGGCATTGCCATCTCGGTACCGTGACCAAACGAGGAGGTCAGAGCGGGGTCGGCATTGAAAAGCTCGCCTTTACCCGTATCGAGCCAATTGGGATTGACATTCAAATCTTGAATCAGGATATTGCGATTGCGGGAAGAGAGCCTCGCCTTACCGGTTTCAATCATTGACAAAGCGGTCTTTCCTATGCCAAGTCGTTGAGCCAATTGCTCTTGCGTAAGCCCCAAACTTTTACGTATAAGTTTTAGTCGCTCTCCCATATATTCTGTTAAATTTTTTTTATACAATTTTTGGACTTTTTGAGTATTAAAATTCATTTTTTGAACTATCTTTGTCCTCGCAAAGTTAAGCAATTTATTTTATAAAAACAAGTTTTTATTAATCTTCAAACGAAAATAGATATGGAATCAACAATCTACAAGCTATCCGACGAGGATTACGCTGCTTTAGCGAGCGAAATTAAGGGGCGACTGCTCTCGCCCTGCTACTTCACAGGTGTGGTTGAAACAAAAGGGGTAAGTGGAGAGATTTTGCGATTGACCGCTTCGCTGATTCTTTACCGTCGTCGTCCCGACAACCGCAACAAATACGAACGGCAAGACACCATTTGCGGAGTGTCGGCAGTATGGTGGGATTTTCTTTGCGAGGACGACGAGGGCGTTATTCTCGACGACTTCGACTTCGAGCAATTTACAAAACATCTAATCGAGGAGGCGTAGGATATGAACTTTTCGGACTTTGCAACAGAGATATATCCTTTTCTGGAAATACAGCCCTTTCACTCGGTCTATTATCGGGTACTCGAAGCCTTCGCACGCGGCGACATTCGACGACTGATTATCACAATGCCGCCGCAACACGGAAAGTCGGTTGGCGCCACCACCCTACTGCCGGCGTATATGCTCGGGTTAAACCCCGAGTTACGCATCGCAATAGCATCATATTCAGGCAGTTTGGCATCGCGTTTCAATCGCCGTGTTCAGCGCATTTTAGAGAGTCGCGAATATGCCGAACTATTTCCCGAAACGACTATAAAACGGGGTGCAAAACCGGCAAATTACATACGCACTGCCGACGAGGTGGAGATTATCGGGCACGACGGCGCACTACTCTCGGTCGGGCGCGAAGGATCACTCACCGGCAACCGAGTAGATTGCTTTATTTTGGACGATTTATACAAGGATGCAATGGAGGCAAACTCGCCTATAATTCGTGAGAACTGCTGGGAGTGGTACACATCTGTTGTGCGGACAAGAATGCACAATTTTTCGCGCGAACTCATCGTATTTACACGCTGGCACGAAGAGGACCTTATCGGCACTATTACGAGCAAAGAGCCCTGCCGTGAGTTGCGGAGTTTCAAAGACTTGGAGGAGGTTGGCGAGAACGAGTGGTTGTATCTGAATTTCGAGGCCTTGAAGGCATCGCCAGCCACCGAAATAGACCCTCGCAATTTGGGCGAAGCATTGTGGGAGGAGCGACACTCGGCAGCACTGTTACAACAGAAGCGAAATCTCGACACGATGCGCTTTGAATGTATGTATCAGGGCCACCCATCTTCGCGCGAAGGACTACTCTACGGCAACGGTTTCTCCGAGTACGACACACTCCCGCGCGATATCGTTCGATATGGCAACTACACCGACACGGCAGACACAGGCGACGACTACCTGTGCTCGATTTGCTACGCCGTTGATACTGATGGCATTATATACATCTGTGATGTAGTATATTCGCGCGAGCCTATGGAGGTTACAGAGTGCGAAGTGGCGGAGATGCTGTGTCGAAATCGCACCCGCACGGCAGCGATAGAGAGCAACAATGGAGGACGAGGCTTCGCGCGTGCCGTGCAGCGAATGGCGCCTTCGACAAAGGTAGAGTGGTTTCATCAATCGGGCAACAAGGAGGCACGTATTCTCTCGAACTCGGCAACAGCACTCCACCTGTTACGTTTTCCTCGCTGCTGGCAGCAACGTTGGCACGAACTATTCGCCCACCTGACAACCTACCGTCGCACCTTCCACTCCAATCGCTGGCACGATGCCGCCGACGTAATCACAGGCATCATCGAACGCGAAACACGCACCGCTTTTCGTTCGAAAATATCGTTCGTTAAATAAAAAAGTAAAAAAAAGAGCTAAAAAATTTGTTTATTTATAAATATAAGTGTACTTTTGTAGTCGAAATGAGAGGGCACGAGATGAGGGGACAGTGAGTCCCCTCATTTTTGTAAAGGAAAATTATACATCTTCACAAAGAAATACCCTCCACTTTTTACAAATACAGATTGAACAATAAACAGCATTTAACTATATGGAAATTAAAGAGATAGCATTGGTTGCCGAGAAGGCATTGGAGGGGACCGATATGTTTGTAGTGGATTGCACAATCACCCCCGATAACACTATCGACCTTGTATTGGATAGCGACACGTCGGTTTCGATTGACGCGTGCGCAATGATTAACCGTGCTATCGGCGAGCGATTCGACCGCGATGTAGAGGATTACTCGCTAACCGTCGCTTCTGCCGGCATAGGTGAGCCGTTGAAGTTGGTTCGCCAATACAAAAAGCTCGTTGGCGAGAGCGTAGAGGTGCTACTCAGAAGCGGTGTCAAAATTTTGGCAACCCTCGACGAGGTAACCGACGAGAATATCACCATCTCGTACGACGAGTCGGTAGTTGTGGAGGGCAAAAAGAAGAAGCAGATACAACGTACTACGCACACCTACACCTACGACGAGATAAAGTGGACAAAGGAGTATCTCGACTATAAATAGAAAACAACAAACAAGAACAAAATAAATAAAAAACAAAACAACAATGAACAATCTTAATCTTATCAGCAATTTTGCCGAGTTCAAGGAGTTAAAGAACATCGACAAAGCAACTATGATTGGTGTATTGGAGGATGTATTCCGTCACGCATTGCAGAAGCAGTACGGCACCGACGAGAACTTCGACATCATTATCAACGACGACAAGGGCGACCTCGAAATATGGCGCAACCGCGAGGTTGTAGCAGACGAGGAGTTTACCGACGAGGCTACACAGATTTCGCTCTCCGATGTATTGAAGATTGATGACTCGTACGAGGTAGGCGACGAGTACACCGACGAGATTCCATTCTCGGCATTCGGCCGTCGCGCAGTATTGTCGCTTCGCCAGAACCTTGCATCGCGCATCTTCGACCTCGAAAATGCAGGCATCTACGAGGATTACTCGTCGAAGGTTGGCGATTTGATTTCGGGCGAGGTATATCAGGTTTGGAAGCGCGATATGCTCATCCTCGACGAGGACGACAACGAGTTGGTAATGCCAAAGAGCGAGCAGATTCCTAACGATTTCTACCGCAAGGGCGACACCATCAAGGCTATCATCAAGAGCGTAGAGATGGTAAACAACAAGCCACGCATCATCTTGTCGCGTACGGCAAATCTCTTCCTCGAAAAGTTGTTCGAGCAAGAGGTTCCCGAGATTTCGGACGGTTTGATTACCATAAAGAAGATTGCCCGTATTCCTGGTGAGCGCGCCAAGGTTGCCGTAGAGTCTTACGACGACCGCGTAGATCCTGTTGGCGCCTGCGTAGGCGTTAAAGGTGCTCGTATTTACACCATCGTTAAGGAGTTGCGCAACGAAAACATCGACGTTATTCAGTACACGGCAAATACTCAGCTCCTTATTCAGCGTGCATTGGCTCCGGCAACCGTTTCGTCAATCGTTATCGACGAGGAGAAGAGTACCGCACAGGTATACCTCAAACCTGATCAGGTTTCACTCGCTATCGGTAAGGGTGGTCTTAACATTCGTCTTGCAAAATTGCTCACCGGCTTCGACATCGACGTATTCCGCGAGTTGGACGAGGAGGATGTTGCACTCACCGAGTTCGCAGACGAGATTGACAGCTGGATTATCGATACGCTCCACAATATGGGTTGCGATACCGCAAAGAGCGTTCTCGAAATGAGCAGCGAGGTGTTGGCTAAGCGTGCCGATCTCGAAATCGAGCAGGCAGAGAAGATCATCGAGATCTTGAAGGCCGAGTTCGAGGAGTAGTAGCCAGTGGCTACAATTAATTGTCAATGGTCAATTGTCAATTAAAGTATTTTGTTGAATAAGAAAAAAGAGATAAATAATGGGAAACGAAAAGAAGATACGCCTTATACGTGTTGCAAAGGAGTTTAATGTTGGTTTGAACACCATCACCGACTTCCTGCACCGCAAGGGCATCGAGGTAGACTCGTCGCCGAACACTCAGATTGATGCAGATACCTACGCCATTTTAGAGAAGGAGTATGGTAAGAATCGTCCGAGCGGCAATGAGCTCGACTCCGTACGCGAGAAGATAAACAAGAAGAGTTCGGTAAGCATCGAACCCGAGGCGAAGCCACAGGAGGAGAAGCGCACGATCGAGGTTAAGGAGGAGGTTGTACAGCCGAAGATCCTCGGCAAAATAGACCTCGAGCCAAAGAAGAAGGCAGAGCCGGCACCAGAGCCAAAGGTTGAGGTAAAGGAGGAGCCTGAGCAGGTGGTTGAGCCTACACCACAGCCAAAGGTTGAGCCGGTTGTGGAGGTGAAAGAGGAGCCAAAGAGGGAAGAGCAGGTGTTCCGTGCCACGGAAGCCCCTACCCTATCGGGTCCGCAGATTCTCGGAACAATGGACGTTTCGGGAATGGTTGCAGGCGGCAAGCGTCATCGCAAGCGTTTGGATAAGGCGAAGGTTGATATCTCGAAGCAGAACAACGCACAGAAGGGCGGCAACCAGAACCAACAGAACGACAAGAACAAGTTCAACAAGCAGAATAACCAAAACCAGCAAAATCAGGGCGGTGGCAAGAAGAACAAGCAGAAGCCGCAACCAAAACCTATTATTCGTCCGGAGGTGAGCGATGAGGAGGTTTCGAAGCAGGTAAAGGATACGTTGGCTCGTTTGACCGCCAAAGGTGCAAAGAATAAGGGCGCAAAGTACCGTCGTGAGAAGCGCGAGGAGGTACGTGAGCGTATGAACGAGGCTTTCGAACAGGAGGCTGCAGAGAAGAAGATTCTCAAGGTTACCGAGTTCGTAACTGTAAGTGAGGTGGCAACAATGATGAATGTGTCGCCTATGGAGGTTATCTCGGCTTGTATGAACCTCGGTTTGATGGTTTCGATTAACCAGCGTCTCGATGCCGAGGCATTGGTAGTGGTTGCCGAGGAGTTCGGCTTCACCACCGAGTTCGTATCGGCAGAGATTCAGGAGGCTATCAACGACGAGGAGGCAGATGCTGCCGAAGATTTGCTCCCACGTCCGCCAATCGTAACGGTAATGGGACACGTCGATCACGGTAAGACATCGTTGCTCGACAACATTCGTAAGACCAACGTAACGGCTGGCGAGGCGGGAGGTATCACCCAGCACATTGGTGCATACTCCGTGAATTTGAATGGTCAGAAGATCACCTTCCTCGATACCCCGGGCCACGAGGCGTTTACAGCAATGCGTGCGCGTGGTGCGAAGATTACCGACGTTGCGATTATCATCGTTGCAGCGGACGACAAGGTGATGCCACAGACCGTCGAGGCTATCAACCACGCACAGGCTGCGGGTGTGCCTATGGTCTTTGCCATCAACAAAATTGATAAACCACAGGCCAACCCTGACCACATCAAGGAGCAGCTCTCGCAGATGAACTTGCTCGTTGAGGACTGGGGCGGTAAGTACCAGAGTCAGGACGTATCGGCAAAGCAGGGTCTTAACCTCGACAAGTTGCTCGAAAAGGTGTTGCTCGAAGCAGAGATGCTCGATTTGAAGGCTAACCCTAACAAGAAGGCGAAGGGTACGGTTATCGAATCGACCTTGGACAAGGGTCGTGGTTACGTTTCGACAGTTCTCATTCAGGAGGGAACACTCCGCGTAGGAGATGTTATCCTCTCGGGTATCTATACAGGACGTGTTAAGGCGATGTTTGACGAGAATGGCAACAAGGTTAAGGAGGCAGGCCCTTCGACACCGGTTCAGTTGCTTGGTTTGAATGGTGCGCCACAGGCGGGAGATTCTATCAACGTGATGGACGACGACCGCTCGGCACGCGAGATTGCCAACAAGCGCGATCAGTTGCAGCGTATGCAGGGTATTATGACCCAGAAGCACGTAACACTCGACGAGATTGGTCGTCGTATCGCTATCGGCTCATTCAAGGAGTTGAACATTATCGTCAAGGGCGACGTGGACGGCTCGGTAGAGGCTATGTCGGGCTCACTCATCAAGCTCTCGAAGGAGACCGTACAGGTAAATGTTATCCACGCTGCCGTAGGTCAGATTTCGGAGAGCGACGTATTGCTCGCTGCCGCTTCGAACGCCATTATCGTAGGTTTCCAGGTACGTCCATCGGCTGCGGCACGTAAGGTTGCCGAGCAGGAGGAGATTGAGATTCGACTCTACTCTATCATCTACGACGCTATCAACGATATCAAGGACGCTATCGAGGGTATGTTGGAGCCTGTGATGAAGGAGGAGATTGTATGCTCTATCGAGGTACTCGAAACCTTCAAAATTTCGAAGGTCGGAACTATCGCCGGAGGTATTGTGCGTGAGGGTAAAATTACTCGCCACACCCCAATCCGCGTAATTCGCGACGGTATCGTTATCCACACCGGTCGCCTTGGCTCGTTGAAGCGTTTCAAGGACGACGTGAAGGAGGTTACCTCGGGTATGGACTGCGGTTTGAACATCGAGTCGTACAACGATATCAAAATTGGCGATATCATCGAGGGATACGAGCAGGTTGAGGTAAAGCGCAAGTAACGGAAAACGGAAAACTAAAAAACAGAGAAGGAAAACAAATTCCGTAACATTCAAAATCGGAGACGATGAGGCTATTTTTGCGCGTTGTGCAGTAGCGGGAACCGCAGCATACTAAAGCGTATGTGAGGATTCACGACACAAGCAAGGTGCGAAAAGAGTCCATCGGAACGATTTTACAACAAAGAGTTTAACCCTAAAACTATAAAAAACTATGGCAATTAAATTTGTTACTCCGGAAGAGGCCGTCAAAGCGATTAAATCGGGCGACCATATCCACCTTTCGTCGGTTGCTTCGGCACCGCAGTGTTTGATTAAGGCTATGTGCGAAAGAGGTCGTGCAGGCGAGTTGAAGGATGTGCATATCCACCACCTCCACACAGAGGGTCCCGCTCCATACGCAGAGGCGGAGTTCGAGGGCGTATTCCAGCTCGATTCGTTCTTCGTTGGCGGAAATGTTCGTAAGACCACTCAGGCTGGTTTTGCCGACTATATTCCAATTTTCCTCAGCGAAACTCAGAAGTTGTATCGCTCTGGTGCAGTGCCTTGTAATGTGGCTATGATTCAGGTTTCGACACCTGACCAGCACGGTTATGTTTCGCTCGGTACTTCGGTAGATGCTACGTTGGCCGCCGTTGAGTGCGCCGACACAGTTATCGCCGTTATCAACAAGTATGTTCCTCGTTCGTTCGGTGATGCTATGATTCACTCGTCGAAGATTGATATCTTCGTTCAGGACGACCAGCCACTCGAAGAGGCTCACTTTGCAGAGCCAAACGAGGTGGAGACCAAAATTGGTAACCTCTGCGCAGGTCTTATCGAGGATGGTGCAACATTGCAGATGGGTATCGGTGCTATCCCTAACGCCGTACTCGCACAACTCGGCAACCACAAGAACCTCGGTGTTCATACCGAGATGTTCGCCGACGGCGTTCTCCCACTCGTAGAGAAGGGCGTAATCAATGGCGAGGCGAAGAATATCGATAAGGGTAAGATGGTTTCGACCTTCTTGATGGGTTCGCAGAAGGTTTACGACTTCATCAACGACAACCCTGGCGTGTTGATGATGGACGTGGGCTATACCAACGATCCATTTATCATCGCAAAGAACGACCGTGTAACCGCTATCAACTCGGCTTTGCAGGTTGATTTGACAGGTCAGGTATGTGCCGACTCACTCGGACGCAAGTTCTACTCGGGCGTAGGTGGTCAGATCGACTTTATCTATGGTGCTTCGTTGTCGAAGGGCGGTAAGGCAATTATCGCTATGCCTTCGATTACCAACAAGGGCGTATCGAAAATTTCGGACGTTTTGACCGAGGGTGCAGGTGTTGTAACTACTCGTAACCACATCCACTGGTTTGTAACCGAGAATGGTGCAGTAGATTTGTATGGTAAGAGCTTGCAGGAGCGTGCTCGCTTGATTATCTCGGTGGCTCACCCATCGGCACAGGAGGCCCTCGACGAGGCAGCGTTCAACCGCTACGGAAGTCATCACCACTATATTAAAAGCTATATGAAGAAATAGCGGATAGTGAAGGCTTCAAGGCTTGGGGAGGTTGTCGGTAATGCGATGACCTCCCTTGCTTTTAATATAATGTGATGACCTTGTGTTACCCACCCCCTAAATCCCCCTCCTGTGAGGGGGACTTGGTTTTGCTTCGCAAAATAAAAAATCGTCATTCCGAAGGAGCGTAGCGACTGTGGGAATCTCCCACTTTTCAATTAAAAACAATAAGGGAGATTGCCACAGCTTGTGGCAAGCCTCGCAATGACGGATTGTTTTTTGGAGCTTTTAGCCATTATTATCTTTTTAGCGTAGCAAAATGGCATTCGCTCCCGTTGGTCGCTGAATGGCAACGAATGGCAAGCGCTCGCTACACTCGCTGAATGGCAAAGCGCCCGTCATTAAGCACTCCTTGGAGTGCGCTGTCATTAAATGTCATTAAGGGCTGAAAGCCCGAATGCCATTCAATGCCATAAAATTGGCGCAATATGGGTACTGGGGGCGCACCTGCAGTGCTTACAGGGGATTACTGGGGCTTTCAGTTACTACCTCCTCACTGCTTGCGCAAGCGACTCCTGCCACTGCGGAATGGCGAGACCAAAGGTGGCGATGAATTTGCTCTTATCGAGCGTCGAGTATCGTGGGCGGAGTGCCCTTGTGGGATAGTCGGCGGTGGTGCAAGGAGTAACTGTGCAGTTGCTACCGCTCAATCGGGCAATCTCGCACGCAAAGTCGTACCACGAACATTCACCCAAATTTGAGTAGTGGTAAATGCCCGACTTATCGCACTGGTTGCTATTTATAATATAGGTAATAGCCCTCGCCAAGTCGCCCGCATAGGTAGGTGTACCAAATTGGTCCGCCACAACCCTAACCTCCGAGCGCGAAGCCATAAGCGAAAGCATAGTTTTAACGAAGTTTTTGCCGTACTCCGAATAGAGCCACGAGGTACGAAGAATAATACTCCGACAGCCCGACTCCGCAATAGCTCTCTCGCCCGCCAATTTGGTACGACCGTAAGCGTTAATCGGAGCAGGCGCAACATCTTCGCTATATGGCGTATGAGCATCGCCCGAAAAGACATAGTCGGTGGATACGTGGATAAGGGTGGCATTGTAACGACAGCACGCATCGGCAAGCAGAGCCACAGCAAGGTGGTTTATTTTGTCAGCCTGTGCCTCGTTATCCTCTGCCATATCGACTGCGGTATAGGCGGCACAATTTACGACCACATTGGGTTTCTCACGCTCAAAGAGCTCCTCTACCGCCGCAGCCGAGGTTATATCTAACTGCTCGACATCGGTAAAGACGTAGCGATGCTCGCTCACGGCACTTGCCAAGCGCAGCGAACAGCCCAACTGTCCATTTCCGCCCGTTACCAATATCGTCATACTCTACTCAAATAGTGTTTTGCACTCGGCAAGCGATGGGTGGCATTTATCCTTTTCCGAGAGAATTATTTTGTCCGCAGGAATCTGCCAATCAATAGCCAAATCGGCATCGTTCCACGCAAGTGCACCCTCGCACTCGGGAGCATAGTAGTCATCGCACTTATACTCTACAACCGCCTCGTCGCTCAGCACCGAGTAGCCGTGAGCAAACCCCTTCGGGATAAAAATTTGGCGATGATTATCCGACGAGAGTTCGACGGCAACATACTTGCCAAACGTTGGCGACGATTTGCGGATATCGACCGCAACGTCCAGCACCCTACCCTTCGCTACGCGCACCAACTTACTCTGCGCGTGAGGTGGCAACTGAAAGTGTAGACCTCGCACCACACCATACTTCGATTTCGCCTCGTTGTCCTGCACAAAGTTGCACTCGCACACCTCCTCGCAGAACTTCTGCTCGGTGAACGACTCGAAGAAATAGCCTCGTTCGTCCTCGAAAATGCGTGGTTCAAGAATAACCACACCCTCAATCTCTGTCTTTATGATATTCATCTAAATATGTTTTATATCGTTTGCTGTAATGCCCGACACGACCGCTGCAACAACGCCATCTATCGCCACGACAAAGCGCTTCGAGCGTTTGCCCTCAATCTTCACAAGCAGTCCCTGATGCCCCCTGAACGAACCATTCGTAACTTCGACCTTCTCTCCCACCTCGAAGTGTACCTCCTCGCCCGAAAGCAACTCCACATTGTCGTCCATCTCCTTGCAGACGGCAATGAAGGCGTTCATCTGCTCCTCCGGCACCTCAACAGGGATATTTTTACCCTCCGAAGGGCGTACAATATAGTGCAGATATGGTATGCGGCTCTTTGCCTCCTGTACCGCATCGCGCTCGCCAAGCACAAATATAAGGTCGCGCACCACAGGTATCATATCGGTTTTTACACGACGTCCAACCTTTACGGTGCGCTTGCGCATAGGTACAAAACTCTCGATTTCACCCATTTCAAGAGCCCTCTGCGCCATAAGGTTACGTCCATATGTTGCACGCATTGCAAACCACGTTTTCTCTGCACCTTCCAACATAGCCACGTCTACTTAAACTCTATAATATCCTCCACGCCATACTCCTTGTAGTGCGCCGCCAGCTCCTCGTTGCGATCGGATAGAATAAGCAACTTATCGCCCAAATGCAACTCGGCTCTACCCTTTGGCACGAAGTAGTCGCCATCGCGACACACCATAACAACAAGCGTATTGTCGGGCAACGACACCTTGTTCAACGTATTTCCGTCGGTAAGCATCTGCTCGGTTACCGAAATCTCGGTAAATGCCGACTTCATCTTATCCTGCAAAGCGTCGTCAAATTTGCTCTCCTGCTCGGTAAATGCCAAGCCAAACAGGTTTGCCATACTGCTTACGGTCGTACCCTGCACAACGAGCGATATGATAGTCATAATAAATACCACATTGAATATCAGCTCCGCACCCTCAATTTTGGCGACCAACGGGTAAGTTGCAAAGATGATAGGCACGGCACCTCGAAGTCCCACCCACGAGATATAGCCACGTGCCTTGCGCGTCAATTTGCGAAATGGTGCAAGGCAGAGAATTGTAGCGATAGGGCGTGCTACCAACATAAGGAAAATGCCTGCCACAGCACCCAGCAACAAGACGTGCGGCTCGATTACCGAGTGCAAATCAACAAGCAAACCGAGCATCAAGAACATAATAATCTGGAACAACCACGTAATACCATCGAAGAAGGTATTTACGGTGCGCTTATGTACGAGTTTGTTGTTTCCGACAAGCAGTCCTGCGATATACACCGCCAAGTAGCCGTTACCATTGATGAGCGATGTGAACGAAAAGGTGAAGAATACACACGCCAACAGCAGCACCGAATAGAGCGAGGCATTGTTGATGTTAATTTTGTTTATAATCCACACCGAAGCCTTACCGAAAAGGAAGCCCACCACGACACCGACAGCCATCTGCAAGACAAACATCAGGATTGCTCCGCCGACGCTGATTTCGCCTCCGTCGCCACCTATAAATTTAAGCAGAAGAATGACCAAGATATACGCCATAGGGTCGTTCGAGCCACTCTCCAACTCCAACAAGGGGCGCAGATTCTCCTTCAAACCCTGTCGGCGCGTACGCAGAATGGAGAAGACCGACGCCGAGTCGGTAGATGATATGGTCGATGCCAAAAGCAACGCCAACGGAAATGTGAGTTCGATACCCAAGAATGGAGCGATGAGATAGATAAAACCGCCAAGCAAAAGTGCGGTCATCAACACGCCCACCGTAGCAAGTGTTACACCCTCGGCAAGTACGGGGCGAATCTCCGAAAATTTGGTATCCATACCGCCTGAAAAGAGGATAATACAGAGCGATACCATACCTATAAACTGAGTCAGTTCGGGCGAGTTAAAAGATAGAATATCGTAACCAAAGAACAATCCTACCGTCAAGAAGAGGAGGAGTGCCGGAGCATTGAAACGATACGCAACCTTACCCGCCATTACCGCCACAAAAAGAAGTATGGCTCCGATAAGTAAAAAATGTTCGGGATTTACATCTATCATTGTTACTTGCTATCTCTTAATCTCTTAGTATAAATTCATCTTGCTGTTCATCAGCGATATACCGAGGCGAATTTTGCTTGTTCGGCGATTGTAGTCAATCATCGTTTCGCCATAGCCGTAGCAGTACTGCACAAAAATCGACGGTATCCAATCACCACGCTTAGCCATTCGCCACGCCGCCTCGACCTGCAAATTGTAGCGGGTAAATGTAACTGTCGGATTCACAAGCGCCGTAACCGAAAATCGGTCATTCCTTGTATGGAATGTGCCCCATAACTGCATCACTCCGCGATAGTGATAATAGCGGGATATATGCTCTCGGCCGTAATAGCCATACCACGCTCTCGCGCCCAAGATCCAATTGGGGTGAGGCTCGTACAAGCAGGCCACAGTTGCGTAGTTGAATGAGCGCGATTTATCGCCATCAAGTCCATTCGACTCGTGCTCTATACCGAACAATAGTCGCACCTTCTCATTGGTCTGCCAAGCTACCCACAAACCCGGGTTGTATGCTGTTTCGAGGAATGGGCACGACTCCTGATACACGTTCCAAATACTACGCTGCGAGTAGGTCGTCAGTATATCGACCTTGCCCTTAATGTTCCACAAGCGCAATGCCAGACTCAACTGAAATTTGATATCGGAGGAGAACTTCGACACGGGTTGATTTGTGGCAAAGCCCGTAGCTATGTAGTTCTGCTTCCACATTCCGATTACAGGGTAGCGACTCTTCTGCTTTACGACAACGCTATCGCCACTCTTGGCACTTGCCGAGAGTGAAAAAATAATGGCAAATAGTATCGTCGCAAAATAACGCATCACTACTGTGGAATGAAGATATAACTTATTGTTCCTTCGTGCCTTTTAGGGGCACTGCTATTGATATCGAATGTCGAGCCGAGTGCCGCCTGCACCGCCACTTGTTGCATACAGGCATCACCTCCGCTCTCGACCGTCGCCGAGATGACCTTGCCGCTTTGGTTGAGTATAGCCGTTACAATAACCTCGCCACCACCCTCACAACGATACGCCGGTTTCACCAAGTAGGTGGCGTGGCGTGTAGGGTCGGTAAAGGAGTAACTCACCGTTACATTTCCTTTGCGGCGTGAGGTTTTACCTTCACTCGCCCTCTCGGTATTATCTTTCGGAGCAGGTTTCCCGATGGCATCAACCTCTGCCAATCCCTGCTCGTAGGCGTCGAGATTGTCGCGCATACCCTGCTCGACCTTTGCGGCAGCCTCGCGCAGCTCCTTGTCGCTAATGTTGTTGCGCACCTCTTTCAACTCCTCCTCTTTGGCACTTTCGTTAGAGGATAGGTTTCGCACCTTGCTGTAATCGATGTCGGTGCGAGGTTTTGGCTTTGGTTTCTCTTGCTTCTGCTCGGGTTTCTGCTCAACCACCTCCGTCATATCCAACTCGATATATATTGTATCGGATGTGTCGCTTATCTTGGTTACGATTTTTGCCGAGACAAAAACTATCGCCATAATCAAGAACACTATCACCGTAGCACACAAACCGCGACGATTATCGTAGATCCAACTCATTGGGTCTTGTCTACGATTATCGAACGGCAAACGCAGCCTGTCGCGACGTGGATTTGGCCGCTTTGATGATTGATTTATCTTATTATCCGATTGTTGTTCCATAGTGTTATATAAATTCAACTGCAAATTTAACAATTTTAAGAAAAAAATACTATCTTTGTGATGATTATAACTACCAATTTGGCAATTTTTAGAACATTATGTCAATAAAACAGAATACTCTTGGTGCTCCAATAACCTTTTCGGGTAAAGGATTGCACACCGGCAAACTCGTAACAATGACCGTTAGTCCCGCTCCGGAGAATCACGGAATTGTATTTCGTCGTATCGACCTCCAAGGCGCACCTTTGGTGCCGGCATTGTGCGAATATGTAACCGACACCGCACGTGGCACAACAATCGAGCAGGGCGAGGCGCGTGTCAGCACCATCGAACATATTATGTCGGCACTTTGGACTCTCGGCGTAGATAACGCCCTCATAGATATCAATGCCCCCGAAGTCCCAATTATGGACGGCTCGGCACGCGAGTATGCAGCCGAAATTCTCAGAGTGGGTATTGTCGAGCAGTCGGCAAATCGTAAATACTACGAAGTAACAGAGAAACAGGTATATGCAATACCCGAGAAGGGTGTTATGTTGGCAATTTACCCCAACGAGGAGTTCTCGGCATCGGTGCATATTGATTTCAATTCGAAGGTAATAGGCAACCAATATGCAACCTTCAACCCCGAGGATAACTACTCAGCGAAGATTGCTCCAAACCGCACCTTCGTATTCTTGCACGAAGTCGAGGCGCTGGCAGCAGCAGGCTTGGTTAAGGGTGGCGACGTGGATAACGCCATTGTTATTGTCGAAAATCCCGTAACCGACGAACAGTTGCAGCGACTCTCCTCGCTCTTTGGCAAGAGGGATATCAAGGTTACGGGAGGATACCTCAACAACCTTGAACTTCGCGCCACGAACGAAATGGCTCGCCATAAGTTGCTCGACCTACTCGGCGACTTTGCACTGCTCGGTATGCGAATCAAAGGTAGCGTAATGGCAACCCGCCCGGGACACTACGCCAACACCGAATTTATGAAGCAGATTCACAATTCGATTCGTCACGATGGTGTAAAACCGCGTTTCAAGTACGACTCTCGCAAAGCCCCGTTGTTCGATGTTATGGATATACGCAAGATGTTGCCTCACCGCTTCCCATTCCTATTGGTCGATAGAATCTACCATATGGACGAGCAGTCAATTGCAGGCATCAAGCAGGTAACTATCAACGAGCCATTCTTCCAAGGACACTTCCCCTCGGAGCCGATTATGCCGGGCGTACTTATCGTCGAGGCTATGGCGCAGTGCAGTGGCATCTATGTATTGAGCAAGGTCGAGGATCCGGAGAACTACTCCACCTACTTCCTTCGCATCGACAACGTGCGTTTCCGCCACAAGGTCATTCCTGGCGATACGATGCAGATAGAGTGTGTATTGGCAGAGCCTGTGCGTCGTAATTTGGCAAATGTTGAGTGCAAGGTCTTTGTTGGCGATACACTGGTTTGCGAAGCAACTATTGTAGCGCAGATTGTCAAAACTAAATAGGCGAGAGTTACAACCTCTAAACTTCCTAAAAAGAATTTTAATTTTTAATTTAGCCAACGTCTAATGGATTATGGCTAAAAGCAATAAAGTAGAAAAGTATGATTAGTCCTTTGGCTTATGTTCACCCCGATGCAAAATTGGGTGAGAATGTTACTGTAGAACCATTTGCCTACATCGCAGGCGATGTCGAAATTGGCGATGAATGTTGGATTGGTCCGGGTGCCATAATCAACAATGGTGCACGCCTCGGCAAGCGCAACAAAATTCACACTGGGGCTTCGATTGCCTGTCTTCCGCAGGATTTGAAATTTGTGGGCGAGAATACAACCGCCGTAATTGGCGACGACAACGATATCCGCGAATGTGTAACAATCAGTCGAGGTACAGCTTCGCGCGGAACAACCGTAGTGGGTAGCGGAAACCTCCTTATGGCCTACGTTCACGTGGCTCACGACGACGTTGTGGGTAACCACTGCGTTATCGCAAATCGCGTATCGTTGGCGGGCGAGGTTGAAGTCGGCGACTGGGTTGTCATTGGTGGACACTCGGCAGTACATCAGTGGTGCAAAATTGGCGACCACGCAATGATTCAGGGTGGAACACTCGTTCGCCAGAATGTGCCTCCATTTATCACACTGCGCGAAACAGGAAGTTATGCCGGCATCAATAAAATCGGTCTGCAACGTCGCGGATACACCACAGAGCAAATCGAGGCTATTCACAACACCTGCCGCATCATATTCCAGAGCGATTTAAACTTCTCGAATGCTTGTAACGAGGCCGAACAGACACTTCCACAGTCGCCTGAGCGCGATGCAATAATCGAATTTGTACGTGCATCGTTGAGCACACGCGGAGTGATAAAGAAGTATGGCAGATAAAAAATAGAAAACTATGAAGAGGATACTTTTAGCAGTGGCGCTGTTCTGTGGCGTATATTCGGCACAAGCGATTAAAATCATTCACGGTCCATACTTGCAGGCAGTAACCGATACTGAGGCAACAATTATGTGGGTAACAGACGTTGATGCGTTGTCGTGGGTAGAGGTCGCCCCCGAAGACGGCAAGCACTTCTACTACCGCGACCGTCCAAAGTTCTACCAGACCGATATGGGTAAACGTATCATCGGCACGGTGCATCAGGTGCGAGTTACAGGTTTGAAGCCGGGCACAAAGTATCGCTACGCAATAGCCTCGAAGGAGGTTCTTGCACAGAAGGGCAACCGTATTCACTACGGTAATATCGTTTCGACGAATGTCTATCGCAAGGTTGCGCAGACTATTCCTACTCTCGACCCGAAGAAAGAGAGCATCGAGTTTGTAGTAATGAACGATGTGCACGCCAAGAACGAGAAGATGGAGGCTTATTTGACACACTGCTTCAAGAAAGGCGAGACCGATATGGTAATCTTCAACGGCGATATGGTAAGCAGTATTCCTTCGATAGAGACTCTATACAAGGGCTTTCTGGATACTGCGGTAAAGCACTTTGCAAGCGATGTTCCGTTCTACTATGTTCGAGGTAACCACGAGACTCGCGGTAAGTATTCGGGCGACTATCTGAAATACTTCCCTACAACTACGGGTAAGCCCTACTACACCATTACACACGGAAACACATTCTTCATTATGCTCGACGGTGGCGAAGATAAGCCGGATAACAACATCGAGTACTACGAAACAGCCGCATACGACGACTACCGCAAGGAGGTTGCCGAATGGTTGAAAACAGTTGTTGAGAGCAACGAGTGTAAGAGTGCAAAACATCGTGTTGTATTCCTCCATATGCCACCTATCGAGGGTCATAAGATGTGGCACGGCACGCGCCAAATTCAGGAGATGTACTTGCCAATTTTGAACAATGCCAACATCTCGGTTATGCTGTGCGGACACGTCCACAAATACTCATACCACACCAACCAAGCGGCATTTCCTATCGTTGTAAACTCGTTTGAGGACGCATTGAAGGTGAAGATTGACGCTAACGGCATCAAAGTAGATGTTGTGGATATGGCGGGTGCAATTAAGGCAACTCACTCGTTCAAATAGACGAATTTAATGACCTAACATAAACCTAAAAACTATGAAAAAGTTTCTTTTAATTGCAGCGTTGTTCTGTGGCATATATTCGGCACAGGCAATCAAAATCATTCGCGGCCCCTATTTGCAGTCAGTAACCGATACGGAGGCTACCGTAGTTTGGGTAACCGACAAGGAGGCTATATCGTGGGTGGAGTGCGCTCCGGTTGATGGCTCGAACTTCTACAACGTAGAGCGTCCGAAATTCTACCAGACCTACCTCGGCAAGCGAGTATTCGGCACTGTGCATCAGGTGAAAATCAAGGGTTTGAAGCCAGGACACAAGTATTGCTACTCGGTTTCTTCGAAGGAGGTTCTCCACACAAAGCGCAACCGAATACACTACGGCGATGTAGTTACTGCACGCATCTATGGTCGCAAGTATCCGGGCTTCTACACTCTCGACCCTAAGAAGGAGAGTACACAGTTTATCGTGTTGAACGATATCCACGCCAAACAGGAGAAGATGGACGCGTTGCTCAACACCTTCAAGAAGGGCAAGACCGATATGGTGTTCTACAATGGCGATATGGTTAGCCACGTGCCAAATGTGGATATCCTCTTCGACGGTTTCGTAAATGCGTCGATTAATCTCTTCGCAAAGCAGACTCCGTTCTACCTTGTACGCGGTAATCACGAGACTCGCGGTATCTTTGCAACAAGTTTCTTGGACTACTTCCCTACCCCAACCGGCAAGACCTACTTTACGTTGAAGCACGGCGATGTATTCTTTATCATCTTGGACGGTGGCGAGGATAAGCCTGATAGCGACCTCGAGTACTACGAAACTGCCGTTTACGACCAATTCCGTCGCGAAGAGGCAGAGTGGCTCAAAGGCGTGGTAGAGAGCGAAGATTGCAAGAATGCAAAGTATCGCGTAGTGCTTATGCATATGCCTCCTATCGGTGGCAAGAATATGTGGCACGGACCAAAGTACTCGGGCGAGTTGTTCTTACCTATTCTTAATAAGGCAAACATTACCGTAATGCTCGCTGGTCATACCCACCGCTACTCGTACAACACTCCGGAGACTACCGATGCCAACTTCCCTATCCTCGTAAATGCTCACAACACAGCATTGAAGGCAAATGTGGACAGCAACGGTATCAAGATTGATGTTATCGATATGTCTGGTACAATCAAGCACAGACACTCTTTCGAATAGAGGTTGCGTGGAGCGCGATTTATAAGTGGTGGGCTTCGGCTCACCACTTTTTTTTTAGAGAGTAGAGAGCAGGAAGCCATAGGATATTATGGGGTGTCCTATTAAATCCTATTAAAGGTAATATCTACCCCAAGTAAGTGGAGGTGTCCACTATGGCTATGGATTCCGTTTCCCTAATTCCGTTTTCAACTAAAAAAAATAATGGAGATTTCCACGTCGCTTTGCTCCTCGCAATGACGTTTTTATACATTTCGCACCAAACAAAAAAGTGAGTCCGCACGACACTCAAAAAAAGCAGAGATGATTGAGGGAATTTCTTGCCAAACAAGAAAGCGGGTCCGCAGCATATCCACAACATAGAAAAAGCATTTTAAGTAGATGAGAGCAAGGCATACAAGAAATCGGCTTGCGCAGTTTACTTGAAGTAAATGAGCAAGCCGATTGTCGAAGTATAACGCAGCTATCGCTGCTTAAAATGCTTTTTATGCGCCGAAGTTATCGTACAAGATATTCTCCGGTGGCACGCCGAGTGAATCGAGAAGTTTCTCTACCGCGCCGACCATCATTGGAGGTCCGCACATAAGGTAGATACAACCCTCCGGATCCTCGTGGTTTTTGAGGTAGTTCTCGAAGAGGACGTTGTGAACGAAGCCCACCTTGTAGTCCACACCTGCTGCGTCTGCCTCCGGATCCGGACGGTCGAGAGCAAGGTTGAACTTGAAGTTAGGGAACTCACGCTCGATCTCTGCATAATCCTCCAAATAGAACGCCTCTTTGAGCGAACGAGCACCATACCAGAACGATACCGGACGCTTTGTCTTCTCGGTCTTGAAGAGGTGCATAATGTGCGAACGCATAGGAGCCATACCTGCACCACCACCGATGAAAATCAACTCCTGAGTATCAGGCAAGTTGTCCGGCAAGAAGAACTCACCGTAAGGACCCGACATAGTGATCTTATCGCCCGGTTTGAGCGAGTAGATATACGACGAGCACACGCCCGGATTAACAGGTAACATCTTACGGTCAGGACCGAATGGAGGGGTTGCGATACGAACATTCAAACGGATGATATCGCCCTCGGCAGGATAGGTAGCACACGAATATGCACGTACCTGTGGTTCAGGGTTCACCATCTTCAAATCGCGAAGACCAAACTTAACCCAATCCTCCTCGTACTGCGGATCAACGTCAATATCCTTGTAATCAACAGTGATTGCAGGCACATCAATCTGAATGTAACCACCCGAACGGAAGTTGAGGTGCTCACCCTCTGGCAACTTCACCACGAACTCCTTGATAAATGTAGCAACATTGTGGTTCGAGATAACCTCGCACTCCCACTTCTTGATGCTCAACACCGAATCGGGAACAGCGATTTTCATATCCTCCTTAACCTTAACCTGACAACCCAAACGCCAATTTTCGCGAAGCTGCTTGCGGTTGAAGAAGCCGGTCTCGGTAGGGAGCACTTCGCCGCCACCCTCCAACACCTGACACTTGCACTGTCCGCAGGCACCCTTACCACCGCAGGCCGATGGAAGGAAGATATCTGCCGTAGCGAGTGTTGCGAGGAGGTTACTACCGGCCTCAACCTCAACGACCTTCTTGCCGTTGTTGATGTCGATAGTTACATTGCCCGACGAAGTCAGTTTTGCCTTTGCAAAGAGCAACAGTGCCACCAAAAGGAGGGTTACTGCAAGAAAGGCAACAATTGCAACAATAATTACTTTTACCATCTTTTTCTCTTTTTAAAGGTTTACAACTGAATACCCGAGAATATCATAAATGCGATACCCATAAGGCCTGTGATAATAAATGCAATACCCGGACCCTTCAATGCAGCCGGAATATGCGAATAGGCAAGGCGCTCACGGATAGCAGCCATCATAACGATAGCCAACCACCAACCAAGACCCGAGCCCAAACCATATACCACCGACTCGCCAACGTTGCGAATCTCACCTGCACCAACCATCTGCTGCATAAACAACGAACCACCCATAATAGCACAGTTTACAGCAATGAGCGGAAGGAAGATACCAAGCTGATTGTAGAGGGTTGGCGAGAACTTCTCGACTACCATCTCAACCAGCTGCACAAATGCAGCGATAACAGCGATGAAGACAATGAACGAGAGGAATGACAAATCCACCTCTTCGAGCCCCTCGAACGGCAACCACGCAGCCAATGCACCAGGCGAGAGGACGTACTCGTTCAGGAGGTAGTTCAACGGTACGGTCATAGTCTGCACGAAAGTTACGGCAAGACCAAGACCAAGAGCTGTCTTTACACTCTTCGATACAGCGATGTAGGAGCACATTCCGAAGAAGAATGCGAAGACCATATTATCGATAAAAATCGAACGAATAAATAAATTCAATGTTTCCATAATCTATCCTCCTATTTCTCCTGTAAGTTAGTGTTAATAGTACGGTGAATCCAGATGATGCAACCTACGAGAATCAACGCCATCGGAGGGAACAACATCAAACCGCAGTTCGAATAGCCAAGTTCGTAAAGACCAATCTTCTCGAATACAGGATAGCCAAACAACGAACCCGAGCCAAGCAACTCGCGGAAGAATGCAACGATTACGAGAATCAAACCGTAACCTGCACCGTTACCAATACCGTCGAGGAACGAATCCCAAGGCTTATTCTGCAAAGCAAATGCCTCGACACGTCCCATAACGATACAGTTTGTAATAATCAGACCCACATAGACCGACAACTGCTTCGACACATCGTAAACGAATGCCTTCAATACCTGGTCTACGAGAATTACCAACGTAGCGATAACCACCAACTGAACGATAATACGAATACGCGAAGGAACACCCTTACGCAACATCGACATCACCAAGTTGGCAAACGCTGTAACTACCATTACCGACAAACCCATAACAATAGCTGGTTTGAGTTGCACGGTAACAGCCAAAGCCGAACAGATACCGAGTATCTGAACGATGACAGGGTTATTTCCGCTGAGCGGAGCTGTCAAGTTTTTCAAACTCTTACTTGCCATTGTTCTCTATGTTTTTATCGTTAGACTTCTGCTCGGTAGCCTCTGCCTCTATCGCCTCCTCTGCCTTTGGCTCTGCAACAACAGTCGCCTTCGCAGCCGCGAAATATGGCTTGTACGACACCAAACAATCCTTAATCATATTTGACACACCGTCCGAGGTCTTGGTACCACCCGAAATTGCATCAACCTCGTGGAGGTTATCCTTGTCGGCACCACCCTTCTTCAAAGTGATACCAACAAACTCCTCGCCCTCGAAAATGGTCTTACCAACATACATAGCCTGATGCTTTGCTGTGGTAATCTCGGCACCCAAACCCGGAGTCTCGCCCGAGTGGTCGAGTACGATACCCTTAACGGTATTCATATCGGAATTCAAAGCGATGTAACCCCAGATTGGTCCCCAAAGACCTGCTCCATACAAAGGCACTACAACGCTACCATCTTTAGCCTTGAAGATTGGGAACGAACCTGCCTCGCGCGAGCCCTTAACATCCTTCAATGCATCGAAGACCTTCTGCTCGTCGTTCTCCACAGCAGCACCCTCTGCGTTGAGGATTACCGCCTCGGCAACAACATCCTTGTACTGGGTTGTAGCAGCATCGTAGCCGAGAGCCTTCACAATCTGAATCTTCTTCTCGTTGAGAATGTTCTCGTCCTGATATGGCTTCAAACCAAGAGCCGCCAACGAAAGGAGCACTGCCACGATAACAACCATCACTACCGAGTAGATGATGATATATACATTACTGTTTGTATTTACTTTCATAGCCTATCCTCCTTATTTAACAGTTTTAACACGATTCTTGCGACGACGGATATTAGCCTCAACTACGAAGTAGTCTACAAGCGGAGCCAACGCATTCATAAAGAGAATCGAAAGCATCATACCCTCCGGATATGCAGGGTTGATCTCACGAATCAGAATTGCGATAGCACCTGTCATAAATCCTACGATATACTTACCGGTCGAGGTCTGCGCCGAAGTTACAGGGTCGGTAGCCATAAAGACCGCACCAAAGGCAAAACCACCTACGAGCAGGTGCATATAAGGCTCGAAGCCCTCGTGTGCACTCAATGCGCCTACGCCACAGAGGTCGAAGGTGTAGGCCATAGCCAAACCACCGACAAATACCGAAATCATAGTCTTCCACGAAGCAACGCCTGTGAATAGCAAGATAGCAGCACCGATGAGAATTGCCAAAGTCGAAGTTTCACCGAACGAACCCGGAATAAAGCCAAGGAACGCATCTAAAATATCCCACTGCATCTCTCCCTTCGATGCCAACTGCTCCAAAGCAGTAGCACCGGTCTGTGCGTCGGTTGCGCCGAACATCTTCCAAGTCGAGTACCAAACCTCCTCACCCGACATCTGCGGAGTGTAGGCGAAGAACACGAATGCACGAGCCAAAACAGCAGGGTTGAATACATTCATACCTGTACCACCGAAAATCTCCTTACCGAAGATAACTGCGAAGGCGGTACCAAGACCTACCATCCAGAGCGGGGTGCTTACAGGCATTACAAGCGGAATCAAAAGTCCAGAAACGAGGAAGCCCTCATTAACCTCGTGGCCACGCCACTGCGCTACGGTAAACTCGATACCCAAACCTACGATGTACGATACGGCAATCATTGGAAGAATACGAACCAAACCGTAGAAAAATGCGGTCCAGCCCTCCAAGTTCACCTGCAAACCTGTGTTGTAGCAGCCGAACAAGAGGCAAGGGATAAGAGCTACAACCACGGTAATCATTGTACGCTTGATATCGTTGCAGTCGCGAACGTGCGCACCGTGCTTTGTAGTTGTGTTAGGAACGAACAAGAAGGTTTCGAAAGCATCGAAAGTCGAGTGCAAGAAACCGAGTTTGCCACCCTTCGAGAAGGTTGGCTTAACTTTATCTACCAAATTACGAAGTGCCTTCATTACTCCTCCTCCTTCATCATTAAGTTAATACCATTGCGGAGAATCTGCTGAATCTCAATCTTCGAAGGGCAGACGAACTCGCAGAGTGCCAAGTCCTCCTCCACAACCTCGTAGATACCGAGATTCTCCATCTTATCCAAGTCGTTAGCCAAGCAAGCCTTGATGAGGTGTACAGGGTACAAATCCATTGGCAGATACTTGTCGTAGAGGTCGTTCATTACGAAAGCACGCTCGCCACCGTTGAGGTTGGTGTCGAGGTTGTACTTGCGACAAGGGAACAACCACGAGAAGTATGCACGCGACACCGAGAACTTCTTGAAACGAGGCATCGCCCAACCAAGTAACTCGTAAGTATCGCCCTCAGGAATTACGCTAATCATATTGGCATCAACACCGAGGAAGCCCTCTTTGCCAACATTACGGCCTGTGAGAACGTTGCCCGAGATAACACGAGCGTGCTCGTTCGACAACTTGCCGTCGAGGATAGACGAAATCGCCGCACCTGCAACCACTCGGTAGTACTTTGGCTCTGCAACGCACGAACCTGCAACTGCTACTACACGGGTCATATCGACCTTACCCGTAAGGAACAAGCGACCAAGGATTACAACGTCCTGAATGTTCAATATCCAAACCTTATCGCCCTTGTTAATTGGGTCGATGTGGTGAATCTGAACACCTACATTGCCTGCCGGGTGCTTACCCTTAAATGCGTGCAACTCTACACCCTCAATCTCAGGCTTCTGACCGCAAGCGTTGTACGAGAGATGCACCTTACCGTCGGTCAAACGACGCAATACATCGAATCCCTTCTGCAATGGCTGCTGCTGATCTGCCAACGCAAAGCCATAGTCAGTTGCGAGAGGTGCGCTGTCGAATGCCGACACAAAAATTGCCTTTGGCTTGTCGCTTGGTGTAGCAACAATTCCGTAAGGACGCTGAACAAACATCGTCCACAAACCCGATTCGAGCAAACGTTCGATAATCTGCTCACGCGATGCTTTCGAGAGGTCGAGCGAGGAGAACTTCTTATAAGCAATCTCCTTGTCTGCGGTAACAACCACCGAGAGAATCTTACGCTTCTCACCACGATTGACAGCAGCAACAGTACCGCTGACAGGCGATGTGAAGAGGATCTCCGGACGCTTCTTGTCGAAGAAGAGTGGAGAACCCGCCTCTACTGTGTCACCCACCTTAACGAGCATCTTAGGAGTTACACCCTCGAAATCGAGTGGTGATACGGCATACTCCGCAGCCTGCGGAGCATCAACTATTGTCTTTGCCGCCTCTCCCTGCAAGCGAATATCCAAACCTTTGCAAAGTTTAATGATTTTCGACATGTTTTTTGAGTTTAGTTAAGTGAATTATTAAATTGTTAAAAATGAAAATTTTGTTTTTCTAAGCGTTTGTCCAAACCTCGGACAAACATTTCCCATAAAATTGCGTGCGAAGATACGAATTTTTTGCGACATTACACCCTTTTTGTGTTATTATTTTCACAATTGCTGCAAATTTCGTCCTCCCTACACAAAACGTGGGTACCCAAATGCCTTTGGATACCCACTTATCACTACGTGATTAAGTGCAATTGATGTTACTTATCGAAACCGAATAGGAAGACCTCGACAATATACTGAGCGACACCCTCGGCATTCGGAGCAGTCATCGCCGACTCAAACTTCTCCAAGTCGATGTCAATAGTCATCGTGCCATAGCCCTCCGCAGGCGCCTCAATCGACCAATACTGAACATTAATAGGGTTGCCAGGAGCCCAATTTGCTCGGTCGTAGAGATACGTTCCCGCCTGTTTGTAGTTGGTACTGTTATCGTAGAAGATATAGCCCTCTGCCTCTTGCAGTTCGCCATTCACCACAAAATTGTAGTAGTTCTCGTCGAACTCGGCAGCATTGAGTGTGCGATAGCCCGGACGCTCCAAGAATGTACCCTGGTCGTGTCCGTGTCCGGTAATTGCCACTCGCATTTCGAGCGATTTTACACTCTCGGGCACCTCGATAGTACGCAAGCCGAGGCGTGCATCGTCCTCGATATCGTGGCCTGCTACGCCATAAGCCCAACCTCGATAGCCCGAATTTCCGTCGCGACTCGAATCGTACAATTTATGCACGAAGACCGTGTTGCGGGAGGCTTTTCCGCTATAATAGTGAAGGGTTACAGTAAGCGTATGCGCACGATTTGCCGTAGCGTCCCAACCACCATAGTACAGGTAGAATTTTGTTTCGCCCTGCAACATCGGAAGATACTCCGTAACATCGAGCCAAAATATCTTTTTCCAATACTGACCGAAGCTATTTCCGTATGGAGTTATGGCGCGAGCAATCTCGTATCGTTCGCCATTCTTATCTTCAACGAAGAGCATTGTTGTATTATCCCACTCGCCAGGCATCTTCTCCCACGTTCCCATACGATATTCGAGCAACACCCTATTGTACGACGACACATCGTCGGGAAGTTGCATCGTAAAGGCTTTATCATTCTCCTCGCCCCAACCAAAGAACGAGAGGCGATGCTCCTCCGATGCGACGCTCAGAGCGGCGGTACGTTTCTCCGGATTTTCAAAATAGAACGGCAGACGATTAATCTGTCGCACCTTGTATGGTGTAGGCACACGCGGTGTCTCCTTGGTGCAACCGCTCACCAACAATACAAAAAGCACCATTACAGCAGGAAAAATTCTTCTAATCATAACTATTCGACCTAACATTTGTTTCGCGAAGTTACAAATTATTCACGATTATTGCAAAAAATCACTACCTTTACGTTTGAAATGATTATAGACATTCACACACACAATAAGCAGACTCGGGCACAAACCATTGACTGCGAGGGTATTCACCCGTGGCACGCCGCTTCGGGCGACATCGCCTTCGTCGAGCGGCGAGCCTCGGAGATTGACGCCATAGGCGAGATAGGATTGGACTTCGCCTGCGATGTCCCACGCGAGGAGCAAATTGCGATTTTTCAGGCGCAGTTGGCACTTGCCGAGCGAGAACAAAAACCAATTGTTCTGCACTGCGTTCGCGCCTTCGAGGAGGTTGTACGGGTAGTGCGGAACTACCGCCTGCCTGCTGTTATTTTTCACGGCTTTATCGGCTCAAAGGAGCAAGCGCAACGCGCTGTGGCAGAAGGTTATTACCTATCGTTCGGGGAGCGCACATTCCGTTCGGCAAAAACCATCGAAGCAATGCGCACCACCCCACTCTCACGCCTCTTTGTTGAGACCGACGAGAGCGCTACTCCGATAGAGGAGATTTACGCCCGACTCGCCGAGTTGCGAAACATCTCAGTAGCCGAATTAACCGCAGCCACAGAGGAGAATTTCCGCCTAATTTTCAATCGTTAATTTTTAATTTTTAATTCTATTTACTACCTTTGTACCAAAGGGAGTAAAATTTATGTGGTTAGAGAGAAGCAAACTGCTCTTTGGTGAAGAGAAAATAAAACAACTGCAAGGGGCAAATGTGCTTGTTGTGGGACTTGGTGGTGTAGGTGCTTACGCTGCCGAGATGCTGGTGCGCAGCGGCATCGGCAAGATGACTATCGCCGACTCGGACTGCGTGGGTGAGAGCAATATCAATCGCCAACTCATAGCGCTCCACTCCACCATTGGACGTCCAAAGAGCGAGGTGCTGGCTACGCGTCTGCGCGATATCAATCCCGAACTCGGTTTGAGGGTTGTGAACGACTACATCAAAGATGAGAAGACCGACCTTCTGCTCGATAGTGAGCGTTTTGATTATGTTATAGATGCGATAGATACCTTATCACCTAAACTCGCCCTTATAAAGGGCTGTATCGACCGCGGTTATCCCGTGGTAAGTTCGATGGGGGCAGGGGCTAAATTAGACCCTACAAAGGTGGAGGTTGCCGACATCTCGAAGACTCACCACTGTCCATTGGCGCATATGTTGCGCAAGCGCCTCCATAAAATTGGTATCCGCAAGGGATTCAAAGCTGTATTTTCGGCAGAGCCACCCGTTGAAGGGTCTATGGTACTGTGCGAGGAGCAGAACCACAAGTCGCAGGTCGGCACAGTATCGTATATGCCCGCGACCTTCGGCATCTGCTGTGCCTCGGTAGTTATCAGAGAACTAACCGCAAATTAGAGGATAATTTGTTAATTTAGCTAATGGCTGACAGCCAATAGCTAATAGCTTAAATAGTATGAAGATAGTATTTTTGGACGAGTATTCACTCGGAGATATGGATTTGACTCCCATCAAGGAGCTGGGCGAATATGTAGGTTATGTGCGCACCTCGAAAGAGGATGTATTGGAGCATAGCAAAGGTGCAGAGGTGATTATTGCCAATAAAACACGCCTCACAGCCGAGATATTACGCGCCCTACCCGACCTGCGATTTATTGCCATTGCCGCTACGGGAATGAATAATGTCGATTTGGACGCTGCGGCAGAGTTGGGCATAGGCGTTAAGAATGTTGCAGGCTACTCAACCTATTCGGTAGCCGAGGCGACGCTAACTTTCGCACTCTCGCTCTTCAAAAACAGCATTTACTTCGACCGCTACGTTCAGGGCGGAGAGTATGCCGCTGGCGAGGATATCTTCCACTTCGGACGCCCCGTACGACAGTTGCGAGGCTCGAAATGGGGCATTATAGGTTTGGGCGCGATAGGACGTGAGGTGGCTCGCTTAGCCACTGCATTTGGCTGCGAAGTGGCATACACCTCAACCTCGGGCGTTGCACGCAAGGAGGCATATCCACACAAATCGCTCGACGATTTGCTCGGCTGGGCAGACGTGGTTTCAATTCACTGCCCTCTTACCCCGACGACAAAGGGGCTTATTGGCGAAAAGGAGTTGCAGAAGATGAAGCCGACCTCGATTATCATAAATGTTGCTCGCGGTGGCATCATCGACGAGGAGGCATTGGCAAAGGCGCTGAACAACAAAGTTATAGCAGGAGCCGGATTGGATGTATTCTCGCGCGAACCGCTACCGTCGTCGCCGCTATACGAACTCTCGGACAAATACTCGCTGATTGCGGCACCGCACGGTGCGTGGGCTGCCGATGCTGCTCGCAGAGAGCTGATACGGTGCATCGCCGAAAATATAAAAGAGTATATCGGCAACAAATAAAAAATCAACGTTCCGTCATTGCGAGAGCCAATAGGCTCGTGGGAACCTCCCCAACACCTTCAATCGAGGAGATTCCCACAGTCGCTACACTCCTTCGGAATGACGATTTGGACTTTTTTACCACTTCGGATAAATAATCGGCGAACAGAGCCTTATCTTTGCACCCGGAACATCATCGTCTGTTGCTACGATACGCGCCGCCTTGATAGGTTTCGGATTGAGCAGCTTCGCGCGACCATAATTCAACTCGGCAACTCGGTGGAAGCTCTTTCCATCGTAACTAACCTCGAGGTACCCCTTTGTGATAAGGCGCGAAGGTACGGCGTGGCTACCCGTAATAAACTCTATCGAACGGCACTCCACAGGCTCGTCGAACTCGAAGAGGAACCAATCACCCTTCTTGTATGTTTCGGCTACACGAATACTCATATAGTAGTCGGCAACTCGGTGGTAACCGTACTTCTCGACATCCTTCAACGACGATGTCAGCGTAACCTTTGGCTTCAAAGTCTTATAGTGCGACGAGTGAGCCACCTCGGGCGACTTTGCTCCACGATACTCCGCCCAAAAGAGGTACTTTCCGGGGTGTGATGTACGGATAGCGCCGTTATATAGTTTTCGACTATCCGAGCCATCTACTCGATAGTAAATCACGCTATTATCAATCTTCTCAATAGACAACATACCCTCGCTATACTTAACTTTCGGAGGGGTGATGCGGAAATTTATCTCCATATCCACCATACGGTCGTAGTGGTGTTGATAGAGGCGATTGTGGAACTCCTGCCACTCGCCACCACCATTCTTACCCCAAGCCAATTCGGAGAGGGCACAAAGGCGAGGGAAGGTTTGATACTCGATAAAGTCGATGGACTTGTCGCCACCCTGCGAGAGGAATACCTCGCTCCAAGCTGCCGCCTCGAAGCCCTTGACGTGTGCTACCTCCTCAGGTGTGAAGCCCTCCTTCGCAAAGTCGAATGAGTAGACCTTGCGAACATCGAAACAACCACCCCAAACAGCTCCATTCTCGTGCTCGCTCTGGCGCATATCGAAATAGAAGAACTGCTGTGGCATAAATATAGTCGGATAACCCTTTGCCATAACCTGCTTGCAGATCTTTGGGCTCTTCCAGCCGTGTACCCACGCCTCCTTTGACAATCCGCCACCAAATGCCGCCTCGTTCCACACCGATGGGCTCTTGCCGTACTTGGCGAGGATATCTTGAATGCGACCAATAAACATATCCTCCAACTTATGGCCATCGGTGTAGCCATTCTTCTCCAACCACGCCGAGCAGTCGGGGCAACTCTTCCACTGCGACATATTTACCTCATCACCGCCGATATGGAAGTGCTTCGACGGGAAGAGTGCGCACACCTCTGCCAAAATCTCTTCGAGGAATTTATAATTCTCCGCGTTGGTCGCACACACCACGGCACCCGACTTGCGAGGCGTGCCGTCGCTGTTCTTACACAATATCTCCGGATAGATACGGGCAAGCGCACCACTATGTCCCGGGAGGTCAATTTCGGGAATAATCTCTATGTTTCGCACCGCAGCGTAGGCCACAACCTCACGAATCTCCTCTTGAGTATAGTAACCACCATACTTCTCGCCCCACTTGCCGAGTGCGGCATTTATAGGCGAGTCGCCACCACGAAAACCACCCACCTTCGCCAAACGCGGATGCGACTTTATCTCGATACGCCAGCCCTGATTGTCGGTGAGATGCCAATGCAACTTATTGACTTTGTGGTAGGCGAGATAGTCGATATAACGCAACACATTCTCCTTGGTAATGAATGTACGTGCTACATCGAGCAACAAACCGCGATAGGCAAACTTCGGCTTATCGGCAACATTGCAACCACACACCGTTGCGGGTAGAGGCATATTCTTGGTATAGACCGCACTCGGAAGGAGTTGGAAAAGAGTCTGCACACCATTGAACGCGCCACCATAACCACCTGCGACGATATGCACCGCCTCCTGCGCCACCGAAAGTCGGTACTCCTCCTCGGCAAGACGCTTGTCGAGGGCGATGGATATATAGTTGCTCTTCGGTGCTGTCTTCGCTACATTCACCTTCACATACTCCTGCGCGTATTTGGCAATCGGAACGAGTTGCTCTTCGTTGCAAACAATTAATGTTGAGGCGTTCACAACAAAGTTGTAGTTATGTTCAGTTACAGATTGCGGTTGTGGAATAATTGCCACAGCCGAGGCCGAAAGGGCTACGGCAAATAGTGCCGCCACAGCAAGAAGAAGTCGTTTCATAGGGTTAAGGTTTTAGTATCTTTTACAAAGATAGCGAAAGAAACGGAAAGCGGAAAACTTTTTTTTGATTTATATCAAGATTTTGGAGAAGAGGGTGTAGGGAATATTAAAGAGTTTAGGGAACTTAACGATTTTTCTTTTTCGCTAAATTCCCTAAATTCTTTATATTCTAATAAATCTATAAATTCGTTTCACCTTCCCCACCAAAAAATGGAATTTAAGCAGATGAGAGTAAGGCTTGCAAAAAAATCCGAGGCAGGGGAATACTTAACGTATTTTCCTGTCTCGGATTTTTTTTGTGTAACGCAACTATCGCTGCTTAAAAACATTTTTTACAATTCGTCGGAATATACTGCTGCCGGCAAATCGTGCTGATTGTAACGCGACGCCATCGACATTCCGTAAGCACCGGCGGTTTTCAGCGTCAGCAAATCGCCACGCTTGGTGAGCGGAAGAGATACATTCTCGTCGAAAATATCGGTACTCTCGCAGGCTGTGCCGACGATAGTATATTTCAGACGCTGCTCGCTCTCGGAAGTTATATTCTCGATATTGTGATACGATCCGTATAGCGCCGGACGAATAAGTTCGGTCATACTCGCATCGACAATCACAAGGCGACGACCCGTTGCGGTAGTCTTATTGAAGAGTACCTTCGTGATAAGCTCTCCGCACTCGGCAACAATGGCGCGACCAAATTCGAAATGGACCTCTCGCTTGCCAACCTGCAAGTGCTGCTTGATGATAGCAAATACCGAAGCAAAGTTAGGAATTGGCTCATTCTCAGGCATATCGTAATTCACACCAAGGCCACCACCAACATCTACAAACTCCAACTCGAAGCCGAGGTCGGTGAGATTCTTGACAATCATATTCACCTTGTTGCACATATTCTCGAATACGTGCAATTCGCGAATTTGCGAGCCGATGTGAATATGCATTCCTATAACGTCGAGGTTCTTCAACGCCTTAATCTCCTCTACCTTGTCCAAAATCTCCTCGTAGGAGATACCGAACTTCGAATCTGCCTGACCTGTGTCGATGCAGTGGTTGGTCTTTGGGTCGATGTCGGGGTTTACGCGCAAACCAACACTCACAACCTTACCCATCTCGCCTGCAATCTCGTTCACAACGTGCAACTCCTCAATCGACTCGCAGTTGATGGCGAAGATACCCTGCTCGATGGCGTAACGAATCTCCTTATCGCGCTTTCCAACGCCTGCATAAACGATAGTTTTAGGGTCAAAGCCCGCCTCAATGGCGCACTTCACCTCGTTACCGCTGGCACAATCCACGCCCAGACCGTGCTCGCGGATAATCTGCAATAGGCGTGGGTCGTAGTTCGCCTTAATGGCGTAATGTACCTTATAGTCATAGCGGTGCGCCACCGACATCAAACTATCGAGAGTCTGGTGCAAGAGGTCTACATCATAGAGATAGAATGGGGTTTCGTGTGTTGCCAACTTTGCGGCAACTTGTCTGCTCAACATAGTAATTTAGCTATTAGCCATTGGCCATTAGCCATTGGCTTTTTTTTATTATACTTATATATAATTATATACTACTTCAAAGTTACGAGCGAGTGTCCGTCCATCTCGGCTGGCTGTGGTACGCCCATCAACGAGAGTACTGTTGGAGCGACATCGGCCAAAATTCCGTTTTCAACCTTTGCAACACGCTCCGAAACAACTACGATAGGTACCGGATTGAGCGAGTGCGCAGTATTTGGTGTACCATCCTCATTGATAGCGTTGTCGGCATTTCCGTGGTCGGCAATCAATACCACCTCGTAGCCATTTGCCTTTGCCGAGGTTACAACCTTCTCCACGCAAGCATCAACCGCTTTGACAGCCTTCTCGATAGCCTCGTAGATACCTGTATGGCCCACCATATCGCCATTTGCGAAGTTCAGGCAGATAAAGTCGTACTTCTGCTCGTCCAATGCACCAACCAACTTGTCGGCAACCTCGTATGCGCTCATCTCCGGTTGCAAGTCGTAGGTAGCAACCTTTGGCGAAGCAACCAATATACGGTCCTCGTTCTCGAACTTCTCCTCGCGACCTCCGTTGAGGAAGAATGTTACGTGAGCATACTTCTCGGTCTCGGCAATACGCAACTGCTTCAAACCAAGCGACGAAACATACTCGCCAATGGTGTTCTGCACGTTCTCCTTGTCGAAGAGAATATGCAAGCCCTCGAACGATGCATCGTATGGAGTCATACAGCAGTAGTAGAGCGGCATTGTGTGCATACCCGCCTCCGGCATATCCTGCTGTGTAAGAGCCACTGTAATCTCGCGTGCGCGGTCGTTACGATAGTTGAAGAAGATAACCATATCGTTTGGTTTGATTGTACCGATAGCGTTACCCTCGCCATCAACCGCCACGATAGGTTTGATAAACTCGTCGGTTACACCCTCTTCGTACGACTTCTCGACAGCTGCAACCATATCGGTAGCCTTCTCGCCTACGCCATCAACCAAGCAGTCGTAAGCAATTTTCACGCGCTCCCAACGCTTGTCGCGGTCCATTGCGTAGTAGCGACCAATAATCGAAGCAATTTTGCCGGTCGATTGAGCCATATGGTTCTCCAACGCCTCGACAAAGCCCTTACCACTCTTTGGGTCGGTATCACGACCGTCCATAAAGCAGTGTACGAAGGTATTCTCGATGCCGTAGTGCTTCGAGATGTCGCACAACTTGAACAGGTGGTCGATAGACGAGTGAACACCACCGTCCGACAATAAGCCCATAAAGTGAACATTCACACCATTCGCCTTTGCATACTCAAATGCTGCTACAATCTCTTTGTTCTCCAAAATCGAGCCCGTCTTGCAAGCGCGGTTAATTTTTACGAGGTCCTGATATACTACACGACCTGCACCGATATTGAGGTGGCCCACCTCCGAGTTACCCATCTGTCCATCAGGCAAACCAACGTTTTCACCATCGGTACGCAACTCTGCGTGCGGATTTGCAGCAGTCAATGCGTTGATAAACTCGGGATTTGTAGAATAAATCGCATCGGACTTTGTGTGGTTTCCAATACCCCAACCGTCCAAAATCATTAACAAAACTTTATTTGCCATATCTGTGTAATTTTTAATTTTGCATTTTGCATTTTATTTGAGCGCAGCGAAAATCAACGCCTTCGCCTTCTCGATAGCCTCGTTCAAGCCATCAGGGTTCTTACCACCCGCCGTAGCGAAGAACTTCTGACCGCCACCGCCACCTTGGATAGCCTTGGCAGCCTCGCGAACTACCGCGCCCGCATCTACGCCCTTGCTAACCACATCGTCGCCGAGCATAATGGTAAGCGTAGCCTTGCCGCCCACGTTCGAGCCTACGACCATAACGAGGTTTGGCTTGCGAGAGCGCAAATTGTAAGCCAAATTCTTAACAAACTCGGTCTGGCGTGGCAACTCTCGAGCCACCACGAAGTAGCCGTCAGTTTCAGGTGTATTTGCCAAAATACTGTCGGTAAGGGTATTCAATTGCTCCCTCTGCATAGACTCAACCTCCTTTGCAAGTGCATCGTTGCTCTCAACCAATCGCTTAATAGCAGGTACGAGTTGCGAGTTGCCGAGCATCTCGCCAAGCGAAGTAATCAAATCTTGTGCTGTATAGACCAAAGCCTCCGCCTTCTCGCCCGTTACCGCCTCGATACGACGTACACCGGCCGAGATAGCCGACTCCGATACAATCTTGAACATACCGATATTTCCGGTTGCCGAGGTGTGAGTACCACCGCACAACTCAACCGATTCGCCAAAGCGTACCATACGCACCTTGTCGCCATACTTCTCGCCGAAGAGCATCATTGCGCCTGCCGCCTGAGCCTCCTCCTGTGTAGCCTCACGGTTCTCATCGAGTGGCGAGTTGAGTCGAATCTTCGCATTAACCTCACGCTCTACGGCACGAAGCTCCTCGTCGGTCATCTTCTGGAAGTGCGAAAAGTCGAAACGCAACACCTCGGGCGACACCATCGAGCCCTTCTGCTCCACGTGCGTGCCCAATACCTTACGCAAAGCTGCGTGGAGAAGGTGGGTTGCGGTGTGGTTGTTTGCCGAAGACTGACGCTTTGCAGGGTTTACCACAGCGTGAAACTCCGCCTCCAAGTTTTCCGGCAACTGATTTACGATGTGGATAATCAAGCCATTCTCCTTCTCGGTCGCCACAATATCAATCTTCTCGTTTGCCGACTCGATATAACCAATGTCGCCAACCTGACCGCCCGAATTACCATAGAATGGAGTCTTGTCAAACACCATCTGGTACGAAACCTTATTCTTGGTCTGCACCTTACGCACACGGGCAATACGAACGTCCGCCTCCAAAGTGTCATATCCGATAAACTCCTCGTTCTTCATATCAGGAATCAACTCCTTCCAATCGTCGATATCCTGCGCTGCGGCGTTGCGCGAACGCTCCTTCTGCGCCTGCAACTCCTTGTCGAACTCCACCAAATCGACCTCTACACCGTGCTCTTTGGCTATCAGCTCGGTCAAGTCGATAGGGAATCCGTATGTATCGTAGAGCAAGAATGCATTCTTACCCGAAATTTTACCGCTGCACTCCTTGATAACTCCCTCCAAGAGGTTGATACCCGTAGCGAGGGTGCGGAGGAACGAAGCCTCCTCCTCTTCGATAACGCGCTCAACGAGCGACTGCTGTGCCTTCAACTCAGGATACTGCTCACCCATCTGTGCAACCAAAGTTGGCACCAAGCGGCAGATGAATGGCTCGTTGAAGCCGAGGTACGTGTAGCCGTAGCGCACCGCACGACGTAAAATGCGACGGATAACATATCCTGCCTTAACGTTCGATGGCAACTGTCCATCGGCAATCGAGAAGGCGATGGCGCGAAGGTGGTCGGCAATAACTCGCATCGCTACGTCGGTAGCCTCCTCCTTGCCATACTCCTTGCCCGACATCTCGGACAAAACCTTAATGGTCGATTGGAATACGTCGGTATCGTAATTCGACTTCACACCCTGCATAATCATACACAAACGCTCGAAGCCCATACCCGTATCTACGTGCTTTGCAGGCAGTGGTTCCAATGAGCCGTTAGCCTTGCGATTGAACTGCATAAACACAAGGTTCCAAATCTCGATAACCTGCGGGTGGCCCATATTCACCATATCACGACCCGGTTTCTCGGCAATCTCTGCCTCGTCGCGCAAGTCGAAGTGAATCTCACTACAAGGACCGCAAGGACCCGTCTCGCCCATCTCCCAGAAGTTGTCGTGCTTGTTACCACGAATGATGTGGTCCTCCGGCAGACGCTCCTTCCAGATATCGTAGGCCTCCTGATCGAACGGTACGCCGTCCTCCTCCGAGCCCTCGAACACAGTAGCATACATACGCTCCTTTGGCAACTTATATACCTCGGTCAGCAACTCCCACGCCCAAGCGATAGCCTCCGCCTTGAAGTAGTCGCCGAAAGACCAGTTACCCAGCATCTCGAACATTGTATGGTGGTAGGTATCGTGGCCCACCTCCTCCAAGTCGTTATGCTTGCCCGAAACGCGAAGACACTTCTGCGAATCGGCTGCGCGTGGCGACTTACGCTCGGCATTGCCGAGGAAAATATCTTTAAACTGGTTCATACCCGCATTTGTAAACATCAAAGTCGGGTCGTTCTTCACTACCATAGGTGCCGATGGCACAATAAGGTGCTGTTTCTCTGCAAAGAAGTCGAGAAATGCTTGGCGTATTTGTTTAGAATCCATTTGTGTATAATAATTATAATTTCAACTCGTTATAATAGTGGTTTGCAGGCAACACGTATGCGTGCGCGCAAAATCGGTTGCAAAAATACAAAATTAATACTAATTTTGCACCTATATAACAAAGTTTTTTTCGCATTGAAGTGGGATATTCACAATAGGCAAGAGGTTTCGACCGACCAAAAGCGACAAAATCGACGACGCATTTTGCTGCAAATAGCGATTGGTTTCGTTGCGATTGTGATTCTGAATATCGTCATTTCATACCTCTCCGCTACCCCGAAAATGGAGAGTTTGGAGTCAGAAAACCGTGAAATAGTACTAAAATACGAGATACTGCAAAACCGTATCGCCTCGATGGAGAGCAAGTTGCAGGAGATTCGCCACCGCGACCAAAATGTGTATAGAATGCTCTTTTCGGGCGACTCACTCAACCTTCTCAACATCTACGAGCCCCACACCGACTCGATGTATTTCGATTTGGTTGGCAACGACCACTCCGAATTGATAATCTCGACACAAGAACAGCTCGATGCCGCAACCCATCTGACATACGCCATCTCCCGCTCACTCGACCAATTGCAGGTGCTGGCGCAGGAGAAAGAGCAGTTCTCGCTTGCCATACCCGCCATTTGGCCCATTGACCGCAAGAACTTAAAGGCTTTCTACTCATTTGGCGAGCGTAGCAGCCACCCTATTTTCGGCCGACGCGCAATGCACAAGGGTGTCGATCTCTCGGCAGATTACGGCACGCCGGTATTTGCGACGGGCGACGGAACGGTCGAAAAGGTCGATCAGGGGCAAGCAAATTTCGGATATGGAAAGCAAATTCTTATAGACCATAAATTTGCTTATAAATCGCGCTACGCTCACCTGCAACGCATATTCGTAACGCAGGGACAGAGGGTAAAACGAGGACAACTCATAGGTGAGGTTGGCTCAACAGGAGGCTCAACAGGTCCACACCTCCACTACGAGGTGATATACCTCAACCGACACGTCAATCCTATCAACTATTTCAACCTAAACTTAACGGCTGACGACTATCAAGAGTTGCTAAAAAACATCAGATACAACACCGACCTCGAAGTGAGCCGCAGAGTAACAGATATACCGAAATAATGGGACAACACGAGATAAATAGAGGCGACAAAAGGGTATCACATCGCATATTGGACGGTATGGCGTGGTTGGGCGCAGCAGTGCTGTGCTATCTCGTCGTGTCGCTACTTATCATAACCCCTGCCGAGCATAGACTGCAACGCTCCAACCGACAACTACAAAGGGAGTACCGATCCCTGCTTGCCAAGCACGATTCGTTGGCTATGGTGGTCGAAAATGTTGTGGCACGCGACAAGAACGTCTTCGCTATGATATTCGATTCGGAGCCATACGACTTCAACTCGGAGTACAACACCAAGCGCGTAGAGTTGTACGAAGCGCTGCTCTCGAAATCGAACGGTGAGATGTACGGTCTATTCGACTCATCGCTCGCCAAGCTGGAACAGAAAATGGTTACCGCCGAGGAGAGCTATGCCGAGCTCAATGACAAATTGCGCAGAATCGGACTTAAACGCAACAATATCCCCGCTATTCAACCGGTGAAGAACGATGAATTGACACTGCTAACCTCCGCATACGGACGACTTATGCACCCATTCTACCGCACATTGCACAACCATCAAGGCGTGGATTATGCCATCGCGGAGGGAACGAACGTGGTCGCTACGGCCGATGGCGTAGTTACCAATATCAAAGATAAGTACTCTACCTCGGGTGTAACTATTACAATAGACCACCGTAACGGCTACACCACTTCGTACGCGCATCTTCAAAATGCCAAGGTGAAGGTTGGACAAAAGGTACGTCGCGGTGAGGTTATTGCCCACTCGGGCAACACTGGTCTTTCACTCGCTCCGCACCTGCACTACGAGGTACGTTACAACGATATGCGAGTGGATCCGATTCACTACTTTTTTATGGAGCTAACAGCCGATGAGTATCAACGCATTATGCGAATTGCTCAATCGGGTATGCAGTCATTCGATTAACCGAGTTTTTCAATGGAGATAAAACTAATTCTTCTCGATTTCGACGGCACTCTCGCCTCGACCGAAGAGGCAAATATGGAGGCATATGTTGCAGCCCTTGCCGAAGAGGGGATAACACTCGACCGCAACGACTATCGTCGTCGCTATTTTGGTATGCGTTGTCCCGAATTTTTGCGTGAGATAGGCATCACCAACGACATAGACATCGACCGCATACGCCGCCGTAAGATAGCACTCTACCCCACATTTTTCGACTCTGTACAACTAAACAAGCCACTGTGGAACTTCGTACAGGCATTTCGCGCACAGGGTGGTCGAGCGTGGATAGTTTCGACGGGGCAGAAAGATAATATCCACAACGCAATGCGTCATCTCGGCATCGAAGGCAAGGTTGATGGCGTTATCACGTCGCTCGATGTTGTAGAGCCGAAGCCTTCGCCCGAAGCTTTTCTCAAAGTTATGGCCCTCGAAGGTGTTTCACCTGCCGAAACGTTGATATTCGAGGACTCGGCTGTGGGATTGGAGGCTGCAAAAGCGAGTGGCGCAGCATATTTCAAGGTGAAAATATAGTCTGTTTTTGTGGTGCAGAGCAGGCAAAAAGCGGTGCAAAACAAAAAAATTGATAAAAAAATTAAAAAAAGTTTGCAGATTAATTTTTTTGCTTTACCTTTGCACTCGCAATACAGCAACGGGGTGTAGCGCAGTCCGGTTAGCGCATCTGGTTTGGGACCAGAGGGTCCCAGGTTCGAATCCTGGTACCCCGACAAAACAAGCGAAGCAAGGAGATGTCAAGGAATTGACATCTTTTTTGTTTTTGGTACTACGGCATACAAACTTGTTTGGAGGGCGTAGTAGCGAAAACGAAATGGAGTTGATTTATCAACTTCTTGCGGAGCGCAGTTTTGGTCAGCCCCGCGGCGAGCGCACAGGAAAGGCGTTAAGCGAAGTGAGCATAAGCGAACGAAGTAGCCAATCCTGGTACCCCGACAAAGAGCGAAGCAAGAAGATGTCAAGGAATTGACATCTTTTTTGTTTTTGGTGCTACGGCATACAATTATTTTCCTTTTTTCGGTACAATCACAAAAAAATTTGTTATATTTGTATAACCAAACAAACTAACCGATTTAACTATGGAGGGAAAAGTAAAATGGTTCGACTCCAAAAAGGGGTACGGATTTATTATCGCCGAAGACGGCAAAGAGATTTTTGTGCACTACACCGGTATCGTCAAAGAGGGCTTCAAGGCACTTAACGAGGGCCAACTTGTAACGTACGAGATTAGCAACGGCGACAAGGGTGAACAGGCAGTTAATGTACAACTCCTTCCAAAGGAGTAAATAAAAGAGGTCAATATTGACCTCTTTTTATTTTAGTACTCTACTCTCGCCTTGCGTTTGCGGGCCATTTCGCGCTCAAATTTCAGCCGCTTCACCTTATTGACACTCTGTCTCCACAAGATATACGCTGCAATCATCAGTATAACACAAACGCCCAACGCTATAATATCGTTGGTATCCACCGCAACCTCACTATCGAAGTAATCCATCACGATTGTAATAAGCAGACCACCGACAGCACCGCCAATCAGTGCCAACAATGTGGCCCAGCGATATCGAGGGAATAGTTTATAGAGCGAACGGGAAATCGCCTCACCCCAGATCAACACCGAAATACAACTCATTGTTTCGCTTACAATATGTTGTGTGTCGGGCTCCATCGGGATAAATCTGCAAACGAGCTTCTCTCCGATGACGAAGAGAAAGAACAGAGCCATCTCCAAACCACCGATTTTTACGCGCCACAAGTTGAACGAGACTCCTCGATTAATCTTGCGCAATATCTGTATAAAGTTATTTGCTTCCATCAGTTCTCCTTTTTTCGTTTCTTGATTCGTCCACTCTTACGCAGAGCCTCGGCGATAATATATTGCAGCTGACCATTAGTGGAGCGGAATTCATCTTCCGCCCACCTCTCGATAGCCTCCATCATCTCGGCATCAATACGAAGTACAAAACTCTTTGTAGGCTCCTTTGCCATACTCATTAGCTTTTAGCCGTTAGCTTTTATTTTTTGTTTTACGAACTCCGAGCGTTGTTAAGGCGCAACGAAATTAAAAGTTAGTAAGGGCTAGTAAAGGTGCGCTTTAAATTTTCAGCTCTCAGTTCTCAGCTCTCAACTCTCAGCCCTCAACTCTCAACTCAAAAAAAAGTTTTCCGTTTTCCGTTTTCCGCTCTCCGTTTCTTAAAATCGTCAATGAACGAGGAAATTTTGTGCGAAGCAATGCGATGAAAGCGGAGCATAGTAAGCCTATGTGAGCATTTCAGAGTCAGCAGATTCGTGCAAAATTTACCGTTCAGAACGATTTTTTAATGGTGCAAAGTTCCAGTATTCACAACCGGCTGAGCCGACTCATCACCGCACAACACTACGAGCAAGTTGCTCACCATAGCCGCCTTGCGCTCCTCGTCCAACTCTACAACCTCGTCCTCTGCCAACTTGTCGATAGCCATCTTAACCATCGAAACTGCACCCTCGACAATCTTCTCGCGTGCCGAGATAATAGCATCAGCCTGCTGGCGACGCAACATCACAGCTGCAATTTCAGGAGCATAGGCGAGGTAATTAATACGAGCCTCAACAACCTCAATACCGGCCATTGCCAAACGCTCATTCAAACGATTTTCGAGCTGCTCGTTAATCTCATCGGCATTGGAACGGAGGGTAAGTTCCTCATTCGCACCGTTGTTGTTATCGTAGGCGTAGATACCTGCAACCTGACGCAATGCCGCATCGCTCTGCACCGATACAAAGTTTTCGAGCGCCTTCATTCGACTGCTTGCAGTTACGGTAACCTCACCCGTAGCAACAGGGGTATCGATATCGAACACAGCCTTGTATATCTCCTCCTCTCGGATTTTCCATACCAAAACCAAACCGATAAGTATAGGATTACCCTGCTTGTCGTTCACCTTTATAGGCTCAGCATTGAGGTTACGGGCACGAAGCGAGATTGATTTCTTCGACATAAATGGATTTACCCACCAATAACCCGTCTGCACGAAGTTGCCACGGTACTTTCCGAAAAATAGCAATACACGAGCCTCGTTAGGCTCCAACATTATGAAACCGCACGACGCAATAATTGCCCACAACAAGATAATTGCGCCCGCTACAATAGCAACAGCATCGTAAGGAGCTCCCCACTCTACACCTCCGTAGATTGCAAGGGCGGGGCCACCAACCCACGACAATAACACGATGAATAACATCGCAAAACCATTCATCTTCCAGCCTGAATAGACCTTGTTCTTGTTTGTCTCCATAGTAATAAGTATTAAAAAGGTTTATAATTTAGTTTCCATTTGCAATCTGTTTTTCAAAATGATATTATTTTGATATCACAAAGTAAATGCAAAATTTTTTATTTTCCAAAAAAAATCTCAAAAAAATTTGCATAAAAACAAAAAAACACCGCTAAAAGCGGTGTTTAATTTTCATTGATATTTAGACTAATGAGTTACCTTGACCTCTGCATCAGGATTGTGCTTGTACTTGAAAACAAGTGCAAACAATATCGCAACCTCCAACGCATAGCCCGCGAAGATATACCACGAAAGAGGCCAACCCCACTTATCGACTACCCAACCTGCTACATAAGAGCCGATAAAAGCGCCGAAGCCGTTGGTCATAATCATAAACACGCCCTGCGCACTCGCACGAATCTCCGGAGCAGTCTCCTTCTCCACATAGAGTGAACCCGAGATATTGAAGAAATCGAATGCCACGCCGTAGACAATCATCGAGAGGATAAACATCCACACACCCGTGCCCGGATTGCCCGCACCCAGCAAGCCAAAGCGAAGTACCCACGCAAACATCGAGATAAGCATTACATTCTTAATACCGAATCGCTTCAAGCAGAACGGAATGAGAAGGATACATAGTGTTTCGGAGATTTGCGACAGCGATATAAGTATCGTCGAGTGCTCTACGCCAAATGTTCCTAAATACTTATCTCCGTGCACCGCCACATCGCCAAAGCTCTTGATGTAGCCATCTGCAAAGGCGTTGGTAATCTGCAACGACATACCAAGCATCATCGAGAAGAGGAAGAACACGGCCATTTTGTACTCCTTGAAGAGCGCGAATGCACGCAAGCCCAAGGTGTCGATCCAAGACTTTGATGCTACATTACGATTGACCTCGCACGAAGGGAGAGTGAAGCAGTATAGTCCCAACGCCACGCCCAAACCTGCAGACAACAACATCTGAGCCGAAGAGAGTCCGAAGCCTAACAAATCCACCGTCCACATTGCACAAATAAATCCCACGGTGCCCCACACACGAATAGGTGGAAACGCCTTGACGGTGTCGAGGTTTGCCTTGTTGAGTGCATTATACGCAACCGTATTACTCAACGCGATAGTCGGCATATAGAACATTACGCTGCACAACATCAGCGGATACAACGTTTGGTAGCTATCCTGCGTAGATGCCGCCACCATAAAGGCCGCCGCCAAAAGGTGCGAGATGCCCAAGAGTCGCTGTGCCGGAACCCAACGGTCGGCAATAACACCCATAATCGCAGGCATAAAGAGCGAAGCAATACCCATCGTAGCAAAGAAGCTACCAATCTCTCCGCCCGAGAATTTCAACGATCCTCCCAAATAGGCACCCAATGAAATTAACCACGAACCCCACACTGCATATTGCAGGAAGTTCATAATTACAAGGCGCAATTTGATGTGTTTCATAGTTTTATAAACTTTTAGATTTTAACCTTCTTCATCGACTTACGGCTCTTCTCTGCCATAAAGCCCATAACGTGACTCTCTATAGATACATCAATCGTGCTAGAAAGCAACTTCTCGTCCTGCGCCGCTACTGCACGCAAGAAATCACGAACAAGCATATGATCGCCTCCTCCGTGGCCCGCATCCTTATACTCTGCCACCTCGCTAACCTTCTGATCCCACACACTCTTGTGCGACGAGCGGAAGTCATAGAAGGTGAAGGTGCTCATATCACCCTCGATAAAGCCCTTCGTTCCCATAATACGGGTACGACGACCACCCCAAGGTGTAAATGCGTCCATCGAGAAACTTGCCGTAACACCATCCTGGAACTTCATAATCGCTACATAGTGGTCGCACTGGTCGTTTTCGCAGCGGAATACGCAACGTCCATAGTTTGTCGTTTTGAGCTTTTCGCGAATGAGCGCCGGGTCCTTGCGAGGAAGGTCGAATACTCCCAAGTGTTGCTTTCTACGCTCATAGATATCGATTGCCGAATACGGACACTCCGCCTCGTGTGGGCAACCATCAGTACAACGCTCCGGTGCACCCTTTGGCGCATTTTCCGGACGGAAGAGGTGCAACGAGCCCTCGGCTGCAATAGTTTCACAAGGTTTTCCAATCAACCAACGCACGATATCGAGGTCGTGGCACGATTTAGCCAAAATGATAGGGGTCGTCTTCTTAGACAAAGGCCAGTTGCCGCGTACATACGAGTGTGCCATATGAGCATAGCGGATTGGCTCGAAGTGCTGGATATTCACAATGTCGCCAATAGCGCCCGAATCGAGAACCTCCTTCAATGCCACGAAATATGGAGCATAGCGCAAAACGTGGCATACGGCAACGATACGATTATACTTGTGCGCCTGCTTCAAAATAGCGCGACACTCCTTTTCGGTCGGAGCAACAGGCTTTTCGAGCAACACATCATAACCGAGTTCGATAGCCTTCATACAAGGTTCGTAGTGGAGGTTATCGGGTGTAGAGATAACCACCGCATCGGCAAGTTTTGGTCGAGCCAAGGCGTCGTGGAAATCACCAAACTGGTTCTCCTTAGGGATATTATGTTTCTTGGCCATCGCGCGGCGACGATTCGGATTCAAATCGGCAACACCCACAACCTTCATCGATTGAGGGAACTTCTCTGCATAGCGAGCATAAGCTCTACCTCGACTACCCGCACCAATAATCATAACGGTTACCGGCTTCTCGAGCTTAGCGTCCATATCAGGAATTTTAGTGGCAATTTTGCTCGACGCCGCAATTTCCGGTATCTCACCTTCGCTGAGCGACATCATTGTATTCGCCTTTGCATCAAGGTCGAGCGCAACTGATCCCGCAACAATCAAGCCCATTCGTTTAAAAAATTCTCTTCTATCCATAATAATTCTGTTTAGGTGGTTTATATCTTCACAAATTTAGCATTTATTTTTGTAATATCCACCTTTTAGGCTTAAAAAAAGTGTTGCCAAAAGAGATTTTTTACCTTCGAGATATATTTTTTTGAAAAATTCTTTGCGAAAACAAAAATATGTTATACTTTTGCACTCGCAAACAAGCATTGGGCTATGGTGTAATGGTAACACTACAGATTCTGGTCCTGTCATTCTAGGTTCGAATCCTGGTAGCCCAACACAGAAAAAGGAAGATCGATTGATCTTCCTTTTTCTGTGTTACATATCCTACATCCCCCTAAATCCCCCTTGCGAAAGGGGGACTTGTCGCTACGCTCCACTTTTGTTGGGCTACCAGCATTCGGTCAGTCGGGGGCAGTGTGGCAATAGCAGGCGCATTTGTTATTCTTTATTATTCTTTGTTATTCTATGTCATTTTGCTGCGCAAAAAAGAGGAGATAGCAATTCGCCATCTCCTCTACTCGGTGCTAAAAAAGAATCTTTATTTTGTGATTTTCAGAACGTATCCTCCACCTGATGCCATCTTTGCAACAACTTTGCGAGAGCCCGAAAGTGTAATTGTTTCGTGGATATAGTCCTCGCCGAGTTGGTCGGCATTCACGCCATCGCGGAACACCTCCGCCTTATGGTTGCCCTCACCGAGAATCTTCGACAAATCGAGTTCAACATCGCGTGCCGTCCAGTCGTTCATCACTCCCACATACCACGTATCACCCTTACGACGAGCCATAGCCACATAGTCGCCAATATGACCGTCGAGCACCACCGTCTCGTCCCAAGTGGTTGGGAACTCGGCGATAAACTTGGTACACTCCGCCTCACGCTCATAGAGCGATGGAGAGTCGCACAACATCGAGAATGGCGCGAAGTATATAGCATACATCGCCAACTGGCGGCAACGGGTACCTTGGCTCATAGGTGCGTGCGAACAAGGATAATAGTTTCGTTTCTTAGCATTACGCATTGCGCCCTGCGTATAGTCCATAGGGCCGGCAACCATACGCAAGTATGGAATCTCCAAATCGTAATCCACCATATTGTAGCGCAGACTGCGCTTTGATTTAGCACACTCCAAGCCGAGTACCGCCTCGAAATTCACAACATTAGGGTATGTGCGGTTCATACCGGTAGGCTTCGGACAGCCGTGATAGTCGAGCATAAGTTTGTACTTGGCTGCCACCTCGGCAAGTTTGTATTGAAAATCTACCATCTCCACATCGTCGCGGTCGAGGAAATCGACCTTAAAGCCCTTGACACCCATTGCAGCAAAGTGGCGACAAACCGCCTCCTCTTTACCCTTCACAGCATTGTAGCCCGCCCAAAGAATAATACCTACACCCTTCTTGTTGGCATTTTCAATAATCGCCTTCAAATCAATCTCGGGAACAACCTGCGTAAGGTCGTTGGCATATTTAACAGCCCAACCCTCGTCGAGAATCACATATTCGATACCATACTTGGCAGCAAAATCGACGTAGTGGTTATAGGTTTCGGTATTGATGCCTGCCTTGAATGGCACGCCCGTCAATCCCCAGTGGTTCCACCACTCCCAAGCAACCTTGCCCGGTTTAACCCACGAAGCATCTTCGATGCGTGAAGGTGAAGCGAGGCGATAGACCATATCGTTGTCGAGCAGCGTGTTCTTATCCTCGGTAACAAGGAGAATACGCCACGGAGTATTGGTCTTTGCCCTACACTCGACGATATATGGTTTGCGACCTTCGACTATTCCCTGCAACTTGTTGTGTCCACCCTCTACTACCCTATCGGGCATCGGAGCAAATTCACCATAGAGAGCCGTTGCACCCTTGCTGTTCGACACGAACATTCCCGGATAGTGTTCAACGTCCGCCTCCAAAATGCAGACGTCGTAGTTGTCGTGCTCGACAATTACGGGAACAAACGCCACGCTCTCCTTATCGAAGCGCGACAACTCGCCCACGCGATAATTCGACTCGAACGAGGTAAAATACTTATCCTTGCGCGTACCCGTCTTATTGGTATATGGAAAATATCCGTTGTAATCCTTCGCAAAGGCAAACTCGGCAATCTCGTTTTCGAGTACGAAATCGCTCTTAAAATTTGTTACAAAGCGATAAGCCACACCCTCATCGTAGGCACGAAACTCCACGGCGTAGTTCCTTGCAAAATCTATGCGCAGAGCATTATAGTGGTCTTTTATGGTGTTGCGGAAGTAGTTTTGCGCAGCTATCTCGGTATTTACCGTAGTGCGTTTCACTCGCTTAACCTTGTCGCCATTGCCGAGCACTGCACCCTCATAAATTTTCAAACCAATCTTCGATGGAGCCAACACCAAATCGTTGCCACACTCAATCTGGTACGACAACTGCGGCTCGGCAGTTATAGTAACGCTCAATTTACCATTCGGCGAATGGAGCTCGTACCCATTCACAGCAAATGCCTCCACGCATAGGACAAGCGCAGAGAGAAGTAATAGGATTCTCTTCATTATCATATAGTTTTAAGTTATTGCTTCGGGGTAAAGCCTTGTGCTTTCAGACCTATATTACTTCCGTCCGGCGTTACGAGATAGGCTCCCGTACTCTCGGCTGTGATATGACCGATTATATCAATGCAACCCAAATTCACAATCTTCTCACGCATATCGAGAGGCACGGTAAAGAGCAATTCGTAATCCTCGCCACCATTCAATGCCGCAACCACAGGGTCCATATTCATCTCCTCAGCCAATGCAGTGGTCTGCTTCGCCAAAGGCATACGCTCCAAGTAGATACGCGCACCACACTTCGACGCCTTACAAATCTGCAACACCTCCGAAGCAAGACCGTCTGTGATATCAATCATCGAGGTTGGCACAATGCCCTCCTTGCGCAACGACTCTACCATATCGTAGCGTGCACGAGGTTTCAGATAGCGCTCTAAGAGATATTCGTACCCCTCGAACTTTGGTGATACGGCATCTCCCAAGCCCTGCAAAACTCTGCGTTCACGCTCCAGTAGTCGCAAGCCCATATACGAGGCTCCAAGGTTGCCCGTAAGACATATCAAATCGTGCTCCTTGGCGCCACTGCGATACGATATCTCACTCTTTTTGGCACGTCCTATGGCGGTGATATTGATTATCAAACCCGTCAGCGAAGCTGATGTATCGCCGCCTACTAAATCTACGCCCGCCTCCTTGCAGGCAAACTCCACACCCTCGTAGAAGTCGTCCAAAAACTCCACCGAGATTTTCGACGAGATGCCAAGTGCGAGCGTAATCTGCTCGGGCACTGCGTTCATCGCCACGACGTCGCTAATACCCTTGGTAACAGCCTTGTAGCCGAGGTGTTTTGGCGGAAAATAGGTGAGGTCGAAGTCGATACCCTCCAACATCGAGTCGGTAGATACGACTACTGCCTTATCCTTCGACGCCTCAATCACCGCAGCATCATCGCCAACGCCACAGATAGTCGATTTGTTGGTTTTTGAAAATTTTGATGTCAGGCGGTCAATCAAACCGAACTCTCCCAACTCTGCAATCTCTGTTCTGCCCTTTGCCATACAATTCGCCGTTAGCCATTGGCCATTAGCCATTAGCTAAATTTAAAAATTCCGTTTTCCGTTTATAAGTACGTTTCAACTACCTTACCGATTCGCTCGGCAACCTCCTCAATAGTGCCCAACGAAGGGACGCTCTCGAACTTGCCTTGCGCACGGTAGAAGTCCGCTACAACGGCGGTCTGCGCATTGTAGACGTCGATGCGGTTGCGGATAATCTCCTCCGACTGGTCGTCGGCACGTCCCGAATCCTTGCCACGCAACAAGATACGCTTGACGAGTTCCTCCTCGGGAACCTCCATATTTATCATTACGGCAACCTTCTGTCCGTGATTGGCGAGAATCTCGTCGAACGCCACAGCCTGCGCCGTTGTGCGAGGGAAACCGTCGAAAATCACACCCTTACCCTCATTATGCGTTGCCACATAGTCGGCAACCATATCAATAACAAGTTGGTCGGGAGCCAACTCACCACGCTCGATACACGCCTGCATCTGCAAGCCGAGTTCGGTTTTTGCAGCAATCTGCTCACGAATAATGTTTCCTGTTGAGATGTGGCGAAGCGAGAAACGCTTCTCCAAAAGTTCCGACTGCGTACCCTTGCCACAGCCCGGAGCACCGAAAAGTACAATGTTTAGCATTTATGTATGCGTTTTTTGTTTACACTTGCAAAGATAATAAAATAAACGGAGAACGAAAAGCGTAAAACGGAAAACTTTTCACTATCTTTGCGCCAATCAAACCATAGGTTGTTTAGCGAAATGAAAATTTACCGAGTTACGGATTACTCTACCGCTCTTGCAGAGGCTCTCGCGAGGTTGTTGCCACAGCTATCTGCATCGGCGCAAATACCTACAACCGAACAGATTGAAGCGTTGTTGCGCAACCCAAATACGCATCTTTTTGTCGCCGAAAACGAGGGCGCAATTGTGGGTATGCTCTCACTCGTTGTGGTCGATATCCCGACAGGTCGCAAGGCGTGGATAGAGGACGTTGTGGTTGATGAGGCGGCACGAGGATTGCGACTCGGGCAGGCACTCGTCGAAAAGGCAAAGGAAGAGGCGGCGGCACTTGGAGCGCAAAGACTTTACCTCACCTCGAACCCTTCGCGTAAAGCGGCACACGCTTTGTACAAAAAATGTGGCTTCGAGGAGTACAACACCACCCTATTCCGCACTATTTTTACAAGAAAATAGTCAAAATTTCTGCTCTCGGAGAATACCATAACGCATTTTTTTATATTTTTGCGCCCACAGAATTAGTTCATAGAGTTTATTTGTTATGCAACTTTCAATAAACAAGCCAAGTGTATTCACCATCTTCAAGGAGTACTCGTTGATGGCGCTCGGTATGTTCCTCTACTCGTTCGGTTGGATCTGCTGCATATTGCCGGCAGACGCTGCGGGTGGTGGCGCAACCGGTCTTTCGCTCCTTATCTATCACCTTACAAACGGAGCAATATCAATAGGTACAATGGTGTTGATAATCAACGCCGTACTTCTCGTTATAGCAGGCTTTGTCGTCGGTTGGAATTTCGGTATAAAGACAATCTACTGCGTTGTGGTAATGTCCGTTATTATGCACTTCTTGCAGGTATGGTTCACCACACCAACGGGTTGGGTGGCGGAACTTATCACGGCACGAGATGGTTTGGAGCTACCCAACGGCACGATTGTAGACCTCTTCAACCTCAAAAATCGACTACTCTCCGCCATTCTTGGAGGTATCTGTTCGGGTATTGGTGTTGCGCTCTGCTTCCAGCAGGGTGGCTCTACGGGAGGTTCGGATATCGTGGTGATGATTGTAAATAAGTTCTATACCATCTCCTATGGTAAGTTTATCCGCTACACCGATGCCGTAATTATCGGCTCGGCGCTCTTCTTGCCGGAGGTCGGCATCGATGGTGTAATCTACGGATATGTTATGGTTGCGGTGTTCAGCTATACGGTCGATATGATTCTCTCGGGTAACCAGCAGTCGAGCCAGATTTTCATTGTCGGCAAGGACTACAAGGCTATCGCCGATGCCATAAACAACGAGGCAAAGCGTGGTGCTACGGTAATCGAGGCAACGGGTTGGTATTCGAAGGATAACTCGAAGGTTGTGATGTGCGTTTGTCGTAAGCGCGACTTGGCTATGGTGCTGAAAGTTGTTCGCAGTGTCGATCCCGAAGCTTTTATTACAATCGGCTCGGTAATGGGCGTATATGGCAAGGGCTTCGATGCGCTGAACAAAATCTAACTACACAGTGAGAATATAAATAGAGTGTGTCTAAAAACTGTTTTTAGACACACTCTATTTCATTGTAAGTTATATAACAAAAGCCATCGTCTAAATCGACAACTATTTTTTAGGAATTGATCGGATTCAATAGAGTCTGACAGGAACTCCTAACTACTCACTATTTAAAACCTGAACGCAAAGGTTAAAGCGATATTGTGATTTATCATATCCAAGCCATAGAGCGGGCTTGCACTCGGAATATCGCTCCATTTCGTATAGAATGTATAGTAGTCCGAATAGTGGGTATTGCGATATTGGTAAGCCACATCTATCGACGTTACGGGACCTATGCGGAATCCCAAACCTGCCGAGGCGTACCACATTTTATCGGCAACGGGCTCGGAGAAGGCAACCATATCGAAATCCTTGACGAGTTGGCTGGTGCGATAGCCTCCACCTGCACGCAAAGACAACCAAGGCAACGGTTTCGCCTCAATGCCGGCACGAATGGTGTGTGTATTTTTCAAATTATCGCGGAAAATTGCATTCGTATAGCCCGTATCGGCAGGGGTATAATTCCACTTCAGCGAACGATAAAGATCAAATTGGTAGTCCGCCGAGATAATAGCATACTGACCTATCGCATACGAGATACCTGCAAGCAATCGCGTCGGAGTGGTGAACGTCCAACGACTGTCGCCATAATCTTTAAGCACCGGTGTCGATTCGTCGGCATAGACATAGCCATTTACAACATTCCAATTATTCGGATTCGAGCCCGCACTCTCTGCCACCGACGAAAGTGCTGCCGAATAACGATACGTCATCGAGTAGTAAGACGGAGTGTGTACCGCCAAGCCTATACGCAGTGCATCAATCGGACGCACAACAATACCAAACTTCGCTCCGACACCCGAGCCACTGACCGACATACTCTGTGCAAAGGTGAAATCGCGAAGTTGATATGGATAAGCCGCAGCATCGGGCTTCAAACCTGCACCATAGCCGATATACTCGTCGTAGTAGATGCTCTGCTGACGCGAAATACTCTGCACATCGAGCGACGCACCGAGATAGACGATATTGTTGAAATTAAATCCGAAAGCGAATGAGAACTCACCTGCCGAGCCCCTGCTCTGCAAGTTCGTATGCTGCGACATCTCGGCATTTGGTCCAATCTCGTCGGGGTACCAACCATTTGCGCCCTTGTTTATCAAGCCGCCCTTATAACCCATCACCGTACCCCAAAAATATGGGTTCATATCGTAGTCGAAGTAGCCACGACTATCGGTAATTTTGCCATCGGCATTTATTCCCAAGCCATTTGCATTGGCAATATCGGCAAAGGCATCAGCAAGCGACGATACTGCGGTAGGTCCCGCATATACCATATCGTAATTGTAGTCCGCAGTCTTATTGTAGCCGAAGGCAAAATTTACAGCCGTAAGTTTACCCGTACCCTCATATACCTTAAACGATGCGCCGACATTATTCAGTGTCATACGAAACATCGTGTTATCGCCCGAGCTATATACATTATAGTTTTTGGTCTGCGAAATACCCGCACCGATAGTTACCGAGATTTCGTTACGCTGATACATTCCGAAACCGGCAGGATTGTAGCCAAACGATGCCATATCGGCTCCGAGCGAGGTAAATGCCCCACCAATACCCATTGAACGGGCAGTACCTACCGACTCTCGCTGCGAAAGAGATACAAGCGACGACGCCGGAATAATATCTCTGTTGAAGAGCAGTCCCGATGTACTTTGCGCCTGTACCGACAATGCCGATGCGAGAAGTATCGCTACAATTGAAATATACCTTTTCATAACTCTCTGTTTTTACTTTTTTTAACTATCTGCCACGCGAGTTTCCGCCCACCGAGATCGAACGCGAACCACCTACACTTCCACCGCCGCTGAACGACGATGAGGAGGAAGAGGAACGATATGACGATGAACCAACTCGACTACTCGACGAGCTGCTACTGCTCGACGAAGATTTCGAACTACCACGATATGGCGTAGTACTTACTTTGCCGCTCGAAGGCTTGGTTACGGTTGTCCCCGATATTGGCTTCGAGCCTCCACGATACGGCGTAGAGCCAGCCTTGCCGCCCGATGGAGTGGTTATGGTTGTGCCTCCAACAGGCTTTGTACCGCCACGATTCGGTGTTGTTGGACGTACACCCTCAACTCTATCCACAGGGCGTGTTGCTCCCGGATTACGACCCACCGTAGCCCCCGGACGATTGTGATGATGTCCGGTATTGCCTACACTTCCCGATCCGGCATATGGAGGACGGTTGTGGTGTGGAGGTCGATGATACGACGGACGGTGCGGATAGTGGTGATGGTGGTGATAGTAGTGGTAATAAGGGTGCGAACAGCCCCAATAATAACAACTATTCCAGCCGTAATACCAATTGTAGTTGTACCAACTATAGTATGGACTACTCCAATATCTGTATGGATTGCCCCAGCCATAGTACCAGCCGTACGAAGGTACTACGGCAGCGCCCCAAGTGCCGAACATCGAAGTTATATACTTAGGCTCAACCCAAACCATATCGCCCGAAACCATAACATTATAGAATGCCGGGTCGTATGCCGATGCGTATCCAAACGCATCGGAGTAGCGCCAAGTGTAGTACGACGACGGCATACGATAGGTTGGCGACGAGAAACCATACAGACGACGAGCGTATGCGCTCTCGTAGGTATCCGCCAAAACAGAGTCGTAAACATTGTATGCCGCACCCGTAGCCGCGCCCTCTGCCTGTTGCTTAGCGGCCTCGGCATTAGCCTTTGCCATAGCCGCCTCGTACTGCGCTTGTTGCGCCTCGTATTGCGCCTTGGCAAGTTCAGCCTCCGCCTTTTGACGCTCGGCGATAGCTATCTGGTTGTGTATAGAGTACATATCGTCCGAATATCCCACATTCTGCCACGCGGCAGCACAACCCGAAACGAGTAGTGCCTGCACTGCAATTATAGCTATTATCACAAACTTCTTCATAGTTATACTCTATTGCCTTTTAACTATTAAACGAGCATTATGCCTAATTTAGTCTATCACAAAGGTAATAATTATATTTATGAAAAAACACTTTAATCGAACAATACACAAAAAAAGTGCAAATTATTGCGCGAAATAGTTGGAATTAAAAAATAAATTCGTACATTTGCAACCGCAAAACGCACTGGAAAGGTGCCGGAGTGGTCGATCGGGCCGCACTCGAAATGCGGTGTACGGGTAACTGTACCGGGGGTTCGAATCCCTCCCTTTCCGCAAAATTAGCGAAGCAAGGAGATGTCGAAGAAATTCGGCATCTTTTTGTTTTTGATACTACGACACGCAAACTTGTTTGTGGGGGGGGGTATAATGAGGAGAATGTGGCAAATTTGCCACATAGGTCATATTTCGCCCATTGTATCTCTTTCCGTTTTCCGTTAATTACTTCCCCCACTTCGGTCTGATGCCGACAAAGATTTCGAAGTTGATACCAGGCATTGGGCGGGAGAGCTCCGAGAGGTACTTCTCGTTGAAGAGGTTATTGATTGCGCCTTTGAGCGAGAGGTCCGCCCAACGGAACGCGAACTGCTTCTCTAACTCGATATTATTCATAAAGTATGGCGGCAGCTTGCCTGTAAGCGACACATCGTTGCTCGACATCGTAAATCGCTCGCTATAATGGCACCACTTGTATAGTAGCGACCACGAACGGAACATCAATCGTCCCGTAACCGACGACGAGAAGCGTGGCACATAAGGCAACTGCTTGCCTATCGAATTATCGCCTGCCGAGATAGGCTCGCCCACATTCACCGAAGGGGTCCAAGCTGCCGAACCATTCAGCTCCAACCGCCAATCCTTTGCCAAGCGCACCGAGAGCGATGCTTGCGCCTCAACGCCGTAGGAGTGGACCTTTTTCACGTTGCGTGGCGAGAAAAAACCCTTGTTTGTTGGCAGCCACAAAATCCAATCGTCAATCCACGACTCGAACCACGACGCCGAGAGTTTTAGTTTATAGATATCTTTGCGGCCTACCTCACTCGAAACACCCGCATCATAACTCCAACCCGTTTCGCTACGTAGATCAGGGTTACCTCCCGGACGGAAGTACAAATCGTTGAGCGACGGAGCGCGATGGTTGCGCGAAGCAGAGGCTCGAAGCATTATATTACCCTTTTTCGACACAACACCCTCAACCGCCACAACGGGTATCGGCAATGTCCACCGCTTGCCATACATCTCCTCGCGCATAGTTGCCGACAAGCCAAACCTATCAATAGGTTGCCAACGGGCCGACACCACAGCCGAGAGTTCGGCACGGCTGGCATTATACCCCACTGCCCCATCCGACGAGCGAACAAAATTTTCGTGCAACGTAACATCGCCCGACAGCAACACCTTCGCCTCCTCGAAGGAGTAGTTACCCGCAACCGAGGCGTAAATCGTATTTACACGGCTACGCGAGCAGGTCGTAGCAACCTTATTGTACGAGTAGTCGTATCCCAGCCACGTATAGATATAACCCACCTTGGCACCCACACGATAGTTGCGACGTATATGGTCGTAGCCAACAACCCCTCGAAAGGAGTTTTCTCGCTGATAATTTTCGTACTCGGGCGACGAGCCGTAGTCGGTAGTCAGCAATGGGAGTTCACGATAAGAATTTGTGTACCACGCATTTAACGATAGTATATCGCCTCCTTTTGTCCTATAATATACCTCTTGCAGCAGATGTGTATCGCGGAAAGCCGCATTGCGATTGCGCTCTACGGGGTAGTACTGCCCCACGATATTTTTATTGTCGTCGTAGATATTCTCCTTCTTGTCGTAGTTGCGGTAGCGATAGTTGTTTTTCGAGGTGGAAAAGACCACTCGCGTTGAGGTGTACCAGCGCCCTTTGCCGTAGGTGAGTCGCAAGAAGTCGTCGAAGGTTAAAAACGAGCCGATACCCTGAACGAAGTGCAGACCAAAGCCCTCCTCCGCCATAGGCTCGGTCGAAAGTTTCACTGCGCCACCCAAACCTCCACCCGACTCGGATATTGAGGAGGAGCCGTGCAGAAGTGTTGCCTTATCGACCAAGAAGGAGGGTATCATCGAAAAGTCGGTCATTCCGAGCATTGGCGAGTTGATGCGCAGACCATTCCACAGCACCTGCGTGTGAGATGGTGATGTACCTCTAAACGAAACGGTAGAGAGAGTTGCACGACCGCTATTCTTCACAAATATCGAGGAGTTGAACGAGAGTATATCCGCCATCGAAAGCGAGATATTCTGATGCAGCATTGCCGAGTCTATTTTTGTCTGCTCGACGCCTATATCGCGCATCGGACGACGCGACACAACTGTAACGTCGGGGATATCCAGACCGTTGCGTAGCCAATCGCGCTCCTCTGCCCTAACGGACAAAGCAACGACCAAAAACGCAAATATGAGAAGTACCCTACGCATCATTTCCAACAGAAATCACCGGCAATAACGCCAGCAGTAAAGGTATCCAACAATTTGCCCTCCGCAGAGTAGCGATATATCACGGAGCGTTGCTGATAGTCGAGTGCATCACCCACGTATATCTCCTCGGTGTCGGGTGCTACACCCAATGCGTAGTACAACGAGCGGCTTGCGCCCACGATAGGTGCTATAAACGGCTCGACAGGCAAATGCTCTGCATCAATCGCCATACGCCACACTCCGCCATCTATCCAATAGAGAGTATCTCCCTCATCGTTGATTTTCAAACGCGATGCAGTACGGGTAGCGTTACCCGAACTATTCAGTCCAAGCTCAAACCGTCTCTCTACCGCCAATGTCGTAGGGTCGATACAGAAGAGAGTTGCGGCTTCATATCCGATAACATTACCCTCGTAGCCTCCATCGCTGACTACCCAAAGTTTGCCGTTTTTATCCGCGACGATTGACTTTGGTTGTACTCCTATATCTACATAATCAACCACCTCATCGGTGCGGGTATCAATTTTCAAAATCCGCTTTTGATAAGACCAGCAGGTAACAAAAAGATAGTCGCCAACAATGACCATCTGCTCGGTTGAGCCGGTGCGGTAAGGCGTGGACATCGGGCATACAATCTCACCAGTAATCTCGAAGGTCTTGGGATTTACAATGATTATACGGTCGCTATCAATCTGCGAGATATATGCCTTATCGTCCGAAGCAAAGCAGATATAGCGAGGCGACGGCAGGTCGGTGATACGTCCCACCTCGCGGAAAGTTTCGACATCGATAGCAAAGAGTACGTGCGAATTATTCACCACAACCCAACCCACACCATTTCGCACAACCATAGATTGCGCCACATCGCCCAACTTCATAGCATTGGCACGATAGAAAACTTCGTTTTCGAGATGTTTGGTTTGGGGTTGATAGTACGAAAGTGATGCTCCGCCATAGGTAAAATTGCCCTCGTTGGTGATAAAAACGCCCTCGCCAAGCATATTAAACTGCTCCTGCTCGCCATACTCCCACCTCATACACGAGGAGAGCAACAGCGCAAAAGCGACGGTTATGTAGCGTAGGCAACGCATTACTCCACACTGTTATATGATACGAAACCGCACACCTCGGTCGAAGCCTCGCCGATAGCCGAATGAATAACGTTTGTTGCCGACTGTACCTTCACAAAGTCGATATGTGGCAACATCACCGCCTCGCCCGTAGCATCGCGAGCATCGAGGATACGAAAGCGGTTTGCTCGGTCAGCAGCAAGGTCTATCGTACTAAAATTATCGGCATAGCCCCACTCAAAGGCGTGCAGTATCCACTCCTGATTTATCTCGCTCCACTCGCCATTGTCGGGCAGAAGCGTACCCGAAAGAGTATATTCTCTATCGGTTACCCACGCCGGAAAATAGTCTTGTCGATGCATCGAGTTACGCTCGATAATGCCACTCTCGCCCTTGTTGTCGTGCCACGCAATCTCTGTCTCGTCGTCAGTACGCGAATAGGTTATGGCGTAGTTTTGTATAGTCCTCGCCTTGCCACTCTCCGAGCCACGCAGTTCGTACCACTCGTCGTCTGCCACACCATTGCCGTTGCTATCTTGCGCCACCCAGACAACGCCCGGCTCGGAACTGCCGCTGAATGAGTTGCCGTAAACGCCGAAATCGTAGCCGCCCTCGGAGTTGCGGATAGGAGTCTTGAACTTCACAACTATATATCCGCCAAAGCCACCGAGCGACACATAGTAGCGACTTTTCATTCGCTCCTCGGCATAGGCACACGCCTCCGCCATAGTGGCAGCCTCGTAGCCCTCGTTCACAAACTGACCGGGCGCAGGAAGAAACTCCACCACCTCATACTCCAACTCATTCGACTTGGCATCGTCTTTACCGTCTGCGACACCATCAAACTGCGCACACCCAACTACTGCAAATAGGGTTGCAATAAGTGCAATCTTAAAAATTTTGGACATAAAAATGTAAGTGTTAGAACTCGATTGCCTGCGAGTTGATTAACAAAAAAATTTGAGGTAGGTCTTCTGACTTGTTCCGCAAGGCGCCTTCCCAATCGAAAAAGATCAGTGGCAAAGAGTGCCTTATCTCCCCTCTGGCGTCTCATATACACCTATGGGGCAGGAACTTACAGCAGCAGGTACTGTCCCGGATTCGCACCGGATTCCCTTTTCACCTTTCGTAACGCACCGACCGTGTTCCGTCGTCGGCATAGGTCCGTAAAGGCTCCTCGTATGGGGCAAAGATACAAATTTTTTCTTTGCCAAAGTAGTTTTCAGATAATTTTTACACGAGATTTATCTCCCGCACTAAAAATTACCTGAAAATTAAGGCGTGAATAGCCGACATTGCTCTGTCTGCAAGATAGAGAGCCTGTCGCTTAAACGGTGTGTATCGGCTATGTTGCTGGCGCCAATACTCGAACAAATCGACCTTCAAGAGATTATTCACCGGCACGGTAAAGTTCTCTATCTGGCACAGGTCGAGCAACTGCATCATCTGTGCATATACGGTTATAAAGTCCGACTGCGCAAAATCGGCATCGTTCATCACAAGCAGATACTTGCGCAATATAATTCTGATACGGTCGGCAACGTAGTTGCGCAAGAAGGCAATGCGCTCCTCCGAGTAGTTGCCCTCCGCCTCATTCACAAAGTGTAAAGCGATACGCTCTGTAACGGTTACCAACTGCGGAAGGCTGTTCATAAGCACCTTATCGTCCATTGTTCTGCCCTCGCGCACCGCATTGTAGCGATAGAGCGGAATGTCGGCAAAGGCAATAGTTTGAACGTTGAATAATGGGTAGAACACCCACTCCTGATCGGTATAGGAGATACCCTCGCTCTGGTGATAGCGCATCTCTCGCAACAATGCGGTACGATAGCATACACCGTGCATCATAAAGAATCGTATTTCGCCATCAGCAAACACCGTGTCGGCATCGTACACCCTACCCGTTTCGTACACCTTACGACCATATATGTTGTACTTAACCTTACGCTCGCGATACTTATCCACCTCGATAAACGGCGTAACAACCATATCCACACCATTCATCTTCTGCAAGAAGGTCAAAAATGTGGCAATAAGCGAGCCTTCAAACCTGTCGTCTGCGTCCAAAATTTTCACGTACTCACCTTGTACAATCGTCAGCGCGGCATTTATCGCCGAGCCATAGTTGCCATTCGACTTATCTATCACTCGCACTGTGTCCGGAAATCTCTGGGCATATTGCTGCGCTATTTTTAGCGTCTTATCGTCGCTACCGTCATTCACAATAACAATCTCCAACGCCGTACGCGAAGTGGTGCGAATTATCGAATCCACACATTGCGGAAGGTAGGCCTCCATATTGTAGGCCGGAATTATTATCGAAAGTCTTTTCATAGCTCGTTTTTAGTATTAAATGACAACTTATAAGGTGTATGATTTATCTGTTCTTCTTCGGGCAATACGGGACGAAGATTTGGATAGTGGTGGCGCAAATAGACCTCGATATTTCGCGGAGCCTTCACCATCATTCCTCCAAACTCCATATTCACGGTATTCTCGATATCGGCACGCGCAATCTGATCCTTCGGCATACGCACGATATTTACATACTTCGTGTTGCAACGATTGTAGCGCCCAAGTACACGATTCATCTTGCGATATATCGCCTCGCGCGACATCACCGACACCACCACACGGATAGCCAAGCAGCTCAACCACGACTTTGGCAACGGAGCATCAATCTCGCATCGTCCGCAGTAACGCCACAACCATATCGCCTTGCCCATAAAGCAGTTTATCCAGAACTTAGCCCAAAAGCGATGCATACGCTCCAATAAGCCGTTATCCGGAATACGGTCGTATGGGAAGATATCGACAAATATGCCGTGATGAATCTCCATATTACGCCAAATCTCCTCCACAAAGAGGGTATTATTACGCTTAACCTTTGCAAAGTAGAACGGTGTGTTCGGCTCGGTGCCAAACCACTCCAAGAAGTAGTCGGGTGAGAGATGCGCAGGGGCTTCACGCAGAAATCGCTCATAATTTTCGCGCGTCATACCCACATCAATATCGTCGTCCCAGGGTACTATGCCCTTGTTATACAAAGCGCCTATTGCCGAGCCTCCTTGGATGAAATAGGGTATGTCGCACACTTCGCAGACACGAATAACCTCTGCCAGCGTACGATACAACTCCTCGTGGAGCCTTTGTAAATCCTCTTTTGCGTACTTCATACTACCCTACTGCACCAACAAATTGCAGCCTCTAATATCGCTTTGCGAAATACGTCCTTCGATGCGGAACGAACCGTCGTCGTAGCGTATTCCCATATCCTCGGTGGCGATAAATGCACACGAGAATTGATTTGCCAAATCTATAATATCCAAACCGCCTCGACGTCCCGAGGCAAGGCGTGCAAACGGATTGTTCACATCGCGCACCAGCACCCTCATCCAGCGTGGTGTACGGAACAAGCCCTCGCCAAAGGAGTATGCCTGCGACAACAACTCTGCCATACCATACTCCGAATGTATGCGCTCCACTCCGAACGCCGAGCAGAGCATCTTGTGCAGCTCCGCCTTCGGCAGCTCCTTGCGTCGTCCCTTCATACCGCCCGTCTCCATTACGACCGTATTTTCGAGATGCGGAGCAAAGTTCTCTGCCAAATCGAGCAAGGCGTAGGTTACACCGAGCAGAATCTTCGGATTCGGGTCGCGCGACATATCGTCCAACAACTTCTCGTAGTCATTCAGGTAGAAGCCACCTCCACCACTCGCCGCAATCAGTCGCTCTGCCATATAGACCAACGACGACCCCTCGCGTTCGAGATACGACGGCAACAACGCATAGATACTGCACTCGCTCTCATTGCCGTAGAAGTGTCGAAACGCCTCCGTAAACGCCTTTTCGTAGAGCGCTATATCCGCCACATAGTGTCGCGACTGCACCATACCTGTCGTAGCACTCGATGTAAAAATCTGTTGCGGCTCACACTCGCCACAATAGACCTTGTGCGACTTAAAAATCCCGATTGGCAACATCGGAATATCCTCTACGCGTTGTACTTGCGATGGTTCAACTCCTATCAATCGCACATACTCCGCATACGGCTCGCAACGCTCTGCCTGATAGCGAAACAACCGCAAAGCCTCGCGCGCAAACTCCTCTTCCGAGGCTATCGAGAATATATATTCACACTCTCCCACATAACAAAGGTAATAAAAACTTTCGAGAATCCCAAATTTGGCAACAAAAACAGAGTACAGAGTACAGAGAGCTGAACCCCGGCAATCCTCTAACGACCTTAACACCTATTACTTCTATAACGCCTCTAAAAACCACTCCCCCCCCCTCAAAAAATAACAAAAAAGGAGGTGTCAGAACATCGCTCCGACACCTCCTTGCCAAATTAACGACAATTACTCAATATCTGCCAAATCAGGGTTATACTCCTGACGGATAGACAACTCCAAAGTTCGAGTATCACCCCAACCATCTACATACAAGATGCGGAATGGTATGATACGAGGCTGCAACTCGTCATTAACCGCAACATTGAATGTACATACGCCATTCTCAAACTTGAAACCATTAACAACGGTCTTGTCCGAAGTCCAAGCCGACAACTCGTGGTCCATACAGCTTGTGCGCAAGCGGAACGAGATCTCACCACCCTCCCAAGAGACTGGCATACGAGTGCCATTCTCCATAGAGAAGAGCACCTTGTCATCATCGTGAATTGCGAGGTAATCCTCGAAACGTCCCTTCTGCTTAAAATTAATAGTGTCGCGACGAGCACCTGCCGAAAGCACCAAACGTGCTACACGCTTGTTGTTGTTATTCTGCAAGTGCTTGAACTCTACGTGCTCGTTACCGCTACCTACACGCACTGTGCCCTCGGTATCGGCAAACGAAAGCCACTCCGAACCCGAGATGATAGTTGCATCGTACTCAACGTTCGAGATAATAGCCAACTTGCAGAAATTCTCGTCACTCTCAAGAACCACATTGCTGGTCTCTGCACCCAAAGCAATAATTGGGTGATACTCCGGATAGTATGGCGACGTACACGACGCCAAATATGCCGAAACTGCCAATATCATTACAAATATCTTCTTCATAGTCACCAATTATTTATTTTGAGTGATGTTTACCCATTTCTCGCAATCGACATCCAAACGGCGTACGTGAAGTATAGCATAACGCGCAGCATTATCCTGGTTATCAACATACTCCATTGGTAAGTAAGTTACACCTGCCTTACCTCTAACGACCTTAAATCTGTCGCCCTCGCCCGGGAAAGCCTCTATGCCCTCAACGACATTCACCTTATCGAACTCGTAGCGGCCATATTCGTCCTTGATGTATTCGCCTTTTTCGTCCTTCTTCTTTACGCGATGGAACTCGTTCAAATAACACCAAACAGTACCCTCATTCTTCTGTGTAAGAGTTGCCTCCCACGGACCAGTTGCAATAATCTGGAAATAGTGGACGTTATACAAATCTACGTCCTTTTTCGATGCAGTCTTATTAAGAGTCAAATCGTAGTTGTCGATTGTCAACTCCTCGGTGTACTGGTACGGCTTAACACACGACGTCGCTACACTTGTAGCAAACAGCACCGTAAGTATTGCTAATATCTTTTTCATTATAATCCGTATTTATCATATTCAGGGTTAGACAAATTGTAGTTAGAGAGCACAATCTGCTGGTCTGGAATTGGATAGTACTCACGGCAAGGACCCTCCTTAACGTAACTTACAATATCATTACCTGCCGAGCCCTCTATAACGCGGTCGTACCAAATTCCCCAACGAACAAGGTTGTGACGACGAGTAAACTCACCCAACAACTCACGACCAGACTCCTCCTCCAACTCTTTCATAAACATCACCTCGTCAGTATGACCACCACTCAAATCAGGACGGCCGGCACGCTGCTTCGATGCATTGAGATAGTCGAATGCCTTCTCCCAATTACCGCAGCGCATATTTGCCTCTGCCAAGTCGAAAATGATGTGGGCAAAGCGGAAAATCTTCAAGTTGTTCGCATCCTGGTTGTAAATCATACCCGGACACCAGAACTTATCACCAAGATATGGACGACCTGCATAGGTCTTTGTATTGTTGAAGAAGTGTCCTCCCGGAGGGTTTGCAGGGTCGTCAATATCAATCTTTGCATCCTTCCAGCCCCTATAGCACCAAGCCAACCAGCCGGCTCCACCTTCGATCTCTACAACCTCGGTTGGAGAACATTTTGCAGGGTCGTACACAGCACGACGCTTATCTGGCGCATTGTATGGCAACAAAGTCTTGTAGAGATAGTTGGTTGGACGATAAGGAGATGTTGTACGGGCATTCACTCCCAACTCCGGAATACGAACACCATCGTAAATATCATCCTTCTGCGAGAAGTCCATACCCTCCTCCTCTACCGACTCATCACCGGCCTCATCAACAGCACCCTCTTGGAGTGATGAACTACGCATTGGAGTACAACGCGATGCCAACTGCTGAGTAACACGCAAACCATAATCCTTTGCATATCCAGGCAACTCCAAAATCGACTCCGGAGTATAACGATTGCGGAACTGAACATCCTTCAAATCGTAGCCCATCAAGGCATCACGCTCACGATATACGCCTTCGGCATCCACGCTACCATAAACCAACTCAATAGGCTTATAGAACTCAATTGCCTTGTCGAAACGCTTGTTCCACATAGCCAACTTACCGGCGATGGTAAGACCTACCATTGCGCCAATACGATAGTGGTTTGCCGGATCGTAAGTCTTAATCATTGGCAACGCCTGCTTTTTGAGCAACCAATAATCCAACTGGTCCATAAGCTCGTTACGAAGCTCCTTCGCCGGCTTACGTGGCATCTGCGAAATTCTCTCGTTATTAGCATCGGTAACCTCCTCGAAATAGTAAGGCACGTCTCCGAAGTTAATAGTCAAGATGTAGTAGTAGAAAGCACGCAAAATAACGCACTCTGCCAACAACGGAGCCTTCTCCTCATCAGTAAGTGGAGAGCGCTCAATTGCTGCATACATAGCGTTACAGCGCATAACACCTGAATATCCCTGATTCCAGATGTTGGCACCAAAGCGAGGAATAGACTGTGTGTAGTGGCACATACCATCATAGTATGAGTCCGAATTGTGATAGATCAAATCGGCTGCTACCTCACACACCTCAAAATAGTCGCCGTTAGCGTAGAGGCTCTTCAATGGAAGATAGCAACCATTAAGACCCGTCTGACACTGTGGCACTGTCTGATAGTAGGTCTCCGGTGCAGAATCGTACAACTGCTCCTCAAGAGTACAACCTACTAACGCAATAGCAGCAAGTATTATTAAAATTGTCTTCTTCATAATTAGTAGCGAATTTGAATTGCAAGTGAATAGTTACGGTTCTTTGGATAACGACCTGTATCGATACGACGACCACCGCTTACTGCATCTGGGTCATATCCAGGGAACTTTGTAAGGAGTGCTACGTTATTAACCGACGCAGTCAAAGAGATGTCACGCAAGTAACGAGTCTTCTTTCGCAAGTCGAAACGATAGCTCAAGTTTACGTTCTGCAAACGCAAGTACGAAGCATCGTAGATGAACAAATCGCTACCATAGCTATCTGTCATATACGCACCCGGAATGTTCGAGAATGGGTTACGACTTGCGTGCCAAGCTCCCAACATACGACGATCCTTGTTCGAAGTTGCATTACCACGCATTGTAGTGAACTCCATTACGTTGTACATACGACCTCCGATGCTATATGTGAAGTAAACACCCAACGACAAGTTCTTTATAATCTTGAAGGTGTTGTTGAAACCTCCATATACGATAGGGTCTGCCGAACCGAGGTAGATACGGTCCTTGTCATTCAACACGCCATCGTGGTTGATGTCGGCGTAACGTGCATAACCGCGGCTACGAACCGAGCTAACATATGTCTTGGTCTGCTTATTCTGATCGAGCTCGTCCTGTGTGTGCCATACACCCTCATACTGGAAGCCCCACAACGAGTTTGCAGGATAGCCCTCGGCATAACCGTAAATCATATAACCGCCGGCACTATATGTCGAAACGTATCCGTATGCAGTTGCGATATCGGTAACTTTCGACGAGTTGTGTGCTACGGTCAAGTTTGTAGTCCACTGGAAGTTACGACGCGAAATGTTACGCGATGTGAACGAGAACTCAACACCCTTATTCTCGGTGCTACCAATGTTGGCAATACGCGTACCGAAACCTGTTACAGTTGCATTCTGCATATTGTAGAGGAGGGCCTTAGTATAGGCCATATAACCCTCCAACGACATTGTGATTCGATCCTTCAAAATCGAGAAGTCGATACCGAGGTTGAACGAATCGGTCTTCTCCCAAGTCAAATCAGGGTTGTTGATACGGTTTGGATAGAACGCAGCCTCGTAAGAGTCGCCAAACAACCAACCGCTCTGGTTTGTCGAGAGCAACATCTGCGAAACATAACGTCCTACCGAGTCGTTACCCGAACGACCACCACTGAGTCGGATCGAGAGGTCAGACAACCACGACTTCGCACCCTTCATAAACTTCTCGTTGCTGATAGTCCACTTGAACGCACCTGCTGGGAAGAATGCCCACTGGTGTCCACGTGCAAAGTTCGACGCAGCATCGCCACGAGCTGTCAAAGTGAAGTGGTAGCGACCGCCATACGAATAGTTGGCACGAGCCAATACCGAATAACGCTGCAACATCCACGAAGAAGAGCTCGAATTGAGGCATCGCTTATCCACGATAGCGTCCATATTGTAGTATGTTACATTATCGTCAAGGTAACCACGACCATTGATGTTGAGGTAGTTGTTGCGAGTGTTCTGTGCAGTGAAAGCACCCACTACGTCAATCTTATGCTTCTTCTTAATGGTCTTCTTGTACGACAAGGTAGTCTCGCTCAACAAGTTGAAAGTCTCACTATCGGTACGGGTTGCAGAACCTCCATAACGGTAACGCTCTGCCACTGGCATTGTCGATGGCGAATAGGTAAAGTTGTGAGTCTGTGTCAATGTGTAAGAGAACTGCGACTTCAACTTCAAACCCTTTGCCAAAGTCAATTCGACATACGGAGTGAGTGTCAAAATTGCACGGTCATAGATGTTGGTGAGGTTCAACGCCTTCAAATATGGAGAGTCGTAGATCGAACCACCATTGGTACCATTATCACCCAAGATGTTCCAAATCGAAGTTGGATCCTGCATTGGGTTGAGGTTGGTTACCGCTGTTGCACCTGTACCCGAGATGTTGTTGTTCGCCTTATCCTGCTCACGTATCGAATAGGTCGCATTAACACCGAGTTTCAACCACTTAAACGCTGTGTGGTCGAGCTTCAAACGAGTGCTCAACTGGGTCTGACCCGAATTGATTACAATACCCTGACGGTCGTTGTAACCCAACGAGAAGTAAACCTTGGTGCTCTTGCTACCACCTGCCAACGAAAGAAAGTAGTTGTGCGAGAATGCCTTACGTGTCATTACACCAAGCCAATCGGTACCCTCACCATAGATTGCAGGGTTCTGATACTTGTTGTAGTCCGACGAACGCGCCTGCAAACGATAAGTACCACTACTATTGACGAAGTAGTCGTTACGATACTGTGCAAACTCTGCAGCATTCATCATATCCAACTCGCGTGGCAACTCCGAAAGCTGGAATGTAGCCTTGAAGGTTACATTGAGCTTATTGGCCTTAGCCTCGTGGGTAGTTACGAGGATTACACCATTGGCTCCACGCGAACCGTAGATAGCCGTAGACGATGCATCCTTCAACACTGTTACATTCTTAATTTCAGCCGGATCGATATCGGCAAAGCTCGATACCGCGTCCATAACACCATCAACCACGATAAGTGGCTCATTCGATGCTGCGATAGAACGCGAACCACGAACTCGAATCGAAGCAGCCGAACCCGGCTCACCATCGGTTGTCATAATCTCGACACCGGCCAAACGACCCTGCAACGCCTCATCAACCGATGCTACGGCAGTATTTGCCAAGTCCTCCATATTCACCGATGTAACGGCACCGGTCAAGTCGCTCTTCTGCTGAGTACCATAACCAATGACCACGACCTCGTTAATGTTCACATTCTCCTGCTGCAACACGATGTTGATCGAGGTACGGGTACCCACGCGCTCGGTAACCTCGACATAACCGAGGAACGAGAACGAAAGCTGATCATCCGGTGTAGCCTTAATTTTATATTTACCCTGCATATCGGTTGTTGTACCGACACCTGCATTTCCTACTACGACAACGGTTGCGCCAATCATTGGCTGACCGGTACTATCAAATACCTGTCCCGATATCGTACGCGCCTTCTGCGCCATTGCTGTCTGGGCGAACAGCAGGGCCACGATGCAGAACGATGCGTAAATCACACTGTTAATTATGCGTTTCATCTGCTATTCCTCACTTTTAAGTGTAACAATAATTGGATAGTGCGCCAAACCCGTATCTGCGATTATCGATGCATCGAAGTCGAATGTTTGGAACATATTCCAGCACTCGTCTGTTGCAAAGACATTGTTAGCACGCGATCCATCTGTGCTCGATGGTGTGTAAACCGAGTGATGTACCGAGTTGCCATCAACCAAGTTGTAGTACATCAACAAATTGCTTACGTTGAAGTAGATATCGTCTGCCGAAATCAACTCCTCAATTGAGAAGTACTTATGCTCGGTTGCGAGGAAGTCCTCCCAATAGAACTCGGGGTCGGCAGGTGCTTCGTAGCAATCCTGACGATAGAAATCCCTCTCATACTTCACCATATCGAGGTGCGACTCGGCATTCGTATTGATAGCGAAATACCAATTAGCGTCCTTCAAATACGCCTTGTTATCAACAGTCTGCTTAATGATATAACTAAGCTCTGTCTTACGCGCAGCGAGGTTATCAGGCTCGTAAACAAAAGGCACCTGCTTCTTGTTTGTAAGCATTGCATCAATCTGTGCAGACCAATCCTCCGGAATAGCATTCTTGGCTGGCAACAACTCTGTAACTACGAAGTGAATGCCGTTAGCCTTGAAGTGGAGAACTGCGTTGTTAAGGCTCACACCCTGCTGAACGGTATAAACATCTTCGATATTTACGCCCTCCTTTACGAGTGCAGCCATAACCAAACGATTGTCATCGTTGATTGCTACCAACGATTCCAAATTGTTCTCATTAGCATACCTATTGAACCAATCCATAAAGTCGCGCTGCGATGTTGTACCAACAGTCTTTGGCGCAACAAACATAGCAATATCTGCGGCTTTCTCGGTGAGGTAGAGTGCCAACTTATCCAAGTTTACATCTCCCGCCTCGGTGAGATTTAAATAGAGTGTCGCAAGTTCCATCTTGGTCTGCATATCGGTAACCTCCGCATTGATATCGTGATCACGCGATACACCTACCTCCTTGGTACAACCCACTGCGAGGAGCGACACTGCAAATAGTGTGTAAAGTATCTTTTTCATTATTCAAGTCCTTTTTGAGTTAGTACACATTCTGCTTTATACTCATCGCCCCAAGCATCTACGAACAATACAGTAACATTTGCTGTACGCTTAATGCCATCGTTTGCAGTGAAGCCGACCTCCAACTCCTTACCATTGCCGAGATACTCAATACCGCTAACCCAATCCGCATCGGCCGAGAAGGTAATACCCGGACGACAAGCGTCGGTAAGGTTGGTGTTGAATGGAATCAAGCATTTGGTCTCCAAAGCCTCGACCGTAACATTCTCCAACTTCATCGATGGAGTGATACCACGCTGCTTAACAACAACAGTATCAGCCACGAAGCCGTCGTAGGTCTCGATTACGAGATGTCCTACACGAGCAAAGTTACGACTATTCATCGACGACTCATTCGAATCGTAGCGAACAGTTACATTGTAAGCATTCTGCTTCCAATCAGAATCATCAACGTGCAACCAACTATGTATTGGGCGCACCTTCCACACGAGTCTATTGGTGTTCTCCACAGTAATTGGCAACTGGAACGAACCAGCAGCCACGGGTACCTCCTTCACAGCAAGTACTTGGCCTGTAACCTCAATATACTCCACTTTTGTACAGCTGCAAATAGCAAATACGGCAGCCATTATAACGAGTAAATAAGTCTTTTTCATATCTCTCTTTCTTTTAACAATCAAACACTTCATTTACTCTTAATTCTTGGGGTTGAATTGACCATTCTCACCCCAGAAGTCGTCGATGCCGTTGTCGTACTTCTGCTCCTCTGCCACACAAGACTTCTCCGCGATAGCGCACTTCTCAATTGCGAATGGACCTCTTACCGGGGTCGAGATAGTCATATCGGCACTCTGAATCTCTACGACAAAGTTCTCGTAAATTCCCGGAGCAAGTGCAAACCATACGATCTGCGGCTCTTCTTTGGTGGTGCTAAAGCCCTCTGGGAAACCTGTTACGGTTGCCTGACTGCCACCATTTACGAGATACTCTTCAACATCAGCTTCGACAGCAAGATCACCAACACAATTGTCGGTGTAACCACCATCAGCAGTAACATTACCAACCAAAACCGATACTCGGGTAATGTTTGTAATGTCGTACTTCAACTCAACCTTCAAAAGACCCGTGTGGTAGTCGAATGTTACATTCTCCGAATCCACATTGGCAAGGAATGTCGAGTTGTACATCAAATGGTCGAATGCATCGGCATAGTATTTCTGCTGTGCCGGAACGACTACGCGACCATCAAGAGCAGCGGGGCTGCCCGCACTTACATAAGGCATATAGATGGTCATATCGCCACCCACCGAATTTCCGAAGAAATACGCCTCATTGTCACCGATTGTTGACTTTACAGGGAGATAGCACTCATTCTCACCCTCGGTTGTGCCGTAGATACCGATAGAGTGTGTCTCGTTCCACTTGTAGTTTCCGGTTCCTGTGGCGCCCTTCAAAGTGAGGGGCTCCACAGTCGCCTTGACCATAGTGATGACACCGTTATCAACATTCGGCATATCCTTCTCGGGAATGCGCTCTGTACACGATACCAGCGCAAGCGAGAATATTGCCACAATGCAAAGTAATGATTTCATCTTAAACATGTGTTTTATTTTTTTATTTATCAATTATTTTCGTTTTGCTGGTTATAGGCCTGGAGTTGGTTGCTCCGGAGCTGGCGCTACATACGGTGTACAACCATCGAAATCGCCATCGTCTGAGATAGACACAAAGCTATCAGAATTCCACGCCTCGCCATATATTGCATTTTGATAGTTGTTTGCATCAACCTTCAACTCAGTAACTGCTCCACGCAAGATGCTACCACCAACGTAACAATCCTTAACACCGATTGGCCACTGGTTGTCGGTGTTCATACCCTCCGACAAGTACTTAGCTACATCGTTGTTGGTGTTCGATGTGTAGACAAACATACGAGGCATACCTACGATAGCACCAACGTTGGTTGTTGCACCCTCCAATGCGTAAATATCACCCGTATTGCGACACCACTGCATACCACCACGGTGTTGTATCTCGGCTCCATCACGCTTCGAAGGCTCAACTGCCGACCAGTAGTAGCCTGCGATACCACCTGCATAACCGGTAGAACCTACGGCACCCTCATTTACAGCGTACTCAACGCGGCAGTACATATGCTCCGGCATATAGTTTGGATATGCATTGTTATCCGTGGCCTTCGCACTTCCAACGGCATAAACCGCGCTGGTGTACTCACGCAAGATACCTGCGATACCTCCCGCATACATATACTTCTGACCATAACGACCGCTGGTTACAACTCGTCCCTTCTCAGTCTCCGAACCGCCCTCGCGCATAACTACGATATCACCTGTGTTGATGGTTGGATCATCCTCGGTACCGGTAATTTTAACATACCAGCTACCGCAGCCGATAATACCGCCCAACATACCTGAGAAACCGTGGATACGTCCCGAGTTCTTACAAGATTTGATTGTAGCATTACAAGCATTCTCGCGAGTACCGAGGTTTCCACCTACTGCAGTATCGCTATTTGTAGAGTGACCGATACCTCCGGTGTACTGACCGATGATACCACCTACTGCTGTGTTAGCATAACCGCTGTTAGATGATACCACACCATTGCTACGATCCCACTGAATCGAACCTGTGTTTGTACAGTGCTCAGCCCACACATTGATATTACCATAGTGCTGTGTAAAACCGTTGTGGCCCATATTTGCACTACCAAGGATTCCACCTGCATAGTTGTAGTTGTAGGTCAATGACATAGCAGTTGAACGATACTCGATATCACCGCTATTCTTACAGTTGTAGAATTGCAACTGCAACTGGCTCTTATACCACTTACCACCCGAGTAGCCTTCCAAACCGATATTTGTGCAACGGTCTGCTGCACAGTGGAGTGCCTGACCTACAATACCACCGGCAATCTGGTATACCGAAGCAGCAACCTCGCCATAGTGGATATTACCCGAGTTGTTACAATTAGTGAAGATAGCATAGTGCTTATACTTCGAGAAGTCGCCCTCCAAGTTACCGAACAAACGGTAGTCGAAGTGAGTAGCAACGATACCACCCATATTGATAAAGAATGTATGCATCATCTGTGCACCATCGATTACAGTACCAACACCTGCACCATCAACCGAGATATTACCCTTGTTTTCCACTGCTGTACACTCCAAGTTACTTACCAATACATCGGCAATACCACCGGCAAGGCTCAAACACTTTGCACCACCGGCATTAGGAACCGATACAGCAGCCTCGTTTGTACAGCCCGACAACTTGTAGGTTGTCTCCTTCATAGTCGTACCCGGCATCTTCGAGAGGTCCATCATACGACCAAAGAGACCCGCAGCATTTACACGTACGAACAAACGACGGTTTTGACGGTCGTTATCATCGACGTCAGTCCACTGGTATGCATTGGCATCACCCATATCTGCAGATGGCGAGTTATTGGTCGAAGCAGGTGTACCCAAGATGGTAACCTTACCCTTATTGGTCAAACCGCCAAAGGAGCAGATATAAGCAAGAGTATTCTCCTGTGGAGTGAATACACGACCTGCGATACCACCAACGTCGAAACGCGAAGTTGCAAGTTCGCCGAGGTAATCAACACGCAATGGGTTGAGCAAACACTCGTGAGATATCTCACCTATGTTCTCGCAATTTACCATATCGAAATCGGTCTCACCTACGATACCACCAACTGCGATATCGTGAGTCATAATGTTACGCCAGTTGTTAGCCGTAGCTTTCTCCGTTGCTTCGTTGAAACGAGGACAAGTATTTCCGGCGTGACCTGCCGAGGTTATCTTACCATTGTTGGTACAGTTCCAAAGAGCTGCCTTTGAAGTCCAACCGGCAACACCGCCGATATATGCTCCATCGGTTGCCATACCTTTATATATAATATCACCTGTATTGTGGCAATCCGAGATAGCCTTTGCCTCGGTAATAGCACCCTCAGTTGTAGGATAAGCCGTATTCATAGTAGCATATCCGAACACACCACCAATGTGAATGCTCTCCGGAAGGTTCTTAGCGTTACTCATATCCGGTACCTCGATAGTACCATTGTTGGTCAAGCCGCTAATACCATTATTCTTGCTGGTGATATAACCAAAACCACCCGAAACGTAAACCTTCTTAGCATATCCGTAGATTGTTACGTTACCGTTGTTGGTCATACCCTTCTCGAACGCACCACCTTCGTTGGCGTTGAACGACTTAATCTCGGTAACAACACCCTGCGACGATGTCAATGAATTGGTAGTAATTGAACCACCCAAACCAGCGATACCGCCTACGAATGCGCAGAACGATGCGTTACCCTTATACTCAACAACTCCTGTCGAAGCGTTATCAAACTCTACGGTGTGCTTACCCTCCTTGTAAAGACCGCAGTAGCCACCTACGTAAGCCAAAGCTGCCGAACCTGAGAACGTTACACGACCTGTATTGCGGATACCCTCGGTACCTGCACCTGTATCAGAGCCTGTCGATTGGCCGAAGATCGAACCAATATAAGTCTCGGCAGTACAGTTAGCCTTCGACTCAACACTACCAGAGTTGTAGCAGTTTGGATACTGCAACTTAATATCGAGTGTGTTTGCCAAGATACCACCTACATAAACGTTACGAACATTCACGTCGTCGTTTACGAGGATATTACCCGTGTTACCGCAATTGTTAAACTTGATATTAACACCACTCTCGGCAGTACCGAGCAAGCCCGAAACCCACATCATACGGCTGCTCGAACCCGAAACGGTTACCCAGCCTGCATTCTCACAGTTGTAAATCTGGTCGCAGTGGTCGCTGATGTAACCAAACATACCTGAGATAAATACAACGAGTGTTCCTGTTGTTGGGTGGTTGAATGTATCGGTCGAAACGTTCGCCTTAACATTTACCGAACCGCTATTCTTACAATCCGAGATATAATCAGACTCGAATATACCAATACAAGCCGAGTTGAACACGTATGCTGCACCGCAGTACTGCCACTCAAAGTTTACATTACCCATATTGCTACAGTTCTGAGTCTTAACCGTACCGGCAGTACCCAATGTAGCCTGTTTTCCGGCGCGAACACCAATCACACCCGCAATAGCGGTATTCTTGTCGATTGTAGCCTTGTTGTTCTTGATATCACCGTTACCGGCAATCTTACCTACGATACGAAGCACTGCGGACTGCTGGTTATGACACTCACTAACCAACTCCGACCACGATGTACCGATAACACCACCGATTACGATATTTGCGTTACCGTTGATGGTAGTTCTATCCTGATAGTAGCACGAACCCAAGTACTCAATTGAGCCTGAGTTCGAACACTCCTTAATCTCTTTAGTGCCCTTAACAGCGTAAGCAACCACACCACCGATATTACTCTTCTCCTTAACAAAGAAGTTCTCATCGAACATAAGTTTACCGCTATTCACACAATTCACAATCGAATTGGCCTCTAATCTACCAACCACGCCACCGATGTTTGAACGAGTGGACTCGTGATTAATAGCGAGCAAACCCTTGTTCTCGCAATTTACAACCGAAACATTCGATGCTCCAATAACACCACCCCAATCGAGGTCGAGCATAGGCTCATCAATGGTCAATTCACCTACATTTACATTGCTTTCGAAAGCTCCGTCAGCAACATAACCTGCAACACCTCCGATGTATGGGAAAGCCTTCTCACTCTTCGAATTGTCGTTCCAAACGATTGTTCCATTGCTAACATTCTCAACCACAACAGGGAGTTTATCACCATCGGCACAAGCATAACCTACGACACCACCAATGCTCGAATAGAACTCCTTGGTCTTGCCCTCAGCTCCCGCGATGGTAGTGATGGTAACATCAACATCACTCTCATTAAGCGAAACCTTACCACCATAAACACCTCCGACAACACCTCCGATATTGATTAACTTGTAATCATTGGTAATTGCAAGAGTAGTATTCTTATACTCAATAGATCCTGTTGCGGCACAGTTAAACATTGTACCAACCTTATCGCCCTCTACTGTAAGCGAACGAGCGATAAGACCAACCCTACCGTACTTCTCCTCTACGATATTACCCTCAACCTTTACGTTCGAGATTGTACCAACTACGTTCTCGCCAAAGAGAGGTTTCGACAAGCCCTTGATCGAGAAACCACGACCCTCAAACAATGACGAGAAACCATCGAGCGGCTCCCACGCCTTACCGGTCATATCGATATCCGAAACGAGGAGCGCACCATCGTACTTGCCGTTGAAAGTGCCAGCCTTAACCTCATTTGCCAAGGTCTGCATATCAACATCGGTTCCGATGAGGAGCATCTTACTACACTCATCGAGGTCGAATACAACCGAAGGGAACTCGCGAACCTTACCACCGAGCAGCTGTCTGTCGCCCGAAGCGTCGAAGGTCTCAGTATAGACTCTACCCGACTGTTCAACGAAATTAACCTCGAAAGTTGTGTACTCACCCTTTGGAACTGCGATATAGAAGACATCCTCCTTGTCGGACGAAAGCTTATAGCTATCATTCTCGAAGTTGTAGAACACTGTTGGATAGGTGTTCTTACGAGCCTCGAGTGTACCTGCAGCTACCTCGTCCTTATCGGTGCAGTAAACATCGAATACACCTGCGATTGGTGCAGCATCGGTGGTCGAAACCGAAATATACTTCAAATCTACGGTCTGACCCGCCTTCGCCTTGATTGCAAAACGAAGAGCTGTTGCGAGGTGCTCCATATGGATGTCCTCAAAACCGCTTGTCCAAGCATACATCGGTGCGCTGTTTGGCGCAAACGAGCCCTCGGTGTGCTGCTGCTCGGCAGAGAACACAACCGGATACTTTCCGCTGTTAGCCTCAACCGCTACATTTTCACCCTGATAAGGGTAAACAATGTGGAACGGAATCGTAATTCCCTGCGGCAAGTCGAACACTGCAACGTTTGGAGCAGCCTCATCAATGTGGATACCGGTTGTCGGCTTGCCATTAACAGCAAGAACATCGGTCTCGGACCACGATACAGGATACTTTCCATCAACCTTTTCGCCCAACTCCGTACGTGTTGAAGTTGGCATCGAAACTTGCAGCGTTTTTACTTCGCCACTTCCACCACCATTCTCCGAGATAACCGGAGCCTGGTCATCTGTCAAGTCCTGCGTACAAGCTGCCGCCGTAAGCAGAACCACCGACATCAAAAGTTTAGTAAAATTTTTCACGCTAATAGTTTTTAAAAAGTTTGTAATTGTTTGTTTGATATATTTTGTTTGTTGTTTGTGTTTTCGCCTCACTTCCGTCGTTCGTCCCATCAAATCTCCTCACGTGCGAGCAATACGCGCGTACGCAGAAAAACAAAAAGATTTTTCGCTTCGCTACACTAAGCGAGGCGACCAATCTTCACCATCTACCGGACTTATACACAGTTGCAAGTCCTCATAATTATCGTACAATCATTATTTTAAGGTTTCACCACATACAATGCGTCCATTCCACGTGGCTCATTATAGTTTCATTCGGTGACACAAAGGTACACATTTTTTTCATATAAACAACCAGACTTCACATTTTTTTTGCAAAAAATCGTATATCTGATTTTTACCACTCTATCGGTCTCTTTCCCTGCTTTGCGAGATAGGCATTTGCCTTCGAGAAGTGTCGAGAACCGAAGAAACCTCTGTATACAGAGAGTGGCGATGGGTGAACTGCTTTAAGCACAAGATTTTGCGTAGTATCGACTATCGCCCCCTTCTTCTGAGCATAGCTTCCCCACAGCATATATACCACCCCCATTTTTCTCTCGGCAATAAGGCGCACCACCGCATCCGTAAATCGCTCCCAACCTCGTCCTGCGTGGGAGGCTGCCTCGTGGGCCCTCACGGTCAAAACCGCATTCAACATCAACACGCCCTGCTCGGCCCACCTATCGAGATTTCCACTCAACGGAATCGAGGTTCCCATATCATCGGAAACTTCCTTGAAGATATTGCGCAATGATGGCGGAAAATCGACTCCGTCATCGACCGAAAAACACAAGCCATTTGCCTGACCATCACCGTGATATGGATCTTGTCCGATAATCACCACTTTCAGCGTTTCGAGTGGGCATTTATCGAAGGCCCGGAAGATATTCCGCGCCGCAGGAAAGACCTGCGTTGTGGCGTACTCCGACTTTACAAAATCGACCAACTCGGCAAAATAGGGTTTATCAAACTCCTCTTGGAGCAACTCCTTCCAATCTTCAGCTATACGAACATTCACGGCTCTTATATGTTTTGTTTTTGTAGCGAGAGCGAAGATAACAATTTTAGACGAAACAATTGCACTTTTTTACAAAAATTAATATCTTTGTGAAGATAAACCTATAAAAACAGACAAAAGATGAAAAAGGTATTTGCAGTTTTAGCACTTCTTATTGCTGTATCTTGCGGAGATGACCAAGGAATACAGCTTCTCAACAAAGCAGACTTCGAAACAGCCGTAAATGGCAAGTCGGTATCGCTCTACACCCTGCGCGGAGGAACGCTCGTGATGCAGGTTACCAACTACGGAGCACGCGTAATCTCGTTGTGGACACTCGACCGCTATGGTAAGTATGCCGACGTAGAGATTGGCTACGAGAACATCAACCGCTACATCAATAACACGGGTGAGCGTTATCTCGGAGCAGCCGTAGGCCCCGTTGCAAACCGCATCGCCAACGGCAAGTTCACACTCGACGGCAAAGAGTACTCGCTTCCGCAAAACAACAATGGACAGACTCTGCACGGTGGCACACTCGGCATCGACTGCATCGTCTGGGACGTATTCTCACAAAAGGAGAACGAAATCGTATTCAAAACCACCCTACCCGATGGTCAGGACGGTTTCCCTGCAAACCGCACAATTTTGATGACCTACACCCTTACCCAGAAGAACGAGTTCAAGGTTACCTACGAGGCAACAACCGACGCCAACACCGTACTCAACCTCTCGCACCACTCATTCTTCAACCTCGAAGGCGATGGCGAGGGCACAATTCTTGATCACGTTTTGACAATCAACAGTAAGGCGATTACCCCGGTAAACGAACTCCTTATCCCTACGGGTGAGATTATGGAGGTTGAGGGCACACCGTTCGACTTCCGCGCCCCTCACGCCATTGGTGAGCGAGTAGGTGCTGACCACCCACAACTCAAAGCCGGTGCCGGATACGACCACAACTGGATTATCGACCGCGAGGATAATGGAGAGGTAATAAAGGTCGCCGAGGTGTATTCACCAAACAGCGGTCGCGGTATGGAGGTATGGAGCGACCAAGTTGCTATTCAGTTCTACTGCGGCAACTTCTTCAATGGCTCGTACAACAACAAGTACGGCAAACCTATCCTCTATCGCGGAGCTATTGCTCTCGAAACACAGCGCTATCCCGATGCGCCAAATCAGCCGTCGTTCCCAAGCGTAGTTTTGAAGCCGGGTGAGACCTACAAGCACACTTGTATTTATAAATTTTATGCAAAATAATTAGATAGTTATGGCAGATTTAACACCAACTCCTCATATCGGAGCAAAGCGTGGCGAGATAGCCGACCGCGTAATTATGGCGGGTGATCCGCTACGTGCAAAGTTTATGGCAGAGCGTTACCTCGAAAATCCCAAACTCGTCAATCAAGTGCGCGGAATGTACTGCTATACGGGTACTTACAAAGGCAAGGAGGTGTCGGTAATGGGCCACGGAATGGGCATTTCGTCAATAGGCATCTACACCTTCGAGTTATTCAACTTTTACGGCGTAAAACGCATTATTCGCACAGGTTCGGCGGGTGCATATCAACCCAATTTACACATTGGCGATATTGTGATTGCACAAGGTGCTTGCGACAACTCCAATTTTGCAGCGCAGTACAATCTTCCAGGCACATACGCCCCTATTGCCGACTACGAGATGTTGAGTGCAGCTGTGGAGAAGGCGAAGGCTATGGGCGTAAACTATGCAGTAGGAAATATCCTCGCATCGGAGATATTCTACAACGACAATCCCGAGGCGTGGAAGCAGTGGCAAAAGATGGGTGTATTGGCAGTCGAGATGGAGGCTTCGGCGCTCTATATGAACGCTGCACGCAGTGGCAATCAGGCTCTCTGCATCTGCACCATCTCCGATTCGCTCGTAACCCACGAGGAGACCACTGCTGAACAGCGCGAAAAGACCTTTACCGATATGATGGAGATAGCATTTGAGATAATCTAGACGAAGAGAATGAAACGTATTCTAACCATTTTAATAATAAGTATAGTTGCCTACACAAGCAGTGCGTATGCGTGGGGAAAGTTGGGCCACGAGGTGATTATCGAGGTTGCAAAGCGTCATATCACCGAGCAAACCAAGAGAAATCTCGCCAAATATATGCCGCACGACATTACCGCAGACGGCTCGTGGATGGACTACCACCGCCACGACAAGGAGATTGCCTACACAACCTCGTGGCACGTCTACAACGTCGATGAAAACTACGAGTACAATATGAACCCTCGCCTTTACAAGGGCGATGTCATACTTGCTATGAAGGTTTCGGACTACAATCTCACAAGATTGGAGAAGCTAACCGACTCGGCAGTGGTAATGAATGTACGTTGCCTGATTCACTTTGCAGGCGATATGCACTGCCCTACCCACTCGTATGTACCCGGACCACGTTGTTTCTGGCCTTGCGAACTGAATGGCAAGAAATTGAAGACGTTCCACAGTCTATACGACTATATTCCGGATATGCTTCACCCAAACAAATCGTGCGTTGAGATTGCTGCCGAGATAGATAATGCTAAAAAGGGGGACATAAAGCGGATACAGAGAGGAGATTTTCACGATTGGGCAAACGAGATTGGCAAGATGAACGCTATTATATACAAGTGGAATCCGCACAACCGCGAGGTACTCGACCCCAATACAATAGAACTCTCGCGCGACCTTGTAAATGTGCAGATGCGCAATGCGGGATACCGCCTTGCATATCTGCTCAACAAGTATTTTGACCATAAATAACCAACACAATGAAGAGATTCTTTGTAATCACAGTTGCTGCGCTCCTATTTGTTTCGTATAACGCACAGGCGTGGAACAAACTTGGACACCGCACCATAGTAGAGATAGCCAAACGGCATATGACCGAAAAGGCGAAAGAGAATGTCGCAAAATATATGCCGTACGACATCACAAAAGATGCGCTATGGATGGACTACAATCGCGGCAAGAAATCGCCTTATCGTTTCACAAATAGTTGGCACTCATACTATTACGACTCAAAGTTCCGCCACGACCCAAACGTAGCTCACAAGATTAAAAATGGCGACACGATGCGTGGACTCGACTTGGTGACCTACAACCTCGAAAACTACAAGGAGCTGACCGACTCGGCAGTCGTATTCAATATCCGTGCAGTCTTGCACTTTGTGGGCGATATGCACTGCCCTTCGCACTGCAAATACATCAACGGCCGCGATGATGCAAAACCGAAAGTCGTACTCAAAGGACAACCAATGGGCTCATTCCACGGCTTCTACGACTCTATGCCCGAACATATCTATGGATGGGATAAGGAGCCGGCAGAACTTGCAGCCGAACTCGACACATACTCGAAAGGCAAGATAAAAAAGACCTGCAAAGGCAACCACCACGAATGGGCAAATGAGTGTATGCGCATAACCAATGTTATCCATCAGTGGAATCCGAATGACGGCACAGCCGACCTACGCGATGACACCATCGAGCTATCAAAAGAGGTGATTGACACCCAATTACGCCACGCGGGTTACCGCTTGGCTCACCTACTAAACAAGTACTTTGGAGAGTAAAAAAATGGTCGTTTCTTTGCGAAACGACCATTTTTTTAGTCATTAGTTTTTCATGATTTTCATTTCAGAGCATTTTCCCCAAAAAATTGGAATTTAAGGAGGTAGTTGCAACGCTGTCAAAGAAAAATGAGATGGGAGCATACTTGGGTGTATGTAACCATCTCATTTTTTGAAGACAAGGAAGCAAATGCCCCTTAAAAACAATTTTTATTTTAGAGCCTGAAGCTGAGCCTCGATGGCTGCAATCTTCGCCTCCGCATCACGCTTCTTCGCATACTCGGTCTCGACAACCTTCTGCGGTGCAGACGACACGAAACGCTCGTTAGAGAGCTTCTTCATTACGGTTGCGAGGAAACCCTGCTGATATGCAAGATCCTTCTCCAATTTGGCAATCTCCGCCTCCTTGTCGATATTGTCTCCCATAGGAACAAAATACTGCGTAGTCTTGACGATAAAGGCTGCGTCCATAGGGTTTTTCTCGGTTACAAAAGTTACCGCCGAGAGGTTTGCCATCTTTGCAATAACAGCCTCATACTCGGCAGGATAGTTCTCGTCGCGAACAACCTTCAACTCCAAGGCCTCCTTCTGCGGAAGATTCTTCTGCTTGCGGATATTACGCACAGCCGAAACAACCTCCTGTGCGAGAGCAAAGCGTGCCAGTGCCACCTCGTCAGTCGCCTGCGCCTTTGGCATTGCAGCAACACAGATAGACTCACCCTCCTTGCGCTCAGCCAAATCCTGCCAAATCTCCTCGGTTACGAATGGCATAAATGGGTGCAAGAGGAGCATCAACTGCTCAAACATCTTCTTTGTAGCCTCCATAGTCGCAGCGTCGCAAGGCGAGCCGTACGCCGGCTTTATCATCTCCAAATACCAGCCACTGAAATCGTCCCAGAAGAGCTTATATGCCACCATCAACGCCTCGGAGATACGGTAATTATTGAAATCCTCCTCAATCTCTGCCAACGCTGCATTAAAGCGGTTTGTAAACCACGCCACAGCCTGTTTCGAGCAGTCGCTCTGTACTAACGAGGCATCTACCTGCCAGCCGTTGATTAGGCGATATGCATTCCAAATTTTATTTCCGAAGTTACGACCCTGCTCGCAGAGAGCGTTGTCGAACATCAAATCGTTACCGGCCGACGAACAGAGCATCATAGCAACACGCACACCGTCAGCTCCATACTCGGCAATCAAATCGAGTGGATCCGGCGAGTTACCCAACTGCTTCGACATCTTACGGCCAATTTTATCGCGAACGATACCGGTGAAATATACATTTCCGAATGGCTTCTCACCACGATACTCATATCCCGCCATAATCATACGTGCCACCCAGAAGAAGATGATATCCGGACCTGTTACGAGATCATTGGTTGGATAGTAGTACTTAATCTGCTCGTTATCGGGGTTGCGAATACCGTCGAATACCGAAATTGGCCACAACCACGACGAGAACCAAGTATCGAGCACGTCATCGTCCTGACGCAAATCTGCCAACGTAAGCGATGCATCGCCCGTCTTCTCTTGCGCCAATGCCAACGCCTTCTCGGCTGTCTCAGCTACGACATAACCACCCTTTGGAAGGTAGTAGGCAGGTATACGCTGTCCCCACCACAACTGACGCGAGATACACCAATCTTTGATATTCTCCATCCAGTGGCGATAGGTATTCTTATACTTCTCCGGTACGAAGCGGATAATATCCTCCAAGACCGCCTTTGTGGCAGGCTCGGCAATCTCCTTCATCGACATAAACCACTGCATCGACAACTTTGGCTCGATAGCCACACCCGTACGCTCCGAGTAGCCTACATTATTGGTATAAGCCTCGGTCTTTTCGAGCAAGTCGGCATTTTGTAAATCCTTCTCAATCTGCTTGCGGCAGTCGAAACGATCCACGCCAACATACATACCAACTTTGTCGTTGATAGTACCATCATCGTTGAATATATCGATGGTTTCGAGTCCATATTTCTCGCCCAACATATAGTCATTCACGTCGTGCGCAGGGGTAACTTTCAACGCACCCGTACCGAACTCGATATCTACATACTCATCGCGGATAATCGGAATCGAACGGCCTACGAGTGGCACAATTACACGCGCACCCTCCGGAACATCGGCATAGCGAGGGTCGTTCGGATTGAGGCAGACTGCGGTATCGCCCAAGATGGTCTCTGGACGGGTTGTAGCAACGATGATATTGCGGTCCGAACCCTCCAACTTATAACGCAAGTAGTATAGTTTGCCCTGCGACTCCTTATATATAACCTCCTCGTCCGACAAAGCGGTCTTTGCCGATGGGTCCCAATGCACCATACGCACACCTCGGTAGATTTTGCCCTTGCGGTAGAGGTCGCAGAATACCGAAATCACACTCTCGGTACGCTCTGGGTCCATCGTAAAGCAGGTACGATCCCAATCGCACGATGCGCCCAACTTACGCAACTGCTTCAAGATGATGCCACCGTGCTTCTCCTTCCACTCCCAAGCGTGAGCAAGGAACTCCTCGCGTGTAAGGGTCGATTTATCGATACCCTCAGCCTTCAACTTTGCTACAACCTTCGCCTCGGTAGCAATCGAAGCGTGGTCGGTACCCGGTACCCAGCAAGCGTTCTTGCCGAGCATACGCGCACGGCGCACCAACACGTCCTGTAAGGTATTGTTGAGCATATGTCCCATATGCAACATACCCGTAACGTTTGGTGGCGGAATAACGATAGTGTAGGGCTCGCGAGCATCCGGCTCCGAGTGGAAAAGATTCTTTTCAATCCAGTAGTCGTACCACTTCGACTCAATCTCTTGCGGTAAATACTTGTCTGCAATTGCCATAGTTCTATATTTTTATCTCTTTTAATTTCTTTGAAATTACGATGGTATAGATTCCAAACTGCAAAAATAACAAAAACTTTTGGGATTACGACAATTTTTCGTCATATTTCTACTACCAACACACTTTTTACACAATAGTTTCGGAATCATATTCGTTTTTCGAGAAAAAAGAGTATATTTGTGAATCAAACATTGTGTAAAACCATAAAAAATTGAGATGTTATGAAAAAATTACTATCCGTATTGGCATTGATTCTTGCCGTAACGTTTACAACTCAGGCTTATGCTTCAACTCCTGAGAGTAACGAGCAGAGCGCAGTAATAAAAGTTACCAACGACAACTACCAGGCCCTCACCAAGCAGCACGAGTTGCTAATGTTAGATTTCTGGGCTCCTTGGTGTCCTCCTTGCCGCGCCCTTGGCCCACACATCGAGGCTTTGGCTACCGAGTATGCTGGTAAGGTTGCTATCGGCAAGTGCAACGTCGATGAGAACGCAGAGCTCACTAACAAGTTTGGCATTTCGGGCATTCCTGCCATCTTCATCATCAAGAATGGCAAAGTCGTAGATCAACAGGTCGGCTACTGCGAGAAGGAGGTATTGAAGGCTAAAATTGAGAAGTGGAGATAACCGACTCGAATTGATTTGTTTTGACAGAGGTATGAAAAAATGATATTTTTTCGTACCTTTGTCGCATATATGGTAGTGGATAACAATAAAGAACGCATCTCCGTTGTCATAATAGGCAACCCAAATAGTGGCAAAACCTCGCTCTACAATCGTATAACGGGCGAGCACGAACACGTAGGCAACTACGGCGGCGTTACGGTCGAGGCACAGAGTGCGTCGTGCAACCACAAGGGTTACAACATAACCATTACCGACCTGCCCGGCACAAATGCACTATCGGCAAATACACCAACAGAGTCGTACGTAAGAAACCACCTCGTCGAGCATACGCCCGATATTGTGCTAAATCTCATCTGCGCATCGAATCTCGAACGCAGCCTCTATCTAACAACCGAACTTATCGATATGAGTCAGCGTGTAGTAGTGGCATTGAGTATGTACGACGAGCTGGAGCGCAATGGTTCCGTACTCGACCACGACCTCCTGGGAAAGATGATGGGAGTGCCGATGTTGCCCGTAGACGGTCGTAGCGGCAAAGGCATCGAGGAGCTGCTCGATACAATCGTTGCAATGTATGAAAATAGGGACAATCGCGTTCGCCATATCCACATCTATCAAGGTGTGGTTGAGGAGAGCCTTATTGCGCTCAACAAGGAGATGCGAAAGCACCGCGAAGAGTTGCCGAAGTGCTTTCCACCACGTTACTTTGCGATGAAGATGCTCGAAGGCGACGAGGAGATTGTAAAAATGGTATCCCTATGTCCACACTTTGCGGAGTGGCAACACATCTGCGAGAAGGAGCAGGAGCACCTACGTTCCGACCTCGGTGCATCGGAGGATATTCGTACCACAATGGCGAACCAGAAACGAGGTTTTATTGCCGGTGCATTGCGCGAAACCCTTACAAAAGGTGAGGCACGACTCGAAAACATATCGCACACAATAGACCAGATAGTAACCCACTCTGTACTCGGCTACGCTATTTTCATTCTCGTTGCTTGGTTGATGTTCTACTGTACATTCAGCCTTGGAGCCTATCCGCACGCGTGGATCGAGCAGTTGGTAGGCTTGGCGAGCGACGCTTTCAACGAGTGGCTGCCCGATGGTGCGCTCAAAGATTTGATTTGCGATGGTGTAATCGGAGGCGTTGGCAGTGTCATCGTATTCCTGCCGAACATTATGATACTCTATCTATTCATATCGTTTATGGAGGATTCGGGCTATTTGGCACGCGCATCGTTCATTATGGATAGGTTTATGCACAAGATAGGTCTGCACGGCAAGTCGTTTATTCCGCTTATTATGGGATTTGGTTGCAACGTACCTGCAATAATGTCCACTCGCATAATAGAGAGTCGTAGCAGCCGACTCATCACCATATTTATAATTCCGTTTATGTCGTGTAGCGGGCGTTTGCCGATATATATTATCCTTATCGGTACCTTCTTCGCTGCTCACTCCTCGCTCATAATGCTCGGGCTCTATCTTCTCGGTATTGTCGTGGCGATGATAACGGCACTACTTCTGCGCAAGTTCTTATTCAAGGAGGACGAAACACCATTTGTTATGGAGCTGCCGCCATATCGCATACCTACCGCCAAGGCTACTCTATCGCATATGTGGCTACGATGCTACCAATATATTAAAAAGATGTGGGGAATGGTTCTTGTCGCTTCGATTATCGTATGGGCTCTCGGCTACTTCCCTCGTCAGGAGGGTGAAATGAGCAAAGCGAAGAGCATTGAACAATCCTATATCGGCAATATCGGCCATTTCTGCGAACCGGCATTCGACCCACTGGGGTTGGACTGGAAGGCGAATGTTTCGCTCCTATCGGGCATCGCAGGCAAGGAGCTTATGGTGAGTACACTTGGTGTGCTTTACAGCGATAACGATGCAGAGGATAGCTCTGTGCAACTTACCGAGAATTTGAAAAAGAGTGGCGACTTCACCACCCCTTCGGCACTGGCTCTGCTGGTATTCTCACTACTCTACCTCCCTTGCGTCGCTACCATAGTAGCCATTGGGTCGGAGAGCGGGTGGAAATGGGCAGTCGCCTCTGCCCTATACACCATTGCAGTAGCGTGGGTGTGCGCATTTGTAGTATACCGCATTGCACTTTTATTTGTTTAGCGTATGGAGTGGCACGAGATTTTGGCGTGGGTGATTATTGCAGTAGCATTTACGGTGGCATTTGCGTGGTGCATACGACGTATTGTCTGCCCCACTTCGCAATGCGAAAGCTGTGAGAAGAGATGTGCTTTCAACAAGCAAAGACAAAAAACTAATTAAAAACTATAAAAAGATGAAGAGATTTTTACTGATTCTATGGGCATTGTGCATTGCTACTATCGCATTCGCACAGACATCGCGTGAGGAGATTGATGCCCATCCGCACTTGGCTGTTTCCACACACTCGGTTTATGCAGGTGCACTCTACGCAAAGCCTATCGCCGAAGCGCCAAAGGGCTACGAGCCGTTCTATATCTCGCACTATGGTCGTCACGGCTCACGTTGCGAGGCAAGTGCAAAGTACACTGCCGAGTTGGTAAAGGCTTTCAAATTTGCCGAGGAGAATGCTCTTTTAACCGCCAAAGGCAAGGAGGCGAAGGCTATTATCGACAATATCCACGCAACACAAGAGGGACGTTTCGGTGAGCTCACAACTGCCGGAGCCGAGCAGCACAAGGCGATTGCACGCCGTATGTACGAGCGTTTCAGACCGATATTCAGGCGTGGCGCAATCATTAGTTCGCGTTCATCGACCTATTCTCGTTGTATTTTGAGTATGGCAGCATTCAACGAATCACTCAAAGAGTGCGAGCCACTCATCGAAACACGTCTTGTTGCATCGGAAGGCGACCAGAAGATGATTCGTCCTACCGGACCGCTCGCAAGCGAGTACCACCACAATATCCGCCACAAACTTCATCACGATTGGAACGAAATTTTGGATATATGGGTCGCAAAGCAGGACTTCTCGCACGTAGCGAACGCATTGTTCACCGATATAGAGCCCATATGCGCTCATATCGGCGAGAACAAAATTCAACTAATCTCCTCCATCTACAAGCGTTTGGCATTTATGCAAAACCTCGGTTGGCACGATCGCTCGTTCATCGATGAGATTTTTACACCGGCAGAGCGCCACGCCATCTACAAGTACGAAAACTACCGACTCTTCTGCGTCTATGCCGGCACTTCGTTGAAGGACTCAAATCGCTACTTCGCAACAATGTATCTGCTTGTTGATGATTTCGTTAAGTATGCCGACCTTGCCATAGCGGGCAAGAACAACGCTTCGGCAGACCTCCGCTTCGGACACGACTACTATCTGCTCGGTCTGCTTGCAACTGCCAATTTTAACGAAATTCGTATGGATTGCGACTATTCGGATGTGGATAAGTTGGCAGAGATTTGGCGCAGTCATCAATTTATCTCGATGGCATCGAACATTCAGTTTGTATTCTACCGCCACAAGAAGAGTGGCGATGTGCTGATGCGTATACTCCACAACGAGAACGACGTAACGCTCCCTATTGCAAGCGAAACTGCTCCGTTCTACAAGTGGGAAGACGTCCGCAAATACCTAAACGACCGCGCAGCTTCGTTCCGCAAATAGTTGGGCTATATGGCAAAAATATGGGGCTTCCACAAAAGGAGGCCCCATATATTATAGAAGGTGTACCTTTACAGATTCTCCATCGTGTAGTCTATCATCTTCTGCCGCACCAAGGTCGTAGCCGTAGGGCGCATAGAGTGATTTTGGTCGGGATAGACCATCATATCATACTGCTTGCCAGCGGCGTTCAGGCGGCGACACATCTCCATCGAGTTCTGGAAATGGACATTATCATCTGCCGTACCGTGAATTATCAAGAGTCGCGTGCGCTCTGCCAACTTCTCGGCGTGCGAGAGTGGCGAGTTGTCGTCGTAACCCCTCGGGTTCTCTTGTGGCAGACCATTATATATCTCGGTGTAGATTGTGTCGTAATATCGCCACGACGTTACAGGTGCCACAGCAATAGCCATACGGAACAACCCCTCGCCGTGCAACGCACAGTTCAGAGCCATAAAACCTCCATACGACCAGCCATAAATGCCTATTCGCTCGGCATCGACAAACTCCTGCTTGGCGAGGAAACGGGCAAACGAGATTTGGTCCTCGACCTCCTTGCGACCGAGGTCGGCATAGGTGCATTTCTTAAACTTTTCGCCCCTAAAACCTGTGCCACGACCATCACAGCACGCTACGATATAGCCATCGTGAGGCAGCGCATCCTCCCAATCGAGCGACCAGCGATTACGCACCGACTGCGAGCCCGGACCCGAATACTGCGTCATCAATACGGGGTACTTTTTCGCCTTATCGAAGCCAAACGGAAACTGAATATAGTAGTTTAGCGTATCGCCACGCTCGGTAACAAACTTTTTAAATTCGCGCTTTGCCCACTTGCCACACGCGGCAACCTTGGCACGGCTATCAATCAACGTATCGACCACCTTGCCCGAAGCGTGATGCACAGTTACAACATTCGGCACATCAGCCGTTGATGCTGTAAGTATATAGTAGCGTACACCCACCGATGGTTGCACCGAATAGAATGCCTCAGCCGCAGTGTGCAGTTTTTTGCCTTTGCCATTCAGCCCTATCGAGTAGAGGTCGCGACTCAATGGCGAGCGTTCGGTCGAGAGGTAGTAGATGCGATTTTTCGCCACGCCCACAACCGATGTAACCTCCCACTTACCCGAAGTAATGGCGTTCAAACGACCTCTCTTGACACTGTGAAGATAGAGATGGTTGTAGCCCGCCGTAGTCTCCTCGCTCACAACAAATTTTTCATTGTCGATGAATCGTATATTTGCAGCCGACGGACGTTCGACGTAGGTTGGACTCTTCTCCTCGTAAATCGTACGCACCTCACCACTCTCCTCACGCAACAGCACCTCGAAGTGGTTTTGCAAGCGATTGACACGATAGAAGGACAACTTTCCGGATGGTGTCCACACCAAATTGAAGATATATTGGTCGCTATTCTCTCCCGTAGGCACCTGCTCTACCCTACCCGTTGCAACGTCGTATAGGTGGAGCGTAACGACCGAATTTTTATCGCCAGCCTTCGGGTACTTAAACGAATACGCCTTGTTGTAGAGGCGGTCGTCATAGCGCATCATCTCGAATGTTGGTACTGCGCTCTCGTCGAAGCGCAAATAGGCAATCTTCGCCCCATCTGCCGATACGGCATACGCCTTCGTAAAGCCATACTCCTCCTCATACACCCAATCGCTTGTACCATTGATAACTCTATTCCACGCACCATCGGTTGTTATAGCCTTTGACACGCCGGTAGCTATATCGTAGATGTATAGATTATTTCCTTTGGCGTAAACAAGTGATTTTCCGTCTGGCATAAACTCCACATCACGCACCTGCGACAACGCCTTCTTGGCCACGCCACACACCTCCGAGAGGTAGTAATCCGCCATTGCCGAATGACGATAGATTGGCTTCACGCTCCTCGCATCGGAGAACAAAATTTGCCTCTCGTCCTTCGAAAAGGCGTACGAGCCTATGCGAACATTGCCCTCGAAAAGTACAAGGCTGTCGGCTCGGTCGGCGTAACTACATCGTACTATTTTCGTTCCATTGATAACTGTAAAATGCTCGCCATCAGCCATTGAACGCACGCCGTATATCGCACCATTTGCCGCGCGACATTTGGCAATATCCTTATACTCGACGGTGGAGCCGTATGCAATGACAGTAGCGTATATTATCGCTACTGCCAGAAGAATTACTTTTTTCATATATCTCATCGTATTTTATTTAGCAACTATTTTAACTCTATTTTTATCCGTTTTTCGAGTCGCATAGTGGGACTATGTAACGAGGAAAATGGATAAAAGAGGCTAAAAAGAGTGCTAAATATCATCGACTTTAAAGTCGTAATCGAGTCTCTTACCGGTGATAAATTTCGAGTTATCCATCTTGGTATTGAACTGCTCTACGGTTACTCGCTTGTTCGCGTCGTATGGCGGTGTCAGGAGGTCGAAATTGAGTGCATAATTAATCGCCGTTTCGAGCACCGTAATAAGATTTTCGCGCGAGATAGCCTCTTTGCCGAAACTCATTGCACGCACCAACGTCTGACGCTTGCCCTCCACGAAAAACATCTTCTCGCGGTTGATAAAGATACGGCCAATCAGATAACCTTCATCTGCCGAACGATTGAATTTGAACGAGTCGGAGAGGAAGTCGTAGATGTCGATTATACCGCAATAGGAGTTTGCCTTATCGCTCTTTACATAGTCGTTTTGCCAGATGATATGGTCCGAATCGAAGTTGAAAATATCGGTGTGCATACGCACAATAAGAAGGTCCGATGCGATTTGAAGTTGCGCCTCGAACTTACCTCTATCACGATACTCGATACGCACACGGCGGTCGAGTTTTCCGTCCAACGCATCGTCAATTTCGGACGCCATCTCCAACAGAGTATCTTTCAACTCGCCAAAAACGGCAAATGTATTATCGAACACACGCTGTTTAAGCGATGACTTATCGATAATTGCCGACAATATCTTCTCACGAAGTTCTACCATAGCTTTATCTGTTTTTAATTTATCACTCTTCGAATTTTTCTTTTCGCCACGCCCTCTTACTACTTCAGCCTGATAATATCACCGGCTTTGACAGCCTCGTCATCGGTCAATTTGTTGAGTTTTTCGAGCGAACGCAAACGAATACCGTAACGTTGCGAAATGATGTAGAGATTTTCGCCCATCTTCACCTCGTGCTGCATCATATCGCCAAGCCACGCCTCCTTTTTCGGCTCGATATAGATGATATCGCCCTTGTCGATTTTATCCACCTTGCCGAGGTCGTTAAATTGACGCAACAATGAGGGCGTAATATCGAACACCTTGCCGATAGACTCTATCGTATCGCCCTCTTTCGCCACTATATACGAGATCTGATTCGAGCGATATACACCATAACCCTTGTGCGAATTCACCGTTACACGGAAGTCGTTGGGATTGACTTGCTCGTCCGAAACGGCAACAACGTTTCGAGCATCTACCTCCACCTTTGAGGCGCTCTCTTTGATAACCTCGTTAGCCTTGTCGTCGCTCTTCTTTTCAGTTTGCGCTTCGGCAGGACGGTCGAGAAGGTACAACTTCATCGACTCGATAATGCTTATCAGGCGATCGGCATAGTCAGGTGCAGTAGCATAGCCCGCAGCCTTTAAGCCTCGTGCCCAACGGCGATAGTCGTCCGACGGGTAGGCAAACAGCGAGTCGTAGCGAGGCGACTCGTCCAAGAATTTGGCGTGATCCTCGTATGAAGCCTCGACAGAGGGATATGCGCGAAAACATTCACCCTTCGCATCGTCGTCGTGATAGACTCTATCACCCGTCCAGTGCTTCTTGCACTTGATGCCGAAGTGATTGTTCGAGCTGCGCGACAGAGGGCTGTTGCCGCTATCCGACTCCAAAATTCCCTGTGCCATCGTAATACTTGCAGGTATGCCGTAACGCTTCATATGCGCAATAGCAATCGATTTGTACTTCTCGACATACTCCTGACGAGTCTGGCGACGCTCGGGTTTCTGCTCTTGCGCTTCAACCGACACCACAACAACAAACAACATAAGGAGTATAGAGGCTATCTTTCTCATATTTTGGCTGTTTCTCAAATTTATTATATCGTTTTGTATGAATGAAGGTACTACCCCACCCAGCGCGGAGTAATACCTTCGGACATATCACGTCTTTTACTTCTCGAATGGCACGAGTGAGAGGTACAACTCCTCCAACTGCGCTGCGTCGATTGGCGATGGACCATCGAGCATAACGTCGCGTCCCGCATTATTCTTCGGGAAGGCGATAAAGTCGCGAATCGAATCGACGCCACCAAACAACGAGCAAAGACGATCGAATCCGAATGCCAAACCTCCGTGCGGTGGCGCACCATAGCGGAAGGCGTTGATAAGGAAGCCGAACTGTGCCTCTACCTGCTCAGGAGTAAAGCCCAAGCACTTGAAGATGAGCGACTGCAACTTCGGATCGTGGATACGAATCGAACCGCCACCAATCTCGGTACCGTTACATACAAAGTCGTAAGCATTAGCACGCACTGCACCCGGATCGCTCTCCAACTTATCGATATCCTCCGGCTTTGGCGAAGTGAATGGATGGTGTTTTGCGTAGAAACGCTCCGTTTCGTCGTCCCACTCGAACATTGGGAAATCGACAACCCACAGTGGAGCAAACTTCTTCGGATCGCGCAAGCCCAACTGCTCGGCAACCTCCAAACGGAGTGCACACAACTGTGTAAGAGCCTTATATTTTTTACCGCAAAGAATCAAGCACAAATCGCCGGCCTTTGCGCCCAAACGCTCGGCGATAGCCTTCAACTCCTCCGGCGAGAAGAACTTATCAATAGAAGATTTGATACCGCCCTCCTCAACGCGAATCCACACCAATCCTTTGGCACCAACCTGCGGACGCTTAACGTAGTCGGTCAATGCGTCTATCTGCTTGCGGGTATATGTAGCACAGCCCGTAGCGGCAAAACCTACCACATACTCGGCATCATCAAATACCGAAAAGTTGTGGCCGTGTGCCAAATCGGTAATATCGGAAAACTCCATTCCGAAACGCAAATCGGGCTTATCCGAGCCATACTTCTCCATAGCCTCGCTCCAAGGCATACGACGAAATGGCTCCGCAAAGTCGATATCCAAAACACTCTTGAACATATGCTTTGCCCAACGCTCGAAAATTTCGAGAATATCCTCCTGCTCTACGAATGACATCTCGCAGTCAATCTGAGTAAATTCAGGCTGACGGTCAGCACGCAAATCCTCATCACGGAAGCAGCGTACAATCTGGAAGTAACGGTCGTAACCCGACACCATAAGCAACTGTTTCAAGGTCTGTGGCGACTGCGGCAAAGCGTAGAACTCGTTAGGATTCATACGCGAAGGAACAACGAAGTCGCGAGCGCCCTCCGGAGTAGATTTGATAAGGTATGGAGTCTCAATCTCCAAGAATCCCTCCGAGTCGAGGAACTTGCGAATCTCTTGCGCCATCTTATGGCGAAGAATCATATTTCGCTGCAATGGTGGACGACGAAGGTCAAGGTAGCGATACTTCATACGGAGATCATCACCACCATCCGAATTCTCCTCAATGGTAAACGGTGGTATCACCGCCTGATTCAAGATATTTATCTTCTCGGCAACAACCTCGATATCACCCGTAGGCATCTTTGCATTCTTCGACTCGCGCTCTATAACACGGCCCACAACCTGAACTACACACTCACGACCGAGCTTTGCAGCCTCGGCCTTTGTCGCCTCGTCCGAGTGCTCCTCAACAACAATCTGTGTAATTCCGTAACGGTCGCGCAAATCGATAAAGGTCATCGCTCCAAGGTTGCGTACCTTCTGTACCCAACCGGCTAATGTTACTGTCTGTCCGACATTTGTGGCACGTAGCTCACCACAAGTATTACTTCTGTACATAGTTTTGTATATAATTTTTGTATCTTTGCCATCAAATAACTCACAAAGTTACAAAAAATATGGAAGAATTGCGCGAAAAAGATGAAAAATATATGCGTTTGGCGATAGAAGAGGCAAAACTCGCACTCGAAGCCGACGAAGTACCCATCGGAGCCATTATTGTAGCGGGCGGTCGCATCGTCGGTCGGGGGCACAATTTGGTAGAGACATTGACCGATGTTACCGCACACGCCGAGTTGCAAGCGATAACTGCAGCCGCTTCGACCATCGGGGGAAAATACCTCAACGATTGCACCCTATATGTAACCGTCGAGCCTTGTCCGATGTGCGCAGGAGCCTTGGCGTGGAGCCAAATCGGGCGCATCGTATATGGCGCAGCCGACTCAAAAAGAGGGTTTTCTACCATTTCGGACAATATCCTGCACCCTCGCACCGTTGTATCATCAGGTATTCTTCGAGAAGAGTGCGAAAGACTTATGACCGATTTTTTTGCAAAACTCCGATAAGTTTTTTACCTTTGCAGGTTGTAAAAGGCATTTTCAAAAACAAAAAAAGTATAAAATTATGAGAAAGTTATTCGTTACTATGTTTGCGCTCCTCGCCGTAGGTATGGCTTCGGCACAGGACGAAGTTATCGCAAAATTCAACGAGGCTGCTGCTGCTGTTAATAAAAAGGATTTCAACACAGCAATCACTCTCCTCGAGAACGTTATCGAGAAGGGCGCCACCTCACAGGACAATGCAGTATTGAACTGCGTAGCAACTGCAAAGAAGTACCTCCCTGCTTGCTATCAGGGCGTTGGTGTTTCGGCTGCATCGCAGAAGAACTACGAGAAGGCTATCGAGTATTTGACAAAGGCTGCCAACACTGCAGAGTTGTATGGTAACACATCTGCACAGCAGAGAGCAAACCACGTTCTTGCAAAGGTTTATCAGGTTCAGGGTGCCGAGGCGTTCAATGCAAAGGATTGGGCAAAGGCTGCCGAGGTATTCGAGAAGGGTTATGCAGCTAACCCTCGTAACGCCGATATGGCGGTAAACCTTGCTACTTGCTACTGCGAGTTGGGCAAATACGAGGAGGGTATCGCAATCTACGAAAAGGTTTGCGCTATGCCTGCCGAGAAGTATGCTGAGCAAATCGCAAAGGCACAGACCAACAAGGCTCTCTACACCAACAACAAGGTTGCGACCTTACAGAAAGAGGGCGATCAGGACGGAATTATCGCTATGGCCGACAAGTTGCAGGCTACAAGCCCTGCTTTGGCAGAGAAGCTCCGCATCGAGGCTTACTACGCAAAGCGCGACTACGCCAAGGTTATCGCATCGGAGGAGGCTGCTGTTGCTGCACAGACTACCGACGAGGAGCGCAGTGCTATCTACTACTATGTAGGAGCTGCTTACAACGTACAGTACAACGCTACCGGCAACAAGAACGAGTTCCTCCGCGAAAAGGCTGTGGCTGCCTTGAAGAAGGTTACCGCAGGTAAGAACGTTGAGGCTGCAAAGAAGGCTTTGGCAGATCTATTGAAGAAGTAGTAATCGCACACCTTACAAACAAAAACGGAAAACCTTTGTCGTTTTCCGTTTTTTTTGTACCTTTGGGTTATGGATATTATCGATTTGCGAGAATACATCGTTTCGCTACCTCTCGTCGAGGAGTGTCAGCCCTTTGGCGACGACACGGTAGTCTATAAGGTTGGTGGCAAGATGTTTCTTTGCTGCGTTTTGGAGTATGCCGAGCGTATTGCGGTGAAATGCAATCCCGACCGCGCAATAGCTTTACGCGACAACTACCTCTCGGCTATCACGCCGGCTTGGCATTTCAATAAAAAGCATTGGAACGACATCTACTTCGAGCAGTTACCTCGCGAGGTGGTAGAGCGCGAAATTCGCCACTCATACCTCACCGTAATTCGCGAGAACGTTACCCCAAAGGCATTACGCGAAGAGATTATGGCAGTTGCACGTGAAGCGCAAATCGAAGATGCCGAGACAATAGAATAGAACCAAATAACTTAATATGATGAGAACAACTAAAATTTTACCGATTTTGTTTTTTGCTCTCCTTGCACCATTTGCAAATGTGAGAGCAGAGTATCAACCGCAATTTTCGACCGCAGGTTTCTACGCCATTGATGACTCCCCACGTGAGGTCTTTTCGATGAATCCGGCGTGGCGTTACCACAAAGGCGAGGTGGCAAATGCCGAGGCTATTACCTTCGATGACTCGAAGTGGAGCGTCGTATCGTTACCACACGGCACCGAATATCTGCCTACCGAGGCGAGTGGTTGCATCAACTACCAAGGTGTAGTATGGTATCGCAAGCACTTCGAGTTGGACAAAGCGCTCGAAGGCAAAAAGCTATTCCTGCACTTCGAGGCAATTATGGGCAAAAGTAAGGTATTCGTGAATGGCAAGCAACTTGTCGAGCATTTTGGCGGTTATCTGCCCGTAGTAGTGGACATTACCGAGGTGGTAAATTGGTCGGGCGAGAATATCGTAGCCGTATGGGCAGATAATAGCGACGACAAGAGCTATCCTCCGGGCAAGGCACAGCGAGTATTGGACTACACCTACTTTGGAGGCATCTATCGTGATTGTTGGCTGGTGGCGCACAACAACGTCTTTATCACCGACCCTAACTACGAGAACGTAAAAGCCGGTGGAGGTCTTTTCGTAGCATTCGACAATGTTAGTGAAGCATCGGCAGATGTAATTCTCAAAACACACATCCGCAATGCGGATAAGGCTCCGTTCAAGGGTACATTGGCTTACGAAGTTCAGACCATCGAAGGCAATTTGGTAACGAAGGCAAAGAGCCGTATTATCGTAAAGAGTGGTACAGCGGCAAGTTTCGAGCGCAAAATCTCTGTTGCGAAGCCACAACTCTGGACACCCGACACCCCTACCCTATACAATCTCTACGTACGAGTTCTCGACCAGAAAGGCAAGGTGGTTGATGGTTACCGTCGCCGCATCGGTATTCGCTCGATAGAGTTCAAGGGCAAAGAGGGTTTCTTCCTCAACGGCAAGCACTACGATGAACCGTTGATTGGAGCAAATCGCCATCAGGATTTTGCCGTTGTAGGCAACGCCGTAGCCAACTCGGCACATTGGCGCGATGCAAAGAAGTTGCGCGACCTCGGTCTGCGTGTAATTCGCAATGCACACTGCCCGCAAGACCCGGCATTTATGGATGCGTGCGACGAGCTGGGACTCTTTGTAATTGACAACGTTCCGGGCTGGCAATTCTGGAATAAAGATCCACTATTTGAACAATCGGTATATAGCGATATACGCAACCTTGTTCGCCGTGATCGCAACCACCCTTCGTTGTGGTTCTGGGAACCTACGCTGAACGAGACTCGCTTCCCTGCATCGTTTGCAGAGAACGCCTACCACTACATAAACGAGGAGTACCCTTACAAAGGCGCCTACTCAGCCTATGATATGCAGGCGCGTACGGCATCTGCAATTGTCTATCCTATTCAGTTTGCCCACCCTGCCGAGGGCGAGGGTTCAACCTACTCGAAGCCAAAATTTGCTATACGCGACGATGTAACATACTTCACACGTGAATGGGGCGACAATGTCGATGATTGGAACTCTCACAACTCGCCAAGTCGTGTGGCTCGCAATTGGGGAGAGGTTCCTATGTTGGTTCAAGCAGAACACTATGCAAAACCTGCCTACCAATGCACCTGCTACGATGTATTGTACCGACTCTCAAATTCGCATATCGGAGGTTGCTTGTGGCACTCGTTCGACCACCAACGTGGCTATCACCCTGACCCATTCTACGGAGGTCTTGCAGACGTGTTCCGTCAGCCAAAATACTCTTATTATATGTTTATGGCACAGCGTCCGCCGGTAAAGCAGGAGAACCGTCTATACGAAACGGGACCTATGGTCTATATTGCACACGAGATGACTCCATTCTCGCCAAAGGACGTAACGGTATATTCGAACTGCGACGAGGTGCGTCTGACCTACAATGCCAACGGTAAAACTTGGACCTACCGCAAGCCTAAGGAGCAAGCAGGTATGCCTTCACCGATTATAACCTTCAAGGACGTATACAACTTTATGGACGACAAGGCGTTGAGTTGGAAAAAACGACAGAAGGATGTATATCTCCTTGCGGAGGGTTTGATCAATGGTGAGGTTGTCGCTACACATAAGGTGTGCCCTGCACGTCGCCCTTCGAAGGTTATGTTGTGGCTCGACAACGAAGGTAACAGCCTTGAAGCTAACGGTTCCGATTTTACTACCGTAGTGGCCGCTATAACCGACCGCGAAGGCAACATCAAGCGATTGAACAACTATTACATCAAGTTCCACATCGAGGGCGAAGGTCGTATTCTCGGTGGTGCCGGCGAGTTGGCAAACCCTGCACCTGTAAAGTGGGGAACAGCGCCTATCCTCGTTCAATCAACATTGAAAGCCGGCAAAATTCGCATCACTGCATCGGTTCTCTTCGAAGGTCAGCAAATGCCTATCAGCGGCGTTCTCGAATTTGAGAGCAAGCCTACAACGCAGAAGTTGATTTACAAGGAGAGTGAGGCTGCGAAGTTGCCTACGGGCTCAGACTCGTCATTCTCGGCTGCTTCGGCAAAGAGCGATGCAGACATTGAGCGCGAAAAGGCGATAAGCGCAGCGAATACCGAGCGACTCAAAGAGGTCGAAAAGCAACAAACGGAGTTCGGCGAGCAGAGATAGAAAAGTCGTGGGACAGCAAAAAATCGTGGCAGTTTTGCCACGATTTTTTATTGCTGTTAGTCGTATGTTTTGTAAGATAAAATGGCATTGAAAGGAGACATAATAAGAGGTTACTTTTCAGCAACCTCCCCTACTTTAAAATCGTAAATGATTAGGCTATTTTTGTGCGTTACACAGTGGCGGAAAGCGCAGCATACTTGGGCGTATGTGAGCATTTACGACGCAAGTAAGGTGCAAAAATAGCCAATCAGAACGATTTTATAACCCCATTTTCTTGCGAATAGCCTTTGGTATGGCATTCTTATTTACCATAATCTCCATCGTCTTGTACTCGACGTATGGACGCGAGAAGTAGTAGTAGCCATCGTATGGAGGACGTACATCCCACGAGTTCTTTACCTTGTAGAATGGATTGCCTTTCTGGTCGGTTGCCGTACCAATAATAACCATACCGTGATCATCGGTATTTTCGTAGTTGTCGAACGCCTCCTGACGCATCTCCTGCGTGATTTTCTTCTCTTGCACAGGCTTATCAAAACTATACAGCTCTCGTGCACGCTCCTGCTCCGAAAGGCGTCCCCAACGCTCCGCCTCAGTACCACTCATACTCTCGATATTATCCTCCGGAATGACACCTATCGCCTTGGTGCGATGGAAGCCCTTCTCCGAAACGTCGGCTGCCCAGCCTACCGAATAGTCGTTAGCAAGTGCGTTATCCACAATCTGCATCAACTCGCCAAGTGGTACATTGTACGCCGTCTCCCACATCCAGTTATCGGGCACCTCCACGATATACTGCTCGTAGAATGGGTGGTGGGTATATGAGGTTACGAACACATAGTCCGACATCTTAATAGGCAACGACTCAGCAAACGAGTGCGGAGTATACTCCTTACCCTTCCAAGTGAATTTCTCGGGCATCTTGCCAAAATAGGTGTCGAGAATGGCATTCAGACCATCTTTCCACGCTGTGGAGAGTTTGCGATTTTTGTTCTTTACCACAGCCTCGACATACGCCTTCAAAATGGCATCAATCTCGCCAAATACAGGCTTATCCGTTCCGTAGTTCAAGCCCTCGTAGACCTCTTGTGGTACGATACCATACTTCTCGATACCCTTGGTTACGTCGTGGAATGCTCCACCGACAGCCATATTGAGGTGTCCGTGCAGACGAACATACTTCACCGCCTTCTCGAAGTAGATATTGCGAACAATCCACATCTCCGACAAATCCATCTCCTCGCCGCCGGCACGCATAATCTCGTTCTCCAAGAACGACAACGCCGAGAAACACCAGCAAGTACCGCTGCGGAACTGATTCTTTACCGAAGTAGTCTTAACAAGCTTACCATCTGTAAACTTATAGCCCTCTTGAGCCGAAGCCGATACGACAACGGCTACACACACGAATAATACAGTGATAAATCTCTTCATTTTTCTCTATTTTTTTGTTGTATTTACGATATTTAGACACTCTGCATAGGTAAGCAAATCAGCCTTCTTGCCACGTGGAATACGATAGTTCTTGCCCTTGTAAGCGATATAGGCGCCATAGCGACCATTTTTGACCGCCATATCGGCATCCTCGGCAAAGGTCTTAATAGGTGTAGCAGCTGCCGTAGCACTCCTCTTCTGCGACTCTATCAACTCCAATGCACGCTCGTAAGTCAAATTGTATGGATCGTCGGACTTTGCCAACGATGCGAAATTGTTGCCATAGCGGACATACGAACCGAACTTGCCTATGCCGACAATAACGTCCTGCTCCTCGTACTTGCCGAGCGTGCGTGGCAAAGCGAAGAGCGACAACGCCTCTTCGAGGGAAATAGCCTCGATGAGTTGTCCCTTTTTGAGCGATGCAAAACGAGGTTTCTCGCCGTCGTTGCTCTCTATCTCAACCATAGGTCCGAAGCGACCAATACGAGCCTTTACAAGGTGTCCCGACTGTGGATCTACACCAAGCACTCGCACCTGTGTATTCTTCTCTACCTGTGTGGTAATCGCCTTATCAACGAGCAAATGGAACGAGTCATAGAACTCACCAATCATAGTATTCCAGCCCTGCTCTCCGTCAGCAATACGGTCGAACTCCTTCTCCACCTTGGCAGTGAAGTTATAGTCCATAACAATACCGAAATTCTGCTCTAAGTAGTCGTTCACAACCATACCGATATCGGTTGGAGCCAAACGACTCTTCTCTGCGCCAAAGTTCTCCAAGGCGACCTTCTCCGTGATATTCGAGCCCTTCAACGCAAGGAGCGTATAAGGACGTTTCTGCGCCGGCTTATTACTCTTCTCTACGTAGCCACGAGTGATGATTGTCGAGATGGTAGGGGCGTAGGTCGAAGGGCGACCGATGCCCAACTCCTCCAATCGCTTTACGAGCAGTGGCTCGCTAAAACGCATAGGCGGAACAGCGTGTCGCTCGGTGGCGGTAATTGTCTGTGCCAAAAGCGGCGTACCATCTGCCAGAGCCGGCAAGATAGCACCTTCGCTCTGCTCTGTCGGCTCCTCATCGTGCGACTCGGAGTAGAGGTGCAAGAATCCGTCGAAGGTAACAACCTCACCCGTTGCGACAAACTTCTCGGCACTTCCCGACATATCGATTGTAATGGTTGTTCGATTGATATCGGCAGCCACCATTTGCGAGGCAACGGTACGCTTCCAAATCAACTCGTAGAGTCGTTTTTCGGCAGCTGTGCCCTCAATCGTATGGTTGTTTATGTAGGTAGGACGGATAGCCTCGTGAGCCTCCTGTGCACCCTTGCTACTTGTGGTGTAGTTGCGACGAGCCGAATACTTCTCGCCGAACATCTCGCAAATCTCCTTCTTGCAGGCATTGAGAGCCAAGTCTGAGAGATTTACCGAGTCGGTACGCATATAGGTAATCAAACCTCGCTCGTACAACTTCTGCGCTACAGACATAGTCTGCGACACCGACATCGAGAACTTACGACCTGCCTCCTGCTGCAAAGTCGAAGTGGTAAATGGAGGTGCAGGATAGCGCTTCGATGGCTTCATCTCGCTGCCCTCGACCGTGAAAGTTGCCGTTTTGCAACGCTCCAACATAGCCAAAGCCTCCTCCTTCGTAGCGAAACGCTCCGAGTACTCCGCCTTGAACAGCGTTTTCGAGGTATCGCCCGCAGGATAGAACTGCGCAACAACACGATACGACGATGTGTCTTTAAAGTTTATAATCTCGCGCTCGCGCTCCACAATCAATCGTACCGCCACACTCTGCACACGACCTGCCGAGAGTGCCGGACGCACCTTCTTCCACAAAATCGGCGATAACTCAAAGCCTACGATACGATCCAAAACGCGACGAGCCTGCTGCGCATTTACAAGATTCATATCTACCTTGCGCGGGTGCTCGATAGCGTGCAAAATCGCATTCTTGGTAATTTCGTGAAATACAATTCGCTTGGTATTCTCCAACGACAAACCCAATACCTCGGTCAAGTGCCAGGCAATAGCCTCTCCCTCGCGATCCTCATCGCTTGCCAACCAAACGGTCTTCGCCGATGCTGCCGCCTTCGATAAATCGGCTACAAGTTTGCTCTTCTCTTTTGGTATCTCGTATGTGGGAACAAACCCACTTTCGATATCAATGCTGAGTTCCTTCTTCGGAAGGTCGCGGATATGACCAAAACTCGATTTTACGACAAACTCCTTGCCCAGAAACTTCTCGATGGTCTTCGCCTTCGCGGGGGACTCTACAATTACTAAATTCTCTTGCATCTTTTGTTTAAATATCTTTTCAACACCGTACACCCCCTCGTGGTGTGCGTGTAAACTACTTTACCAATGTATATGTCAAATCAATCTGTATCGGAGCATCATTACTGCCGTCGTCCTGCCCCTGCAATACACTCTCGGTGAGCGCATATGGAGCCGACGCCTCCGCTCCAACATACAAACTACGAAACTTCTCGTCGGCCTTGGTAACATCGTATGTGCCGTCGTCCTGACGAATAGTATTAAACAGCTTCTGAATATGAGCCGTGATATTCATAATGTAGCAACCACGACTACGATCGAGGTATCCGTTGTAGTTGATATCCGTATCGTAGGTATTCTCATATACGTAATCATAATCTATAATCGGCGAGAGTGTATTGTAGTTCAAATATGTACCCAAACGGGTAAACGAACTATTCAAGAGCGGTGTCAATTGCTCGGCGCGACTCTGCGTTACGTTCCAATCGTAGTCAGCTCCTGCCACATATATCGTAAGCAGACACTGATTGACACCCATTCGCGAGAACTCACCCTGCTCGGTGGTTTCGAGCGCCACCAACTCCTTCAAAAAGTCATCAGTAAGGTATATCTCGGTTGCCGGACCACCCAAACCCTCGACATATCCGGTAGAGAGACGAGTGCGCTCCTCACGCGACTTCGAGCAGTCCATCTCCACGCTTCCGAGCAACGGTGTACCCGAAAGGCCCTGCGTATAGTCGTGTTCAACTTTATTGACCGAAGTGTTGTACTTTGACTCCTTATCATAGAAGTAGTAGTACATACCCACCGTATCCTTAATCATCGAAGGATCCTGCGGATTGCGACTTCTACCCTGCAACATCACACCCGAAGCCGAAAGGTCCAATTCATACATCGCGCCACGAAGATTCTGCGGCGTATTCGCCACGTCCGGCTTGATATACAAACCATAGAACTTCTCCACCCACTTTTTGTCGTCGGTGTAGCACTCTACGTCGGTACGACCATAGCCGTCCCAATCGCTATCAGCAGCGGCGTAGTTGTCCGGAATAAGCATCAATCGACGAGCGTAATCCCAAGAGTACTCTGTATTCTCCATCGGAATCATCAAAGTCGAAGGACCCTCTTTCAACTCGCTCTTCGGGAATGTAAACTCGAAAATAGGCTTCGACTCATCATAGACTGCACTCAAATCGCAATTGATGTACGCTATCGAATCCTTATCTCGTTTTTCATCGTACTTCAACACATTCTCCGCCAACGGTTTCTTCAACTCGTAAACCTTGTAGCGGATTGGTACGAGTGTATCGCCGCCATAGTTTTTGATGGAGAGTACCAACTTCATCGTATCGAAGATTGGTTTGTAGCCAAAACCATTCGCCTCGTCTATCGCATTCATATATAGTATAGTCGAAGCAAAGCCCGCAGTACGCAGACCGAGCGTATCGCTACGACGTACACCGATATAGCCCTTTCCCACATTCGACGAAAGGAGCGAATCGGTACGATAGAGGCGTGTTTCGAGGAAGTTTTTGCCTTCGAGCGAAGCATCTTTCTCCTCGTTTTTCTCCGTTTCAGGGTTATAACGAACAACTGTATTTCCCTTGAATTTCAGATGGCGCATAACCATAACCTGCTGCTCGGGCATCATATTTGAGCCGAGAGTATCGTCCGCAGTCATCGAGCAGCCCACGAAGGCGAGCGCCGCAACAGCAACGAGCATTAGCGATATGGTTCTACAAAATCCGTTAGAATAGTTCCTCATAGAAACGGTCATAGTTATCAAAAAATCCATCCTCCTCTGGCGAGTGGTAGTCGAGCACCTTCTTGCCGCTCTCGCGTGCAAAGTCGAGCAAAGCCTTGTCGGCTTTCTCCGAACCGGCAACCACGCCATCGACATTTTCTATAACGAAACGCATCAGATTTTCGTATGAAGTATCCTCCATTTTTGCAACTTCCTCCTGCGGTACACCCTCATTTACGAGTTTCTCGCCGAGTTCCGCATTGAGCGGAGTGGAGAACTTATCCTCGTAGAGCGACACCACAATCTTCGCATCGCAAAGAAGAGGATCGTCCTTGAACATATTGCGCAGATAGATAGGAGCAATAGCCGAGAACCAGCCGTGGCAATGCACCACACTTGGTCTCCACTGCAACTTCTTAACCGTTTCGAGCACGCCACGTGCAAAGAACATCATTCGCGCATCGTTGTCCTCGAACTCCTTACCCTCCTCACTGGTGAGTGCCGCCTTACGTGAGAAAAAGTCGTCGTTGTCGATAAAATATATCTGAATACGAGCCGAAGGAATCGACGACACCTTGATTATCAACTGATGGTCGTCATCGTTGATAATAAGGTTCATACCCGAGAGTCGTATCACCTCGTGAAGTTGGTTGCGGCGTTCATTTACACAGCCGTAGCGAGGCATAAATGTTCGAATCTCATTACCACGCTCCTGCATAGCTTGCGAAAGCTGTCGGCACAAGCTCGACTCCTCGTTCTCGGGGAGATAAGGCATTATCTGCTGACAAATGTACAATATCTTGTTGTTCGCCATCGCTTTTGGTTTTTATGTTTTACAAACAGGTTTTTCGAATTATTTTTTTTAGAGAATCAGCATCGCATCTCCGTATGTTCCGAAGCGATACCCCTCCTCAACTGCAATTTTGTAGGCGTCCATAATAGTATTGTAACCACCAAATGCAGCCACCATCATCAACTGTGTTGAACCAGGAGTGTGAAGGTTCGAAACCATCGCATCTGCCACGGTGAAGTCGTACGGAGCGAATATAAACTTGTTGGTCCAACCCTCCTGCGGTGTAACCATTCCGTGAGTTGAAACAACAGTTTCGAGCGTACGCATAACGGTAGTACCGATAGCCACAACCTTGTGATTCTCGCGCTTTGCCTTGTTGATAACCTCGGCACTCTCCGGCGTTACGATGAACTGCTCGGAATCAACCTTATGCTTCGACAAATCCTCCACATCAACAGTACGGAAGTTGCCCAAGCCGGCGTGCAGAGTAACGAAGGTCTTTTCGATGCCGAAAATCTCCATTCGTTTCAACAAATGCTTCGAGAAGTGCATACCTGCCGTAGGTGCAACCACCGCGCCCTCCTTCTCGGCAAAAATTGTCTGATAGTTCTCGGCATCCTCGGGCTCAACCTTCTCGCGCACCCACGATGGGAGCGGAGTCTCGCCCAAGCGGAAGAGCACCTCCTTGAACTCCTCGTACGGACCATCGTAGAGGAAACGAAGGGTACGGCCGCGCGAAGTGGTATTGTCGATAACCTCGGCACCGAGAATATCGTCCTCGCCAAAGTACAACTTATTACCAATACGGATTTTACGCGCAGGATCAACCAAGACGTCCCACAACTTCAGCTCGCGGTTCAACTCGCGAAGCAAGAATACCTCAATCTCAGCACCGGTCTTCTCCTTGTTGCCATAGAGTCGCGCCGGAAACACCTTTGTGTCATTAAGGACGAAGGTGTCGCCCTCCTCGAAGTACTCGATAATGTCTTTAAACAATTTATGCTCGACTTCGCCTGTGTCGCGGTGAACGACCAGCAATCGAGCATCATCACGATTTATCTCCGGATATTTGGCAATCAAATCCGGATTGAAATCGAAGTCATAGTGTGATAGTTTCATATAATTTTATAAAAGTTTTACCCTCTACAAATTGATTTTCGTGCAAACAAATGCACAACAATCGTAAATACTACGAAAAAATTACTCTTTTGTTTCGTCAATAGGTAACTTTTTCAAAAAATCGTCCAAAGAGATAGCATCAGTCTCCGAAAATTTACCATTTCGGGTGCGTCGCAACGATGTAAGATAGGCTCCGCTCTCCAAAGCCTCGCCAATCTCCTGTGCCAACGAACGGATATATGTACCCTTGCTGCACTCCACCCTGATACGCACCTTCGGCATATCGTACTCCTCGAGCGTTATCGAATAGATGGTTATCAACGCCTTGCGCAACTCCACCTGCTCGCCGGCTCGTGCCAACTCGTAGGCACGCAGCCCCTCGACCTTCTTTGCCGAGTAGATTGGCGGTGCTTGCAAGCGCTCGCCCGTAAGCGAGAGCAATGCCGCTTCGACCTTCTCGCGGGTGATGTGTTCCGTAGGATAGGTCCTATCCACAGGGTGCTCCATATCGTAACTCGGAGTTGTGGCTCCGAGCATCAACTCCGCCACATACTCCTTGCGCTCGGCCTGCAAAGCATCGACCTGCTTGGTCGCCTTACCTATGCACACCAACAAAATTCCCGTAGCCAATGGGTCGAGCGTACCCGCGTGTCCGACCTTAATTTTTCGAAATCCCATCTTATTCAGACGGAACTTTATCTTTCGCACCACATCCGAAGAGGTCCATTCGAGCGGTTTGTCGATAACCGCGATATAGCCCTCCTCTTTGAGGTTCATATCTTTCAATTCCATATTACAGAAGCTGTGTTGCAATTGTTATCACACCCACAATAGCGCAGTAGATAGCAAACCAGATAAGTTTTCCACGCTTCACAATTTCGAGCATAAACTTACAAGCCAATGCGCCCGTAACAAATGCCGTTACGAATCCCGCTACAAGTGGCAACAACTCCACGCCGCCACCAAATTCGCCCTTAACGACTTCGAGCAAAGCCTCGCCTAAAATTGGTGCCAGCACCATCAGGAACGAGAACTGCGCCACCGACTCCTTCTTATTTCCGAGCAACAAGCCCGTAGCGATAGTCGTACCCGAGCGCGAAAGTCCGGGCAATGTCGCGCACGCCTGCGCAATACCTATTATCAATGCATCGCGATACGAAATTGTCTCCTTCTTGCGTTGTTTTGCCTTATATGCGAAGGTGAGTAAAGCCGATGTGCAGAGCAACATCACTCCTACCAAGAGGATATTATCCGACACCTTGTCGATATAATCCTTGAAGCAGAAGCCGACAATACCTATCGGAATCATCGAGATAATAAGTTTCAGGACATAGGCCTGCTCATCGTTAATCTTGCCTGAGAATACGAATGTACCTTTAAGTATTCGCCATATCTCGTGCCACAACACAACTATAGTACTCAACACCGTAGCTGCGTGAAGTGTTACGTCAAAAGTTAGATTTTCGGGCAACTCCACGCCCATCAACTCCTTTGCCAGCTGGAGATGTCCGCTACTCGACACCGGCAAAAATTCGGTCAGACCCTGCACTAAACCGAGGACTATCGCCTCTATTAGATTCAACTCTTCCATATCTGCACAATAATTCAAAATTTCGTACAAAGGTATGAAAAATAAACGGAACCGACGATGCGGAGCGAGAGAAAAAAGCAAATTTGTTTGCATTTTTCCGAGCCGCAAGGAGGAAAAGCCCCAAAAGTGGGGTTAAAACACAAAATGGAGAGATGAAAGTCCGACGACATAAATCGCTCGTGCGAAAAACAGAACGTGTAAGATTCCCACAGTCGCTACGCTCCTTCGGAATGACGTAATAGGAAATTCTCAATTCTTAATAAAAAGGTCAATGGCTAATGGTTAAAAAATTTGCGGAGCCCGAAGGCCCCGCAAATTTTTTAGTAAATCAAATCGTCTTCCTCGCCGGTGAAGCCCGGAAGCGACGTTCCTGTGCTTACGATGTAGCCACGCTCGGCTACAACCTCAAAAATATCAATCTGTGGAGCAGAATAGCTCAAAACTGTCTTTTTCATAGTCTTCAATCTTTTAACGTTTCACTATTCTGTTAATTAGTTTGCTGGAACTGCTGGTTTCTCTGTGAGCAACGAACAACCATCGGCTGTTGCAACCTCCTCGGTTACAGCATCAAGATAGATGTAGTTAAACCAGTTCTCGGCAGTCATTTTGCCCGGATCGTCGAGAATTTGGTTATCTCCATTTGCATCAACACCTCCGTCAACCTTTGCAAACACAAGACTGCCACCAATCTTACAGTTTGCAGCCTTTGAATCCTCGGCATAAGCCTTACCCTCAACCATACCAACCTTTCCACTACGACCTATGGCAGTAATGTTGCAGAATACGGTAACATTGTCGAGTGGTTTTGATGTAGTGCCAACAGCACCTCCAATACGAGCACCGGTATTCACCCACTCCCCGTCGATTGTTATATCGCAGAGGGAGTGGCTATCTTTGCAGTTTCCGGAATTAGAGCCCACAAGACCTCCAATGTATGTAGCAGCACCGCTGGTTGTGGTGTTTTTACCGAGAGTGATATCTCCTGTGTTGAAACAAGAGGTCGCACCTCCTGCTGACAGTATACCAAAAAGTCCACCGCAGTAGAACTGATTTGCAAGGACTGTACCCGGAGTGTATGATATAGTACCACTGTTGCTGCACTGTGTATAGTTTACATTTGTGTTAGTACCTGCAACGCCACCAAGACGGAAACGCTTTGTAGTAAAGGTAGCACCCGGTGCAAAATTACCGCTATTGCTACAATTCGAAACCTCAACAGATGTTGTTGTTGAAGATGTTTCAACTAGACCAAAGAGACCTCCTATATAGTGGTGGATAGCGTTATTAGCATTAAGATTTAAGGTTGCGCTATTGTCGCAGTTCTCGATTGTACCCATCTCCTTACAATAACCTGCTACGCCACCGATGTAAACTCCGTGCTTGTTTGAGCCATATTCGAGTTTATAGATTGTAGCAGTAGCCTCTTGCTTAAATTCGGTTGCAGTATTGTCGCAATTATCGAGGTTGCAATATATAGCGTAACCGATAACACCGCCGAGGTTACTATATCCTGTTTTCAGTCCTTTGTTTAGTGCGCCTATTGTCGCTACTCCGATATTTGTCAATCCGCTCACCTCGCAGAGTGCATTGGCTGTACCCATAACCACGCCTACAACACCGCCAAAACTAGTACAAGTGTCATCTGAATACTCCGGCTTTGTTCCGGTTGTAGTCTGTCCTGCGAAGGTAACAGTGGCCTTATTCTCCAATGTGGTGAGGGCAGTACATACGGCTCTACCTACAACACCGCCAACATTGTGATTCTCAACGGCAGTACCATTGAAAGTTACAGAGCCATTATTTGTCAGCGAAGTCAAAGTGTTGGTAGTCGAGCCAACAACACCGCCCGCATAATACATTGTGCCAGCTGTTCCGCCGAAGGTTATAGCACCAAAGTTTTTAGAATTTTTTATGCTCTTGGTAGAATTGCCAACAACACCGCCTGCTTGATATGACTTAACCGAAGATCCTTCAAACGAAATCGTTGCGTGGTTCTCGCCTCCATCTATCTCCGATGTATTCTGACCTACAACACCACCTGCATAGATAACACTCTTGGCTGAAGTACCGGTAAGTGTCAAAGTGGCTGTTGCGTTATTCTTCATAGTTTTGTATGAACCTCCCGAAGCATACGCTATGCAACCGCCAAATCGCAACTGCTCCTCTTGTGCAGTTCCCGAATAGGTAACTGTACCATTATTTATGATGTTTGTTCCGGTATTTGATCCTGAATATGCAATAACACCTCCGCAGAATCCGGCTTTCGAAGAGGCAGAAACATTTATAGCACCGTTGTTGGTCAAATTCTCCAATGTTGTATTGGAATTGCTATAACCTATAACGCCTCCGGTACGAATGTGGTGAGTATTCGAACCCTCAACAGTGATTGAGCCGTGGTTGGTAACATTCTTAATGGTCTTGGCGCCGGATGAGTTGTTGAATCCGTAGATTCCACCAATCATAGTCTGTGTCGTAGCCTCATAAGAGAAAGAGATATTACCACTATTCTCGCAGGTGTCGATATCTAATGCCGATGAGCCATATCCTGCAATACCGCCAATCGAAGTATCTCCCGGAACACCATATACACTTAGGTTGGCACCCGGTTTGTTGTAACTGTTCTCAATCGAAGATTTAGCGAATATCGAGCCAAAGATTCCTCCAATGTGAGCGTCCCCACCAGCCTTGTGGGTAGTTGTCAAAACTGCGTGATTATTCAAATATTCGGCAGTAGTTGTACCGCCAGACGAAATGTAGCCAATGATACCACCGATGCGGACACCCGCAGTGTTCTCACCCGTGAGAGTCAGGGCACCGTGGTTGTCGCAATAGGTTATGCTTAACGGTTGTGCTGTTCTACCTAACACTCCGCCAATATATACCTCTTGGTTGTTCGAAATATCAACCGATACAGCACAGCGATTCACTACGTGCGAGATGGTTGCCGCGCCTGTAGCATATCCGACAACACCACCAAAGGCGTAAGTATTGGTAGGGTCGCTAACCGAAAGAGTACCGGCAACCTCGCAATTGTTAATCGAGCCACCACTCATAAGGCACACCAAAGCACCTTTGCTACCCGAAGGATTTTCTAAAGTGATGGCAACATCTGTCAACTTCACATTCTGGATAGTTGCGCTTGTAGTGCCGAACAAAGGAGCGTTCAAACCATTGATTGAGCACTCTTCATTGCTACCACCATCGAACTCGTAAGCGCCGAAGCCCTCGATTGGCTTCCAGTCGTAGCCGCTCATATCGATAGTAGCGGTAACCTGCGCCCTGGTGCGTGGATAGAATACCGAAGCAATGCGAGCGAACTCGATGAGAGCCTCCTTGCTGTCGATGATGAATACATCCTCGCTGTCGTTGGTGTTAGCCTCGTAGGTGAATTCGGTGAACTCGCGAACAGTAGCAGCGTTGATT
>JAFXFM010000002.1 GCA_017520545.1 Alistipes sp. | reverse complement strand
GACATCGCTTCACTCGTCTTTCCCCTCACTCGCCGTGGGGCACCTTGCAAAACAAACGAAGCAAGGTGTTGATAAAACAACATACTTTATTTTCTGCTACCACGCCCCACAAATAGATTTGTGAGTCGCAGTATCAAAAAATAAAAAGATGTCGAAATTTTCGACATCTCCTTGCTTCTCTCGTTTTGCGGAGAGAGGGGGATTCGAACCCCCGAAACCCTTTTGGGGTTTACTCGCTTTCCAGGCGGGCCAGTTCAACCACTCCTGCATCTCTCCCTTTGCAACGACAAAGATAGCGCATTTCGCCAAATTTCGCAATAAAAAATGGAGGACGATTAAAAAATAGCTATATTTGTAGAGGTCGAACACAAAAAAAACAGAACTATGACTCAACTTAAAACAGAAAATCGTGTAGTATGGGTGGACTGGATGCGCGTGATAGCCTGCTTTATGGTAATTGTAGTGCACGCCACCGAGCCGTTCTATCTGGGTGGCGACGGCTCACAGATTCTCACCGAGGCAGACGCTTATTGGGCTTCGTTCTTCGACTCTCTCGTGCGCGCGTGCGTACCTTTGTTTATCGTAGCATCGAGCTATCTGCAATTTCCGCTGCACTACTCCTCGGGAGAGTTCTTGCGCCGTCGTGTAGTGCGCGTATTAGTGCCATTCCTGCTCTGGTCGGCGGTCTATGCTTTTGCGTGGGGCGAGCCGGTGGAGAATTTCAAAAATCTGCTGTTCAACTTCAACTACGCCGCCGGACACCTTTGGTTTGTCTATATGCTTATTGGTGTCTATCTGCTTATGCCACTGCTTTCGCCTTGGGCAGAGAGGGTCAGCAAGCGCGAGTTGCAGGTCTATCTCGGCATTTGGGCATTTACATCGTTTATCCCAATTATTCGCGACGTTGTTGCGGGAGGCTTCGAGGGTATGGAGGTCGTCTATGGTGTTTCGGGGCTTCCGCGACAGGCGCAAACTCCTCTTTGGGGCGAGGCGGCTTGGAACTCCTACGGCACGTTCTACTATTTTAGTGGCTTTATCGGCTACCTCCTGCTTGGCTTGTACTTCCGTCGCTTTGTGGGCGAGTTATCGTGGGGCAAGACGTTGGCTATCGCCATACCTTCCTACCTCGTGGGCTTCGCCATCTCTTTTGGTGGCTTCTTGCGCCGAGTTTTCGAGATGTCGCAGGGCAAATTTCCGCTTACGGGCCTTGTCGAGAAGGCAATGTGGTGGGAGACTACGTGGTGCAACGACACTGTGGGCGTTGTGCTTATGACTGTGGCGTGGATACTCCTTTTTAAGAAGATAAAGAGCTGCGGAGGCTTTTATCAGAGGGTGCTTTTGCCCGTTTCGAAGGCGAGTTACGGCATCTATCTCCTGCACCTCTTGCTGCTTGTGCCAATCAGCGGAGCAATCCGCGAGTGGCTCGGCGTGGGCGTTGATGGCCGCCTCGGCATTTGGACCTCTCCTGTCGAGATTGTCGTGGCTGCGGTACTCGGCTTTGTTGTATCGGCAGTAATCGCCGTAATCGCGCAAAAAATCCCGAAAATAGGCAAATATATCGTAGGGTAGGGCGCTTCGCTTCTCGCAATTACGATATATATAAACAGCTAAAAGCAAAACAAGATGGGTATCGTTTTCGATACCCATCTTGTTTATGGAATTTCACCAATCAGAACGATTTTAGAACGCCAAGAATGCATTCCAATCTTTACTGCTCTCCACCGTTACCTCTATATTGTCGGGGAGGTTGGCGAAGAAGTCGAAACCTGTCCATTGCTCCACCTGATCCACCGTTACCGAGTAGTTGGTGTAGACGTCGGAGTAGGCCTTATTCTCGAACCAGAAACCTACTGTCGATGCCGATGTTACCGTTCCGCTGCTGTTGGTCTTCACCTTCAACGCTACTTTGTAGAAGTAGTTTGGTATAGGTATCTGCTTGGTGTCGTCGGTTGCCTGAATGTAGGACACCGACTTTGTCTCGCCTACCTTCTTGAAGGCTACACCCGTTACGATGTAGATTGTCTCGCTTGCTGCCTCGCTCTGCAATGCGCTTTCGAGGCTGCTCCACACTCCGCTGTTGAAGCTGTTTTGCACCTGCGGTACCGAGTTGGTAACGTAGAAAGTCTGCAACTGCATCTCCTCGTTTCCGTTGCGCGAGGCGTTCGGAATAAGGTGTCCGCGTGAGTATGTATCGCCCTCGTAGGAGTGGTCGCAGAGGTTTACCTGCTCACTTGTCGCTATGAGTGGGTTGTAGTACCACTTCGACGGGCGCGCGAACGAACCCATATGGCTCGATTGGAGCGGATATGCCACCCACATCGAGGTGTAGGTCGAGTTGTCGTAGTAGGCGGTGTAGTTGCGCACACCACTCGCCTCAACCTTCAACTCTTGTGCGTTCGGATAGAGCGAACTATTGCTAATCGCCGGCAATTCGAGCCAACTTTCGCTTGGCATAACCACAGGTACGGGCGTTGTCAGCGTTGTAGTTGTCGATGTTACAGCGGTGCCGTTTGTTGCGGTGCACGAAGCGTAGACCGAGTAGGTCGTAGCCGCCTCCAACTGCACGTTGCACACCTGCGCGTAGGTTTGTGTTGTGCCTACGTTGTAGGTTGCCGATGTCGAGTGCGAAGAGCTTATGAAGTGGAACGTTACAACTCCGTTAGTTATATACTCCGGGCTCTCCACCTCGCAACCCGCCGACGCCAAAGTGCCGTTAAGCGAAGCCGATATGTTAGTTAATCCCGGGGTAGGGTCCGTGGCAGGAGGGGTTGCCCCTCCTGACCCACTACCCGAAGATCATTGATAAGTTACATCAACCTTGCTCAATCGAGCCTGACCGCTTGTAAGAATCTCAATGGTTTCTGTGTTACCAGTAATGGTATATGTTACGGTTGAACCACTTGTTGCGATTGAAACCGAAGCACCACTATCAACAGTTGCCGAACCATCACCCAATGCCGTTGCATAACTACCTGATGTTGCTGTTACTACAACTTTGGTAATCTTCTTCTTTGGGGAAGATGTGGTTGTAATAGTCATCTTATTTGATTTGCCACCGCTTGCATACATACGCACCATATTGGCATCTAATCGAGGAGATGTTTGATTTCCATTTTTGGTAATTACGCAAGACAATGGGCTAACAGATGTAAAACTTATTGTGTCCTCATTTGTTCCCGAACCTCCAGTAAATGAAATGGTTTTTGTTTCTGGAGTAGCCTCGCCACCCTCGTCGCCACCGGTATTACCGGCAGCCTGCGAAACCTTAATGGTTTTGCTCTCTGCACCATCGTATGCGAGTGTTACGGTTGCCTCACGTGCTGCGCCGGTGTTTGCATCAACTGTAAACGAAACCTCGCCTGCTACGGTATAGTCGAACGTATTAACCCAAGTCTGATCAGCCGAAGCAGTTACGCTCTTGCCCTCAACAGGGTTTGTAATGGTGTAGGCTACGGTTGCAACATCGCCCTCTGCACCAACAGCAATAGGAGAAGTTGTGGTTATAGCCAACTCCGGAGCAGGGGTCTCTGGGGTCTCGCCACCCTCGCCACCTTCCTCTCCAACGAGTTTGTAGAGACGAATCTCACCATTCGTGTTCGAGTAGTTATTTAACGCTGTATCCAAGTAAGAACGCCAGTCCTGAGTATTATAAGTACCGAGGCAACGGCCTGTAGCGTTGTAAGTTGCAAGGAAGTTAGAGCCTGTTACGGTAAATTTCCAGTACGAAGCAGTCGATGGGGTAGCAACCCAAACACCATTATTTGCACCAGTGTTGTAAAGTTGTGTTGTAGCGTTGTACTTAGTAATTACCATATTCGAAGCGGTACCAGTAAATGTCCACTTCATATCGTCGATAATAGTACCAGTGAGTTTATCTCCGCTTACCGAAACGCTCTTATCAGAGAGTTTTACAGCCTTTGGATGGGTGGACGATTGGAATGTCGAGTTTGGACAGTAGTAGTCTGCACCCGATGCTGTTGCAACGATAACATAAGTACCGCTTGTGATATCAGCAAGCGATGTTACACGTACCCAACCTGTCTCTTCTGTGTCGCCACCACCCTCGGCAGGCTTAGCGTTCTGCTGAATAGCGATAGTCTCGGTAAGGTCGCCGTACTTAACAGTGATAGTTGCATTACGAGCCTCCTCAGCCTCGTTTGCTTCAACGGTTACAGTAACAGAACCATTGTTGTCGGCAATTGTAAGCCACTCTGCATCGGCGGTGATAACAACGCTTGTACCCTCAACAGGGTTTGCAACCGAGTACTCAAAAGTAACATTCTCGCCCTCGTGCGAAATGCTTGTAATCGACTCAACATTTACGGTCAATACAGCAGGGAGTGTTGGTACATCAAGACCGTGTCCCTCAACAATCTGCAAGTCGTTGATATAAGCACGCTTGATGGTGCGAATCTCAACCTGCTCCTTCTTGCTTGCTGCCTCGAACTCGAATACGTAGTACTTTGAGTCTGCTGTCAAGTTAGTCGAAGTCAGAACCTGCGAACCAACAGTAATCTGCAACTTATCCGAAGTGCTGGTACCATAACGCTGTGCCTCAACAAATACGGTAAATGGCTTCGAAAGATCGAGTGCGGTAGTTGTAAAGTATCCCTCTGCCGTGCTAGTTCCGAGTTTGAGGATACCACCATTGCCAACCTTTGCCTTGTAAACCTTATCCATTGCCGAGTAGTTCTCGCCCAAAACAGAGAGATCGATACCTCCCTCGCCTGCATCATAAGCAACACGAGCGAAGTCATCCTTGAATGGCAATGCAAGACCGGCCTCCTCCTTAACAACATTCTCTGCTGCGAGCGATACATTCAAAGTGGTAACCTTGCCTGCCAACAACTCGATGTCGCTTGGCAATGTAATCTCCTTCGAGATAGCGTAGCCCTCGGTTACAGCCTCGAACGAAAGTTTCGAGCCAGTAGCCAAAGTCTGCGGATAGACAACGAGATAGGTTGCGTTTGTGCCATTAACCTCGTACTGTGTAGCCTCGGTATAGGTTGCAGTTACGCTCGGAGCACCTCCGTAGTACAAGCCCTTCTCGCTGTTAATCTTCTGATTTACAACATCGAGATAAACGCGACCTACGAGGTTGGTTTCTGCGGTCATAGTCAAAGACGATACGTGCTGATCAGCCAAGTTGCCGGTCTTATCCTTCAACACAATTTTAACGATTGCTGCCACACGAGCAAACTCCAAATCCGAAAGTTGGTTGCCCTCGGCATCAAGAGTTACAGGCTTTGCAATCATAAGGTCTGTTCTGCCATCGAACGATGCAGCAGTAGGCTCCTGATTTGCAAGAATCTCAACCTTAACACCATCCTCGGTAACAGGGGTGGTGAAATTGGTGTAAGGATAGTAAACAAAGAGAGTGTTTGCTACCGCAGTTGTTCCGGTGAACGAAGTGGTAAGCGATGCCTCCTCGCTGTCGTTCTTGAATGCATAGTTCTTGTAGGTCTCGCCATCCTGAACGTAAACACCAATCTGATCGCCCTTGCTCCAATATGGAACGCCCTCGATCAATTCGGTACGAACCTGTGTAGGCTTCTCCGCCGAGAGAGTTACTGTCTGTGTGAGCTCGACAACAGGTGTCTGCTCCTCAAATTTGTTCTCGCACGATACTAATGCAGCTGCTGCAACTGCCAAAAGCATCAATTTTGTAAAGATCTTCTTCATAGCATTGCACAGTTTTTAAAGTTCGTACGAATTACCATCACCAATTGCACCGGCCTCTCCTGCTCCACCATAGGTCAAGTCAGGATTCTGCGATACAAAGAAGCCCGCCTCGACCTTAACCGAGAGGACCTCCACGCTTGGAGTAATATACTCCGCAACAGTTGTTCGCTTCATAACTTTGATTATTAATTTGATTATTAAAATGTTAAAAATTTTTTAAGTGAAAAAACTCATTATACCTAAATCGGCGGCAAAGGTAAGCATAATAAACTGTTATACCTAATTATATTAGGAAAATTTTGCTTCTTTTTTTGAAATTGTAGCCGAAATGGTCGCCGGAATAGCGTAAATGGCTGAAAAAGAGAGAAAAATTGCTAACGCTCGGCGCCGAGCAATCGTTCTACGGCGCAACGACCCTCCTCGCCAAGCGATAGGGTGTAGTCGTTCACGAAAAGAGAGATGTGTTTCTCGATGACGTCGTCTTCGAGCTCCTGCGCGTGCTCCTTTACAAAATTGCGCGAAACTTGCGGATTAGCAAAGGCAAAACGGACACTTTCGGCAAGCAGATTATCGAATTTCGATATCACATTTTCGCCCAATTCTCGTTTTGCGATAATAGCGCCGAGAGGTAGTGGCAGACCCGTTTCGCTCTCCCACAATTTGCCGAGGTCGGCAACAAGGCAGAGGTTGCGACGTTCATAGACAAAACGCCCCTCGTGTATCAAAACTCCGGCATCGACATCGCCGCGCTCGACCGCCTCGGCAATATCCGAAAAGAGCATCTGTCGCACCTCCTCAACATCGGGAAAATAGCGCATCAGCAGTGCGTTGGCGGTGGTGTTTTTTCCGGGCGAGGCTACGGTGCGAATTTTGCCCGTTTCGCCCTTGCGACGCACCAAAAGTTGTCCATTTCCTCGCCCCAAAGCCGAGCCGCTATCCAACAACGCATATCGCTCTGCCACAAGCGGATAGACCGCATAACTGATTTTTGAAATATCGGGCTCGCCACGCAAAACGCCCTCGTTCAACACCTCGATATCGTGATACTCGACGTCGAGGTCGAAATCGTGCGCAAGACGACCGTTTATCAGCGCATCGAAGGCGAACGTATCGTTCGGACAGGGCGAAATATGGAGCGATAGTTTCATTATATCTCCCTTTTGAATGTGTGGCGACCTGGCTTTGCCGTAATTATACTATGGTCGCCAAATGGTAGCTTTATCTTTGCGGTAGTACCAACAGGAACTTTGCAGTCCAGCGAGAATGTACCATTTTCGATACGCCATACCACCTCAATTTCTCCATATACAGAGTTGAGCGAGTAGCGCAAATGGTCGAGCCCTTTCGGTATCTTTGGTGCAACCTCAAATGTGCGATAACCCGCCTCCAGAGGCTTTAATCCTCCGAGATGGCGGTAGAACCAGGCCAATCCACCTCCCCACATAGGGTGGTTGCGAGAGTGTCGCGGATTACCATCCCAGCTCTCCCACAGCGTTGTTGAGCCTTGCTCTATCCAATAGCCAAAACTTGGGATTGTTCGCTTGTTCATCATTGAATATGCCAAATCGACCTCTCCCATTTCGCACAGCACATCAAAAATATGTCGTGTACCTACAATTCCGGTTATGAAGTGTCCACTCGCCTCGTTTATTTCGCGCTTGAGGGCTTCGAGGGCCTCTTGCTGGTAGTTGTTCGGCATACCCATATATAGGGCGAAAACATTTGCACCGTGTTTGCCATAGCTATGCTCTTCAGCATTGTAAAATCGCTTGTGATAGGCCTCTACGGTGCGTTTGCGAAGCGAAGCATAGTGGGTAATATCCTTGCTTATGCCCAAAACCTCGGCAATTTTGGTGGCGATATCTACGCACTGATAGTATGCAAAGGTATGAACCGTAGCAGGGTGTGGGAACTTTTTGTGAGGCATAATCCAGTCGCCGAGACGTTTGTATTTCTGTTCATCTTTCGACTCCATAATACCCTCGCCATCAACCCACGAGTCCATCCATTCGATATAGCGTTTTATCGGCTCGTAGTTCTCCTCGATTATGCTCTTGTCGCCATACTGCAGATAATACTCCCACGGTATTACCGCTATTGCTGCACCCCACGCCGGACCTCCGCCGCACCCTGGTTGCCATGGTGCCGAGTTGGGTACATAGCCGTTTGCCAGCTGCGCACCGCGAATGTCGCGAATCCACTTGTTGTAAAAGGCTCTTGCATCGAAATTGTGCATCACCATCTGGCACGCCAACTGTGCATCGCCTGTATAAGGTGCACGCTCTCGTTGTGGACAATCGCTTGCCACACCTCCGTGCATATTGTCGAGTTGTGTCAATCGCCAAGCGTTGTGTAGCGAGTTAAAGAGATGATTCGAGCACTCGAACTCCGCTACCGAGGCCACGTCTGAATTTACCGCTTGGGCCTCAACTTGCCCAGCTTGCAATCTCTCAATGCCGCGTATCTCCACCTGCGAGAACACAAACCAGATAAATCGGGCGTGATATGACGCTTTGCCCGAACCATTGGCGATATAGGAGTTTGCTCCATTAAGCGACTCACATATATACTTTATATCGACCTTTTGCCCCGATGAAAGTTCCAAATTTTTCAGCTCTACCCAACCCGAAATCTCCTCAGGGAACTTTACCAACCACGAACCATCCTCCTGCTTGGTGATGGAGGTTGGAGCGTATCGTCTTACGACTCTGTCTGCAGGGCCATTTTGTGCTACAAGCTTTCCGCGAGGGGTGCGCTTCTCTACAGCCCTCTCCCATTTGCTGTCATCATAGCCACACTCCGCCCATCCATTGTGCTCGAGTCGAGCATCGTAGTGCTCACCATAAAACATCTGATCAGCCGTAATGGCGCTCTTTGTACAACGCCACGAGGTGTCTGTTGTTACCACATCGCGTGTGCCATCGACGTACTCAATCTCAATCTCGCCAAAGAGTCGTGGCGTACCATATCCCATTGGTGGCCAATACTCCAGCATATCGTAGAAGCCATTGCCAAGAATCGCCCCCACACAGTTACTTCCTCGCTGAATCAGATGCGTGAGGTCGTAGCTTACGTACATCACAAGATACTCGTTGAAGGGGTCCTCGACGGCAATTCTTCGTGTGCCAAGATATTGGCGGGAGTCGTAGTTTGTTTGGTTCGGCGAGAAGTAGTCGTTGCCTATGCGTTTGCCGTTGAGGTATAGTTCAAAGTAGCCAAGACCTGCACCATAGAATCGCGCAGAGCGAATACGCTTTCTAATCTCGAACTCCTTGCGTAGAAGAGGTGCCGGTGATACTATGTTTATACGTTCGGCCTTTACACGTGGATTTTTGGTGCTTTTTCGAGCCCACTCTGCATCGTAGGACTCTTCGCCTTGCCACGGAACGCCTATCCATCGAGCCTTCCACTCTTTCGAGGAGAGCTTGCCAGTGTGCCATTTTGCCCTCTTGCTCCATTGCGAAGCCCTATCGTTGCTATCCCACACCTTTACCTGCCAAGAGTAGTCGCACGACGAGACAAGCGTCTTGCCGCCGTATGGAATATATAGGGAGCTGTCGGATAGTACTTTGCCACTATCCCATACTACCACCTCTTTGCCGCCTTCGTGCTTTACGACGCGAATACGATATGCGCTCTGCTTGTCGCCCTCTTTCTCGGAGATGTTTTTCCACGATAGTCGGGGTGTCGTTATATCTAAAAGAGGTTGCTGCTGATGTTCGCACGACAACTCCACAGGCGTGAGCCGGCTGAACGACATAAGAAACAACGGTAAAAGCAATAGTGCGGCTCGTTTTAGCATTATATCTCCTCGATGTTAAGGGTTAGAATAGTCTTTGTAAGTAGCTCGATGGCGAGCTCGATATTCCACTCTCCTCGCTCCTCGCCGACATAGTTCGATATGGCGCGAATTTCTCCACAGCGTACCCCCTCGGCTTGTGCCAAGGCGAAGAGTGCTGCCCCCTCCATATTTTCGATTTGAGCACCATTGGGCTCTTGCGAGCAGTGCGACACGGTGTTGCTGCGCACCATAGGCAGCCCCTCGACCACCATCGAAGCGAGATAGGAGCGGTCGTAACCCGTTGAGAGATAAGCAAATCGCTCCTCGGTAACCGCCACTACATCGCCCTTTTTCAGGGTGTGGTCGTACGCCCCCGCAATGCCGCAAAGCAGCAGCGGCTTTCGCTCGGTACGTAGAATACGTGCCACCTCGGTAGCCGTCTCGACAGCACCGATACCGCAGATGCGGATATCAAGGTCGGGGCGCAACTTTCGCAGTCGCGCCGCCTCCAATTCGGTAGGGAAGAGAATAATCATTCCTTGTTGTTTAGTGTCGTTAGCGGCGTTAATCGCTTTACTTTCCAACTACCGCTTCCAACTCCTCGACGGTCGATGGGATATGCTTGTCGCCAATTACGCGACCACCCTCGGCGGTTACGACGATGTCGTCCTCGATGCGGATACCGCCAAAATCACGGTACTCGTCGAGCAAATCGTAATTTACAATGCCCTTATACAACCCCTCTGCCTTCGATTTATCAATCAACGCAGGGATAAAGTAGATGCCCGGCTCGTTGCTCATAACCGTACCCTCGTGCAACTTCCAAGCGGCACGATAGACGCAAGTGCCCGAAGCCTCGGCACGCTCCTTCAACTCCGAGAAGTCGTAACTGCGCTCGCCCATAGCCTCGCAGTCGTGAACGTCCATACCCAGGCCGTGCGAAAGACCGTGAGGCATAAAGAGATACATCGCTCCCGCCTCGACAGCATCCTCTGCCGAGCCGTGAATAAGACCTACGTCGTGCAAACCCTCTGCCAACGAAAGCAGAGCCTTCTTGTTCACCTCCTCCATATACATCGCACCGGTGCGCATATTCTTTGGAGCTTCGTCGTGTGCACGCAATACTATTTCGTAAATCTCCTTTTGCTTTTGGGTGAATTTTCCCGACACAGGATATGTTCGAGTGTGGTCGGAGCAGTAGTTCTCCACCGACTCGGCTCCTGCATCCACCAACAACAAACGTCCATTCTCCAACACGCCGTCGCAGTTGAGGTTGTGCAAGGTTTCGCCGTGCTGCGATACGATACTTGGGAACGACACGCCAAGACCTTGTGCCTTTGCCACGCCCTCCATTGCACCGGCAATTTCGCGCTCGACAACCCCCGCCTTACACATCTTCATTGCTGTGGTGTGCATAGCGTAGCCGAGGTGGAACGCACGCTCCAAGGCCTCGATCTCCTCGGCAGACTTCACCTCGCGCATCTCCGCTACGGCAAACATCAAATCAACCGATTTGTGGTTGTACAACTCCGAAATTGGCAGACCGAGAAGGCGCGAAAGTTCGATTTTGCTCTCGCCGCGGTATGGTGGCAAGTAGTGAATCTTGCGTCCCTGCTTCATTGCGGCAGCGATAACGCCGTCAAGTGCCTTCAATGGTTGGCAGTTCGACACGCCAACCCCTGCGCCCAACTCCACAAGACTTGGCTGTGGGCCCGTCCAGATGATATCTTCAACGGTGAAATCGTCGCCAAAGAGCATCTCCTCGCCCGACTCGGCATCGATTACCGCCATCAAAGTAGGCAGGTTCAAGCCGAAGTAGTAGAGGAAGGTCGAATCCTGACGAAAGTAGTATGCGTTATTCGGATAGTTGTTTGGCGAGAAGGTGTTTCCCGCAATCAAAATCAATCCATTGCCGATGCGACGTCGCAACTCTGCGCGACGAGCGATATAGGTGTTTGCGCTAAACATATATATTATTAGTAAGTTAATTTAACATATCCGCTGACAGGGATATTTGCTCGCTGCAAGCCCGCAACGAGTTCCTCTCCCTTTACAACATTGCCGTAGGTATCGAAGTACTCCACCTTGCGAGGTGCTTTCTGCAACTCCACAACAGGTCGCTCCTCACCCGTAGCGTTGATGATGTAGATGTCGCGGTCGGGCGCACCCGAAGTAACAACCGCACCCTCCTGATAAACGGTAATAATACGCTCTTTCTTGCTCTCTGCCTCCAAAATTGGGAAACAATTTTCGGGGTGATATGGGCGGAAATCGCTGTGGAGCAGTGTCTGGCGGTGCTTCTGCGAGAAATCAATCCAATGCTTCACCATATCGAACTGTCCCTTCGGAATATCGCGCAACATAACAGAGTATTGCACCACTCCATACAGAGCCGAGAGGACGTGGCGTGCTGCAACTTCGGGCTTTTCATTGACATTCCACTCCAACATATCGGCGTGAACTGCCGTTGTGCCACTTGTCAAACGAAGATTGGCAATGCGTGTGCGGTTTAATTGCATATCTCCCGGACAGTCGGTTGCACGGAACATATTTCCATATTGACGCACAGCCGGACCAATATACCTCTGTCGGAACTCGATGAGCACATCGGGCTTGATGGCTTGTAGGCGCTCTGCCACGCTCTTCATCAGCACATTAGTAGCCTCCGACACGCTCTTGATATCGCGACCGGCATATCCATCCTCAATAGCGGGGTCTGTACCAAAAAGGCGGAACGAGTCAATAAAGTCCAACTTGAAACCATCTAAATTCCAATCGCGCAGAGCCTTCTCGTAGGTCGAGCAGATAAACTCGCGCACCTCGGGAAAACGTGGGTCCAAAATACCGGCACCACGACTCTCCGGAACAGCGAGATACTTACCTTCGAAACGCTTGAAGTTTTTGCTGTACTTGCCCACAAAAGGCACCGAGTACCACACCATATACTTCATACCCATATCCTGCACACGCTTGACGTGGGCTGCCATATCTTTGATTCTCGATGGGGCAACCTCCCAATCGCCACAATAGGCGTAGCCTCGATTGTTGTTTGCGGTCTGCCAGCCATCATCTACGATAATGGTCTTCATACCCAACTTCACCGCCTCACGACACTCCGCCTCAATCTTCTCGTCGGTAATCTGCTGGTGGAACTGATACCAGGTGGAGTACAATGGGTCGAATGCTGCATCGGGAACTCGGCAAACCTTAAAGTCATTCTGCGACTCTATCCACTGCACACCCTCACGCACAGCATCTGCCCAGAATATATTGCGGTTATCGAGCAAAATCGACACCTTATAGTGCGAGAGCGGTGCCTCAGACTCAACAAAGAAGTTGAACACACCACGCAACAACGCATCCTCTTCGCGAAATCCCATCTTCGCTTCAACCTTACGAATAGCCTCAGATGCCGCCACAGTAAGGCGATTACGGTTGCTTGTATTTATAAACGAGTATAGCGGAATGCTCTGCGCCAAAGACGAGGAGTAGCCTTTACTCCAATCGGGGCGGAGCAGAGTTTGGTCAGGAGGACCTGCCTGCCAAAGATGGTGAGCATCGAGTTGCGGAGAGCAAAACTCGACCGATACCTTTGGTGGAGTTGTTGGCTGTGGAGCATTCATCTCGATGGTTACGACTTCGCAACCACCCTTCGATGAAACCGTGGCATCGATTTTCCACACGCTTTCCTTGCTCGAAACGGTTACATCGCCCACCAATTTCGACTTTACAACGGTGCTGAAAGCCATAGCGTTTGCCGAAAGTAGCACGGCGCAAATAATGAGAGTTAGTTTTTTCATTGGTTATAGTTTTTAAAGTTGTTTTTATCGTTTTACCTCCTTGTAGAGTTTGTCGCCGCGACGCACAGGCTCAACGGTCTTTATAGAGCAGACATCGCCCTGCTTTACCCCCTCGACAATCTTCTCGGCGAGGACAATACCCTCCGCCTTCTGCTCGACGACACCGGTCTTTTCGCCCATAATCAGAATGTCGTCGCCAGCAGTCAGCGTCGAAGCCTCAACCGTAATCTCTGCAACACCTATATTTTTGAAATAGTTGGTGATTTTGCCGACATACTCCTTGCGGTGTGTTGCCGACGAACCATACGCCTGACTATGCTCCACAATGCGTTTGTGGGCGTAGTAACCGCCCCAAAAACCTCGGTTGAAAACTCGCAGCAACCCCTCTTTCAGCGCCTCGGCTTTCTCGCGCGAGAACTCGCCCTTCTCGATAAGGCGCAAAGCCTTGTCGTACGCCTCAACCACACGCTTTACATACTCGCCACCTCGCGCACGTCCCTCAATTTTCAGCACTCGCACGCCTGCGGCAATAAATTGGTCGAGAAAGTCGATGGTGCATAGATCTTTCGGTGATAGGATGTAGCGACCATCAATATCGAGCATTTCGCCCGTATCCTTATCCTGTATGGTGTATTTTCTGCGGCAGATTTGTCGGCAAGCACCACGATTTGCCGAGCAGGCTGTTTCGTGTTCGCTAAGGTAGCATTTTCCCGAAATGGACATACACAATGCTCCGTGTGCAAACATCTCTATCTCAACTAATTCGCCCTTTGGTCCGCGTATATCCTGCTCGACGATTGCGCGATGTACTTCGGCTATCTGTTCGAGCGATAATTCGCGTGCCAAGACCACCACATCTGCCCACTGCGAGAAGAACTTCACCGCCTCCGAGTTGGAGATGTTGCATTGCGTCGAGATATGCACCTCGACCCCCACGTGGTAGGCGTAGGTTATAACTGCCAAGTCCGAGGCGATGATGGCATCTACACCCACCGCCTTTGCCTTATCGACAACCTCGTGCATTGCCTGCATTTCATCATCATAGATGATGGTGTTTACTGTGAGGTATGTTTTTACTCCGGCAGCGTGGGCAATCTCTACAATCTGCTCCATATCTGCCTCGGAGAAGTTTGCTGCCGAGGCAGAGCGCATATTGAGTCGTCCAATGCCGAAATAGACCGAGTTGGCACCGGCATTTATTGCTGCGTGCAAGGACTCGTAGCACCCAACGGGTGCCATTATCTCTATATCTGTGCGTTTCATATTAGCCATTAGCTATTGGCAAAATTAAAAATTAAGAATTAAAAATTAAAAATTGATAATTCAGCATTTTGCATTTTGCATTTCTCTCGTCTAATTATCAGCTTTTTCTACCTATCAGGTTTTCGGCGTAGCGACGTAGTTCGAGAGTGCGCTCCTGTGGCACTTCGAGTGTGTCGAGAATAGAGAGAGCCTTTTGAAATTTCTGCGAAATCTGCTGTTCAACCCTCTCCGAAACACCCAACTCCTCGTACAGAGCCTTGATTTTTGAAATCTTCTCGGCGTCGCTCAAATCGTTGCGCAGGTGCGTAGTTCGCAATACCTCGCGTTGCTCTTCGTTGGCACGCGAGAAGGCCTCAATCATCAAAATAGTCTTCTTGCCTTCGAGAATGTCGCCGCCAATCTTCTTGCCGAGTCGCTCGTCGCCGAAACTATCCAACAAGTCGTCCTGCAATTGGAATGCGATACCCACCTCCAAAGCAAAGTTGTAGAGGTTGCGACAATCTTGTGCCGAGGCCCCTGCAAGCGTTGCTCCGATGCTTGCCGAACCAGCAAGCAGGGCGGCGGTTTTCAGCTCGATCATACGCATATAATCGACCACCGAAACCTTCTGTTGAGTCTCGAAATCCATATCGAATTGCTGTCCCTCACACACCTCTGCCGCCATCTTGTTGAAAATTTCAAAAATTTTTGAAATTTGGTCTGTGTCAGTGCGTTGTAGGTGGTTGTATGCCAAAATTAACATCGCATCGCCCGACAAAATAGCCACATTTTCACCCCACTTTGCCGGTACCGAAGGGCGTCCTCGACGCACTGCTGCATTGTCCATAATGTCGTCGTGCAGCAGTGTGAAGTTGTGAAAAATTTCCACCGCCATAGCGGGCATCAGCGCACGCTCGACATCTTCGGCATAAGCATTGTAGGAGAGCATCAACAGTATTGGACGAATACGTTTTCCTCCCTCTTCCAAGCCATATTTTATCGGTGCATAGAGGAGTTGCGGCTCTTTGGGTGTCGCCATTTGTGCGATATGTCGCTCAAAGAGCGAAAGCAGTTCGCTGTTGGAGTACAATTTCATCGTAAAAACTATTTAAATGTCCCTATTTTTTTAAACAACACCTCAAAGGTACAAAAAAATTTTGTAATCTTGGAATTTATCCCTAACTTTGAATGATTAAACGAAGATGAATTTTTAATTGACTTGAAATAACTTTAAAATTTTAAAAACAATCACTATGAAAAAATTAGTTTTCGGTATCGACATCGGTGGTACAAATACCGCATTTGGTCTTGTAGATGAGAGTGGCGAGATTTTTGGTGAGTCGGCCATCTCTACCCGTTCGTATATGGCATACGATGACTATCCTCGCTATATCGAGGATTTGGCTGTGGCGATGAAGGCCTTGCTCAACAGCATCAACTTCCAATACGAGTTGGTGGGTATCGGTATTGGTGCGCCAAATGGCAACTACTACAAGGGCACCGTTGAGATTCCGTCAAATATGTGGAAATACTCGAAGGAGCAGCTTGCTGCCGGCAGAAGAGACGAAGATCGCATCTTCAATATCGCCAACGATCTGGGCAAGCACTTCAGCGGTATCCCCGTATACGTTACCAACGACGCCAACGCAGCAACCATCGGTGAGATGGTATATGGTGGCGCAAAGGGTATGAAGGATTTTGTGATGATTACCCTCGGCACAGGCGTAGGTTCGGGATTTGTGGCAAATGGTGAGATGATTTATGGCCACGACGGTTTTGCGGGCGAGTTCGGCCACGTAATTGTTGAGCGCGGAGGTCGTGATTGCGGTTGCGGTCGCAAGGGCTGCCTCGAAACTTACACCTCGGCGGGAGGTATCAAACGTACCGCATTCGAGTTGATGGCAACAATGAACGACCCATCGCCACTTCGCGAGTACTCATTCGACCAGCTCGAAGCCGCTATGCTCTCACAGTTTGCGGCTAAAGGCGACCCTATTGCAAAGGAGTGCTTCCGCCTCACCGGTCAGAAGTTGGGTTACGCATTGGCAGATGCTGTTACAATCACTTCGCCCGAGGCAATCTTCATCTTCGGAGGTCTTGCAAAGGCGGGAAATTTGATTTTCGACCCTATCAAGAAATATATGGAGGAGAGTATGCTTATCGCCTTCAAGAATAAGGTGAAGGTTCTCCCGAGTGAGTTGCAGAACAAGAATGCTGCTGTTCTTGGAGCATCGGCATTGGTTTGGCAGGCGAAGTAGATGACTATTCGAAAGGGGGCCCGCTGTTAGCGCAGCGGAAACCCCCTTTTGTGCAACCATAAACTTAACCTATATGAAGAGATTATTCACCGCATTAACGGTGGCTTTTGCTTTATGTACGTGCGTATGCGCATACGCGCAACAGAAGGATATTCCCCTTTCGGAGTGCGATTGGGCAAGATTCTCTCGTTACGAGAAGGAGAATGCTGCGCTTCTTGCATCGGGCGTTCGGCCCGACGCTGTATTTATGGGCAACTCCATAACCCAGAATTGGGCAAAGTATCACCCCGACTTCTTTAAAAACAACAACTTCGTGGGTCGAGGCATCAGTGGTCAGACCACATCTCATATGTTGGTCCGTTTCCGTCGTGATGTGCTCGATTTGAACCCTCGCGTTGTGGTTATTATGGCGGGAATAAACGATATCGCTCGCAATAACGGCATAATCTCATTGGAAAATATCTTTGGAAACATCGTTTCGATGTGTGAGTTGGCAAAGCTGCACAACATAAAGGTTGTTCTCTGCTCGCTAACTCCTGCCGTGTCGTTCCGTTGGCGGAAGGAACTTGCCCCTGCCGACGATATCATACGCCTCAATGCGATGATTAAAAGATATGCCGTCGAGAGCGGTATTGAGTATGTCGATTACCACTCGGCTCTCGTCGATGAGCGCAAGGGTATGAATACAAAATATCACAACGACGAGGTTCATCCCAATTCGCTCTGCTATGCAGAGGTGTTGGAGCCTATGGTGTTGAACGCCATAAACAAGACTCTAAAAACAAAGCATACATACACAACAACGATACCAAAAAACTAAAAAATTACGATATGAAAAAGTTTTCGATTTTATTGATGTTTGTAGCCCTTGTAACATCGGCTACGGCACAGATGACACAGGAGGAGAAGGAGGCATTCAAGTTTGCCGACAAACTCATCAAGAAGATGACCTTGCGCGAGAAGTTCGGACAGCTCGAACAATTCATTACCCGCAGGGGCGTGGTAACGGGCCCCGGAGGCGTTAAGTGCGATATCGAGAGTGCCGTTCGCAAAGGCGAGGTCGGCTCGTTCCTCTCTATTCGTGATCGCAACGAGGCGTTGCGTCTGCAAAAGATGGCTGTCGAGGAGAGCCGTTTAGGTATTCCTCTTATCTTCGGTTATGACATTATTCACGGTTGTAAAATTATCTTCCCCGAGAACTTGGCTATGTCCTGCTCGTGGAATATCGATGCCATAGAACGTTCGGCTCGTATTGCAGCGGAGGAGAGTGCTGCAACGGCAATACATTGGACCTTCTCGCCAATGTGTGATATCTCGGTTGATCCTCGTTGGAGCCGTGTTTCGGAGGGTGCCGGTGAGGACCCATACCTCGGTGCAAAAATTGCCGCTGCGATGGTGCGCGGCTATCAGGGCAATGACCTCTCGGCGACCAACACCATTGCTGCGTGTATCAAGCACTTTGCCGCTTATGGCGCAGCGCAGGCAGGTAAGGACTACAATACGGTGGATATGTCGGAGTTGATGTTCCGCAATCTCTACCTCCCACCATACCGTGCTGCGGTGGATGCCGGTGCCGTTACCGTTATGTCGTCGTTCAACGACTTTATGGGAGTTCCCGCATCGGGTAGCAAGTGGCTCTTGTACGACCTTCTCCGCAAGGAGCTGGGCTTCCGAGGCTTTGTTGTTTCGGACTGGAATGCGGTGCACGAGATGATTATTCACGGTGTAGCAGCAGACGGCAAAGATGCTGCCGAGTTGGCATTGAAGGCGCACCTCAATATGGATATGCTTGGTGGCGACTACATCGCCTATGGAGAGCAGCTTGTTAAGGAGGGTCGCATCTCGGAGAAACTTGTTAACGAACTCGTTCGCGAGGTCTTGGCTGTAAAGTATCGCCTCGGATTGTTCGAGGATCCATACAAATATGGAAAGCAGGATTTGTCAGAGGTGTACTACCGTCCCGAGAATATGCAGTTTGCCCGCAAGGTGGCTGCCGAGTCGATGGTATTGCTCAAAAACGACGGTGTATTGCCGCTCCAAAAGGGTGTTAAAATAGCTCTTATCGGTCCATTTGCCGATGCTCCAAAGGATCAGCTTGGTGCTTGGCGCGGCTTGGGCGACGAGAAGCGCTCTATAACCTTCCGCACAGCCCTCGAAGAGCGTTTTGGTAAGGAGAATGTGCTCTACACCAAGGCTTGCGAGTGCGGTAGATATAAGAATGGACTTATCGAGGGTGGCGTTGAGGAGGCTGTGAAGATTGCCGAGCAGTCCGATGTTGTTCTCCTCTCGATAGGACTTTCGGGCTGGCATAGTGGCGAATCGCGTTCGCGTGCCGATATTACCGTTCCTGCAGATCAGCAGGAGTTGCTCGACGCTTTGAAGAAGACGGGTAAGAAGATCGTTGTATTGCTCTCGACAGGTCGTGCAATGGATATCCGCAACGAGGTTGAGAAGGCGGATGCGGTGCTTTTGACTTGGCACGGCGGAACAATGGCGGGTCCTGCGGTTGCCGATCTCGTATCGGGCGACGAGAACCCTTCGGGCCACCTCACCATGTCGTTCCCATACTACGTTGGTCAGATACCCGTGCACTACAACTCGAAAAATACGGGTCGTCCTGCTAAGAGCCAATTCAAGGCGCAGGGATATAGCGCAAGTTACGTAGATATTCAGAATGCACCACTCTTCCCATTCGGTTACGGTTTGAGCTACACCGAGTTCGAGTATTCGGATTTGAAGGTTTTGACTCCAACCGTCGAACTTGGTGGCGTAGTGAAGGTTAGCGTGAAGGTTACCAACAAAGGTAAGGTTGCGGGCGACGATGTTGCGCAGTTGTATGTGCACGATGTTGTGGCAGAGACAACACGCCCGGTGCGCGAGTTGAAGGGCTTTGAGCGTTTGTCGTTGAAGGCAGGCGAGTCGAAGATTGTGGAGTTCGAGATTCCAACCTCGGAGCTCGCGTATTGCCACACCGATTTGAGTTGGAAGGCCGACAAGGGCGATTTTGACGTTTGGGTAGGAGCCGATTCGTATGCTCCATTAAAGGGTAAATTCACAATCAAATAACATTAATATATTATGAAGAGATTACTTATTTGGGCTCTTTTTGTTGTTTCGGCATTTACAGCAGTGGCAGAGAGTCGCACCGATAAGTTGTTGCGCGAGTTACGTAACCCTAAATCGGACTATGTTTTTGTGGTTTCGCATCGTGCCGATTGGCGAAATTTCCCCGAGAACTCTTTGGAAGCTATCGAGTCGGCTATTCAGATGGGCGTGGATATCGTTGAGTTGGACGTGCGTCGTACGGTCGATGGCGAGTTGGTTGTTTGCCACGACGGCTCTATCAACCGTACCACTAACGGAAAGGGCAAAGTTAGCGAATTGACTCTCGAATATATTCGCAGTCGCTATTTGCGTGCCGGGCACGGCGCTACTACGCGCTACAAGATGCCAACGTTGGCGGAGGCGCTCGATTTGTGCAACGGTCGTGTACTTATCAACCTCGACAAGGCTGTGAATTATTACGACCAGATTATGGAGATGCTCGTTGAGCGCAAGATGGCAGATCAGGTAATTATGAAGAGTACAAAGTCGCCTGAGGCGATGAAGGAGTTCTTCTCGAAGCACAAGGAGAATATGCTCTATATGCCTATTATTAACTATGTTGCAAAGTCGTGGGGTAAACACGAGCCGTTGTTCAACGACTACCTTGCAACAGACCTTCCGTTTATTGCATACGAGATGTGCTGGGACGGCTCGTTGAAGGGTGAAGCAAAGGTTTTCAAGCAGGTTGTAAAGAGCGGTAAGCGTCTGTGGATAAATACCTTGTGGGGTAGTCTTTGCGGTGGATACGAGAATGGCTACTACGATGATAGGGCCGTAGGTAACGAGGATAAAATCTATGGTAAAATCCTCTCGTATGGCGCTTCGATGATTCAGACCGACCGTCCGGCAATGCTCATCAAGTATTTGGAGAAAAAGGGTCGTCATACACTTAAATAATTGCTAATAGCCTAAAAACAGAAAAGATATGGGATTGATTTCAGGATTTAAGAAATTTTATGGCATAAGTGAACCTGCACCACTTCGTGCCGATTTGGACGAGGCGGGACAGAAGAGATATCACCGCTCGCTGGCGCTCCAATCGTTCGTGGCAGGAACACTCGGTTACAGCCTCTATTACGTATGCCGCACATCGCTCAACGTAATGAAGAAACCGATTATCGACAGCGGTATGCTCGACGCTGCCGACTTGGGTATTATCGGCTCGGTGCTTCTCTATGCTTACGCTATCGGTAAGTTGGTAAACGGCTTCATAGCCGACCACAGCAACATTAAGCGCTTTATGGCAACAGGTTTGTTGGTTTCGACCTTGGCAAACTTGGTAATGGGCGTGGTGGGTATGTTTGGCTCACACAACTTCCACATTGGTGGTGCGATGATACCTTCGGCGATGGTACTTGTTTGTTTCGCTATTATGTGGGGTATTAATGGTTGGTCGCAATCTATGGGTGCAGCGCCTGCAATTATCGCCCTTTCGCGTTGGTTCCCACTTTCGCGTCGTGGTACATTCTACGGCTTCTTCTCGGCGAGCCACAATATCGGCGAGTGGTTGTCGTTCATCTTCGTGGGCTCTATCGTTGCCGTTGCCGGTTGGCAGTGGGGCTTCTTTGGCTCGGCTTTGGCGGGCGCGATAGGTGTGGTTGTTATCCTCTTTATGATGCACGATACACCAGAGAGTAAGGGTTTGCCTTCGATTGAGGTTTTGACCGGCGAGAAGGTCGAGGAGAAGAAGGCGGACGACAAGTCGGCAGGCAATGCCCAGCTTATCGCTCTTCGCACTCCGGGCGTTTGGATTTTGGCGCTCGCTTCGGCGTTTATGTATATATCGCGCTACTCGTTGAACTCGTGGGGTATCCTCTTCTTGCAGGAGGAGAAGGGCTTCTCGCTCGAATCGGCAACCTTTATCATATCGATTAACGCACTGCTCGGTATCGTAGGTACGGTATTGGCGGGTTGGATGTCGGACGTATTGTTCAAGGGCGACCGCAAGATGCCTGCATTCGTATCGGGTGTAGTACTTACCCTGTCGTATATCCTCTTCGTGTATGGTGGCGACGCTTATTGGGTAAATGTTCTTTCGATGGTGTTGTTTGGTATCGCTATCGGTGTATTGATCGCCTTCTTGGGTGGTTTGATGGCTGTGGATATTGTTCCACGTAAGGCAACCGGTGCTGCTCTCGGTATTGTTGGTATTGCAAGTTATGCAGCTGCAGGCACGCAGGATATTGTCAGCGGCTGGTTGATTAACAGCAACATCACCGAGGTGGTAAATGCTGCCGGCGAAACCGTTAAGCAGTACGACTTCTCGTCTGCGGCTCTCTTCTGGATTGGAGCTTCGATTATTTCGTTCTTGTTGCCAATGCTCACTTGGGGCAAGAAGAAGGCGCAGGAGTAGTTTGCAATAGCGCAGTAAAAACGGATTGGGGCACCTCAATCCGTTTTTTTATTAGGGGTGTTAGTGGCGCAATATATTTTAACTACTCACTACTCTCTACTAACTAAATTCAAAAGTTTTCCGTTTTCCGCTTTCCGTTTTCCGTTTTTTGTACTAACTTTGTCCGATTAAATATATATTTATAGTAGGAACGATGGGCGAGAAAAAATTACGATTCGAGACATTGCAGATTCACGGCGGATATACTCCCGACCACACACTGTCGCGTGGTTTGGCGATATACCCAACTGCTGCTTACCACTTCAAAACTTGCGAATATGCGGCAAACCTCTTCGAATTGAGCGAGCCGGGCAATATATACACCCGTATTCACAACCCAACGACCGCAGCCTACGAAAATCGTGTTGCGGCTCTCTATGGCGGCGTGGGTGCGCTTGCTACCTCGTCGGGTATGTCGGCAATTCTGCTCACCGTTACGGCTCTTGCCAAGGCGGGCGACAATATAGTTACTTCGCCATATGTCTATGGCGGAACACACAACCAATTCACCATTTCGTTGCGAAACCTCGGCGTTGAGGTGCGCTTTGCAAAGAACGCTTCACCCGAGAGCATCGAGGAGTTGATTGACGAGAAGACTCGTTTCGTGTTCGTAGAGTCGATGTCCAACCCCGGCTGCATCGTAGCCGATATTGAGGCGTTGGCAAAGGTTGCTCACTCGCATCAAATGCCTCTGGTTGTGGACAACACCTTTGGTGCTTGCGGATACCTTTGCAACCCGTTCGAGTGGGGTGCCGATATCATCTGCGACTCGGCTACAAAGTGGATAAATGGCCACGGTACGGCTATGGGCGGAATCATTGTCGATGGCGGAACATTCGATTGGGGCAACGGTCGCTATCCTGAGATTGACGGCCCATCGGAGGGTTATCACGGCTTGAACTTGTGGAATACCTTCCATAATCAGGCGTTTATTGTGAAGTGTCGCGTTGATGGATTGCGCGACTTTGGTTGCTGCCCTTCGCCTTTCGATACCTACCTGATGATGCTTGGTCTGGAAACCCTCTCGTTGCGTGTTCGCCACGAGGCGGAGGCAACGGCAAAGTTGGCAGAGTTCTTCCGCGCGAACAAGAATGTTAAGGCGGTAAGCTACGTAGGCTTCGAGGAGGATGCAAGTTACGCTTTGGCTCAGAAATACTTCCGCAAGGGCGCTGCGTGTGTTATATCAGTGGAGTTGAAGGGAACGTTGGAGAGCACAGTGCGCTTTGTTGAGGGGTTAAAGTTGGTTGCCAATATGACAATGATTGGCGACTCAATAACCGTTGTTACCCACCCTGCATCGACCACTCACAAGCAGTTGAGCGACGAGGCGAAGGTTAAGGCGGGTATCGCGCCTACCTTGTTGCGTATCTCGGCGGGCTTGGAGGCTGTTGAGGATATTATCGAGGACTTCGAGCAGGCGTTCAAAAATATATAATGCAAAATAAAAAATTGGCTAATGGCTAAATTTTTTCACGATACTACACCTTTGCACTTGGAGGCGGGAGGGGTGTTGAGCGAACTGACAATCGCTTACGACACCCTTGGAGAGCGCAATGCCGATGACTCGAACATTATCTGGGTGTGCCACGCCCTAACCGCATCGTCCGATGTGGAGTCGTGGTGGCCCGAGATGATTGGCGAGGGCAAGTTGCTCGACTCGTCGCGCTACTTTATCATCTGCGCCAACTTCCTCGGCTCGCACTATGGCACTACGGGTCCACTCTCTGTGAATCCGACTACGGGCGAGAAGTGGTATGGCGACTTCCCGATGGTTACGGTGCGCGATATGGCGGAGTGTCATCGTCGCTTGGCGGAGCATCTCGGCATAAAGCGCGTCAAGCTCCTTATTGGTAGCTCGATAGGCGGTTTTCAGTGTTTGGAGTGGTCGTTGATGAATCCCGACTTGGCGGAGAACCTTGTGCTTATCGCTACCGGAGCAACCACAACGCCGTGGATTTCGGCATTCAACGAGTCGCAGCGAATGATTCTCGAAAACGACCCAACATTTGGTGAGCGTCGCGATGAGGCAGGCGAGAACGGAATGGCAATTGCACGAAGTGTAGCGTTGTTGAGTTATCGAGGAGGTCCGGCGTACTGCCTGACGCAGCAGGACGACGAGGCGTTGAAGGGAGATTTGTTCAAACGCCGAGTACACTCCTATCAGCGTTATCAGGGAGAGAAGTTGCGCCGCCGCTTTAATGCCTATGCCTACTATCGCATATCGCAAGCGGTAGATTCGCACGATATTGGTCGTGGCAGAGGAGGCGTGGAGGAGGCTTTGAAGGCGATAAAGAGCCGAACTTTTGTGGTGGGTATCACGAGCGATATCCTCTTTACGGAGGTCGAAAATCGCTATCTTGCCGACAATATCAAGGGTGCGCACTACCACCTTATCGACTCGTCGTTCGGACACGATGGATTTTTGGTTGAGGCAGAGTCGCTCAACAAACTTATATTGGAATTTATAAATGAATAGAGATATGGGAAACAAACAACTTACAATCGGAATGTTCGGCTTCGGCAATGTGGGCCGAGGTCTTTACGACGTGCTGAACACCATCTCGTCGAAGGAGGCGATAATCAAGCGCGTTTGCGTGCGCGACATCACCAAGCAGCGTGGCGTGAAGATTGATTTTACCGACAATGCTGACGATATTTTTGCAGACAAAGATATAAATCTTATCGTCGAGTTGATTGACGACGCAGAGGCTGCATACCACATCGTAAAGCGAGCTTTGCAGAGCGGTCTTTCGGTGGTGTCGGGCAACAAAAAGATGTTGGCACATCACCTTCCTGAGTTGATTGAGTTGCAACGAGAGCACAATGTGGCACTCCTCTACGACGCTTCGGCGTGCGGTAGTATTCCCGTTATCCGCAACCTCGAAGAGTACTACGATAACGACCTTCTCGTATCGGTGAAGGGAATCTTAAATGGCTCGTCGAACTTTATCTTGTCGAAAATCTTCAACGAGAACTACTCCTACGACGTTGCCTTGCGTCGTGCGCAGGAGTTGGGCTTTGCCGAGAGCGACCCTACGCTCGATATTGGCGGTTGGGACTCGTTGTTTAAGTTGATTATTATCACGGTTCACGCCTTTGGTTGCTACGTTTCGCCTGAGAAAATTTTTACCTACGGCATATCTTCGATGAACGATAACGATATTCGTTTTGCAAACGAGAAGGAGCGTCGCTACAAGTTGGTTGCTCACGTCGAAAAATTGGATAACGGCAAAATTATTATGAGCGTTATGCCACAGCTCATTTCGCGTGATAAGTATATCTACTCGGTCGAGGACGAGTTCAATGGCGTGGTTATTAAGGGAAAATTCTACGACAAGCAGTTTATGTTTGGTCGTGGTGCAGGTGGCCACCCAACAGGCTCGGCTGTGTTGAGCGATATTATGGCCTGCTTCTACAACTACCGCTATGAGTATAAGCGAATGATTGGTCGCACACCGGTTGAATATACCGACGACGTTTTGGTGCGTGTATATCTCCGCTACTCGAATGCCGAGGATAGAGCTTTGTTTGAGTTTGCAAGCATCGAGGAGCAGTATGTCAGCGACGACTACAAGTATCTGGTAGGACACATTTCGTTAGCCAACCTGCACAGAATTAGTGCGCAGATTCGTGAGCGCGACCTCTTTATTGCGGCATATCCTACAAAGTAAAGGAGTTCTCGCAAATAGTAGATATGAAGATTCTTGCCATCTGTTTTCAGCTGGGCGATGCAATGCCGACTATCGCAGCCAATCTCCTCGGGCAACTTGTGTCGGAGCACGAGATTGACCTGTTGAGCGATTGTGAGCCTAAGTGCCCCATCGAAGGTATCAGAGAGTGCTATACGCTTCCATATCCAACCAAGAAGATGGCGTGGCAGAGGCGTTTTATAAGATGGTTTGGCGCAACACCCGTGTCGAATTGTTGGAGCCGCAAGGCAGTGAAGATGGTGGCGAGGGATTACGATGTGGTTATTTCTTTTCTAAACAATGTAAATCTTACCTCGATAGTTGCGGGCAAACGCATAGCCAAGCAGTTGGGTTGCAAGTTCGCAATCTATACGGTCGATGCTTTTCCTGCCCCCGGAGGCTGGATTCGTAAGAGGAGCGAGTTTAGGGGCAAAAAATGGATCTCACAACGTATCTTTTCTGCGGCAGATCTTGTGGCGGCGTCGAATAGCCATATGCTCGAATATCAACTCTCGCTCTGTAAGCCGTCAGTTACGAGAAAGGGGGTAACACTACTCACTCCGTCGCCTATTTGTCGCTACGAATACCCCGTGTCGGAGGAGTTGGTGCTGTTATATACAGGAAATTTCTATGGTTTGCGCAATCCAAGCCACTTTTTGAGGGCTTTTAAGCGGCTGCTAAAAGTGTACCCCGAAGCGAAATTTATGGTCGTTGGGCGCGATACCAAACTTCGAGGTGTGGAGAGTATCTTAACCGAGGAGGAGCGACAACATATCGAGGAGGGTGAGTACACCACCGATCTTGCGCCCTATTTCCGTCGTGCAAAGATTTTGGTCGATATTGATGCCGATAGGGTGAAAGACCCATTCTTGTCGAGCAAAATAACCTCTTATTTGAAGATTAACCGTGTGATTTTGAGCGAAACGGGACGTATAACCCCTTCGCGCGAGATGTTTGCGGGGCTCAACACGGTTGTGCAGTGCGACCACAACGAGGAGAGTCTATACGAGGGTATGCTTCGAGCGATAGAGGTGGCCGACTCCGCGCCCGACTATTCCGAGCGAGATGCCCTTATCGAAGAGTTCTCTGTTGAGCGCGTTGGCGCTATACTCAACGACAGTTTGAAGCAACTTTGCGCAGCGAAGTAGTGTTAGTTTGCCCCCTCTTCGCCAAAATTTACCTTCTCGAATTTGTAGCCGAGACGATGTAGCTCCATCGCTGCACCTATGCGGAACAAAACGCGAGTGGTGCGGGCAAAAATGTAGAATGCCTTGGTGCTCTGCGCTTCGGTATCCTCACGACGAATGTAGGTGATTGCCGTGTTGGCGCAACGACGCATCATCTCCTCGATTTTCTTTGCCTCTTCGCTATCGAGCGACAATCCCAAGATGTTTTGCAGGATATGCTCGTCCATATCGTCAAAACCCTGCCCACCGTGCAACTTCTCGTAAGGCTCGGTGGCATAGAGCTCCCAATTTTCGTCCCAGCGATGAGCCACAGCCATACCCACATATCCGGCCCACGCAATAGCCGCTGCGGGGAAGGCGTTTACCTGTGGCACAGCGTCCGCCATATACTCGGGAGCATACTCCTTCCAACGCTCGTCCAAATCCTCCGACGAGAGAAGTGTGCCCTCCAACATCTTGTACGAGGTACAAAGGCGCAACATCTCCTTCAAAAGGTTGTTCTCAAATGTATCGAAATACTCTATCTGTTCCATATTTTATTTTGCTTTTAGCCATTGGCTATTGGCTCGTTTTATTTAATGCTTTTACTTTGCAAATCTGTCTGTTACTACGGCACATGCAGCATCGCCCGTGATGTTTAGAACGGTGCGAATCATATCGAAGATGCGGTCGAGGGCATACAACAGCGGCAAACCCTCAATCGGAATGCCTGCGGCTACCAACACCGCCACGACCATCAGCGTAGGGCCCGGAACGCCTGCCTGACCAATGCTGCCGAGTGAGGCGGTTATGGTGATGGCGACATATTGCGGTATACCGAGTTCAATACCGTATATCTGCGCGAAAAATAGGGCAACCAAGGTGTAGTAAATGGCATTACCCGTCATATTTATCGTTGCCCCGAGTGGTATGACAAAACCCGTAACCTCCTTCGAGACCCCCATTTTGTCGCACGCCGACATAGTTACAGGGAGTGTAGCCATCGACGAGGCAGTCGAGAAGGCGACAATCTGTGGTCGCAACATCGCCGAGAAGAAATCCTTAATGCCAACCTTCGAGAGGAGCATTACGGTAAGCGGATATACTACTATGCCCATTACAAATACGGCAATCAAATCGACCCACAGCAGATTTATAACCTTCAACAAGATGTCGAAGCCGAATGTTCCCATCGCCTCCGCCATCAGTCCGAAAACACCTATTGGCGCCACCCACATCACCTTGCCTATACACCAAATAAGTGCGTCGAGCAGGTAGTTAAGACCATTTGTAACCTTTGTGCGCTTCTCCACGTCGAGAGCGGCAATTCCAAATCCGAGAAAGAGTCCAAAGACGATGATTTGCAGAATGTTACCTTCGGCAAAAGCCTCTATTGGGTTGGCTGGAATCATTCCGATTATGGTATCCCAAAACGAGAGGTCGGTTGGTGTTCCGGCATTGGCACCATTCGGTATCAGCGACGAGACGCTCTCGGCACTCAACCCAGCGCCGGGCTTGAAGATAACACCGGCGGAGATGGCCAAAATAATTGATATAATAGTTGTGATGAGGATATATCCTATGCTTGTAATGCCGATTTTACCCGCCGAACGGCTACTGCCGAGCGATGCTGCGCCCGAAATTATAGAGATGCCGACAAGTGGTACCACCAACATCTTTATAAGTTGAATAAATAGTGTTCCAAGTGGGGCAAACATCTTTGCTTCGCCACCCATAACTACACCTACGATGACCCCTGCAACCATCGCCACAAGAATCCATAAGCCCAAATTTGTCAGCAACTTTTTCATCAACGACAAAGATATAAAAATTTAGTCAAATATGTTGTATTCGCCCAAAAATTACTATCTTTACATTTGGAAAATGTGTGTAACAATGAACTGTTCGACAAAAAAACTTGTACCCCGCGTTGTGATTGCTACGGTTGCGGTTGCTCTTTTTGTCGTGCAGTTGCTCTTTGGCGAATTTCCCGCGTGGTTTTTTGCCTTCCCAATGAATCTTTTGGTCGGAGTATTGTGGCTTGTGGCTATTTGGGAGGGGTATCGTCGTCGTGCGACATCGGTGGTGGTGCAGTACCTTCTTTCGGCAGAGGCGACATATATCGCATTGGCGGTAGCGGCCATTATAGGTGTGGTGCTTGGTTTGCAGAGTGAGCCTTCGACAACATCGTGGCTTGTAGTTGGAGGTGGGCTGTATGTTCTGATAGTTTTAACACTTGTTATATTGCGTGGTTGGCGAAATAGCAATGGTGTGCGTTGGCGCTTCCTTATCACACATTGTGGCCTATTGCTTGCTCTGTTATCAATGCTTTTTGGGGCACCAGACAAGCAAATTTTGCGTATGCAAATAAATTGCACACCCTCTCGTGAGGCGATAAATGAGCGCGGAGAAAAGAGTTTTCTTGATTACGAACTACGCCTCGAAAATTTCACGATGGAGCACTCGGAAGATGGCACACCAAAGCAGTTTCGAGCCACAGTTGCCGTAGATGAGAAGGTTGTGGATATCGAGGTAAATAGCCCATACTCGCAACGCTACGGTGAGGATATATACTTGGTTAGTTATGCGCCCGAAGGTTGCGTGCTGCAAATTGTTCGCGAGCCTTGGCGAGTGGTTTCGCTAATAGGTATAGTGTTGCTACTGCTTGGTGCCTTTTTGTTGTTTATGAAAGGTTTTCAAAATAGAGGGCAATGATGATTGGCTGGAACATATTTCCGTTGTTTGTTGTTGTAACGGCTGTTTTAGCGGTTGTGGCTTCGGTGCTTGCGTTGCGTGATTGCCGAAAATCTGCCATTATTGCTTCGTTGTTTGCGGTGGCGGTGTTGGGAGCCTTTGTCGTGATGTTGTGGGTTGAACTCGAACGACCTCCTATGCGAACAATGGGCGAAACACGTCTTTGGTACTCACTCTTCCTGCTTGTGGCAGGCGTGGCAACATACGCAAAGTGGCGTTTTAAGTGGGTGTTGAGTTTTTCAACCCTCCTTGCCACAGTATTTATGGTGATAAATTGTCTGCGCCCCGAGTTGCACGACAAGAGCCTTATGCCGGCGTTGCAGAGCGCATGGTTTATGCCTCATGTGGCGGTCTACATGTTCTCATACGCACTGCTTGGTGTGGCAACACTTCTGGCTATATACTATCTTGTGAAACGCAATGAGAGCATACTGCCGGCTATTGATAATCTGCTCGGTGGTGGTTTGGCGTTATTCACTGTCGGTATGCTGACAGGTGCTTTGTGGGCAAAGCAGGCGTGGGGCGAGTATTGGAGTTGGGACGCCAAGGAGGCGTGGGCTGCGGCAACTTGGTTTCTCTATTTGGGGGCAATACATCTGCGATTGATGTGCCCAAGGGGTGTGCAAAAGTTTTGCATAGTGCTGATTGTGGCATTCCTATCGTTGCAAATGTGTTGGTATGGAGTAAATTATCTCCCTTCTGCCGAAAAAAGCGTACATTCATATAACCGTAATAATTAACCATTAAAAAACAGAGTAATTATGAAGAAAAAACTACTCTTTTTAGTTCTGTTGCTTGTGGTCGTTGCTCTTGCGATATTCCGCATCTCCGACCGCGTGCCATCTGCCGACTATCCGCTCGATAAGCGAGTGGCGGCTATTTTTGTTAAGGGTGGCTGTTTGGATTGCCACTCGGCTGAGCCACAAATGCCATTCTACTTCAAGTTGCCCGTTGTCGGTAACATTATGAAGAAAGATGTTGACGAGGGCTACCGCGCATTCGATATGGAGCCTTTGTGGACCAAACTTCAAGCCGGAGATAACGATTTCAACCCTGTTGATGTTGCCAAAATCGAAAAGGTGGCTATCGACAAGCGTATGCCTATGGTGAAGTACTACCTTGTGCATTGGGGTAGCCGTATGACAAATGCAAAGCGTGATGTTATCCTCGAATGGGCTGCGGCATATCGTACAGCCTACTACCACGATGGCGTGTGTGGTTGCGAGCCGGTGCGCCCTATCGACCTCTTGTTGCCATACGATGAGGCGAAGGCGGCTTTGGGCTTCAAGCTCTATCACGATAAACGCCTCTCGATTGACAATACCATATCGTGCGCATCGTGCCACGGTTTGAATACCGCGGGTGTCGATAACAAGCCGTTCTCCGAAGGTGTTGAGGGTAAGCTCGGTGGTGTGAATGCTCCAACCGTATTCAACGCAGTCTATAACTTCGTACAGTTTTGGGACGGTCGCGCTCAGACTCTTGCCGACCAGGCTGCCGGACCTCCGGTAAATCCTGTGGAGATGGCTTCGCCAAACTTCGATGCTATCGTTGCAAAACTCAACAAAGACAAGAAATTCGCGCGCGAGTTCAAGGCGGTATATCCTGAGGGCTTCACCCAGGCAACAATTACCGATGCTATCGAGCAGTTCGAGCGTACACTCATAACACCTAATTCTCGCTTCGACAAATACTTGCGTGGCGACAAATCGGCTATCACCGCCGAGGAGTTGGAGGGCTATGAACTCTTCAAGAAGTATAACTGCGCAACTTGCCATGTAGGTAAGAACCTTGGTGGTGAGTCGTATGAGTTGATGGGCTTGCGCAAACACTACTTTGCTGACCGTGGCTTGGATTTGACCGAGGAGGACAATGGTCGCTTCAAGCAGACAGGTGTGGAGCGCGACCGCCATCGCTTCAAGGTGCCGGGCTTGCGCAATGTTGCTCTCACTTGGCCTTACTATCACGACGGAACTCGCACCTTGCTCAAAGAGGCTGTGTGCGCTATGGGTACCTACCAGTCGGGTGTAGAACTTACCGACGAAGAGGAGGATAAGATTGTCGCATTCCTCAACACCCTTACAGGTGAGTATCAGGGCAAGTTGCTCACCAATGCCAACGAGCAAAAATAATCGCTTTGTTGGGCTACAAAGAAAAACCAACCTCGAAAATCGGGGTTGGTTTTCTTGTTATAGAGGGTTTTTGTTGAGGTTTTTACAACTCGGTTTTCCACAAACCGTGGAGGTTGCAGTACTCGTAAACAGCAATAGGTTTGCTGTCGCATACGCAAATGGTTGCCTCGGGCTTGTCGGTCAAATCAATACGGATACCGCCCTTCTCGGTCTCGACATAGATGAAGCAGATGTGATGCTCGGGCAGCATAGGGTGTGCCACGCTACCAACTTCAACTTTGATGTGGCAATCGTCAATTTTTGTTACAACGGGAACGTGCTTCTCGTTGCTTGCATCAACAGTATTTGGCACCAACTCCTGCATCTTCTCGCCGCAGCAAACTACGGGCACCTTCGAATCCACCAACTTCTGAATAACATTGCCGCAATGAGGGCAAACATAGAATTTAACAGCCATAATAGTAATTTTTTATTGTTTTACATTATAAATATCCAAGGTATGGTCATTATCAATAATAGTACCAAGAGCACGACATAGAGGGTGGTGCGAAGCCCCTTGCTTGCGATGTGCTTCTTAAAATAGCCATCGACCACCTTCCAATGCAGTACAACGTGTACCACCAACAAAGCAATCAATACGATTCCGCCCCAAAGATGAATCTCTGCCCACCAACGTCTGCCAACACCAAGCATCAACCCCTCTGCCAACTCTCTCACCCAATTCTCGGTGGCGTGTCGGCGCAGCGGAGCTATGATTTTAATCATAATACCGCTGATGCTCGTTACCACCATTGCCAGAAACATTGCAAGGTCGATAATAATGTTTAGTTGTAATCGGTTTCTCATCTTTCGTGTTATTTTCTGTTACAAAGTTAAAATTTTAATCGCGATAAAACAAATTATAAATTCTTATTGCTGCATAGAGAAAATTTATATAAATCATATAACACCAAATAGCAACCACGCTACAAAGAAGGTTACAACGATGTTGAAACACTGTGCGGTGAGAAAGGCGTAGAGGATATTGCGGTTATCTTTCGAGACGATATCTTTGAGTCGGGTATCCATACCGATACAGACAAATGCCAACGAGAAGAAAAAGCCCGAAAATCGCTTTGCCAATGCCGTTTCAGTCAATTTCCGAGCCTCGAAATCGGGAAAAATACCATTTTGTTGCAGCAGGCTGAACACCAGCGACGCGAGGACAAAGCCAAGCACAAATTTCGGAAATTTATCCCATACGATGCGTAGCGATGGGCGACGAATTTTGCCGTCAGCACTCTTCGAAGCGAGGTAGGTGGCGATACAAAATGCCACAACACCAATCAGCACGTTCTGCGTAGCCTTTACAATCATCGCTATCTTATTTGCCTCCTCGCCATATATCGCCGAGGCGGCACCCACACCGCTCGTGGTATCGACCGTGCCGCCTATCCACGCTCCGGCAATGGCGTTTTGGGTAGCCACATCATCGGTCAGAAGCGGCACTATCAACTTGGCGAGATAGGGCATAAGATAGATCATCGGAACAACAATAATAAGCACTACCGACACGATATACGACAACCTTTTGCCGTCGGTATTTGCTACGCCGGCAGCGGTGATACACGCCGAGACGCCGCAAATAGATACGCCCGACGAGAGGGTCATTGCGCTCGCCTCATCGACACGCAGTCGCCGAGAGAGCAGGTAGGCGAAAAACCACACGCAGGAGATAACCACACACCCCTGTACCAAAGCCAACGATCCCGCCGCCACGAAGTCGCGAAAAAGAATCGTCGCTCCCAGACACACAACACCTATTTTAATGAAAAATTCGCCTTGAATAGCGGGTTTTAACCACTCGGGTATACGGAAACAGTTGCGAATAAGGAGTCCGAAGATTACCGAGAAGAATACCGCCTCAAAGCCAAATCGTTTGATAAAAGGGATATTTGCCACTACTTGTGCCAACATTGATACGGCAAAGACTACCACAAACGACCAGAATAACCCTTTTGTGGGGCGCGAGAGGAGGCGGTTGCCTATATATAACGCCACAAGTGCTATCAGAAAGAGGTAGCCGATGTTTATCCACGCCGATTGGGTGAGTAGTGTTGCCGGCACTTTGGGACCTCCACCCGGGAGATAGTAGGCGCAGCCGCACAGTACGAGAATGGGTAGAGAGAGAAGCGTTGTAACCCAGTCCTCTACTAAAAATTGTCTAAAAAAATTTTTCATAGCGAGATATTTTTAGAATATGCCCGATACCATAACCATAATGTTATGCGACAGTGGGCGGTCGTGATGCGGGTATTGCTTTATGGCATAGTTGAGTTGCAGGCGCATATATCGCCACGGATTGTAGGCGACACCCAAAGTATAGTTGAACTCGCGTGATGCGGTGTGGGTATTCTCGTCGAAGTAGTCGAATCGCGCACCCACCGAGCCATTGCCTGCATTCGGGGTTGTGAACTTCCAACCTGCCGAGGCATAAGCACCCTCCGAGCTGAGCGAGCCCGTAACACCTGCTATATATTCGGCTCGCGCAAACGCCCTTGCCCCCTCGTAGGCGATGCCTCCGCCATAGCGTTGGTAGCAGACATATTTGCGCTCACCCAAGTTGCCCTCACCATATTGGTAGTAGCCTGCAATAGCCAAATTGCGGAGGGGATTTACTGTTATGCGACCGACAAAATCTTTGCTGTGGTTGTCGTCGCCTCGGTTTATTCCGTTTCCGTTAAAGATGGCCAAGTTGTAGTTTAGAAGGTGAAAATCGCCCTTGTCGATGAAGCCGCCATATAGCTGTGCGCCGCAATCGCGTCCGGTAGAGCTTATGCCTGTAACGTCGTTACTGCTCATTCGCACCAATCGCTGCACCACCAACGAGTAGTCGATAAATTCGAGTTGTAGTGGGGCGTACTCCGAGTTCTCGATAGAGAGCGGAACCTTGAACTGTCCCACCTGCACACCGAGCTGGCTGAATGGACGATAGCGTACCCACGCATCGACAATCTGTGGCGAGGAGGCGAAATCTACCTGCAAGCGGTAGTCCGCTACGCCAAATTTGTCGCTCTCGACAATTTTGCCGGCAAACGACAATCTCGCGCGGCGAATACGGAACGAGGAGTTTGAGGTATAGGTATCGGCAAACTCCAAATTGTATTGGGCTTGCAGGTAACCCGAGATGTTGAGATGCTGTTTTACGTCGTCCCAGGTGATGGCTTGTGCCGAAAAGAGAGACGACACCAAAGAGATGATTGTAAAAATTGTTCGTTTCATATTACAGGTATAAAAAAGTACACGGCAAAGGTATCTGTTTTACCCTTGCCGTGTGCTATCTCTACACCCGAAAAGCCCCTTTGGGCTATATGTAGGACGGTTTTTACTATTTTTAGAACGCGCCCGTAACCATCAACTTCACACTGTTGCCAAATGGTCTGCTGTTGGCAAAGGCGTAGTTGATGCGGTGCTCCAATCCGTAGGCCAACTGCACGCGGAGATACTTAAATGGGGTGTAACCCACGCAGACCGAGTAGCGCATATCGATAGCGGCATTTTTGGTGTCGCGGTGGATATAGTCGAAGCAGTTGCGGCAGAAGTAATCTACCATACCGCCTGCCCACAACATACCGGCGTTCTTTGGGAGGTGGAAGCGCTTACCCGCCTCAACATACACACCCTCCGATGCGAGTTTTCCGGTCAAGCCGGCGATATACTCGCCTCGTGCAAATGCCTTTTTCCCGTCGTAGTTGAAGCCGCCACCCCAACGATGCATAGGCACATACTTCGAACTTCCTGTCCAGCCATATTCGGCATACTTCTCTGCCGAGAAGTGCGAAAGATTAGCCTCGCCCCATTGGTAGTACGCCGCCAACGCCAAGTCGCGGGTTGGGTTGATGGTAATGCGACCAAAAACGTCCTTCGATTTGTTGTTATCCTTCTCGTTAATGCCGCTTCCGTTCAATACACCCACGTGGTAGTTGATGACGCTGTAATTCTCGCGATGAACAAAACCTCCGAGGAGCATAAAACCGATATCACGAGCCGTAACATTCAACCCTGCAACATCGTTGCTACCCATTTTTGCGAGATTTTGTACAGCATACGAGAAGTCGATAAAGTCGTACTTCGATGGCGAGATACTCGCCTCGAAGGTTACAGGGTTCTTAAACTGACCAAACTGAATACCAAACTCCTTGCAAGGCTGGTAGCGCATCCACATATCGAGCAGAGGGCTCTTAATCTCTTTAATGTTGGATATTTTACCCTGTGTTGCGCGAGCGAGGTCGAAATATACGCGATAGTCGAGTTTTCCCGCCTTGCCATTATACAGATCGCCCGAAAACGTTAGGCGCAAACGACGGAGATAGAACGACGACATTCCGGTTGAGAGGTGTCCCTCGCGGTCGTCCGTCCAGTCGTACTCACCCTGAATAAAACCCGAGATTTTGATATATTGGCGTAACTTATCCCTTGTAGCATTGCGCTTCTCAATCTTGGCAAGGCGCGCCTCAATCGATTCCGTTGAGGTGCTCTTCGTGCTCTCCTGTGCCGAGAGCGAAGCCCCTGCAAACAGAAGCGCGCATATTAAAATGTAAAATCTCTTCATATCTTAATTTATTCTTGTTTGGTTTGACGTAGCAAAGGTAGTAAAAATGGCGCAATTCTCAACTACTCAATGTGGTTTGCCCTCTTCCACTTGGTCCATTCCGTGTGGTAATCGATGCAGAACGCCCCCTTTTGGGCACGATATTTTGAGAGTTTTGAGCCCGAGTGCCAAGTGATGTAACCACCCATCAACCCTGCATCGTACAGACCGCGAATCTCTTGCTCGACGTCCTCTGCGTTGTAGCGCAGGCCCTCTGGGTCGATGTGGCTCATAACAGGGTACGCCTGAATCCAAGTACGTGCAATGGCGGGTGTAGGCGTTACCTCCTGACGTCCCTGCACGCATACACCCCACGCCTTCAAAATGTCGTATGGGTGGTTCCACGGCTCCTTAACGCCGTAGTAGCCGTCGGAGAAGTGGTCGGGGTAAGGCATTCCGCAAATTACATCGCAGATGTTCGATATTGCGGGCCAATACTGACCATAGGCGGTAGTGTAGCCCGGATTTGCAGCCTCGCCAAAGACGTCAATCGATACGTAGGCTCCAACGGCGTGAATCTCATCGCAAGCGTACTGTACAAATCGCTGAATAGCCTGCACCTTCGACTCCTCGTATAGGTTGTGGTAGTCGATCAACGACTCAACACGCGTCATACGGTCGGGGAAACGGACATAGTCGAAGTTTATCTCGTTGAAGCCGAATTTGCGTACCGCCTCCTTCGCCAATTCAACGTTGAACTGCCACACCTGACGGTTGTAGGCGCTTGGCCAGTACGCCTTGTTGTGGCGGAATGGTCTGCCCGTAGCAAGCTCGGTGATGGCGACCTCGGGGTGGTCCTTCACAAGATGTGAATCTTTGAAACAAGTGATACGACCCACTACATAAAAACCCTCCTTCTGGAGTCGCGATACTGCATTTTTATATAGTGCAACACCCTTTGCGTTGGCGTATTTGTAGTTTGTTGGCGAGTATTTGCGCATCGCCTCCGACTTGTAGCCCGGACGCTCGTTATCCTTGATGTCGATTACGAAGGTGTTGATTTGAGTCTCCCTTGCGAAGTTGATATAATCCTCAATCTTCTCCAACACGGCAGGCGAGTTGGTGAGGTAGAGAGAATAACACGCCTCGGGCATAGTGTTGTACTTGAACTTCACGCGCTCCACGGGGTAGAAGTCGCAACCGATGGCTTCGCCGCCACCAAATCTATTTCGTATGGCCTTGTGGACTTTGTCGTACTTCTCCGCCATATAACGCTTCTCCGCCTCCTCCTGTGTGCGAACGAGGTATTTCGAATATACCCAACCCTCGATAGAATCTTGTTGTACCTTGTAGCGAGCGACGTGTCCATTGGCATCGAGCGATTCGAAACCCACAATTCTTATATGTTCACCCTTCTCCGCCAAACCACCGATGCGCGAGGTTTCGCGGTCGGTAATTATTGATGTTGGGGTACGCACCCAGAGAGCCCTCTCCTGCACCACCTCTTGTTGGGTTTTAACGAGCGACTGCTCTTTTGCAAAGAGCGAGCCGATGTTATCCATCTCAATTGGGATATATTTCTCACCATTGATAATTTTCTCTTTTTTGGAGAAGGCAGCTGTAACTTTTCCGCCTCGTGGCACGATGTGCGACAACTTTACACGGTTATTTTCGTCGATAGAGTAGAGTTGAACGGTTTCTGTTTCCGATGCGAGATATCGCGAGCCAAATATGATTTCTGTGTCGCAGGAGACAAGGGTTGCAACCGTTAATACAAGGAGAAAAAATATATTTTTCATAAAAAAAAGCGCTTTGTAGGGTTAATGATGCAAAGATAGATAAAATTTCGTATATTTGCCCAGCCAAAAGAGCAAATCTTTTCGGAGATTTTGTGCGCCCCTGTAGTTCAACGGATAGAACGAAGGTTTCCTAAACCTTAGATAGCAGTTCGATTCTGCTCGGGGGTACAACTTAAAGTGATTGGAGATGCGTACAGAGGTATGGCATCTCTTTTTGTTGCTCTATCCTCCCCGAGCAGAAAAGCGCGTTATCCACCCTCCTCTTAATACGGGGATTTTGCTTGTAGTCATAGCTCTTTTTAGTTAAAAAATTTGAGAATTAGAAACTCTTTTAAGGCTCGTTGTGGTTTTAATAACTACGCACTACTGTCTACTCACATAATCACCCCTTAAAGGGGTGTCGTTTTTGTTGTGGTAGCAATAAAATTCTATTTCTTGCCGGTTTTTACGAAAAAATTTGTAACTTTGTGGGCATCTTTGGGTTTGCGGGTGCGATATCTGGGAGATTTAGTCGCGTTGTAAGCCCTAAAAGCAAATGAGCAGATAACAGAAATTAACCATATTGTTAAACACATAAAATTACACCATTATGAAGAAAATCTTATTGTTGTTGGGTGTTGCAATGCTTGCAATAGCACCGGTAAGCGCACAATCGAAAAAGGATGTTCGCTTGGCAAAGAAAGAGGCAAAGAAGGCTGTTAAGGCTGCCGAGAAAGAGGGTTACAAGATGTTGGAGGTTGGCGATTTGGAGACCCGTATCGCAAAGCACCTCGAAAAGGTTTATGCCGGCACCGCTTTCCAGATTGTAAATACAGCCGAGGGTAAGCGTAGCGTTAATATGGCGAAGTCTATCGCTCGCAATAACATTATCAACGAGCACGCAGAGTCGGCTCGCGCAATTGTTAAGGGTCGTGTTACTTCGGATATGCACGATGTAAATAGTGTTCAGGCCGAGAACTTTGTGGCTGCATATGAGCGTTTGGTTTGCGCCGAGTTGAATGGCGAGGTTCGCGTATCGTACACCCTCGTTCGTCATAACAAGAAGCAGAACACCTACGACGTAAAACTCGTTTGCCTTATCGATTACGATGCTGCTCACCAGCGTCACCTCAATGCTATCAAGCGTGCTGCCGAGGAGCAGAAGATGGCGCAGGAGTATGGCACTCGCATCTCGAAGTGGATCGACGAGGGCTTCGTTAAACAAGTAGTGAATCAGTAAAACCCATAAACATTGTGTGGGCGGTAGTTTTTTAGACCACCGCCCACACTTTTACAATTATCCCCAGAACTTTTATGAAAAGATACCTGCTTTTATTGACTCTTTTTGTCTGCTTTTTCTATAATCTTTCTGCCCAGAGCGTATCCATTGAGCGTATTATGAGCGATACGGATATGAAGGACTATGTTTGGGCAATTGGATATGGTATGACCTTGGAGGAGGCCGACAAAAATGCCATCAACACATTGGCAAGCCACGATGCGAGTATTACCCTTGTGAATAAGTCGAAACTTGAAGATAAATTGACGACAACGGGGCATCAATCGGCGGAGAGCACCTCAATAAATGCAGCGTCGGTATCCAATATGTACTTGGAAAATGTCCGCAGGGAGGTTTTAACTGACCAAGAGGGACAGAAACGCGTTCTTCGCTACATTTCGCGAAAGGATTGGGAGGCTCGATACAGTGTGTTGAAGAGTAAAATCGAGGAGTATATCGAGTCGGGAAAATACGCTTCGCTGGTCGAGGATAAGTTGCGCTACTACACTTGGGCAAACGTCCTCTTGCAGACCTATCCAAACCATCACACACCGATAAGCGTAGATGGTGTTGCGGCGAAGCAGTGGTTGCTGTCGCAACTGCGCGATATTTTGACAAACATCAAGGTTAGTGTTATTCTTGTTGAGAAGGACAAGGAGAATCGCAACTACCCATATAAACTCTACTTGGACTTCGTTTACGACGAGGAGCCTATCGGATATCTGCGATTTGGCTACTTCGACGGTCGTAGTTTCACCGAGAACGAGTCGGTGAAAGATGGTCGTGGTGTTATCCAGATGTCGCAACTTCCGTCGGAGTTGAAGTTGGAGATAAACTGCGTCAATAAGGAGTTGGCGCGTCAGATGGACCCTTCGGTATATGTGTTGTTGCAGGGCGCAGGCAGTGCAACGTTCGAGGAGGCGAAGAAGGTTGTCCCTACCGCCGAAAAGAAGGATGTTGTGCCACAAAAAGAGGTGGATACCACAGCCAAAAGCACAGAGTCTGTCGTAAATCAGAAACTCGAAGAGTCGCAAAAGAGTTATGTTGAGATTAAGGAGAGGGTGGAGTCGCCCGTAACCTACGACAACATTATGAAAGATGTGGTTGCCTCTATTTCCAGCAAGGAGAAGGTCGAGATAGAGCAACACTTTGAACCTGAGGCGTGGGAGCAGTATCAGAAGATTGTCGCCAGTGGAAACCCTACGCTTGCAAGAACGCCGGAGTTCAACTTTATTCGCCACGACACTTTGACTATATGTCAATCGTTGCCGTTGAAGTTGCGCTTTCACGGAAACCACTCCTTCGTTGAGGATGTGGTGTTCAGAGTTAATAATCGCACTCACAAGGTTGAGTCGGTGGCGTATAAACTTGGTGCCAAGACCGAGAAGTCGATTATGGCGATGGATTGGGACGATGCCGCACGATTGACCCTGATTGCATTCCTCGAAGATTACAGAACGGCGTACTGTTTGAAGAATCTCGACTACATCAATAAGGTTTTTGCCGAGGACGCCTATATTATCGTGGGTCGTGTGTTGAAGCAGAGTACCCGCAAATTTGCCGATACACCATACTCCATTCAGGGTACAAAGACGGTATATTCACGTCAGACCAAGCGAGAGTATATCTCACACCTTCGCCAATGCTTTTTGAGCAAGGAGTTTGTGAATATCCGCTTCGAGGAGTGTACCGTAGCCCGTGGTCACGGAGCCAAGGAGGGTGTTTATGCGGTGCAGGTGCGCCAGTTGTACTACTCGAACAACTACGCCGACGACGGAATTTTGACACTTGCGATAGATATGCGCAACGATGTGCATCCGCTTGTCCGAGTTCGCGTTTGGCATCAGGAGCGCGATGTCTTCTACACTGCCGAAGAGATGATTGCCCGCACCGTATCGGTTTACGACGGATTGTAAAATGGGGAGCCGATGCCTATGCGGTTTTCAGTAATTAGAGATATGAAGCGATTTTTACTATATATATTTGCCTTGGTTGTGCCTCTTTTGGCGATGGCGCAGGAGCAACAGGAGTCGAAGCAGAAGTACAGCATCGAGATTGATGCTCGGAGTTTGTCGCCTGTGCAGACCGACGAACTTTCGGGTGTTATGATAGACCCAATCGGGCTCGACCGCTCGATGCGACCTTGTGCGCGAATAAAGATGCGCATCAATCGTATGACTCGCGACGAGATTTCGCAACTCACGGTGATAGAAAAGGGCGGTGTTATCGAGGTTATGAAGCAGATTGCAGCCAATAAGGGCGAGGGCAATGGACTAATTATCGAACTTACGGCAAAACCCGAAACACGATTCTATCTCCGCCACCCGAAGTATGGCGACTCGAACGAGGTGTCGCTTGCATTGGAGGGTAACAAGGAGTATTACATAAATGCCGAACTCAACTATCAGCATACGATTGTTGTGAGTACGAATGTTCCCAACGCCGACGTCTATATCGACAATGAGTTTCAGGGGCGCACAGATGCCCAAAGTTTCACGCTGACGGTGGATAAGGTTCTGCCCGGACCGCACAAAATCAAGGTGCAGGAGGGGCAGTTAGTCTCCGAGAAGGAGGTTGAGGTTAGCGGAACAAATATCTACTTCCGTATAGAGATAAACCACGAGCAGGCAAAGCCGCAATATGTTGTTTTCAAGATTTTCCCCAAGAGAAATGTGGTGTTGAAGATAGACGACAACGACTTTACCGTTGATTCCGAGGGTGAGGCATCGGCAAGGTTGTACAATGGAACTCACACCTATTCGGTTACGGCAATGGATTACCACGACGAGAAGGGCGTTATCGTTGTTCAAAACGAAAAAGTTGAAAAGATTGTGCAGTTGCGCCCTCAATTCGGTTGGCTCACTATACCCGATACAGAGGAGTTGAGAGGAGCAAAGGTGTCTGTTGATCGTAGAGAAATCGGCTATGTACCGATTTCCAAATATCAGTTACCGAGCCGTGCTCACGATATTCGCATCGTGAAGGAGTTTTATAAACCCCACGAGGAGAAGATTGTTATACAGGATAGCGTTACATATACACACGCTCCGAAGTTGGTTGCCAACTATGCGGAGGTTACGATTAGTGCCGGCGATGACGAGGATACATATATTTATATAGACGACGAGCGTCAGGGGGCTTCGCCTTGGAGCGGTAAATTGACTGCACAAACATACGAATTTTCTGCTCGCAAGGAGAACCATCGCTCAACCGTAAAGCACGTAGATATAACTCCGAGTGCGGAGCCTTTGAAGATTGAGTTGGACGCACCAGTGCCTATTATGGGTACGTTGGAGGTGAGTTGTTCGCCAACGATTGCCAAGGTCTATGTCGATGGTAAAGAGGTGGGCGAAACACCACTCTCGCACTCGTTGATTATAGGAGCGCATAGTGTTCGGGTTCATCGAGATGGGTATAAAGATGATAATCGTATAGTTAATATCAAGGAGGGAGAAACTTTCACACACAGTGTGAAGTTGGAGAAGAAGCCGACGCCGACGCCGAATTATGGCGGTTATTCGTCTTCGTCGTCTTCGTCCTCCTCGACCTCGAAATCGTCGTCCTACTCCTCATATTCGGGGGATAATACCTATAATGGCGACAACGACAACGAGGATACTACGATCTCTCAGCCAAACAACTATAAGTCGTACGACAACTACTCCTCGTCATCGCAGAGCAAGGGGGCGTCGTATAGTGATACAAAGCGTCCAAGTACGTCATATCGTCCGAAACGAGGCAAAAAAACCGATCCATATCGCAACCACCAAAGCGGTTTTGGTATCGTTACAGACTTGTCGTATATGATTGGTTTAGAGGGTTTTCCATATCCAAGTCTTTGCTGGTCATTTACGATGGGCCACAAGTTCAACAACAACTTCTATATGGGTGTTGGCTCGGGTTTAAATTTCAACTTTGGCTCTGGTTCATCAACGCGTAGTGCGTACACTGCCGACAACGATAGCGAAGCCCCATACTTAAAGCCGCGTGTGTTGTCGATGCCATTGTATGGCTATATGAAGGTGAATTTCTTAAATCGCCGTTGTTCACCATTCTTCGCACTTTCCGCAGGAGGTTACTTGGCTAAAAAGCAGAAACTTGTGCTCGACAATTGCGAGACGGAGTATAAGACAAGCCGTGCTTTTGTGAATCCGCAATTGGGTCTTGATATCCGTACCTCGCCCAATAAGAGCGTCTTTTTTGCGGTTGGTTTCCAATACTTTAATGTCCCTTGTTGCTACGATTACGACGATATCAGCGCAACCATAGAGAACTTTGGTGGTATGGGCTTGGATATCAGACTTGGTGTAACTTTCTAATAGTTGTGTCGAATGAGAAAAATTGTTCTATCTCTCGCCTTTTGCATCACAATGATGTTTTCGAGCTGTCAATCCTACACGGTGGGCGTTCAAGATATTATAGATTACGAAACCAAAGATAATTATAAGGTTGACATAAAGTGGAGCAAGGAGGTGGAGTTGTTTGGTGCAAAAATCATCGAACACAAGTATGACTCCTTCTCGGGTACGATAAAATTTGCTGCTCCGGTTTATAAAATCGGTGAGTATGCCTTTTACGACTCCAACCTCAAATGGATTGTTCTCCCCGAGCACGTCGAAACCATCGAGGCGGGGGCGTTTATGAGTTGTGAGCAATTGTACAAAATAACCCTTCCGGCAAGCCTTAAAAAGATAGAGAGCGGAGCGTTCGATTTTTGTTACGATCTCTGCTATGTAACTTGCGAGGCAACTACACCTCCAACTATTCCCGAGGGGTTGTTCGACGACACCTATTATTATTTTGAAATCTATGTTCCCTACTCGTCGGTTGCGAAATATAAGGCTGCAGACGGATGGAAAAAATATGCCGATCGCATTACATATTAGCCTCTTTTTGGGGCGAAATTGTACCGCAATTTTGGGTGAAAAATAGAGAAAAACGGGGTTGGATCTGATAAAATCCAACCCTGTTTTTTGTGTTTGCCAATACTATTTTTTGTGCATATATATATTGCGGTGTTGCATAAATATGGTGTGTGGGTAGAGGTGTGTTTTGTGGTTTTTTTGCTCGCTCAAAAATGCTTAACAGATGCAGTTCAATGGCTGTGTATCAAAAAAATGGCGAATTATATTCAACTTCTGTAGCTATTTGGCGCGGTTTGATAATTGTTTGTAGGCTTTTTTAAATTTTATTGCATTTTTTGTGGTGAAGGGCGTTGCATTTGCTATAAAAATGCTAATTTTGCTTGCTGTGCAATGACAAATCCGGAGAGATTGAATTTTATTGCAACTGCATTGCTTCTGGGTTAATGGGTAAATATACAGTTTGGATTGTCGCATTTTGTGCGTCGTTGTTGTCGTCTATCGCACTGGGTGCCGGGGTTGAAAATCTCGGCAATGCACCCGTTGTTGCAAGCGACGAGAGCGCAAACAAGACATTAACCCCCCCCCATCAAAATATCCAAATTCTCTACGAACACGATAAGTCTGCACCTCGTTGGGACTACGCCAACAACAAGCAGGCATTTATGGCTATTGCCAAGATGGTTGAGCGGTTGTCGGAGGCGGGTAGCAAACTCGCAATTACCATCTCCGGCTCTGCTTCGCCTGTGGGCAACGAGTTGTACAACCGTAGTCTGGCTCTGCGTCGTGCAAAGGCTCTGCGTGACGCTATATCCCGAATGAATGGTGGCGACCGCTTCAGTATCAATGTTATGTCGATGGGCGAGGATTGGCAGAGTTTTATCGACTATGTGGAGCAGCACTACAACGGCGACAATCGTAGGGATGTTCTCGCCATTTTGCGTGCCAACATCTCCGACGATGCAAAGGAGCAACGCCTGAAAGCCCTCGATAAGGGTAAGACGTGGGGTGCGTTGTGTGCGGACTATATGCCGTTGTCGCGAAATGCGGTTATTGCCTATAGTGTTTGCGATTTTGTGCCGAACGCTCCCGAGCCAAAGGCAGTTGAGCAACCAAAGGCAGTTGAGCAACCAAAGGCAGTTGAGCAACCAAAGACGGTTGAGCCAAAGGTTGAACCAACGCCAATCGAGCAACCAAAGGAGGTTGTAGCGGTAGCGCAACCAACCGAGCCGGAGGTTGTTACTCCACCAATCGTTGCCGAGCCAAAGGTAGAGGAGAAAGCCGTTGAGCAACCAAAAGTAGCCGAGCCAAAGGTTGAGAAAAAGGCGGTTGAGCAGCCGAAAGTAGTCGAGCAACCAAAGGTAGAGGAGAAAGCCGTTGAGCAGCCGAAAGTCGTCGAGCAACCAAAGGCAGTTGAGCCAAAGGTTGAGGAAAAAGCCGTTGAGCAACCGAAGGTTGAGGAGAAGGTAGTCGAGCAACCAAAAGTTGAGGAGAAGGCGGTTGAGCAGCCGAAAATAGAGGAGCCAAAACCTGCCCAAGAGCCAAAACCTGCCCAAGAGCCAAAGCCCGAGAAGCAACCAAAGCCTGCAAAGCAACCGAAGCCCGAGAAGCCTATCGAGCCTCGCAAGATTGTGATGGCTGCACGCACCAACCTGCTGGTACCGGCATTGAATGTGGGTGTTGAGGTTCCTATCGGCACAAATTGGTCGGTGGGTGCCGACTACTACTATCCTTGGATATGGCCAAAGGCGGACAACAAAAACTGTTTCGAGTTCCTCGGCTGGGGCATCGAGGGTCGCTACTGGTTTGGTCGCAACCGCACTGTGTTCGACCGCCTGCAAGGTCATTCGGTAGGTGTCTATGGCTATATGGGTTATTACGACTTCGAGCGCAACTACCACGGTCATCAGGGCGAGTTTATGAATGTCGGTATCGACTACACCTACGCTATGGCTGTGGGCAAGAAAAAGAGTGTTCACCTCGAGTTTTCACTCGGAGTGGGCTACATATATTCGCAGGCGAGGAAGTACTCCGTAATACCTGACCACGGTGTGCTTATCAGCGACAAATACACCAAGCACATTCGCTTCTTCGGTCCAACGAAGGCGAATGTTTCGCTCGTGGTGCCAATTTTCAAGAGGGTTAAACCAAACGATAAAACACAACACGGCGATGAGTAAGATGCGATACATACTGCTTGTTGCTGTGGTTGCACTCGTGTCGGTGGCGTGTCAGCGCCGTCCGATAGAGGAGCAATACCTGCGTGTTTATCTCGACTTGGAAATAGAGCGCAATGTTACCAATTACGAGCTCCAAGACAATGAGCCCGGTCTTATGCGTGTCGCCTTCTTCGATGCCATCACCGGCGAATATCTCAGCCACGACTTTGTGGCGAGTACGGGTGGCTATATTCACGCTCCGTATGGCGATGTCGATATGGTCGTATACAACTTGGAGGCTGGTGATACCCACGTACGAAACTACTATTCGTGGCTCGATATGGAGGCATACACCGATGAAGTGGACGAACATTCGCGTAGTCGCTTCACCCGTTACTTGCAGTCGCGTGCAGATACCCGACCATCGTACGATGATATACGTGTTACTCCGGGACACCTCTTCGTGGCTCGCGAGAGAAACATTCATATTCCACAACACATCACCGAAGATGTATTCGTCATTCATACCACGGCCAAGTCGGTAGTGGAGAGTTGGACTATCGACATAGAGGGTATATCCGGTATAGAGTGGGTTGGTTCGGTATCGATGATGCTGTCGGGACAGGTCGGTTCGAACTTTATTGCAGCGAATACCCTTATGACGGAGCCCGTTGCGCTCTACTTTGATGTGGTAAGCGCACAGCATCGCACTGCGCTCCTCTCTTCGCGCTTTGAGACCTTTGGTCGCGAAAAGACAAGTGGCGACGCGGCGTTGTTAAGCGTGCTCTTCACCGACATACAGGGACACCCATATATGTACAATTTCGACATTTCGGACCAAATGGAGAACAATCCCAATCAACATATCGTGATTAAATCCAAGATAGCTATTCCTAAGCCTGAGGTGGGCGGAGGATTTGTTCCAAAGGTTGATGGTTGGGACGAACATCAATATGATATTAACATTTAAACAGCTAAAAAACTAAAACATAAGCAGAGCAAAAAAAAATTAAAACACACAAACAACACATTTTTTAACAAACACAATTCAATTATTTATTAACTTTCAAAAACTTATTAGTTATGAAAAAGATTTTCTTATTTGCTGTGGCAGCGATGGTATCGTTGAGCAGCTGTGTTCAGACCGAAGAGGTTTACACAGGTCAGGTGAATGAAATCGGCTTTAAGTCGGCTGCGGTTCGTGGCATTATCGACACAGAGGCAGACTTCAAGTATCCGATTGCGGTTTCGGCCGTTTGGGACGACCCTAACGACGCGAGCGACAAGTATGTTGTTCGTTTCGACAAAGCTAAGTTCGTGTACGACGAGGACAACAATAGCTGGCGTGGAGAGACCCCTTACTACTGGCCAAATGCAGGTAATATGAACTTCCTTGCATTCTGCCCATCCCCAGTTTCGGCAACCATTACCACTAACTACAACGCCACAACCGGTAAAATTGACAATATGGTTGTGAATAACATCTCGAACAACATCAAGGATCAGCACGATGTTCTTTACAGCGACCTTCTTTCGGTTGATGCTCCACAGACCGATGCACAGCCATTGCAGTTCCACCACGCATTGGCACAGATCAATGTTGAGTTCAAGAAGACAAACTCTGCCGCAGAAGTAGTTCTCAATTCGGTGCAGTTGGAGAAAGTATTCTTCGTAGGTAACTTGACAATTACTCCTAACGATAGTGCAGCTAGCACAGCAACGTGGACTCACGCAGCTCAGGAGTTCTCGGAGAACCGTTTCTTCCTCAAATCGACCACTGTTACCGGTGTAGAGGATGGCGAGTTGGCAGCAATTCTTAAACCCGACGTTGCATACTCTCCAGTACCTATTCTCATCATTCCTACGGACCACCAGACAAGAATGAAGATTACCTACACCGTGAATGGTCATAAGGACGTTAAGACCGTTGATCTTTCGACCTATGGTCAGTGGGAGATGGGTAAGAAGTACACCTACAAGTTCTTGGTGAACATAAACGAGATCTTCTTCGACTGCGTTGTTGATAATTGGGATCCGGTTGATGTAAACAGTGGCAATCAAATTATAATCTAATCGTCCACACTTTAATCCGTAGGGGCTTGACCGCCCCTGCGGGTACTATTAAAACTGAAAAACGGAAAACGGAAAACGGAACCGACGCTGCGGAGCGAGAGCAGAGGGCAAACCTTGTTTGCACTATGCCGAGCCGCGAGGAGGAAAAGCCCACAAAGTGGGGTTAAAACGGAAAGCGGAAAACTGCTCTCTACTAACTAAAAACTGACAACGGTTAAAAGAAAAACGATGCGTAAATTACTGACAATACTGCTTGTGGTGCTGTTTTTGGGTGGATGCAACCACTCGGAGCAGATAGATGGTCCACGCAAAATTGATTTTGGTTCGAAAGTTACAAAAACGGACCTCGTCGAGAATGTTGCCGACCTGCAACAACAAGATGTTAAGGTGTATGGTTCGTACAGCTTGGACGGTCGTGTCGGAAACCTGTTCGATGCAGAGCGTCTTTACTACGACAATACCATACCCGGTTGGACCTACAACAATACACAGTATTGGATAAATGGTGCGCTCTATCACTTCTGCGCAGTAAGCCCATACTACGTTGCTTGCTCATTTTCGGACTATACGGGCAAGACCACAATAACAAACTATTCGAGCAATTCCGACGCAGACGATCTGCTCTATGCTGCGACGGACCGCGACCTCCGCAATGACGACGACTTCTCGACCGTGCTGTTGCAGTTCCGCCACGCTTGCGCAGCGGTGGAGTTCGAGTTGATAAATGGTTCGAATAGCGCGGTTACCGATGTGCGAAATATCCGTCTTGTGGGGTTGTATAATACGGGCGATTTTATCTTTGATTCAGCGGGAGCCGAGTGGGTTCTGTATGGCACAACGGTAGATCCGAATAGTGCTGTTCAGCCTTTTGGCGGTGCCTGTACTCTGCCGGATGGGGGACTGCCCGTGAATGTCGATGTTCGATATCCACTCTATGATGGAGGACCTATTTTGGTACTACCGCAGACCGTATATAAAACACCCGTTACGCTGCACTTGGAGTATATAAAAGAGGGTGATGCGGAGTATGCGGTGCGAGATATTGAACTTGGAAACCTTGGAGGTTATACCCCACACGAGTGGAAGGCAGGTGAGAAGTATAAATATACAATGACCATTACCGACAACACCATAACATTTTCTGTTGAGGTGCTTCCTTGGGTGGATCATTATGTTGATTTGTAGAGAAGAGTATGAAGAGTGCATTATACATAGGCATATTGCTTTTTGTGGCGTTGATGTCGAGTTGCGACGGGGACGATAGGACTTTGATTGGCAACCCGCAGGAGATTGTTTTTAGTGCCAACCACGTTTCGCGTGCGCTGACACAGACCGATATAGACAATGGCGTGGCAACGGTTAAGGTGTATGGCGTGCAGAACAACACGACCGAGATTTTCAACAACGTAAACATCTATCGCGATGCCGAAACGGGAAAGTGGTTTCCGACAACCAAACGTAATTGGGTGGAGGGTAGCAACTACTCATTCCACGGCTATGCCTACAATACTACAGAGGGCTTGACAATTACCAACGGTACAGATGGTATTGAAATATCGGTGCAGCAACCTGTCAAGTACGATGGCGCAGTGTTTATCGACTATCTGCTGTCGCACTCGTTCAAAGTAACCGATGGAGCGATGAAGCCTATCGTGCAGTTGCACCTCGAACACGCAATGACGCTGGTGGATATCTACGTAGTGCGAGGAAATATGTTTGAGGCGCGATTGAAGAGTCTGACCTTGGAGAATATATACTCGAGTGGCAATATGAAGTGTACCGAGCAGGCGATTGCCAATTCGGGAGGGAAAAACATCTGGGATATAACGCCATCTGGCAGCAGAGATGCCGTATATACCTATGCTCCGACACCCGCTGTTTCGATAGGCGACGACAGGGAGAACACTGGCGCCCGTATGTCGATTATGTGTTTGCCACAGCAGCTCACCGCCAACACGACATTGACAATCGTGTATGAGGTAAACGAGAAGGTAACGGTCGAGAGCGCTGATAATTACGTAGAGCATACCGAGAAGTTCCAACTCTACAACTATAACCCGATGAACTACCAGCCGGGCCACCATATTGTCTATACGGCAACGGTAGACTCGGGTGTGAACCTCGAAGGTACAGTTGTCGAGTGGAAAGATGTGGATTATATCGAGGGCACGGTGTTGCCGGAGATAAAATAGAGGAGGGTGTACGATGAGAGAGATTTGCAAATATATATTGATGCTGATGGTTGTGGCTGTGGCGACGGGCTGTTTGAGTGATAGCAGTGTGGACACACCAACGAATAATCCACGTGCGGTGCGCCTTTGGGCAGATATTGGCTACTCGCCAAATTTGGTCCCTTCGACGCAGTCGGCAACACGTGGTAACGCCAATTCGACAAGCGGCATTATCAATGCTGCGACCGACACCGTATTGACTCTGGGTATGGCACGTATCGACGAGTCCCACACCATATCGTTCCCCTACTTTTTGGATTGTGGCGAGCCGATACTTGCCGAGATGGGCAAGCCAAATCCGTCGAATAGCTATATTCGCGACATAAAATTTACGAGTTCATCGCAGTTCTTCTACAACACCACCGACGAGGTTAAGTATGTAGCTTGGCAGCCGTGGAAACCGGGCGAAGCCGGTTACGACTACGCCACATCAGGCTCGGCTACGACCGTGAAGATTCCTATTACGGGCGATTCGGATATTCTCTACGGAAATGTTGTTACGGGAACACAGATGGAGGGCTTCGATGTTATGAAGTTCGACCACGCGCTGTGTGTCTATCGCATCTATATCTACTCAATGCAGGAGGAGGACGGCACACAATCGACTTCGTGGGGTGTGTTGGAGGATATGAATATAGAGGACCTTCCAACGTCGTGCACTCTGACTCTTCCGAGAGATGGTACTGCAAAGTTTGGCGTGGAGTATGAGGGCTCGGAGACATTATACCTCTCCGACCCTGACAATAACATATATTTCAATCCGGGTGAGAAAATTCCTGTCGGTTTGTCAAATCGTCATTTGGTGGCAAAGTGTGTGTCGGCGCCGCCGGCAGCTGGCGTGTTGAATATCAGCCTCTCGACAAGTAGGGCGGCGGCTCGTCAGAGAGTATCTATCGCACGCAATTTCAAGGCGGGATACGCCTACGATATTGTGCTTCGCTTCTCAAATCACGGATTTATCAATGCAGATGTCTCGGTGAGCGAGTGGAATCGCCACGAAGAGGTTATCAACCAGGAAGTGGAGGTGGATATGTTCTACAACCTCTCGACCTACGAAACGGCGAATTCCTACATTGTAAACTCGGGAAATTATGGCTATTGTATTGATGCTACGGTCAAGGGTAATGGCGACAATTCGTTGGTAGGAGGCGAGGCAGAGATTCATCCTAAATATGTGGATATTTTGTGGGACGATACGCCATTGATAACGGTGGACGGTGTGCAGCGTAAGGCGTTGTCGCTCAATTTAAACGAGGTGTCGAACGGAAAAATTTTGTTCAACGTGCAAGGCAACCCTGACGACGAAAACGATAAACGACTATTGTCGGAGGGTAACGTTGTGCTTGCTGCCTACGACGAGGAGGGTGGTAACCTCTTGTGGACTTGGCATATATGGCTTACCGATCGCGTAAGTGTGCAAGGATATCCGAGCGGATATATGGTGCAAGACAGAAATCTTGGTGCCGTGTCGCGAACTCCCGATGGCACAAACGGAATGGACGGTTTGTACTATCAGTGGGGTAGACCTACGCCATTCAAATCCTCGGCTTCGGGCATCTACGACAACATAACACGTGCAGACAACGTACCGAGCGACTCGAGGAGAGTGGCATCGGTCGAGGAGTCGATGCACTATCCTACTACGCTACTCGGAAATGGCAGTGCTGCAAACGATTGGCTGACAACGCCCAACGATGCGCTGTGGGGTTATCAGAACGAATACACCGACCTCGTAAAAACAATGTACGATCCGTGTCCTCCTGGCTATATGGTTGCCGACATCCGTGTTTGGAACAGTATCGCCAACTATGAGAAGGAGTGGCGCAATGGCGTGGGTGTGAATTTGTCGGTTGCATCGAATAATGTGTGGTATCCGTTCCAAGGCTATATCGAGAGCGACGGAACATATGATAGCCAACGCACGATGTCGCGTTTGTGGTCGAGTGTTGTCGATTTGAAAAGTGCGAAAGAGCCATACGAGCTCCAATACACTGCAATTAGGGTTGCAGGTATAAGTTCCGGTTCGAGCCACCGCAACAGAGCCCTTCCTGTGCGATGTGTGTCGTCGCACTCAACACCTATCGTAACCGATTTGAGCGCATCGCAGACGGCAAACTGCTATATGATACATCGTTCGGGCTACTACAAGTTTAAGGCTACGGTGCGAGGTAATGGTGTGGGACGTCTATTGCCTCTCGGTGGTACTACAACGGCCGAGATTAACGGCGGTCTTTCGGTCGATATGGCCCCTTCGAAGGTTGATGTGCTGTGGTGGCAAGGCGACTTTACCGAGGTTTCGGGCGATAGGAGCGACGTGGATAATCTCCTCTCGTTGCAGTTCCTGAATAATGGTGAGCCCGATGCAGAGGGTTACGTAACATTCTATGTGGGCGAGTTCCATAAGGGAAATGTTGGCTTGGCGGCGTACGATGTCGATGGCGAAATTTTGTGGTCGTGGCACTTGTGGTTTACCGACAAGCCTGCCGATTTGATAACCGGAAACTACACCTTTATGGATAGATTTATAGGCGCTACATTCGCTCCGAATGTGAGCGGCTCGAATGTTCCGTTTGCGAGTAGCAAGGAGCGATTGGCAACATACGGCTTCTACTTCCAGTGGGGACGTAAGGACCCGATTATGGGCCCTCCGGCATATAACTCGGGTACTGAAAGCGTGAGCGACAATCCGCAGTCGTCGCAGTATTGGGTAAAGAATTATATGACGGGCGAGTGGTCGAGCCGTACCGATATCGACACGTATGAGGCGGCTACGATACCGATGGTGGTACAGCGCCCTATGGCATTCTACAAGAGTAAAGCTCTTGCCGGAAACAACACCTCGGGTTGGTTCCCGACATCGTTTGCTGATGGATATACCAATGTGGCACTTTGGGGATATGCTGTGAAGGATTTCACTATTCAGGGACAGACCTTCTCCAAAACTATGCACGACCCTTGTCCTCCGGGCTATCGAACACCTTTCCACCACGCTTGGTCAGGCTATACGTATGGCGAGAATGCCGGTAACATTACATTTACGAATGGCGAGGGAGGCTTCGATACGTATGGAATAGTATTCAACAAGGAGGGACAATCTCCGTGGTTCGATAGGGCGTGGTATCCATTTGTGGGCTATCGCTATCCAACTTCGGGTGCATATACCAATGTGGGACAGAGTGGTTGGACGCTTACGGGTATGCCAATGGGACAGTTTAATTGTCGTACGTATGTCTATACGAGCAGCTATGCTGGTCAGACTGCTTCGTCGGACGGTAGCGGCATCGGTCCGGCTTATGCACTACCGGCACGATGTCAAAAAGAGTAGAGATGATTATGAACAGATTACAGTATATTGTAGTAGTGGCAGTGATTGCCTTATCGTCGTGTGTGGTTGCCGGCGACGAGGTTGTTATCGGCGGTGCGAATATCGAAACGACCAACGTCAATACCTCGATAAACCCTTCGTGTATTGTCGAATCGCGCAATGTGTCGCGTGCCGAGAAGGCTGGTATCGCCGTGCGTTCGCTTATTGACCAGATAACCACTAAGCGACTGGATTCGAATTTCCTCCGTATAGACGAGGATTTGAGTAACACGAACGAGGGTCTTTATACATTTAATGGCAATAGTGAAAACTCGCCATACGAGGTGAATTGGAATAAAGCGATGCTGCTCGAGGCGACGGTAATCTCGTCGCCCGACAATACCGAGGGCATACACTACCGCTCGGTGTCGCTTGCTCCGGAGCAGTCCTACAAACTCAATATCGTTGAGCGCAACAATAATGGTGTGTTGGAGAGCGATACAACCCACTTCTACCATACACGAATGGTGGGTTGGTATCCGAAGAACTGCGTCTTGCCTCGCAAAGAGGGGGTGCCTGCAAATGCACAATTCGAGTATGCCAATTTCGATGCTGTACGTCTGAACGAAACGGTCGAGATAGATGGCGTGCCAACCGAGGTTGTGGCGTTGCAGTTTAAGGAGTTGGACAACGAGACCGACTTGATGGTAAGTAACGTCTGCGAAGGACAGTCGTGGCACCAATACAACTCATCGTCGCCACATCGCAGCGATGTTCACCCTTCGAATGGATCGAATATCTATCGCGCACCTTTCGGCCACAACTTCGTATCGCCCAAATACTCAAACTTTTTCACCTATCGCCACTACCGTTCGGCTATGCGTCTTACAGCGTATGCGGAGCAGAGTGAGCAGAATTTGAAGATGTGGGGAGAGATAGAGAAGGTTGTTATTGTCAATCAGCCAACTTCGTGCAAAATTTGGTTGCCATCGCAGTTGGGTGAGTTTGGAGAGGTCTACCATTGGGGCGATTACAAGAATATGCCAATCGTTTGTACTCCGATGTTTGACAATGATAGCAACCACCCCGAGTACTCCGAGAGCGTAACATACCCGATAACGCTAAAAGGAGCGACATTCAATAACATCTATCTTGGCTACTCGCTCGTCAAACCAAATAGCGATGTTGAGTTGGAGATTCACACTACGTCGGGTGTTTACACTACTACCATCTCGGCAAATCATACCTTCAAAGATGGGGAAGGCAACGATGTTACCATTCCAATCTTCGATGCGGGCTGCATCTACGATGTAAAGTTGGACCTCAAAACCGATGGTAGCATCGCTGCTATCCTCGCGCGAGAGGGCGATGAACACTATTACGATTTATCGAGCCTTCACGAGTACGAGTTGCCCGAGGATCCCAACAATCCTTTGGAGAACAACAATGTTTCGACCTTTAAGTTGGCAAATTGCTACTGTGTTTGCCCTGATGAGTTGAAGGACGATGCAGGTAACGACATCTACGATGGCTACTGCTTCTTCGCTATGATAGTTGGAAATGGTCAAGCGGGTATTATCTCGTCAGGTTCGCAGAAATTGTATCCAACGCACGAAGATATTCACCCAACATCTGCGCATCTGCTGTGGGAGAGTTCGCTCGGACTAATCTCGGACGTGGAGTTGAAGTATGGTTACGTCCGCTTCAAATTGCCCGATTCGTCGAAACGCGGCAATGCCGTTATCGCTGTCTACGACAAGAACGATAAGGTGTTGTGGTCGTGGCATATATGGATTACCGACAGGCCGGCAGAGCAATCCTTCTCGACGGGCGACCACAGGATAGTGTTCCTTGATCGAAACCTCGGTGCTACGGCAGCGACGTGTACGGATGCAAGCAATGCGTTGGCGACATACGGCTTGTATTATCAGTGGGGACGTAAAGACCCTTCGATGGGCCCTGCAACTTACAATTACGGTCCTATCAACCTTAATACAGCTCCGTACTACGACTTCTCGTCGGACGAAAAGACAGCTGCCGAGGTTAAGCAGATTGCCGAGCCTTCGCTGAAAGATGGTATCGAGAATCCAATGTTTCTGATTTTGCCTACGTCGCAGCCGCAGAATTATGTGTTCAATTGGTTGTATGAGCGTTATGACTTTTTGTGGGGCTATGATTTGGCAACGGGTATGACCACAAAGACCATCTACGATCCGTGTCCGTACGGCTATCGTGTGCCAAGCAGCGAACTCTCGGCGCTGTTTAGTGAGGGCAGTGGCTCGGCGGGTACGTATGGCTATACACGAACGGTCGATGGAGTGTCGTTCTTCTTCCCGTATACGGGTTATAAGGGCGTCGATATGGGACAAGCGTCGCTTATCTCCTCGTGGAAGTTTGTGGGACAGAAGGGCGACTATCAATCTTCGATGTATTGCACAGATCCAACCTTGGAGACAAATATCAGCCAGCCGGTTAAAATGTATATGCACCGTTCGCGTGTTTATGTTTCGAAGGCGTATAGCTGGAATGAGACGGGTGTAAATAATTATAGTGGCTATGTGCATAACGACTTTGCCAATCGTCGAACGGCTGCACCGGTTCGATGCGTGAAGGATGAGACAATCGGTAGTATTACCGCAACATTGTCCTCGTCGCTCGATTTGTTTGAGTCGGGTGTAACAATGTCGCTTGCCTACAATGCAACCTCTTATGGAAGTGCAATCAAGTCTATTCGTATTACGGCACATTATCTCGATGCAGCGGGCAATGAATGTGAGGTTGTTGTACGCGAGACCAGTGATATGGGCGTTTATAATATCGAAAGCAGGGTGCCATACGTTACTCCTACCGATTTTAGTGGTGATGGTATAACGTTTAAGATGCAGGTGCGAAATGAGCACGGGTTGCTTTATACCACAAGTGTATTGGTCGAGGTTTTGAATGTGAAAGCAGAGTTCTACAAGTGGGAGGATAGGCTTAGAACTACCATTACGAATACTACTCGCGATTATGTTGTTGTGGGCGAGGAGGTGAACTACTACGTATCCATCTCTTCGAACAATATCCCGACATCGGTTAAAATTGATGGCATTTCGGCTACTCGTAGCAATGATATAGTTGATGCTAACGGAGAAACTTGTAGTGTTTGGTTTGTTACTTGGAGCAAGAATACGAAGGGAGTCTACAATATGAGTGTCGATGCCACGATTGATAGTAAGGTTATAAGTTACGAGTTGCCACAGATGAAGGTTGCGGGATTGACGATAGGAGCCGCAGCCACGTCCCTCATAACCAATGGCGACCAGATGTATATGATACAGAATAGACAATATACCTCTACAAATATGACATCGGTGGGCACAACCCTAGCGGCAAACTCGTTGCAAAATTACTATAATCTCTTTACGGTTGAAGATGGAATGATTATGAGTGTGGCAAGGCAGCAGTACTTGTCGGGCACTAATGGTACAGTCTCATTTGCTGATAGTGCAACAACATACACAATCAGCGATCAGGGCAATTACTTTACGATATCGTATTATAGGATTGGTAATACAAGATACATAAATCAGTCGAGTAGTACATCCATTACAATAGCGAGATCAGTAAGTAACAGATATTGGTACTATTATCCTGTAACATACGATATTCCATAGTGTAGTAGAGTAGAGAATGTTGTATAATGAGGCTCTTTTGGCATCATTACCTAAGAAAGAGTGTGTCTAAGAACTTTTTAGACACACTCTTTTAAATGAGAATCTCTTAAAGGCTTATGCCGATGGTTTGTTCGTGCCACGCCTCGGGAGATTCGCCGGTGAGGGTTAGAAATGCCTTTTTGAACGACTCGTAGTGAGGGTGTCCAACCTTGTGCCCCACCTCGTAGATAGGCATTTCGGGGTGTTTCAGCATTATGCGCTTTGCCTCCTCGATGCGCAAGCTGTTAAGCCACGCCGAGAAATTCATCCCCTCGACCGTATTCACATAGTTCGACAGGTAGCAGGTGCTGACACCCAACTCCGCAGCCACATCGCGCAGTTTCAGCCCGTGGCGGCGGTAGTGCTTGTGGCGTTTCCACTCCGCCACTACCCGCTCAATCTCCTTCAACTTCTCGGAGAACGAGGGCATAGGTGGTTTCTTTACATATTTTACAAATTCAGGCATAGGTGTTACATAACGCTATTTTTTAATTTTAATTCTCTGCTTCTTGGCGGGCAGGAGGGGTTTCAATCCCTCCTACCCTGAAAGGCTCATTAACACTAACAGTGGGTAACTCGCCCACGCTATTCGGCTGCGGTGATTGACTTAAACTCGTAGCCGATAAAGGTTCTCGAACTGCCGAATGGGAATGTGTTGGAGCCCCTCTCCCATACTGCCGGACTATAATCTGTTGCCTCATTAACCATAACCATTTCGGTCTGCTCGGCAGATAAAACCAATGTGGTACGTCTCAATGCATCGGCGATATGCATCATTTCGGATTCGTCCGCTCCGAGGCGAATAAAAGGATCTACTAATGTTACGATAGGTGTACCAAAGGTTACTCTTTCCAAAGATAAGCACTCTTCAAGGGCACAGTCCATTACTCGACTCACCTTTGGGAGGTTTACCTCTTTGAGGCCTCTGCAAAGACCAAATGCCGATTCACTTAATGTTGTCAATTCGGGCAGTGCGATCTTTTCAAGTGTGGAGCATTGACTAAATACGCCACGTCCCATCTCCCTTAAATTGGGTAGATAGACATCCTTTATATTTTCGCACACAACGAAAACAATATCCCCCATCTCCGTAACATTTGGAGCAGAGAAAGATATCAGATTATCGCAAGCATAAAATGCCGAATCCTTAATTATTGTGGCATCCGTAAGGGTTATCGAGCGAAGTTCTGACACATATTCATTATTTCCGTCAGCGTGGTAACCAAATGCATCCTCGCCCACAACCTTTGCTCCTTGGATAGTGAGATCGATAGAGCCATCTTCCACCTCCGAAGTCTCGATAAGCGCACGGCGCAAAGCCTTATACATCTCGTCGGTAGGCTCCTCCACAAGATTTACGGTAATCTTTGTTATGCCACTCGCAAGCATCTCACGCATAGCCGTACCCAACTCCTCGGCACTCATTGCGGTAGCATCTATGTATCGTCTGTCTTCTCCGCAGTTGGTACATACGCCATCAACCCACGAATGGTTGCACGGCTTGTCAATCTCTTCATTCGTTTCGCACGCCGGCAATACCATTGCCAACGCTGCAAGTATCACTAAAAATCGTTTCATAACGACAATCTATTCTGCTTTTTTGCGGGTAGGAGGTATTTCAGCCCCTCCCACCCTGAAAATTTCATTAAGTGGGTAATTACCCCTCGTTACTCGGCTGCGGTGATTGACTTAAACTCGCAACCGGCAAAAGTATTCGTTGTGCCGAACGGGAATGCGTTGGTGCCACTCCCCCATACTGTCGTAGTATATTCTGTTGCCTCTTGAACCACAACCATTTCGGTCTGCTCGGCAGATAACACCAAATCGATGTTGAGATAAGCCTCCGCAACCTTCTCCCTATCTTTATCATCCATATAACTGTCATAATAAGGGTCAGTGAACTTTGTAATAGGTGTGCCAAATGTTATCTTCTCCAATCCGTAAGACTCGTAAAAGGCACCTCTCTCTACCACCGCTACCTTTGGAAGGTTCAACACTTTGAGATTCTCGCAAAGGGCAAACGACCAACTATCTACTATGGTCAATTCTGGCAATGTAACCTCTTCGAAGGCACCGTAACCGAAAACATTAGGACCAACCACTTTCAACTTTGGGAAATTTATCTCTGCCAAATCGGTGCACCCATAAAATGCGCCATTTTCTATCTCGGTAACTTTTGGCGCCGATACGGAGAGTATGTTCAAATCGCAAAACGCATCTTCCTTAATCAATGTAGCATCCGGAAGGAAAACCGAACGAAGTGCTCTTGGTGCTTCCGGAGTTCCGTCAGCGTGGTAACCAAAGGCCTTCACACCAATTACCTTTGCACCTCGGAGGGTGAGATCGATAGTGCAATCTTCCACATCCGGAGTCTCAATAATCGCACGGCGCAAAGCCTTATACATCTCGTCGGTAGGCTCCGCCGGAAGATTAACGGTAATACTTGTCTCACCGCTCGCAAGGAGATTGCGCATAGCCGTACCCGACTCCTCGGCACTCATTGCGGTAGCATCTATGTAGGCATCCCACAAAACACTCAATTCAACATCGCCGGCTATTACGTAATGATATCCACGATATTTAGTCGTTGTTCCGTCTGTTACGCCTGCATAATAATAGCCATCTTTCTCCAAACAAAACGTAAAATTAAACTCTGTACCAACAGTATAACCATCGGTCAGCGTAGCCACATCGTCCACTACGGTTGCAGCAGGACTTTCGGCGATCCACGAACCACCGTTCAGGCGCAATGCGACATTACATCTGGCTGTTGCATCAACAACAACATCGCCTGTGATATACGAACCCTCGATGGTGTATGTGTTTTCGCTCTCTTTTACGCGCGTTGTTTTGACCTCTGCGCCATCAACATACGACTTAAAAAAGAAAACCTCTGTTCGTAATTTACTGATTACATTCTTCAACTGGAAGGTCAAATCTTCGCCGTGCTTAACACGAATTACCTCTCCCTCGGCAACCTCATTGCCATTTACCATCACAATTTGCGCACCCCTCGCCGCATCCTTTATTGAAAGAGTGTAGGTCTGTGTCTCGCCACAAATGATGCAAGTACCATTCTCCCACGAATGGTCGCAACTCTTTACAGGCTCCTCATTCATCTCACACGACGTTAGCGCCACCGAAAACGCTGCTATCGCAACAAGCGCAATGTTCCAAATCTTTTTCATAATCATAATCGTTTTTAAGGTTAAAATTTGTTTGTTTGTTAATTTGTTTGTTTGTTAATTTGTTTGTTAATCTGTGTTATACTTATATTTATATATCTGCAATAAAAAACGCTCACGAAAGACAACCCCCAAGTGGGCTGCATTCGTAAGCGTCAATATGGTAGTGGCGTTGCTACGGTCGAAGCCCCTCCCGGTGGGACCTCGCGACGGCAAATTACAAAAGTTATGTAAGAGTTTACAACCATATTTTTCTGTTTTTTTCTGTTTTTCTTTACTCAAAGATAGAGTGTTTTTCCGAAAAATCATTACTTTTGTATCGAATTAGTTATAACGTTTTATATATACGTTATAACGGAAACAAAAATAAATCGGTGTTATGGTGCTGAAATTTAACGATTTGTAAAAATGATAAAAGATGTAGTAATAACCCATTGGAAAGGTGCTGTGCAGATGGCGAGCCGCATCAACGAGCACGAAACAGGCTTTGCCGACCTCGTTGTCGGGGCGGACGAGTTGTACAAGGACACTCACTGCAAGCACTACTATATATTGATGTTGCGTTCGGGAAGTATCAAGTTGTCGTGCAAACTCTACATCAACCGCACAATCGAGGCCGGCTCGATGGCATTTATCCCGAAGGGTGGCAAATTCGAGTTTCGTGCTGTAGAGGAGGCAAATGTTCTGCTTTTTGCCTTTTCGACCACGATAATTCGCACTGATATGGAGATGCTCGAATACTTCTGCACCCACGCCGGCAAGAAGGACTACACCTTCAATACGCTCCCTATTCGTCGCGGTATGAGCGAGTTGCTAAACCTTATCCGCACGCAGATTCACGAGCGCAAATTGAAGCATAGCGGCATCTGCCACGTGTGGAACACCTACTTTTTCCACATTATGCTCGCCTATTACAGCAAGGCGGAGATTACCGCCTTTATGCGTCCGATTATTTCGGGAGGTGCCGACTTCGAGTCGTTTATCGAGAACAACTATCTCGAAGCGGCGGGCAATGTATCACGCTTGGTTTCGTTGTCGGGGCTCTCGACTACGGCGTTCAACAACAAGTTTATCGCCACCTACGGAATGAAGCCCAAGAGGTGGTTGGACGAGCGATTGAAGGCAAAAATTGTGGATCTTGCCTCCGAGGAGAAGATGACACCGGGACATATCGCACGCGAGATAGAGATTATTCCTCAACGCTTGAACGATTTTTGCCACCGTTTTTGGGGCATAACCGCCGGCGAGGTCATTCGACGAGTGCAGGCAGGCGAGAAACTGCCGACGAAATAATCGATGGCGCTGACAAAAAAGTAAACACAAAAAAGTTGAAATTTAAATAATTATAGCTAACTTCGCATAGAGAGAACTCTAAATAAGGCTATTACGGAGCGTTATGAAAATCAATAAAATTACATTTTGGGTATTGGGTTTGGCGGCTCTTGCTGTGAGTTGTATTGGCGAAAAGCCGAGTTTTGGCAAAGAGGAGTATCCCGCCAAGGAGTATGTGCGCCTAACCATTATGAGTGGTTGCGGATACAATGCCGCAACAGCCGACAGCGAAGCGACACGTGCCGTATGGGACGATGCGAACGGTAGCGGCTCGCTGATACTCAAATGGGAGGAGGTAGATATAGCCTCAGATAAGACCGACGAACTCGCTTTGATATTGTCGGACGGCGAGAAACCGATTTCGGGTAAAATATCGCCTGAATCCTCCGAAGAGGTGTCGTATAGTGGGGTGGCGGTTACGCCACAGGAGGGAGATGCTCATCACGCCGACCTCCAAACGGTACTTTACTACAATAGCGAGGATTTGCAGAAGGCAAAGTATTGCTATGCCGTAGCGGGCAATGTTCAGGTCGAAGAGAGGGCTGACAATGGGCAACACCTTTGCCATATCGAGATGCCTGCAACATTCGAACAGACCGCAAATCAAGAGCCAGCGTTCCTTCGTCCGAATATGTATATGTATGCCATCGCAGCCTATAATGGCGAGCGCACAACGTTGAATTTCAAGCATATACCCGTAACATTCCGCTTTGTGGTTACCAACTCCACTTCGCACGACATTGTGTTGCAGGGAGTGTCGATAAGTGCCGATTCCGAGGAGGCGATTGCATCGAAATCGGCAGGCGTGGCGTTCGATTGGAGCAGCAGTGAAGCAGGGGTATTCTTTGGCAAGGGCGGACACAGTAAGGTGGCGGTAAATATCAAAAACGGTACTATTGCTGCCGGCGAAAACTACATCGCCTACGCCTTGGCGATGCCGTTGTCGGAGAGTGATGCGTTAAAAGGTAAAACGTTGAATTTCAGCGTAAAAAGCGACGATGCGGAGCAGGTTGTTTTCCAATTGGAGGCGTCGAAGTTGGCGGAGCTGAATGGCAGCAACTGCTACAATTGGGTGAGTGGAAAATCCTACACTGTTCGCATCAATCTTCGAGAGGAGAAAAGAGCTACCGGTGAGATTACCGAGGATAATCGCATCAAGGTTGAGCCTGTTGAGGCGGGCATATATACATTGTTCTACGAGGGTGAGGACGGACAGCCGTTGGCGGACTATGCCGAAATTTGCACTCTTACGGCGAACGAAATTGCTTATTATGAGGATTTTATAGCCGAGAACAGACCACCTCGCGAAGCGAAAAATATCGGCATCTACAACTCGTCGGGTGAGCGTCAAGGCTCGATTGCTATTGCCGAGCAACCTATTCGACCTGATGTTCCCGAGCAGAGGTTGTTGTATAGCTTTGGTTTGTTGTCGGACGTTCACATAGGTCGTGCAGAGATTAATCCCGATACGGATTTTGAGAGGGCGCTGAAATTTTTCAACGCCAAGGGTGTTGCTCATACCTGCATTTGCGGCGATATTACCCAAAACGGCAAAGAGGCGGAGTATCAGAGTTGGGCAGCGGTTGCGGCCTTGTCGAATGCACCTATATATACAACTTCGGGCAATCACGACGCCACAACAAGCGGTATTAACCCTGAGCTTTGGACTCAATATACAGGCTTGCCACTTGTGTTTGAGCGCTCGGTGGAGTGTGGCGACAGGACCGACCACTACCTCTTCCTCGGTATGGAGCGCTGGAACTTCTCGGCGGCTTACCTCGACTACCATCTGACGTGGTTGGAGAGCAAATTGGAGGAGTACAGAAATGAACGTTGCTTCATTATCACACACCTCTTCTTCCCCGACCGTGCGGGTAATCTCAATGGCATATATCCGTCGGGTAATTGGTTGAAAGGTGCGCAGTTGGAACGACTCGAAGCACTCTGCGACCGCTATGTTAATAGCATTTGGTTTAGCGGGCACTCGCATTGGGAGTGGTGGTTGCAAAAGTTTCAGGATAGGGCCAATATCTATCGTACTTACAATGCCGCCTTACAACCCACCTCGGGTTGGTGTGTTCACGTGCCGTCGTGCGGAGCACCTATAACCTCGAATGGCTCTACACGCGTGGATAATACTGCGGGCTCGGAGGGTGCAATTATCAATGTCTATGAGGACTATATCGAAATTCGCGGAATTGACTTTGTGAGCGGTAAGTATCTGCCGATTGCAACCTATCGCCTCGATACCACCCCATATATGGTTAATGCAAGCACCACTTCCCGACCAAATTACTATATCTCTGCATCGAACTTTATAGAGAACCCGAAGAAGAAAGGTGCTACGGTCAAGGATGTGGCAGGAATGCCAAATTATGTAGAGGTTACCTTTACCGCCAAGAGTCAGGGCTTCTACATCTCGAACGATACTTTCACGAGCAGCGCCACCAAAGTGAGTATTACAATCGAGGATGTTCAGGCATTCTCGAATGGCGTAGTGGTGGATATCCCCGTTGGCGTGGGCTTCTATGGTACGAGCGGCTACTACCTTGTAAGCACAAATTCGGCTGAGGTTAAACCCGAAAGTTATACGGGAGTACAGTTCCAAACCTCAGGCTCGAAATATGGCGATGGTCCGCTACCGCTTACTATTCGAATGAAGGCACAAATGGCTTTCTCTGAATAGGCGATGTGGCAAATGAGAGGTGGTGCGATGAGGTGCGATGCGGAGCGATTGTTCTAAAACTCGTAGAAATAGATCTTCGCCGACTTGATTTTGCTTGGCTCAACACCGTGTAACTTAACATAGCCCTTGCGGTTGATAAAGCGCATACCTACGCGGTCGCAGTGCGAGCCGTTGTTATGTAGTGTATAGAGTTTATCCTTGTCGAGAGCAATCTCGATAGTGCCCTCCGCCTCAATTTCGATAGCGCAACCGCCATTTGCAACCTTCTTGTCTGCCGAAATGGTGATGGTTTGTCCCTGCGCCAACTCCTGCGTCTCGAGTGTTACAACCTTTACGGGGTTGTTGCTTGGGTCGGGCATAAGAGCGTAGTCGGAGAGGAGTATCGAAACGCCGTCGCGCACGGCATACGCCTCGCGTGGGCAACGATAAATCGACGCCTGCACCTCGTAGCCGAGGTCGCGGAAACGCTTAATGCGCTCGCGGGTGAGAGCCTCACGCTCCATAGACGATACGCCCACCTTGCCGCCCAACTGCGCCAGCACATCGAAGGCTCCCTCGGCAGTGTTTTTCCTTATGGCGTATAGAATCAGGCACTTCGAAAACTTTCGGCACTCCATCAAACTCTCCACGTGGCTATCGAAACACACCCAATCGTTACCCATAATCCTCTGCGCCAAGCGGTACGACTCCACATACTTGCTATGGAGCATAGGGATAATTCTATGCTTTTTGCACTCTTTTAAAATCTCCTCCAAAGTTGGAACTTGGGTGCGATATTCGGGGTTTGGCGACGCCAAAACGTAGTTTTCGCGCAACTCCTTGAAGGTGATATCTTTCACCGCTACCTTCTCGGAGAGTTTCGAGTAGTCCGAGGCGTTACGGCAGGTGCGGTTGAGCCACTTATCGTGCATAATAACCATCTTGCCGTCGCTTGTAAGGCGGACGTCCAATTCGATACCCATATATCCGTGCTGTGCAGCACGACCTACGGCAGGAATGGAGTTTTCGGGAACAATTTTGCTCCAACAACCACGATGCGCAAACATCTTGGGCAGAGGTTGTGCTACTACGATTACGGCAGCAAAAAGTAGGGTACAGAGGGTTAGTTGTCGTTTCATAGTTCTATTATTTCTCGGTTTTTTCAGGGAATGTTACTCCGTAAACTATATGTTCGAGCGGGCGGAGGAAGTTTCGCTTATCCTCTTTTGGCGAATAGACGTAGCAGTCGATAGTGAGCAACTTGCCGCTATTCTCGTCGAGAGTGGTGTAACTTACGAACGGACCACCCATAAAGTCGCCCTCGACGTCCCAAAAACCGCGCAACTCAACCCAATCACGACCGTTGATATTGAGTGTTTTGCGCGACGGCGTAAAATCGACATAGCCGTTATCTTCGAGGTTTGGAATACGCTTAACGGTGGTCATATACGAACCCTTCGACGGGCCCGGAATACGCTTTGCAAAGTTGTTGCGGGCAGCGACAAGAGCCTTGGTCGTAACGCTCGATGCACCTGTAAATGGGTGCGTGTAGATGAAGAGTCCCTGACTTGCAGCCGGATATTCGTTCGATATCCAAAGGAAGTCTTCGCTCTCGGCACGGAAGAGGTAGCCACTCGACAGAGGGATGTTTACGCCGAATTTTTCGCTGATAAGTCGCTCGACCTCCTTGGCTCCGCGCTTCTTGGCGATGGAAATCGTGCGCTCGCGCTCCGCCATTTCGAGCACCTGACGCAGGCTTTCACCATTCTTTTCGAGGTATTCGACCATCGCTTCAGTAGTAGGACCTTGGAGAGTTAAAACTATCTGTGGCGATGCCACCTCGTCATATTTTGCAAGGATTGCAGTCTGCGATACGCTCGGCGAGCAGATGACCTTGATGATGTTGCGATATGAAGGTAGGAGATGTTTGAAGTCGCGCTGAGTGATGCGCACAACATCGAACATCGGCTCCACCTGATTCAACATCTCTACGGGCTTTTGAAGCACCTTGCGCAACTCTTTGCCGAGTTCGCTCTCCCACTCCGGGCCGTTGCAGACCACAAGTACCTCGTACGGGGCACCTTGTGCGGTCTTCTTCGTACCTGATATTGTGGAACTATCGCAACCAACAGCCGAAAGCAGCGCTGCAACAACAAAAACAATCTTGAATAACCATTTCATAGGGGTATCTTTTTGGAAATTTACAACTTTGCACTCGCAGTGCCATATTTTTCGTCTAACAAAGTTAGGCAATTTTTTTTATTCACAAATTTTTTGCCGAAAAATCCCTATATTTGCAGTGGTTAAAGGTTGGAAGTGATGAAAATTTCGCCCCCAAAGTTTATACGTAATATGTTTCCCGATTTGATCTGGCAAATCGAGGACGAACGAGGCGTATATATAACCTTCGACGACGGTCCTACCCCGGGAGTTACGGAGTGGATATTAAAGACTTTGAAGAGATACGATGCCAAGGCGACATTCTTTGTGCTTGGCAAAAACGTGGAGCGATACCCCGACCTCTACGAGAAGATTCTTGCCGACGGACACGTCGTAGGCAACCATACATATTCGCACCAAAAGGGTATCGGAATGTCGTTGGAGGGATATTTGGAGGATGTCGATTTTGCCTCCTACTCGGTGCAGAGCAACCTTTTTCGCCCACCCTATGCCCGTATCACATCGTCGCAATTGCGAGCCGTGGCACAACGTTATAGGGTTGTGATGTGGAGCATTGTTTCTCGCGACTACAATCGCAAACTTCCGCGCGAAAGGTGCCTGAAAGGGGTGTTACCGCATATTAAAGGTGGGTCGATAATTCTCTTCCACGACAGTGAGAAGGCGTTCGCAAATATGAGTTACGTCCTTCCGAAGACGCTGGAACGAATTGAGCAACTTGGTCTAAAATGTAAAGCAATTGAGTTATAATGAAGGTGGTGGTGGCGATAACGGCAGCAAGCGGTGCGATTTATGCACGACAACTCCTTGCGACACTTGTCGAGAGTAACGAGGTAGAGCGTATAGCGGTTATTTACAGCGCGAACGCCCGTGCGGTGGTTTCGCACGAAGGCGAAACAATACCTCGGTCGGAAAAGATTGAGGAGTTCGAAAACGACAACCTCTTCGCTTCGCCGGCAAGTGGCTCGGCACGTTGGGATGCAATGGTGGTTGTACCTTCGAGCGTCGGTACTATCGGCAGAGTGGCTTCGGGTGTGTCGCAAACGCTGATTGAGCGCGCGGCAGATGTTATGTTGAAGGAGCGCAGACGGCTTATTTTTGTGGTGCGCGAAACACCATATTCGTTGATACACCTTCGCAATATGACCGCACTCACCGAAGCGGGAGCTGTAATTTTACCCGCTACACCATCGTTCTATTCGCGTCCCGAAACTATCGAGGCGGTATGCCAAACCGTTACCGAGCGTGTTACGGCAATGCTCGGCATAGAGTGTGAAAGATACGAATGGGGTGCAGAGAGTTAGGAGTTAAAAGTTAGGGGTTAGGAGATGAAAAAGGTAGTTATTGTCTTGTTGGTGTTGTTGTGTAGTTCGTGCCGTCGGGGTGGCGATTTGACAACGCTGCGCGAGGGTGATATCCTCTTTATCGAGACAACATCGTTTCAATCGAAGTTTGTGAAGTTGGGAATGATGTCGATTTGGAGTCATTGCGGTATCGCCGTAAACACGCCAGAGGGTGTGCAGATTATGGAGGCAGATACCACGGTGCGTATCTTGCCGATAGAGAAGTTTGTGGATAAGTCGGTGGGCAAAAAGTATATTATCAAACGTCCCGAGCAGCAGCTTACCCAACCAATCGATAAGGATAAGTGGCTTGGTAAGTGGTATGACCTTAAATTCAGCTTCGACAACGACGAGGTCTATTGTTCGGAGTTGGTGTGGCTGATATACAAGGAGCAGGGTATTGAGCTGTGCCCTCCAATCAAAATAAACGAGCACTTTATGGTGCGACTCCCGATGATGCAGGATGCGTTAAGGGAACGAGGCATCTCGCCCGAGCAATACGCCGTTGCACCGTGCGATTTGCTAAGGGCGTTGTAGTGTCAATAAAAGGATTGTCTGTGAAGAGACGATCCTTTTAATTTTTATCTCCTAATTTTTAATTTTTCATTTATATTTCATATATTTGTAGTACGAATGAAAAATTGCAGGTTATGAAATACAAAAGAATCCTTCTAAAATTGAGTGGAGAGTCGTTGCAGGGAGAACAAAAGTATGGTATCTCGATGGAACAGGCTCGCGTATACGCACAGCAGATTAAAGAGGCGCAGGCTCTCGGCACCGAAATAGGTATCGTCATCGGTGGCGGCAACATCTTTCGTGGTTTGCAGGGCGCAAAGCGCGGGTTCGACCGCGTAAAGGGCGACCAGATGGGTATGCTGGCTACCATTATCAACTCTTTGGCTTTGCAGGCCGTATTGGTTGATGAGGGTGTGAAGTGCAAGGTTTTGACCTCTATCCGTATGGAGCCTATCGGCGAATACTACTCGAAGGATAAGGCTCTCGAATACTTGCGTGATGGTTACGTTGTGATTATCGGCGGCGGCACATCAAACCCTTACTTCTCGACCGACTCGGCTTCGGCATTGCGTGGTATCGAGATTGAGGCAGACGGCTTCTTCAAGGGTACTCGCGTTGATGGCGTATATACTGCCGACCCCGAAAAAGACCCTACTGCTACGAAGTTCGACGAGATTTCGTTCGACGAGATTTATGCACGAAATTTGAAAATTATGGATATGACGGCCTTCACACTCTGCAAGGAGAACGGCTTGAATATCATCGTATTCGATATGGATACCCCGGGCAACCTTATGAAGGTTTTGACGGGTGAGAATATCGGTACATTGGTACACAAATAGCAAATAGTAAATTAAAAATTAAAAATTAAAAAAATCCAATGGCTAATTACTAATAGCTAATAGTTAAAATTATGGCACAAAGACTTCAAAAAAAGAGTAACTGGGGACTACTTGCAATGCTTGTCCTCGCCCTTGCGATAGTAGCATTTATGATATGGTGGCCAACGCCGGCGAGCGAAGAGCCACAGCAGCCTGCAACCGAGCAGGCACAACCTGCACCTGCCGCCGAGAAGGAGCGCCCAACACCCGAGCAGGCAACAATCATCAAGGAGGGAGCCGTTGCTCCCGACTTCGAGGTTACAATGTTCGATGGAGAGAAGGTGCGCCTTGCAGATTTGAAGGGCAAGGTCGTGTTGTTGAACTTCTGGGCTACGTGGTGTCCTCCTTGTCGTGCGGAGTTGGCACGCGTGGAGAAGGATATCATCAAGCGCTTCGAGGGTAAGCCATTCGTATTTCTGCCTGTGTCGCGTGGCGAGGAGCGCAAGACAGTGGCTGAGTTCCGCGAGAAGATGGGCTACACTTTCCCTATGGGACTCGACACCGACAGCAGCATCTACAAGAAGTATGCTGAGACATATATTCCTCGCAACTTCCTTATCAACAAGGAGGGTAAGGTTGTAAAAGCGAGCGTAGGTTACGACGAGGCGGAGTTTGCCGAGTTGATCAAACAGATTGAGGAAACAATTAAAAAATAGACGATATGGATACAAAAACAATTCTTAATGACGCAACCGTTCGTATGCAGAAGGCGGTAGATTTTTTGGAGGAGTCGTTGGCGAACATTCGTGCCGGCAAAGCTTCGGTAAATGTTCTCAATGGCGTATTTGTAGATTACTACGGTTCGCAGACCCCTGTTTCGGGCGTAGCAAGCGTTACTGTACCCGATGCAAAGACCATTCTTATTCAGCCGTGGGATAAGAATATGATTCGTATGATCGAGAAGGCAATTATCGACTCTAACATCGGTCTTACTCCATCGAATAATGGCGAGAGCATTCGTCTTTCGATGCCGCCACTTACCGAGGAGCGTCGTAAGGAGTTGGTTAAGCAGTCGAAGGCCGAGGCAGAGAATGCCCGTATCTCGTTGCGCAACGCACGTCGTGATGCTGTCGAGGCGTTCAAGAAGGCTGTTAAAGAGGGTATGCCTGAGGACGAGAGCAAAGATGGCGAAACACAGGCTCAGAAACTTCTCGAAAAGTTCTCGAAAGCTATTGATGCTGCGTTTGAGAAGAAGGAGAAGGAGATTATGACAGTGTAAGAGGCTGGTCCTGTGAACAATGTGGGGCGAGTGGAAGACACTCGCCCCTTCTTTTATCGCACCCTAAAATCCGCCTCTGCCATCTGCGGTATCGGCATTGAGCGGTAGTGTCCCGACTCGAACTTGTCGCGTACCGCTTTGAACGCCTCTATCGTGTGCGCCACATCTTCGAGCGTGTGTGCCGCCGTAGGTATCAGACGCAAAATTATCTCTCCCTTTGGAATTACGGGGTAGATGACTATCGAGCAGAACACTCCATAGTTTTCCCGCAAATCGACAATCAGATTTGTGCCCTCCTCGTTGCCACCTTTCATATATACAGGTGTTACGGGCGACTGCGTAACACCAATATCGAAACCATTTTCGCGCAATCCATCTTGCAGTGCTCGGGTAATCTCCCACAATCGCATACGGTACTCGGGGTGGTGGCGAATGAGGTCTAAGCGCTTCAATGCCCCCACAACCATAGGTAGGGGTAGCGACTTGGCGTAGAGTTGCGAACGCATATTGTAGCGCAGGATATTTATGAGCCATCTTTCGCCCGCCACAAAAGCCCCGAAGCCGGCCATCGACTTGGCGAAGGTGCTAAACAGAACGTCCACGCACTCGGTTACACCAAAGTGGCTGGCTGTGCCTCGTCCGCCCTCGCCCATCGTGCCAAAGCCGTGTGCATCATCTACAAGGAGGCGGAATTGGAACTCGCTCTTTAACCGCACAATCTTGTCGAGCATTCCGAGGTCGCCCTTCATTCCGAAGACCCCCTCCGTGATGACGAGTACACCGCCGTTCTGCTTCTCGGCGAGATCGGTGGCGTGAAGGAGTTGTTTGCGTAGCGACTCCTCGTTGTTGTGGGCGAAGAGAAAGCGGTGTCCTCGGTGTATTCGCAGCCCGTCCATAATGCAGGCGTGCGCCTCCGCATCATAAACCACCACATCGCGAGGTGTGAGCAGGGCGTCGATTATCGAAATCATACCCTGATAGCCGAAGTTGAGCAGAAAGGCGTCCTCCTTACCCACAAACTCGGCAAGTTCGCGCTCCAACTGCTCGTGATACTTGGTCTGGCCACTCATCATTCGTGCCCCCATAGGTGCTGCCAGACCAAACTCTGCCGCCCCCTTTGCATCTGCACGTCGCACCTCGGGGTTGTTGGCGAGTCCAAGGTAGTTGTTGAGGCTCCAATTTAGCACCTCGCGCCCCCGAAAACGCATATGCGGTCCGATTTCTCCCTCCAATTTAGGAAATGCGAAATAGCCGTGTACACGACTCATATACTGCCCGATAGGCCCACCGGTACTCTCCTCCAATCTCTCGAAAATATCCACCATATATCAATCTATTTAATAGTTTTCGACAAATATATGTACGATTCCTTGGCAAAACACCTTTGCCAGCCCAAACACAACACAAAAAGAACTGAAAAATCTCAATTTTAGGCGAAATTTGCGTGCTGCTTTTTAGCCCAAAAGCAGATAATTCCGATAAAAAGTGCCACAAAAAGAACAACATATCCTTTTTTGCAATACCTTTGCACCCGCAGTTAGGTTATATTGTGCCTGAATGGCACTCAATTTAGTTTTATAATGAAGTTATGAAATCTCGTTTTTCTATCGATTTCAGCCCAAAATTGTTCTACACAATTCGTCACTACGATCGTGCTAAATTGATGAAGGATATTTTAGCGGGTATTATCGTCGGTATTGTGGCTATTCCGTTGGCCATCGCCTTCGGTATCGCTTCGGGAGTTGGTCCTACCGAGGGTTTGGTTACGGCTATCATTGCCGGATTTATTGTCTCGTTTTTCGGCGGTTCGCGCGTACAGATTGGCGGTCCGACGGGTGCATTTATTGTCATCATCTACGGTATTATTCAGCAGTTTGGTGTCGGAGGTTTGGCGATAGCAACCGTTATGGCGGGTATAATGCTTGTGCTGATGGGTGTATTCAAACTCGGCTCAATTATCAAGTTTATGCCCTATCCAATCATCGTGGGCTTCACCGCGGGTATCGCAGTAACAATCTTCTCAACACAGATGAACGACCTTCTCGGTCTCGGCATCAAAGATGTTCCGGCAAACTTTATCGAGAAGTGGGCTTGCTACTTCGAGAATATCGGCAATACCAATTGGTGGTCGCTGGGCATCGGCCTCGCCTCAATTTTGATAATTGTGTTTACACCTCGCATCTCGAAGAAGATTCCTGGCTCATTGCTCGCTATTGTCGTGATGACTGCACTCTGCTGGGCGTTGAAACACTTTGGTATTATGGCGGAGGACTCGGTAAAGACTATTGGCGACTTGTACAAGTTGCCTTCGGGCTTACCTAAATTTACCCTTCCTTCTCTCGGCGATCAGCCGCTATGGACTACGGTACAGGCTCTTTTGCCTACCGCCTTTACAATTGCAATGTTGGGCGCTATCGAGTCTTTGCTTTCGGCGATGGTTTCGGATGGTGTTATAGGCTCGCGACACAACTCCAACACCGAGCTTATAGCGCAGGGCTTGGCCAATATCGTAGTGCCATTCTTTGGTGGTATCCCTGCTACGGGAGCAATTGCACGCACAATGGCTAATATCAACAATGGCGGTCGCACCCCTGTTGCAGGTATCGTGCATACGGTGGTATTGCTACTTGTGCTGCTCTTTTTGGGTGGTTTGGTGGGTATTATACCGATGCCTTGTTTGGCGGGTGTATTGATTATGGTATCGTACAATATGAGTGGTTGGCGCACTATCCGTTCGATGTGCCGACAGTCGCGTTCGGATATCGCAATTCTCTTTACCACGATGTTTCTGACTATCATCTTCGACCTCACAATCGCTATTGAGGTGGGCTTGATTTTGGCCGTTGTACTCTTTGTCCGTCGTATTATGGAGACCTCTAAAATTTCGGTTTTGCGCGATGAGATGGAGCTGCACCACGACGGCGAGGAGGGCGATGTTCAGTTAGCAATCCCAAAAGGTGTCGAGGTGTTCGAAATAGAGGGTCCATTCTTCTTTGGTGTAGCGACAAAGTTCGAGGAGCTGACCGCAAATCACAAGTCGGAACCTATCCGTATTGTGCGTATGCGCAAGGTGTCGTTTATCGACTCTACCGGTATACACAACCTCGAAATTTTTGTTGAAGCGGCATTGAATGCGGGTCAAACGGTTATTCTTTCGGGCGTAAACAAGAAGGTTTATGCATCTATCGACCGTGCCGGCTTACTCCGTAAGGTGGGCAAGGAGAATGTGCTTGATCATATCGACCTTGCGTTGGCTCGTGCTGAGCAACTTTCAAAGGAGTTGGTGAAATAGCGCACTGCGTAGGTAAGAAAAACAGACCAAGGCGTTATGCTTTGGTCTGTTTTGTGTTTCGTGTCATCGCAAGGTCGTGCAGCGTGGAGCCGGTGCCAAGATAGTCGCTGTTTGGAAATAACATAGGTCTTTGGCTATCCTCGAAGCCTAATCGCTCGTATAAGCGTTTCGACTCGGTGCTGCTCGGGATTAGGGCGGCAATGTCAAACTCTCCACTCGACTCTACCATTTTCAATGCCTCTTTGAGTAGTCTCGATGCGATTCCGCGACCACGATATTCCGGTCTTGTCGCTACGGCATAGATGTATGCTACGCGCTGTCCCCACATCCGCAACGGTACCACAAAGAGCATCGACACAACCTTGCCCGCCTCGGTGTGTATCAACGATATAGCGTCGTCGTGGCGCACAAAGAACGAATCAATTTCAGCAATATCGTCGCCAAAAATCTCGTGCCACATCTTTCGCATCTCGCGCTGTTCGGGTGAGAGGTGCAGAGCCGAAATTTTTTCGAGCAAAATGGTCGGATGATACGACATTTTCGCAAATCGAAGCCCCTCTAAGCCGAGATCGTCCTCGCGATTTATAAACTCGAACTCCTCTTCGAGCGACTGCGCCACAAGGCGATTTATCATTGTCGCCGCCCCCTCGACACCGCTGTCATACTTCTCAATGTGAGTGCAGAAGGTGCGGTGCGTTATAGGTGTACCATACGAAAACGCGACGGGTATATCGTCAGCATAGAGCAATAGACCTCGCAGGTCAAGCAACTCGAAATTGTCGAATGCACGCATCAGCGCACGTTGCTCGGCACGCTCGGTTTCGCCCACTTCACGTCTGCTCAACCATTTGTTGTTCAGGGTTATACACTCTTTGATATTTTGTCGCGACAGCCTTTCAACACGCCAATCGTGTTGCGCTACAAAGCGATTTAGGTGGTTGCGTTTGGGTTGATATTTACGTCCCTGCAACCGAGCCAAATCCTCGGTGCGGTAGATGTAATCGCAGAGGGCTCGTGGAGCGTCGAATGCGAACTCCGAGGGATAATTCTCCTCCAAAAAACGACGCCACTCGGGCGAGAGTCCGTAGAGTCGCAGTGGTGCACGCACAGCAAAGGCGTCCTTGCGTAATAGCTCCAATATCAGCCGCTTATCGCCATTGCCCACGGGTTGCATATATGACTTTGTACCGCCATTTTCGAAGCGGATAACGAGAAAACCCTGTGCCTCGGCAACCTCGCTATGGTAGGTGTCGCTCCAACAGAAGATGTTTGCAAAGTTAAGATCGCAGTTTTGCTCCTCGGACGAGAGGATATAATACTCGAACAGTGGCTTGTCGGCCACTGTTACGGGGTGAAAGATTATGTTGTTCTTCTCGTCCATTTATTTGTGCTGTTTAGCACGCTTTTAACGACATATCGAGCGACTTAATCTGGTGAGTCAAAGCACCTACCGAGATAAAATCAACGCCTGTTTCGGCGTAGTCGCGCAGGGTTTCGAGTGTAATACCGCCACTCGATTCGGTTTCGCAGCGTCCTGCCACGAGGGCCACTGCCTCGCGGGTCTGCTCGACAGAGAAGTTATCGAACATAATTCTATCGACACCTCCCGCAGCGAAAACCTCTTTTATATCCTCCAACGAGCGCACCTCGCACTCGATAGGGATATTCTTGCCCTTTGCTTTAAGATACTCCTTTGCGCCCGTTACTGCCTTGGCAACGCCTCCGGCAAAGTCGATATGGTTGTCCTTCAAGAGAATCATATCGAAAAGACCGATGCGGTGATTCTCGCCACCACCCATCTTTACCGCCATCTTCTCCAACACGCGCATACCCGGTGTGGTCTTGCGGGTGTCGAGAACCTTGGTGTGCAGATCGACTATGCGGTCGGCATAAACGGCGGTCTGCGTAGCCACACCGCTCATACGCTGCATAATGTTGAGCAGGATTCGCTCGGCACGCAACAACGACTGTAAGTTGCCTTCGACATAGAACGCCACATCGCCCACCTTCACGCGGTCGCCATCATTAAGAATCTGCTCGAATTTAACCTCCGGATCCAATCGCTCGGTAACCATCTTTGCGACCTCGATACCGGCGATTATGCCCTCCTGCTTGCACAAAAGGCGCATACGTCCGCGCTCCTCGGCAGGTATACAACACAACGAAGTGTGGTCGCCATCGCCAATATCCTCCTTAATTGCGAGTTCTATCAACTCCTCAACATATGGCTTGTATTCAGGTTTCATATTACTTTGGGTTTTAGATTTTAGTTTTCATTACTTGTTGCGGTGGTAAAGTGAACCATCTGATCCTTCGACGACATCCAGAAGTCGATAGTTACAGGACGACCTATGCAGCCCTTGATGCTGTCTACCTTGTATTTGTCGTATGGAACACCGCCGATTGTAGGTACCACATTCTTTACGTTGAAAATGTGGTTGAGTGTTGTTTCGTCCTCCGAAACTGTGGCTACAAACGGTAACCCCTCGAACTCGATATTCAACTTCGGCATCATCGTGGCAAACTTTATATCGTTGAAAATAACGTCGAACTTCGGCTCCAACATATTCGGTATCTGCACCGTTATCGAAGCATCATTTTCGGAATATGTTACCTCCTCGGTAGAGATGTTCTTAACGACAACTTTGCCCGGATAGGTCGCTTCCGATGAGCCCGGTGAGCCACTATTCTTCAAACACGATGTCGTTAAGATCAGCGCACTACACGCCAAAACAAAAAACTTCTTCATAATCTTTTATAGTATATTTATCATCACTCTCAATCCTCCTGTCAAGGGTCGTCCACGCTGCAAAAAGCGGTTTCCCATCGACTCGAAGTAGAATACATCATACTTCGTATTTGTAGCATTCTTGCACCAGAAATCAACCGCCCACTTCTCGCCCTCGAAGCGCACCGACGCCTCCAACAGAGCGTAGAATGGTTGCGATAGGTCGTTCGCCTCGTTCCAATAGATGCGTCCTGCGCCCGTAACTCCCACGCCCAAAACCATACGGTCTATCCAATTCGAACGAAACGGAACGGTCTGCTGCAAGCGCAAAGATAACGAATTTTTTGGAGCATATGGTATAAAATTGCCTGCATAATTCACGCCACCCGATACAAATTTCTTGAATTTGGCATTTGTATAACCATACGAACCACTCAAAACCAAGGTTTTTGCCAAGCGTGCCGTAGCCGAAATCTCGGCACCGAAGGAGCGTGTGCGTCCCGCATTTGTCATCATTCGCCCCGTGCTGTTTTCGTCCGGGAAAATTGTAAGTTGTTGATTTACACACTCGATATAGAACACCGAAGCATCTGCCGTAAAAACTCCGTTTTTTGTGCCGAAGTGTCCGCCCAACTCCAAGTTGTAACTATGTTCGGGGTCGTAGGCGCACAACTTGTCCACATCAATCTCCTGCGATAGACCCATCTGCTTTTTTAGGCGGCGTTGCAGCACCTCGGAGAACATCTGCGTATTGAAACCACCCGCCTTGTAGCCCTTCGAGGCGGAGAGGTAGAGCATATTTCGTCCAGCCGAATCGAGGTTTACCGAGGCAGAAAACGATGGTAGAAACTCGAAAAATCCGCGAGCGAGGAGGTCGCTATCATTGATATCCACTGCAACGGTTGTCGGCTGCTTGGTTGGGTCGCTCGGAATTGCGGTGTAGTGGGTTTGTGTCGAAGTGTTGTAGAGCATTTTAATCCTCTCGTAATCCAATCGCAACCCCAACGAGAGGTGCCAACGTCCCAAGTGAAGGTCGCTGCGATGGTATGCCGCAATGCCACTGTTGTGGGTAGTGAAACGGCTGTCGAGCAGGAGTTCGTCCGCACCATTACCATCGGCATCACCCCAGCGATATATGCCGTCGTATGGGGTGTAGGCGTTAATGTTGTCGAGAATCATCTTCTCGATGCCCGTAGGTCCGAATGCTACCGGAGCCTGCATATTCTCGCTCTCGAAGAAACCATATACACCCGCTAACCAGCGATATTTACCCTCCGACTTCGAGCGCAAAATAAAGTCTTCGGCTACGTGGTGCTGCTGCTTGCGCTGTTCGAGTGTGAAGTAGTACTCGGGCAGGAAGTCGTTGTCGATGTGCATCTTATCGTTCATATATTGATACGAAGTAACGCTCGCCAACGTGAACTTCTCGAAGTCGTAACGCACGCTCAAACCATCACTTGCCGCCACACGACCGTAGGTGCAAGGCTCGTTGTAGCAGATTTTGCCCACTAACTCTTCACGATGCTTCGCTGGGTTGGGGCTGCCGATATATTCGTAGGGGTAACCACCCTGCTCAACTATCGAAAAGGCGAGGGTGTTGTCGATGCTCAACGCTCCACTACGATATTGAAACTTTGTACGGAAATTTCCGCTATTCTCCTTGTCGCAGAGAGAGTTGTCGTAGGAGTTGCGCCAATATCCGTCGTGGCGGGCATACTGCGCCGACACCGAGAAGCCAAACTTCTCCTTAAAGCGGTTGTACGACGATGCCGACACTCGAAAAGAGTTGCGCGAGCCATAGTCGGCGCGAAGGCGCACCCCCTGATAGGTCAGGGGCGAAAGTGTATAGACATTTATCACGCCCGCCATTGTATTGCGACCATAAAGCGTAGCCTGCGGACCTCGCAGAAACTCAATGCGTTCGATATCTTGCAACTCGGTATCGTAGAGATTTTTATCCGCCAATGGCACATTATCGACGGTCATTCCCACTACGGGTTGGTCTATGCGTGTGCCCATTCCTCGCACATAGATTGACGAGGTGGTACGTGAGCCATAGTCGGGCATAAAGAGGTTTGGAATATCGGTCATCACATCCTTCACCGCCGACACGCCCCGCATCGTAAGGGTGCGACCTGTGAGTATCGACGCCGAAACCGCCTCGCGACGCAGCTCCGAGCCCTGCTTTATGGCGGTTATCTGCACCTTGTCCACCGCAATGAGGGTGTCGAGGGTGTGTTCGTTCTCATTTCCGAAGGCGTATGCCACCCCCGAAAACGCAACCAAAAGCCACAAAAGCAGATATTTCCTCGCACGAATGTTCATTGCACGTGCAAAGTAACTACAAATTTTTCTATATACCAATACCCAATAGAGGTGATTTTGTAAAATTCATTTTACAAAGCGACAAAAAGGGAAAATAAAACCACCGCGCAAGCGACTTGGCGGTGGTCTGTTGTCGAGCAACCCTCGATTGTCCTCGGTGAGTAACTATTAATAGTTCTCGGCCTTGATTTCGAAGTAAGCCTGTGGGTGAGCACATACAGGGCAAACCTCAGGCGCCTGCTTGCCAATAACGATGTGGCCGCAGTTCGAGCACTGCCAAATCATATCGCCCTCGCGCGAGAATACCAAGCCGCCCTCAACGTTCTCCAACAATTTGAGGTAACGCTCCTCGTGCTCCTTCTCGATCTTTGCTACGCCCTCAAAGAGGTTTGCGATGTGGTCGAAGCCCTCCTCGCGAGCCTCCTTCGCAAAGGTTGCATACATATTGGTCCACTCGTAGTTCTCGCCCTCTGCTGCGTGCTTCAAGTTCTCTGCTGTATCGCCGATGCCACCGAGCAACTTAAACCAAATCTTCGCGTGCTCCTTCTCGTTGTTTGCGGTCTCCTCAAACAACTTCGCAATCTGCACATAACCATCCTTCTTTGCCTTCGATGCAAAGTAGGTGTACTTGTTGCGAGCCTGCGACTCACCTGCAAATGCTGTCCACAAATTCTGCTCGGTCTTCGAGCCCTTCAAATTTTTCATAGTCTGTGTTGTATTTTAATTGTTAGTTTTCTGTTTGCTACTGCGAAGATAGATATTTTTTCAATATCGTGCAAATACTATTTGCTTATAACCGCATAAATTTCGCTGATATGACGGGCCTTGCTATAAAATTTATCTGTTTTTAGGTGAGGGTATTTCAAAAAAAACAGATATTTGCAATCGGTAAATAACTAAAACTCATTAAAAATTTATAAGTATGAAGAAATTCTCAACTATTTTGTTGCTTGTTGCCGTGTCGTTGTCGGTAACATCGTGTACAATGTTGGAGGATTTGAGCGATTGGTTCTTCGGCAAAAAGTCGCACCGTGAGGAGCAGCCTGCTTACAAACCACACGAGGTACGCATCTACTCGAATGCCTATGATGGCTTTGTAAATGTGCGCGATGCCCCAACTACAAAATCGACAGTTCTCGGCAAACTCCGCAACGGCGAAGACTATCTTGTGCAGGTGGGTGCCGAGGGCAATTGGATTGCAGTTAAGTGGCACGGAATGACCGGATTTGTAAATAAGAGTGTGGTTGGCAAAAACCCTTGGAAACCGGTATATATTGATGTATCTGCCGATGAAATAGCGGGTTGCTACTTCTTCGATGGCGATTGTACTACGCTCCTCATTTTCAATAATGGTAAGTATGCTACTGTCAGCGGTAGTGAGTACGGTTATATTGATTTGGAGTACGGTACTTGGAAGTTTGAGGGTACAGAGATTGTTCTCAAGACAAAGTATGTAACCGAAAGCGGAAGAAGCTGGGGCAGCTATCGCGTTGGTAAAGAGGTGCGATATGGCGTTAATACCAAGTGGAAGTCTATTGGTGTAGGTACGCGTATTTGGAATCTTAATGAGGTTCTTGTTTGTGGCTCGACCTATAAGGAGTATTATCGTATGTTTAAGAAGGAGGCAAACAAGTACGTAAAACTTAAATAATACCAGAATATGAAGAAATTAGTTCTTGCATTGTCTATTTTTACGCTCGCGTTGTCGCTCTCGTCGTGCGACTTGTTGGGCGGATTGAAAGAGAAGTTTATCAGCGACAGCACCCCGAAGGAGCAGCAAGAGGTAGCTGAGACCCCAGCACCCGCACCAAAGGAGGTGCGTATCTACGCTAACGCCTACGATGGCTTTGTGAATGTTCGCGCACAGCCTAGCGCAAAGTCGGCAATTCTTGGCAAGCTTAAGAATGGTCCGGATTACCTCGTTCAGTTGGGCGTTCAGGGTAATTGGACAAAGGTTAAGTGGCAGAACGGCATAGGCTATGTTAACAACTCTGTTGTGGGCTACACCCCTTGGAAACCGGTATATCTCGGTATTGACGGCAATGGTATTCAAGGCGTTTATCTTGGTAAAGACTGTCCGTGGGGGATATATCTCGTATTTAGCAATGGTAAGTTTGCAAAATGGCGTATGCCTATGGGTAGCAGTGACACCGAGATTGATCTTTACTATGGTACATGGAGATTCGAGGGTATGGACATTATCTTCACCACTAAGTATGTGATAGAGCGGGATAACCGTTTTGTGGGATCGCACGTAGGAGCCGAAGTGCGACTTCCTGTAAAGAGTAAGATGATTGGCAATTACGAGAAACAGGAGCTTCAAGAATGGGACGGTGTTAAATACTACATCCCAGACGACCATCTCAGTTTGTCCGAAGCATATTTTGCTGCGGAGAAGAAGAAGGTTAACAAGCTTGTAAAACTTAAATAATCTTATCGGTATAGTCGACAATCTGCGACCTCGGAAACACTACGTTTTCGGGGTTGCATTGCATTTACGCCCAATGTATCCGACTTGTCTGACAGTCGCAGTTCGTTCGGTTTGGCACACAATTGGCAAAAATCTCGCACGAGATGTTCAATTTGGGTGCGAAGGTCAAAATTTTGGTCTTTTCGCACAATTTCCACACTGCCACCTGCGTTTGTGGTACAAAGATTGCACAACAATCTAACAGCTGCGGTGAAAACTGCACGCCGCAGTGAGGTTTCTTCATTTATTTAAGTTTGGGTTAGTAAAGGGGCTTGTCTTTTAGCCCCGAGGTAAGAGGTCGTTGGGAAACGCCCTCTTATTTTTTGTCTATGACAAGCCCCTTTCCTTTCAGCTTGTTGCGCCTCGGCAGACTTGTCTGCGTGGTGTGTCGGTGGTGCATTGCTTTGCAATTACGATGCAAAGAGCCGATACTGCCAAGTAAATAAATTTCCTCGTCAGCATCATCTCTTCACATCAGACCTTCGGTCTTGCACCACCGCCCCTCCTCTTGGTCTGCTCTCGGCTTCTGCCGCCGTTAGTAGAGGGGTGGTTGGGAAAGTTTTCCGTTTTCCGCTTTCCGTTTTCCGTTGGTCTCGCTCCTGCGGTCGTTAGTAAAGGAAATAGGTGTTCATTCTTATTTATTGCTTGCAATGAGTCCTGAGGTAGGCGACAGTCGTGAGACTGCCGCCTAATTAACTGGAAAATACTAATTGAATATATAAAGCTAGCTAATTATGCGTTATATGCCCTTTTTCCATAAGAGAAAAATTGATTAATATATCACAGCTATACACTAAAATTCAGAGTTTTTAAATCTCAGTTATTAACTCACAATAATTTATATGAATTTTCAAAACAATTATTCGCACAATGAGAATTTATTTAGAACTCTTTGAGAATTTAGTTAAATTATTTAACTTTGTACACGCTATTATATTATGGTAAGTGATTTTATTGCACACCTGTGATATATTAATCGTTTTTTCATATGCGAAAGTGCTATGAAGATTGCTTTAGTTCAGTCTTACCATAGTAGTGACCACCATGCCTGCATTGCCGTCGCTGCCGACGTAGGTCTTGATCCTGCCGCGGTCGGCGCCCACCACGGAGGTATAGAAATTCAGTTCCGTGCCGTTGGTCATATAGGCCACGAACTGAAGGGTAAGTGATGCCGCCTCGAAACGTTCCATACGGAGGGTCCCGGGCACGATCTTGCTTTGATATTCCGCCGCGCTGCTCCAGTCGAGCGTCACGTATTCGGCCGCATCCTTGGAAAGGTCGCACTCCCAGTAGCCGGCTGTGCCGTCGATGGCATAAGCAACTCCATTTACATATTCGCCCTCATTGCCGGGATAGTGCTCCGGCAGCGCCCTTGAAGAAATGGTTCCGGCCTTGGGATCGAAAATATGGATTATAGCCCCGTCATATCCATTGCCTCCCCACCAGGTCAGTTTTTCTGTCGTGGAGATATAAACCTGTCCCGGGTCCATTCTCTCGTTAAATGTGCAGATGAGGTTTCCAAGTGAGACTGAACTTCCGGAAACGGTGAGATTGTAGAAGTCCGTGTAGTCTTCGGTCCTTGTCCAAGACCCCTCCTTGCCGTCTCCCTCCTGGATTTCTTTCTGATAAGTGTTTGCATAATACAGCTTTCCGCCTACGGAAAGGAGGAAAGACTCTTTGCTCCCTTCCACCTGGAGAAGCACGGGTTCGAAGGAAGGAGGGGCGATGATTCCATGCATTCCTCCCATTGCTCCGGGATAACCGAAAGTCCCACCCAGGCAAGAGCCTCCGGCAGGATAGAGTTTCCAGCAGGAGATATTGTCCCCCAGCACGTTTACCGCATCCAGCGTGTTGCCATTGTCCTGCAGACGGATAAGTGACGGAAGGCCTCCGTTTATGCCTTCATAATTCCAGCCGCCGGTCCTCACAAACAGGTCCTTTCCCAGCTGGTGGAACCAGCCGTTAAGGAAGGTGGGCTGCTTGAAGCCGTCGTCCATCCCGTCCGGAGCTCCGGCCTCCAGCGTCCATTCGAAGAGGGCGCCGTCGCTCTTGCGGATGAGGTAATGGGCGCCGTGACGGTCGTGGTACTTGGCGCTGAATTCATTTATTATTTTGGACAAGGCGTTACGCGCGGACTTGTTGCCGTCCGTAGGATAATTGTTCCATCCGCCTTTAACATCATAATGGCAGTTGGCAAGCCACAGCCATCCATCGTCCACAGGAAACACAAAGCCCGGAGAAATGATGAGGTTCGCCCGGATGGTTTCGGCTACTTCTCCATCGGCTCCCTCTACATCTACATTATAGCTAACTTCAACCATGGAGCCATCTTCAGACACGGTGTAAAGGGCTTTGGGGCCGACGGTAATGTCGCCTTCAGCCCTGGTAGCGGCACCGGTACTGGAGGCAAGAGCCAGCATTCGAGCTCCTGAAATGTTTGCTTTGCGGAATTTGACGGAGGCATTGGATCCGCTTTCACCGTCTTTGTAGCAGGAAGATACAAGTACTGCTGAAAGAGCCAGTACGGCCAGAATAATCTTTTTCATACGCGTATGTTTTTTGCAAAGAAATAGTAAAAAGTTTAAATTAAAGCAAGTTTGGACTAATTATTTTCAACACAATTCTGCCAAAGAACCGATTTGCAGACGTTTGAATTACAAGCATTTACAAATCGTTTTTTTATAGTTATTCGTTATAATCTGCTGAAATACTGAATTTAACAATGTAGATAATTAAAACCTTCTTCATTTTACTAACTTCTCACTAAAAAAAATCCTACTCTCTTACGGATTTTCGGTTACTCCGTTGTCCAATTAATACTTTTAGATACGCACAAAAAAAGCGCGGGACAATTAGTTATATTCCCACTTCGAGGTGTTTGGCGTAACCCAGGTAGATGAATAACTAAAAGCCCGCATCGAATAGTGCGAGCATTTCAACTATTATTCCCATCTACCTTTTTTAGTCGCCAAACTTCCGAAGTGATAGAATAAAGCTAAAACGCTTTTCCAATATGTCTAAAATGTGCGTATCAACTATACGCTATGCTTCATAGGCAAAATTATTAACTGATTAACAAAATCCACGACAGCCCTAAATACCATCTAAAACACTGCGTATTCCGCAATGGTAGTACAAATATAGCAATTTATTCACTAAATAACAAATGTTATCTTGCAATTTTTAAGTAGTGTATCTTTAATTGTTTACAACCTTTGGGTTAGTAAAGGGGCTTGTCTTTTAGCCCCGAGGTAAGAGGTCGTTGTGAAACGCCCTCTTATTTTTTGTCTATGACAAGCCCCTTTCCTTTCAACCTGTGGCGGTGTGGCAGACTTGTCTGCTTTCGGCTGTTGTTTGCTGTCGCAAATAGTTGTTTTTGGCAGATAAGCGACTTTGAAAATAAATTTTCAGTCGCCATCTGCCAAACCCAACAATCTGCGATTGCAACAGCCTCTCTCGGTCTGCTCAAACCTGCGGAGGTCGTTAGTAGAAGTTGTTGTTGGAAAAGTTTTCCGCTTTAACCCTGCTGCGCAGGCTTTTCCTCCTTCTTGCAAGGCATAGTGTGCAAGCACCCTCTGCTCTTGCTTCGTGCGTCGGTTCCGCTTTCCGTTTTCCGTTGGTACTGCTACTGCGAATACAGATATTTTTTCAATCTCGTGCAAATTCTATTTTCTTATGCAGGCATAAATTTCGCTTATATCGTACTCCCTCCGGAGTGATTTTTTTACAACACATAGATATTTATACCAAAAATATTTGTACCTTTATGGTGAAAATTATCACATAAAAAGTATTTAGACTATGCAGACCTTCGTTTCATCTTTTCGATTGAGCATTATTGCCATAATATTCACGCTAACCATTGGTTGCACTTCGAAAGCAGATATCTCTGCTGCAATCTATCCGTTGGAGGGGATGGAAATCCCCGTTTACTACACCGCACCAACACCTATGTGCGAGGGGTACAATGGCGAACTTGCAGTTATAATGATTCAAGGTTGGCACGGAGGAGTGCAGGTGCTCGAGGAGCAACTGTCGTTATTGCGATCCATTCCGAGTGCCTATGTCCTATCGCCGATGTATCCGCGTACAGAGATGATGGAACGGTACAATATCGCAGCTGATGGCAGAGCAATATGGAACGAATCGTGGCCTTTGGATCTTACCGTTCCCGGTACGCCCGATGATGATTGGCGCGGTGGAGGCGATGCTGCCGGCACCGAATTGAGTTCGTTCGATGTTATCGATACTCTCTTCACGAGGTTGTCAAATAGAAAACTATTCCCTAATTTGAAGAAGATTGCACTTGTAGGCTTCTCGGCAGGAGGTCAATTTGTAGGTCGCTATGTCGCTGTAGGCAAAGGCAAAGTAGGTGATGGCATCAAGGTTGAATATGCAGCTATGGCTCCTTCGACATTCCTCCGTCTTGAGCCAGCCGACACGTGGCACTATGGACTTGCCAACCGCCCACGCTATTGTCGCGATATGAGTGAGGAGCAGATTTTGGCAAATTTACGTAGCCGTCGTTGCTTTCACGGCTGCGGAGAGTTGGATACTCTCGAGGAGAGCCTTGATAGGACAGCTACAGCAATGAAACAGGGAACAAATCGCCTTGTGCGTTTCGAGAATTTCCGTCACGCAGTTAATGAAGATAGCGAGTGGAGCGCTTCGGTGGTATTCCACACCTTTTCCAATATCGGTCACGAGGCAACAAAGGCTTATGCCGACCCCGTATTTGTCAAGTATGTCGTAGAGGATTAGAATCACAATAAAGGCGTTGTGAAACGCCCTCTTATTTTTTGTCTATATTGTTCGGTCCTGAAATAGGGTGTCCAACACTATTGGACACCCTATTCTGTGTGTTTTAACCTCGATTTCTACTATTTCTTGAACTTTGAGCCAAGATCTTTAAGACCAGAACTCTTGTCGCCCAACGCACCGCCCAGCACACCACCAAGCGTTTTGCCAAATATACCCTTAACCTCAGATTTCATTTCGTCGCCAATCTCGGATTTAAGTGTGTTGTCAATCTCGGATTTCATCTCACCACCGAGTTTTGACCTCATTTCGCCCCCGATTTTTGACTTCAACTCTGTAGCAAATGGATTGCTCTTCTTTGGTTCGGCATCGCTCTTTGCTTCAACCTTCGGAGTTGGCTCCTTAACGTCTGCACTCTTGTTTGGTGTTGTTGTTTGGTGTTGTGGGTAATCGAAATCGGGTCTCTTTGCCGTAGCACGTCCGCTCTCAATCATCGCCATCAAACGCTTACCACTCTTGCGCCACATCTTCTCCACAACCATTTCGATATCGCCACCCTCGCCTGCACGGGCATCTACACGGCGTCCTTTAACAGTCGCAGTACCGAAGAGTTTATACCAAGGCTTCTCGAATGTAGCCGAGTAAATGGAGTAGAATGGGAGCATAAGCAACTCCTTCTTCTTTTTGAACGTAACACCGTCTTTATTGACGTAGAACACACCCTGTCCCCTGCGGCTGAATAGTCGAGCCCTGAATCGCTCGCCATATTCATTGATGATGTTGCGACGTTTAAGTTCGTTCCAAATCTCCTTTGTGTCCCACGGACCGTAATTTTCGGCAGATTTGATAGAGGTGCTGCCGAGAATGTCGATACGTTTGCTGATAAATCCCTCTGCCCAATAACTCTTTATGGTATGGAATGGAACAATCGAGGTGCGCACCGAGTACTTCTTGCCCTCGATTTTAACGCCATATTGCTTGTGTATCAGACCAATATCTGCGATTGAGATACTCTCGCGGCTCTTAAACCAACGCGAAGGGTTGAACAGCGGGAAATTCGACTCGAAGCTTTTGATGGGCTTTGCCTCCAACTGAGGATTTTGGTCTATAATCATCTTATACACCTTATCGTTCAGCTCCTTCGAAAAACCAAATATCTCGATGGTATTGGCACTACCGCCACCTGCCACCGAGCCAAAGATAAGACCCTGCTTGCCTTTGCTCTTCACCTTATCAACAAAGATAACTTTCGACAGATCAACGCTCTCTGCTCTATACTCCTCTTGTGTAAATGTCTTTTTTGTCATTCTGCCATACTCCTCGCAAAGAGTTACACACTCCTTGCTGAATAATCCGCTCGATTTTGCTGCATAGTTATACTCGCGCTCGCCCTGCGTCGCACCATTTTCGAGAAGGAGATTGACCAGCCTATCGGCATTAGCGGCAGACAACTTGGGTTGATAGATGTTTTTGTGTTGTCCGGCAATAACGGCTACGCCCCACTTCGCGCCAAAGAGTGAAGATAATTCAACCTTGTCGATGTAATCAATGTCGTTGATAGCGATGCTTACATCGTTTTCCTTGTCGCGGAATAACCCCCACCATTTATAAGCAGGCTTAATAATTGCGCCGTTATCGACCAATAACTTACCAAATTTTTGTTCTTTTTCCATATTATTTAAAGTTTAAAGTGTAGTTTCGCAATGTGCTGGTGTTGCGTTCTGTTTTTGCGGTAATTATATACCTACATTTACATTTGAGGAGTTGCAGCCTTTGCCTGTTCGGTAAGACTATCAATTTTCTTTTGGAGATTATCGATAATTGCCAAGACCTCATTGACAGACGACTTGTCCACATACCTATTTGGGGCATCGGGACTATTTACTTGATATATTACCATCCAATTTCTGTTGTAGTATTTGAAAGTTTTATAGATTTAATAAATGTAAAAAATGCCCCTGTATTGTAAATATCGAACGCTTGTGTCGAAAATATACAATACAAAAGTACCTAAAAAAAGAATAGGTACAGGTTGTCTTTTATTGTCTTTTGGAAAACACCGCTCGATATGGGCGTGTGGCGGCGTTGTTCGACGGGTGGATTGATGCCCCCAAAAGGCTATTTGCCTATATAGGATACCATAAAGGCTTGGCAATCCATTCCATATTTGGTAACGATACGAGTGTAGTGGGCGTGGGCAAAATCCCTCATCTCCACCTCGTTAATCGAGCCGAGAAGTTGTTTGATATAGGCACTAAACTCCTGCTCCATAAGCACCATTTGCTTGCCGGCATCGTCGAAGGAGGTGCATTTTTTCGCCAAAGCCATTCGCTTCTCGTATATCGTTGCAAGATCTCGCTTTATTTTGGCGGCCATCTGTTGCTGTCGTTGCTTTTGTTGCTGTTGCTTTTTGCTCTCTTCTTCCAACGCTTGCAGTTGTTGCTCTCGCAACTGCTGCTCTTGTTGCATCTCTTTCAGTTGTCGGACTTGCGTTTGCTGCTCCTGCTGCATCTCTTGAATCTGTTGCTCTTGTTGTGCCTGCTGGGTTTGCAATTGGCGATTTCGATCGACCACTCCGACATAGGCATAAATCAGGCCACCTATCAAAAATAGAAATAGCGTGAATAAGAGGATATAAAGCGGCAGATATCGATTGCGCCAAGCCTTTTGCAGGGCTTCGACATTGGAGTATCGGCGGTCGGGATTGCTCCTTGTGCAGCGTCTTGCAATAGCCGAGTTGCCCAGCAACATTCGCATAATGACACCGACCGAATAGATGTCGCTACGGGCATCTAACGCGCCCCTCTGCTCGCGAAGTTCGGGCGAGGCGTAGCGAGGTGTGCAACCAAGCGTTTTCAGGACGTAGTAGGCGTCGTTGTCCGCCAATCCGAGGTCAATGAGTTTCAGCGAGTCGTCCGTGTGCGAGATAAGGATATTGTCGGGTTTCAGGTCGTTGTGAATTATGCCCTGTTTGTGGAGGTATCCAACCGCCGAGAGTAACTCTTCGAAAAGTCGTATGCGCTCCCTTCTCGACCTCTTTTTGGCGAGATATCCGGTGAGCGTGCAACCCTCGATATACTCCATTACAATACCTTCACCTACCTCCAAATTCTCCTCGTAGGTATATACACTGACAATGTGGTGGTGGGAGCAACATATCGAGAGTTCGTGCTCTCGTTTCAGCATCTGCAATTGACGCTCCGAATTGTCTTTTGTTGTCTTTATTAGGAAGAGCTTGCCTTGCTTGGATGCGCGATACAATCGAGCATTAGCGGTGGTTTTCAGCAACTTAAAGTCGTGAAAGCCCCTATTTCCCACATTCACAAACAACTCCGACTCGGATATAATGCTCTCCTCCTGCATTTTAGTCATTTTTGTTTGTCAAAGATAATCATTATTTTTGTAACGCAATGGGAATTAAAAGAAATATACCGCAAATTACAGCTCTTCGCGATAGAGTAGAAACGAAGTTTGGTAAGCCTCTTGTTACACACGCCGACTTTTTGGCTTTGGTTGCCGAGATAGAGGTATCTCAGCGCCAACACATCTCCGAAAGCACGTTGGAGCGAGTGTGGGGTTATTCCACACGAGGCTACGACACTGTTTCGTTGCGTACGCTCGATGTGTTGTCAATCTATGGCGCAGGGTGCTATTGGAAACAGTTTTGTGGGGAGTTGCAGAGGGATTCTGAGAGCGAGTCGGAACTATTTAGCGTAGAGTCGATTTTGGCGACAGGTCTTGAAGTTGGTGATCGTCTGCAAATCGGCTGGTTGCCGGACCGTATGTGCATTGTGCGCTATCTGGGAGATGGTTGTTTTGTTGCAGACGAGTGCCACAACTCCAAGATGCAGGTTGGCGACACCTTTGTTTGCCCACAATTCATTTTAGGCAAACGGGCAACTCTGAGCAACTTCTGCCGCAAGAACAACCCCGAAACCTCCTACACCTGCACGATAGGTAATCATAATGGTCTTACTATGCTGCAACTACTGAAATAGATTCCCCTGCATTGCAATATATAAGAATAGGAGTGTGTCTAACAAACTTTTAGACACACTCTTTTTGTTGGGACGGTTTTGCGTTTACTTGGTAGAACACCTACTCGCAATACAAACAATAATTTATGAAAATAGTGAAATTTTTACTATCTTTGCTATCAGAACAAGAACCCCAACGATTATGAAGAAAGTTTTCTTTATACTTGCCCTCGGCGCCGTGTCGTGCTTCGCGATTTCGTGTGGCGGAGGCGCAAACAACAGCAAAGCCGCAGAGCAGAAAAGCACCACAACCGATAGCCTTATGGTTGATAGCCTCACCGTTGCTACGCCCGTAGCCGACAGCCTTGCTGTCGCCGAGCCGAGCGAGCCACTCCCGGAGGTGCGTATATACGCTGATTCGTACGATGGTGTGGTGAGTATCCATCGAGAGCCTTCATCGAAGTCGCCGATTATAGGCAAGTTGAAAAATGGCTCCGATTATCTGTTGCAGGTGGGTACCGAGGGTAAGTGGATAGCAGTCAGCTATGCCGACAGCACGGGATATGTTGCTGCCTCGATGATGTCGAAGACTCCGACAAGAGCCGTATCGGTAGAGATTGATACGTCCAAGATGCAGGGCGCATATTGGGACGGCTCGGGCAGTTTCTGCAAACTCATTTTCGACAATGGAACATACGCCGACCTCCACGAAACGGAGGGGCCTATCTGCTACGGCAAGTACAAGGCAGAGGGCGCGGATATTATCTTTATTCCGACGGTGATACTCAACGAGGACTATTTTGAATTTGTGGAGTCGGGAGTGGTTGTGTATGCCGAACTTTTGGAGCGCAATAGGGAGTGGCCTTTGGTGTCGAAGGGGGCGAGCACCGAATCTTCGTTAGCGGAGGGCTCACATAGAAGTATCAGCCGCGAGGAGTACTACTCGGTCAGAAGCCGAGTGCGACAGCGCGTAAAATAGTAAGCAGAAAGTTGATAAATCGGGTAATGAGGTAAAAAAACAAAAGATGTCGCAAAGCGGCATCTTTTGTTTCGTTTGTTTTGTTCGGGTGGAAGATGGGATTGGCTACTCCGCTCGCTTACGCTCGCTTCGCTTAACGCCTTTCCCCTCTGCTCGCCGCAGGGGCACTTTCGAAGTTTGAAAGTGTCTGCGCCACTACTTTTTATTATGCCTAGCCTTTCGTGAACAAGTTCCCGCGGCTATGCAAATAAAAAAGCCTTGCGATGCAAGGCTTTCAAACTTCGGGTGGAAGATGGGATTGACTTCGTAGCGCGATGTGCTGCTCGTCTTTCCCCTCCGCTCGCCGCGGGGGCACTTCCGAACTTTACTGCACTCCGCAAGGAGTTGCTATGCAACCTCTTTTGTCTTTACACCTTCTTGTCCGCAAACAAGTTTGCGCCAAAGGTATAAAAACAAAAAGATGCCGCTTTGCGACATCTCCTTGCTTCGTTTGTTCTGTTCGGGTGGAAGATGGGATTCGAACCCACGACCTTCGGAACCACAATCCGCAACTCTAACCAGCTGAGCTACATCCACCATCTAAATCCCTCTCGGAATCGGGTGCAAATGTAATACACTTTTTCAGAATGTCCAAATTTTTCGCGAAAAATGTGATTCAATACCCCCTATTTCCATCAAAACAGAGCCTTTACGGCAATATCTCTACTTCGCTTGTCGCATCGTTGCCGGCAGCTGTATCGATGCCAACAACTTCCGTTTGAACCCCGGATTGAGGTGTTGTCGCCTCTTGCTTATTGTTGCCTGAACTGAAATCTGCCGAGACGAACTTCAATAGAAATAGCACTGCAAGTACATAGGTTGAGATTTTCACCTTGCGGAAGTGTCCGCTACCGACGTGGATAAGCACATAGCTCAACACGCCAAAGATGATACCATCGGAGATGCTGTATGCCAGAGGCATCATTATCATACAGATAAACGCCGGAATAGCCTCCAAGTAGTTCTCGAAGTCGATTTTTGATATATTTGTAACCATCATTACGCCCACGAGGATAAGCACAGGCGCCGTCGCTGCACTTGGCAATGAGAGGAAGAACGGAGAGAAGAAGAGGCAAAGCAGGAAGCAGACTGCCGTCGTTGTTGCGGTCAAACCGCTGCGACCACCCTCCGATACTCCCGCAGCGCTCTCGACGTATGTGCCTACGGTGCTTGTGCCGAGGCACGCGCCCAGGGTAGTGCCGATAGCATCGCACATAAATGCTTGACGCATACGAATAGGGTTGCCCTCCTTATCGAGCATATTTGCCTTTGCCGACACTCCGATAAGAGTGCCGATAGTGTCGAACAAATCGATGAATAGAAGGGTAAAGACCACGATAAACATATCTTTCGAGAGGATATGCGACCATTCGAATTGGCAAAACAAAGGTTTGATACTCGGCGGTGTGCTAACGAAGCCTTCGAACTTGGTTACCCCCATAGGTACGCCGATAATGGCGGTGAGAATGATGCCAATGAGCAGTGCACCCTTAACCTTTCGTACCAGAAGTATCGAGGTTACGATAAGGCCGATAATTGCCAAGAGTGTATCGGGTGCACCGATATCGCCAAGCGATACCAAAATATCCTTATTCCCGACGATTAAACCTGCATTCTGCAAGCCGATAAAGGCGATGAAGAGTCCGATACCCACCGAGGTAGATTCGTGTAGGCATTTCGGTATTGCGTGCACGATCTTCTCGCGCAGGTTGGTTATGGTGAGCAGGATAAATACCAAGCCCTCGATAAGCACTGCTGTCAAAGCGAATTGCCACGAGTAACCCATAGTCAGACATACGGTATAGACAAAGAATGCGTTAAGTCCCATACACGGAGCCTGTGCAAATGGTAACTTGGCGTATAGTCCCATCATCAAGGTCGGAATAAACGAAGCCAATACGGTGGTGGTAAACAATGCCCCCTTATCCATTCCCGCTGCGGAGAGTATGTTTGGGTTCACGGCGAGGATATACGCCATTGTCAGGAAGGTGGTGATGCCTGCGATAATCTCGGTCTTAACATTTGTTACCGAGCGGTCCAGTCCAAATAGTCGTTTGAGCATAGCTATGGTGTCTGTTTATTTTCGAATGGGCCGTTTAGTAGCGCAACCAACGCCACAGGTCGCGGAGTTTTGGTTTTGCTCCGTGCATAAAGATTCCCACCTTGTAGATCTTTGCAGCACCCCATACGCAGACCACAAAGGTTGCATAGAGGAGCAGTAGAGATGTTGCAACCTCCCACATAGGCACCCCGCTTGGAATGCGTGCCATCATAACTATCGGCGACGAGAATGGAATCATCGAGCACCAAAAGACGATAGGAGAGTTCGGATCCTTCATCACCATCATCATTATAATGAACGAGAAGATGATAGGCATTGTTATAACCATTGTCAATTGCTGTGCATCCTGTGCCTGATCGACGCTGGCACCAACTGCGGCATAGAGTGAAGCGTAGAGCAAGAAGCCTCCCACGGTGAAGAGCAACATCGAAACCAGCACCATCGAGATGTGTCCTGTGTCGAGTATAGATGCCAAGGCGGTGAGCATCTCTGGTGCAACGTCCTGCTGTGTTGCAAGTGCAGCAACATCGGCGCCCGCCTGTACCTGCTGAACGCTCTCGATAATGTTGTCAGGCATCAATGCCGGCATAATAACTGCGCTGAAAACCATCAGCAGAACACCCCAAACAACAATCTGTGTCGCAGCAACGGCGGCTATACCGAGAATTTTGCCCATCAACATCTCAAAAGGTCGCACGGTCGAAACCATAACCTCCAAGATGCGCGAATTTTTCTCCTCAATAACGCTCTGCATCACCATACTGCCATAGATGGCGAGGATAAAGTAGAGCACAAAACCGAGCAACATACCCACCAACGACGACGCCATTGTCGAGGAGATTCCTTCGTTCTTGTCTATGGTTGTGAGATGTACGGTGGCCTCCACCTTGTCGAGAATCTCGTCGAGATTTTCGATGTTATAGGCTTTGAGTCTTTCGCTCTCGATAACCTTCTCAATCTGTGAAGCGATATTCTCTTCGAGCATCATCGAAGACGAAGATGTGGTGTATAGACGTGCATCGTTGGGGTTTGCAACAATCTCCTTGCCTACGTGCAACACGCCGAAGCTCGACTCGTCATCTGCCGTGGCGGTGAGGGCATCGGCTATGCTCTTATCGGAGATTACAAACTCCACCTCTTTGTCCGATTTGAGGCTCGGAGCCACCAAACCACTCTCATCAACCACCGTGATGCGGTGTGTGTCGGTATCGACAAACTCCATAATCAGCGTTGGTGCCGCACTCAAAAGCAACATCAACAACGGCATCAGGATAGTCGTAATGATAAACGACTTTTTATATACTCGTTCGCGATATTCGCGACCAACAATCAGTCCTATATTTCTCATAAAATTAAAATTCAATTATGTTTTTTGGGGGGGGTAATGAATACAGAGAGTTTATGAAAGTAATTCTTAATTTCCCGTTTCTCTGTTCTCTGTTTTCCGTTTTCCGTTTTCCGCTTTCCGTTTTCCGTTTTCTTTCGTCTAAGCCTACAACACTCCGTTTACGGCACGAATAAAGATATCGTTCATACTTGGCACAATCTCGGTGAACTGGCGCATCTCGACCGTGTCGTTTATCTGTGCCACCACCGAGCGGATATCTTCGTCGCGCTCGATGTGAATTTTGAGCGACGAGAAGCCTATTGCGCTCTCTTCGCTTTCGAGAATTTCGCACGAATGTTGCAACTTCTCGGTGAGAGCCTTGCCTTCGCCCTTGTACTGCACAGAGAATGTGTTTCCACCGTGCGTACGGCGAATATCATCGACCTTGCCCGAAAGGATATTTTTCGACTTGTTGATAAGGGTTATATGGTCGCAAATCTCCTCCACGGAGGACATATTGTGTGTCGAAAAAATCACCGTAGCGCCCTCGTCGCGAAGTCGCAGAATCTCCTCTTTGAGCAGGTTGGCATTGATTGGGTCAAATCCCGAGAAAGGCTCATCGAAGATGAGGAGTTCGGGGCGATGGATAACCGTAACCATAAATTGCACCTTCTGCGCCATACCTTTCGAGAGGTCCTCCACCTTCTTGTTCCACCACTCCTCGATGCCGAAGCGCGAAAACCACTCCTTCAAACGCACAAGTGCATCGTAACGCTTCAAACCTTTGAGTTGTGCGAGAAAGAGAGCCTGCTCGCCAACCTTCATTTTGCGGTACAGACCACGCTCCTCGGGGAGGTATCCGATACGGAAGATATCCTGCTGTGTTATGGGGTTACCGTTGAATAGAATACGACCCTCATCGGGCAGCGTTATGCGGTTTATGGTGCGGATAAGTGTGGTCTTGCCGGCACCATTCGGACCGAGTAGTCCGTAGACCGAGCCGCGTGGTATTTCGACCGATACATCGTCGAGCGCAGTGTGAGCCGAAAATCTTTTTGTGATGTGTTCGGCGGTAATAATGTTGCTCATACCCTAAATTTTTGAAAAATATAGTGCAAATATATAAAAATTCTATTAACTTTGCGTAGAATAGCGAAGTGGAGTTTTCAACTTTTACTCACTTTTTACCAATTAGACGCAAAACATACAAAATAACTACAAGATGAAACAGAAAACAGTTTTGGTATCGGGTGGAGCCGGATATATCGGCTCGCACACCGCAGTTGAGTTGATCAACGCAGGATTGAACGTGGTTGTAGCAGACAACCTCTCAAACTCGGATATGTCGGGTGTTGAGGGTGTTCGCAAAATTACAGGTGTAGATGTGCCTTTCATCAATGTCGATTGCTGCGACAAGGAGGCTTTCCGCAAGGTTTTCGAGCAGTATGAATTCGACTCGGTAATTCACTTTGCAGCGTTTAAGGCGGTGGGAGAGTCAGTGGCAGACCCTATGAAGTACTACCGCAACAACCTCCTCTCGTTTATGAACATCATCGACTTGATGCGTGAGTTCGACCGCCACAATATCGTATTCTCGTCGTCGGCTACCGTATATGGCGAGGCCGATGAGCTCCCTGTAACAGAGCAGACCCCACGCAAGCCTGCAACATCGTCGTATGGCAATACCAAGCAGATGTGCGAGGATATCCTGCGCGACTCGGTGGCTGCTTATGGTGGTTTGAAGGGTATCGCTTTGCGCTACTTTAACCCAATCGGTGCGCACCCGTCGGCTTTGATTGGTGAGTTGCCACGTGGTGTACCTCAGAACCTCGTTCCATTTATCACCCAGACCGCTGCGGGCGTTCGCGAGTGCTTGTCGGTGTTCGGTGATGACTACGATACTCCTGATGGCTCGTGCTTGCGCGACTACATCGACATCGTGGATTTGGCGAAGGCTCACGTTGTGGCTATCAAGCGAATGATCGACGATAAGAACAAGGAGCGTTACGAAATCTTCAATGTTGGCACGGGTCGTGCAGTATCGGTGTTGGAGTTGGTGAACACCTTCGAGCGTGTAAACGAGTTGAAGCTCAACTATAAGGTTGCACCACGTCGTCCGGGCGACGTTGTAGCTATCTGGGCAGATACCGCTCACGCAAACGAGGAGCTCGGCTGGAAGGCAGAGCGTTCGTTGGACGACACTTTGCGCTCGGCTTGGGCTTGGGAGAAGAACGTTCGCGGAATAAAATAAACGGTAAACCGAAAGCGAAAAACGGAAAAAAGTTTTCCTTTCGCAAAATATGGAGTTATGGAGTACAAAAATAGACTAATAGATTTTGCACCCGCATTGACAGAGGCGGAGGTAGCAGCCGAGGTTGCCCGCATCAAGGCACTTTCGGCACGCAACTGTCGCAAGGAGGTTTATGCCTTTGCGCTGTCGGCAGTCGATTTGACTACGCTGACCTGCAACGACTCGGTGGAGTCGGTATCGGCTTTTGCCAAGCGTGCGGTGGAGTTTTATACCAAGTATCCCGATTTGGCAAATGTGGCTTCGATTTGCGTCTATCCGTCGTTTGTCGAGACCGTAGGCTTGGCTGTTGATGGCTCGCCTATGCGTATTACGAGCGTTGCGGCAGGCTTTCCGGCATCGCAGACCTTCCTCGAAGTGAAGATGTTGGAGGTGGCTATGGCTATCGAAAACGGAGCTGACGAGGTCGATATAGTGATGAACGTAGGCAAGGTGTTGGAGGGCAACTACGATGAGGCGGCCAACGAAGTTGAGGTTATTCGCTCGGAGATGGGCGAGGATACCGTTTTGAAAGTTATTCTCGAGACGGGAGCATTGAAGACATCGCAGCTGATTCACGATGCGTCGTTGATTTCGATGCTGGCGGGCACCGACTTCATTAAGACTTCGACGGGCAAGATTGATGTTGCGGCGACGCCGGAGGCGGCAGTTGTGATGTGTCGTGCCATTAAGCTCTTCCACGAGAAGACGGGCGTGAAGGTGGGCTTCAAGGCTGCGGGAGGTGTTCGTACACCTGAGGATGCAGCGTTGTACTACACTATCGTCGAGGAGATTTTGGGCGAGGAGTGGCTCACTACCGATCTGTTCCGTATCGGAGCATCGTCGGCGGCGAACAACCTTCTCTCGGCAGTTCTCGGCGAGAAGGTTTCGCACTTCTAATAGTTTCTGAATGGAATTGGGGTGCTCCACTTGCGAGTAGGACACCCCATTTTACGCCTATATATCGGAAGCTTCATCCTTTTTGGTAGAATTTTTGCTGAAATTTTGCAGATTGTAGAAAAGTTTGTATATTTGCAGACCGAAAAGGCGAAAATGGTCTGATGGCCGAGTGGCTAGGCAGAGGTCTGCAAAACCTCGTACAGCGGTTCGAATCCGCTTCAGACCTCCAAAATTTGCAGAGCAGACGACTTGTTACAAGTCGTCTGTTTTTTGTTTTTTTACCTGTATGTGTGCAAGCACCCATATGCGCCAAAAAAACAACTCCCGCCTTACGGCGTTGCTCTGCAAATAAATTGCTCACCTTTTGAGTGCGGTTGCGTGGATATTTGAGTATATTGCTCGCACTTTGTGCTGCGCTGTTATGGTATCCCCGCGAGCGCGGGCGAAGCCCTTGCTTCAAATCCGCTTCAGACCTCCAAAATTTGCAGAGCAGACGACTTGTACAAGTCGTCTGTTTTTGTTTTTTGTGCCTGTATGTGTGCAAGCCTGTGCCCCTCCATTTTTGTGGGTCCACGAAAAAAACAAAAAACAAAAAGGAGCTGAAAAAGTTGGGAAGTACAACCAAAATATCTATATTTGTAATAGGTATTTGTATTTACGTAAGAAAAGTTGGAACATATTTTAGAATAAAGGTGTAAAATGCCCCTTTCTGGTTTTGCTGGGGGGGGGTATTTATCTGATTATTAGGATATTATAAATGATTTTATATAACTCAAATTTTCCCATTATGAAAAAACTATTATTGGCAATGTTGGCGGTGGTTTTGTGTGTAGGTACAACACTAGCCCAACGACGCACTGTAACCGAAGCAATTTATTATGATGGAGATGGTACCACGACCTATGGCTACATTCTTCAAAATGGAGAGCGAGTTTACGATGGTCCAAGGACGATAAAAACAAAGCGAGAAGACAGCGACAGAATAGGTGTATATGGTAGCTATTACGATATTTATACCGATAGTAATCTATCTATTACCTCAAATTATAATAAGGGACTTTTGAATGGAGCTGTTAAGGTAACAGAGTGGGAAAGAATAATTACCAGAGCGGTACGAGGATATGATCGTTCTGAAGAGGTTTATAATGCTACTTTTTCTGGTAACTATGTGAATGGCGTGCCAAATGGTCGCTTCTTATTTGAGGGTAAAAAGAATAAAGATGATGTTGTTACTACGACCGGCTATGTTAGTGCAACATATAATATGGGTGTTTTCACCGGAGCCTTTAAATACATTGAAGTTTGTGATGGTTATTCTGTGGAAGTTTCGGGAACATTCTCCAAATCAGGAAAGATGGAGGGCAAGTGGCATTTCATTACAGGTAAAGAGTATGATTATCAATTCCGAAATGGTATATTGGTGGGCGGAGGTCCGCAACCGCTCAATGCGAAGAATGCAGCATTAGCTACCAAATATGCGAATGGTCAAATAACACAAAAAGAGTTGAAGGCTAACAATTTGATGGTTAGAGAAGTGGCAATCCCGCTTTGGAGAGAATACGGTGTGGATTGTGGAGTAGATTTATATGGATCCGTTTTTTCTTTACTACCTTTTGTTGATGAGAAGGACGTAAAAGAGAGAAAAGTTTCGTTATCTACTTATTTGGAGGTGGTTGAAATACCGTATTTTACTGATGCGGGTTTTGAATCTGTTTGGGGAAGAATTCAAAGGGAGTTGGAGGATAAAAAAGATGCTTATCAATCCATCGACGCAGTGTTAACGAGGTATAAAGACACCGATTTATATTGTATGGAGTTCCCAAATTGGAACGAACCTCCATACGAATGTACCATTAGCGGTTGGATGATCAAGAGAGATGAATATCAGAGACAGTGGTGGAGATACATCCTGACAGATGACCAATTAAAGCGCGTAAAAGATTTGGTGGAGAAACACAATTTGGAGGTTGAGAAGAAACAGATGGATTCCTATCTCCCTAAAATAAAGGAAGGTTATCTTAATGGCGCACGAAACGAGATTACCATTGACAACAAGCAGCACGATGTAGTTGCTGTGAGAATGGAAAGTATTGATCGCAAGACCGGAAATGTGTTGGTGGAGATTGATTCGCGCGAGTATAAGCGATATGCAGGTAATAACTACATCCTCGTTACTCATAAGGCCGAATACGATGGCACAAAATTCCAGAATTTAGTACCTATTCGCAACAAATATGACGATATTGCCGATGCGAAGAAGGCGGCACAGGAGGAGGCAAAGGGTGTGTTTGATAACATATCGGCGTTGGAGGCCACGGGTGCAATGTCTGGTGGCACTATTTTATGGCAACAGGTTTCGGCATTTAAGAAACACTACAACAACAATGTTGAAAATGTAAAAATAGATCACGATAACTTGAACGCAACAATAGCCGACCTCAAAGGCGAAATACAGGCAATTAAGAACTTCGGTGAGTTGTTGCCTAAATATGCAGAGGCGAGCAAGTTGAACGAACAAATCGTTGAGCAAGGAGTAGCAAAACACACCTCCACAGCGATGCCAAAACCTGCAACTTGGAACAACACGACCAAAGCCGAGAGTATCGACAAAATCATTGAGAAGCAGAAGCAGATTCTCAAGTTGTGGGAGACGCTCCGTCCTCTGAAAGAGAAGGTAGATAAGACCCACCTCATATTTGCTGAGTCGAGCGATGCTATCTTGTCGGATTACAAAACGTCTTATTCGACCGTATCGCAGAGGGTTACCTTGGAAGAGCGTATCAAACGTTACACCAACTTTATCCCTGTACAAGAAAAGGCTCTTGCACTGTGGAACGAGTATAAAGCATTGAAGGCCAAGGCAGAGAAGGCTCACAGTGTATTGGTAGCGGCTAACGACCCAATTTTGGCGAAGTACCACTCCGAATACGAGGTTGCCGCAAAGACCAAGGGCTCATTGGAGAGTGGTATCGCTGCATATAACAATTTTATCATTGTGCAGGATAAAACTATAAAGTTGTGGGAGGAGTTCAGTGCATTGCGAACCAAGGCAACTCAAACCCACAATGCAATATGCGCAGCAAATATGCCTATAATGGGCGAATATACCGCATTGTATGACACCACCGTAAAGGGTATCTCTTCGTTGGAGAACGGTGTTGAATCCTACAACAACATCATTGCTACCCAGCAGAGTGCAACCAAATATATCGCTATTTACAAAGAGGTAATTGCTACCAACACGACTCTTCCTGACACCATCAAACCAGTGAAGTGTGCAGCCAAGGCTTACAAGACCTACTACAAGGGGCTCGACTTCACTTGGAAGGCAGAGGGCGCAGTAGAGAGAATCACCAAAATTTGGACAATTCAGCAGTTGTTAGTAAAAATTTCGGCACGTCCAACCTTGAAGGCAGACAACAAACGTGTTAAGAAGTTGAAACTCACCGATATCGACGAAATTATCAAGGCTTACTTCAACGGCGAAGCGGTAAATGTTGGAGAGCCCAACGCCGAATTTGTAATTAAAGCGGATGCGGAGGTAAAGGCTGAGAAAAAGCCTCATAACTAACCCCTTACTACTATTAAGTCGGACTTTCGTTCTAACATTACCACAGACTAACACACACAATAAGAAAGTTGGGGAAAATAACCCAAAATGCATATATTTGCGACAGCAAAAGAAGAGTAATCATTTAACAAGCATAAATCATTATGAAAAAACTATTATTAGCAATGTTGGCGGTGGTTGTTGCTATCGGCACAATAGCGGCAGCACCAAAACCAAAAGAGAAAAAAATTAAAATCGCGAATGATGCGGTGTACTACGGTTTTGCCGTGAAAAAGACCCCAATGGGTGAAGGTACAATCACTATGCTCAATTGTGGCAAGATATCGGGTACATTTAACGGCAACGAGATTACCAATGGTAAAATAACATTCGACAATCTCAAATATGTTATTACCGGCAATTTCACAATGCAGATAGAATCGGAGAGTTCTCCGATAGAAGATACCGGTAAGCCTATTATCGATCTGGTAAAATCTTTTAAGCCGACAAAGACCCTCCATCTGACCATCAATAGAGGAAAAGTCGGCAGGACTTCTATCGTAGGTAAGGCTGATTTTGTCTATTGCGCAAGCGACTATAAATTGGTGTACCACACTCGTGTTTATCCGAAAGTCGATGAGACCTTGATGGAAAACATTAAATCTTTTGTCGGCAGTACATCGTGGAGACGAACTTCTGACGGTAGAGCAAGACGCACCATTGTTAATGATAAAGTGAAGCGCACAATTCTGCAACGACCAACTAACGTTGAGTACAAATTCTTGAATGGTGCAACTGCAACATTCAACATAAGCGACGGAATAATCTCGATAGAGCGTAGCAATGGTGATTTTATAACGCTGACAGATAAAGGACAGATGGTCAGCAATTATAAAGTCTCTGCCGGTAACGGTATTATAGAGAAGGGTAGAGTTTCTTACACGTTCGAGAATGGATACAAATACTATGGTACGCTGAAAGGCGGCGACATTGAAGATTATACCAAGATTACGACCTTTAACCAACTACTATCTTTCAAGAATTTGACGTGGGCTTGGGCAGACTTCAAGAAGTACGCAGATGACGGTATCCTTACCCTTACCAATGGCACTGTGGAGAAGATTACAGACGGGTATACTAATGCCGAAATTGCAAAGATAGAGGCGGAACGCAAGGCTCGCGAGGAGGCAGAACGTTTGGCAAGAGAGGAGGCCGAGCGCAAGGCTCGCGAAGAGGCGGAGCGTTTGGCGAAAGAAGAGTCAGAGCGCGTAGCAAAAGAGGAGGCGGCACGCAAAGCCGAGGAGGCTCGACAGAAGAAACTTCTCAACCAGAAGGTTGCCCGATTGAAGCAGAGGTACCCGGCGAAGTTTGTTAATGCCTTGGCAGAAGGACGCTTTATGGAGGATATGCCATATAAACTTATTGAAGAGTTTTATGGTAAGAATGCCCTTGTTATAGATTATAGCAAATGTGGCAGTCTGGGTGGTATCCGTATGTTGGTCTATGATTTAACCGATCCAAATTCAGGCTATACGTGGAATTTGTTCTTTATGAGTTCGCGATCAGGCACATTCCTTAGCGACTGGGAGGTAGAGCGAGATTGGTAGTTTATAAGTTTAAAAAGAAGGGCACCAAAGATAATCTGGTGCCCTTCTTTTGCTTTATTCTCCCTGCCGGATTAGAGACGCGAGGAGTCGATTTTGTTGCCGAGCGTGAGGTGCGGCGCCTTTGTGGCGAGGCGACCCTTGCTGAATGTGTAGCGCATAGGTGCTGCGCTTGCGGTCGATGATGTCGGTGCGAGTTCGGCAAAGCCGTTAAATGCCGGAATATCTCCCTTCAACGAGTAGTATTTGCCATCGATATATGCAGCAAACATCATAGCCGCAAATTTCGGATAACCAGACTGGTTCACTCCGTAGCGTACAATACCTCGCGTGTAGTCGATAACTCCCGCAATGGCGATGCCGTAACTGCCGTTCTTGTCGAGTCCGTAGAACACGCCATCTCTATCCACGCCAAGCAGATGAACTTCGCCCACCTTACCGCCGCCGAAATCGTAGTTTTCAGCCACAATCTGCGACGAGAAAATGATGTCGTTGCGCTCTGCGGAGTATTCGCCTACGATGTTGAAGTTCATACCCATAAGCCCCGACATATAGAGTTCGCGGTTGGCAATCTTGTGCGATATTACAACATTGTTCGACACAGCGTTGTCGCCCTTGAATACCCAGTCGCCCAACCACTCCGAGTAGAGTGCAGTAGGCTCCTCCTCCTTAACCTCGAACGCCTTCGATGCGGCATACAAACCGCTCAATTTGCCCTCGGCGGTGATGCCGATAGCGACAGCGATATATTTGCCCGGTAAGAGGTCCTCCAAAGCGGTCATTGTGCTGCCCTTATCGAGCAGGTCGGCAAGTACATACGACGTGCCATTTACGGCATTGAAGTAGTTGATGTAGGCGTACATATCCTCGATAAGTACCTTGCCCAAAGCCTCCAATTTCGATGCTTCGAACTCGGCAGCACGCACCACAACTACGGTGTAGGTATTCTCGTCGCTGCTGATTACGGCAACGGTGTGTTTGTGGCTTACGCCGTTAATCTCTGCCGCACCTGCATAGGATACGCTCCACGCAGGGTTAGACTTCATTGTGCCGTTATCGTCGCCCGAGTTGCCCCCGCCTTTTTCGCACGCCGAGATGGCTATGGCAGCCACCGCCACCATAGCCATTCGGAAGATATTTTTCAGGAAGTTCATAGTCTAACTAATTGTAGTGCTACTTTTGCTTTCTGTAGATGCAGACGGCAAACGTCGGGTCTGTCGCATTTGTACTGGTTGTCGATTGCACACCAAATGTCGTTCCCACTTTACTATTATATTTAATTAGTTTTGTTGACAGAATGCTTGCATCGCCATCTGCCTCGTTGATAGTGATAGCCCACGATGTAGCAGCGTTAATGGCATTGCTTGTAGCCCTCATTTTGAGGTTTGTGCTATAATACAAGCGATAACCGGTATCGTTATAAGTAAAGTCGAACGAGAAAGTACCATCGGTAAGACCTGCTCCAAGAACAAATGTCTGCGTTTTGGTCTCCTCAATATCGTAAATAACACTACCCGTTTTCGAAATCTCTGCAACAGGGAAGTTCGATTGCGATGTGCTTGTAGGTTTTGCAAGAGCCTTATCAGCATTCTTGGCAACGATAATTACCTCGTCGCCTACTGCGAGGGTCGAAGCATCAGTAACAAGTTCCCAACCAAGTTTGTTGGCAGGATTGATGCCCTGCTGAACGGTTACCTCTGCGGAGGTCAAACCATAAGTAAAGGTTGCAGTAGCCTCACGAGCGTAGGCAGTATCGTTTTGAGTCGTAAAGGTTACGGTTGCACTCGCTGCACCATCGGTGTAGGCAAATGTTGCATAGTCGCAAGGATCCATTGTTCCAGTTACCGGCGTAGTTGGCAACTCAATCGAGCCGTTGTGGCTTGTTGCAACCTCGATAGCAACTGCGCCACCGGTATAGTCTGCTGCAACTCCTGCCGTTGCAGTGAGTCGGTAGTGGCCCTTGTAGATAGATGGGTAGGTGCTACTAATACCACCCTTTTGGCTGCCCGCAGGAACGGTAACAACGGTCATAACATCACCAAGTTGAATTATAATGTCGTCGTGTCCAAAGATAGCATTGCCCTTCTCGTCTTTCAAGTAGTTGATAGTTACTGTATTGTCATTCTCGTCAGACAAAACATAGCCTTTCGTACTATTATTTTCAGCCACTGTAGTAACCTTACCGGTGAGTCTGTATGACGAGTTCTCGTCTTTTGACAACTTTATAAACTCTTCAATAGTGTAATCCACAGGTGCGCCCTTCTGAAGCATATTGAATGTCCAAGGCTCCAAAGTCTTATCGCCGAGAGTTGCGGTGATTGTAACCACAGCCGTACGCTTTGGATCGGCATTTTTCTCTGCGGTGTATTTGAGGCAGTTGTTCTCTGCATCGTAAACCACATCGAGCCACTCCTTATTGTCCTCAACCTCAACCTCAACCGTGATATTCCAGTTGCCTACGTAGTTGAATACAACCTCCTCGATAACGGTAGGATCGGCTACACCATCCTCGGTAATTACGATATCGCTATTAGGAACCTCGATATTTGCATCAACAGTAGGAATCTCACCCTCGGCACCTTCGAGACGATAGAGGCAGATTGCTTTTGCCTCATCGGTCGAACTATAACAGCAGAAATATGGTGTGCTGTATGAAGAATGATTGTAAATCATCGTCTTGTTGGTAGTAGTACCATTTGTTGCAATTATGGAAGCAATACCATTCTCAATGGTGATATCAAACTGTGTATCTACACTATAATAAGGGAGGAGTTTGAGATACTTGCTACCAGCAATGCAGAGGAAGCCACTATTCGCGTCGCCACTGTAATCATCTGTTCCATTGTAGAAGTCGAATGCATTGCGGTTAGCATCGCGCTTAACAAGCGTATATTGCTGTACCATATTATCCTTTGTGGCATTTGCCGGAGTTGGGTGGATAAAGTAGTCGCCAATTTTTGTAATAGTGGTCTTCGAAGCGTATGGGTAGTTTGAGGTTGTATTTGCTCCGACTACATAGTCGTATTTGTTGGATACAATCGTTACAACATCGCCCTCTTTGAGTGTCGAAGCATCACGAACAAGCTTCCACTTAGCACCCGAAAGAGCATCGGTCATATTTACGCCGAAGCGCGAAACCTTACCCGCCTCGAATACAAGCGACTTGCCCTCAGGAATGGCGCCCTGCTTGATGTAAACCTGCTTGTTGGTGAGAACAGCCACGCTGTATTTTTCGCCCGCAGCGAGAGATGTAGGCAATACGGTGAAATATACCTTGTTAGCCGAAGTGGTAGCAACCGATACGGTGCTGATGCCACTATTTACGCTGAACTCGTGTGGGTTTGCGAGGTCGGTGTTGATAGTTCCTGCGAGAGTCTTGCCATTGGCTGTAAAATCAACCTTCTCAACCACCTCGCCAGCTGCGAGAGTGAGGTTGTTGATAGACATCTCAACAACGGCTGCCACGCGAGTAAAGCGCAACGGCTGCGACTCGGTAGGCTGCTCGGCAGTTGTTACAGGCATAGACACCATAAGGTCGGCATTTGGATCGTATGAGCCCTCTACTGCGCTCTGCTCCGATGGCAAAGCGAGAACTGCCTCGTTGATATTCTCTGCCGAAACAAAGCCAGTCTTTGGATATACGGCAACATATTTATACCAATCTTTACCTGTGTTGAGCGCAAATTCGGCATCGATATTTGCCTTGCCACCAACATTGGTGTATGCCACCGAAAGAGCCTTCACAAGAGCGTCGGTCTGCTCCAAAACCTCGAAACTCTCCTCCTCGCCCCACGCAAAGAGTGGAGTGTCGCCCGATGTATCGACCGAGGTACGAGCCTCCTCCGATACGAAATTGATTGTAACGCTGCCCTTGACAACGCCATTTACATTGTTCTCATCAAAACCATTTTGGCACGATGTAAGACCCATTGCAGCTGCTGCAACGATGGTCAAAAGTTTAATCATCTTCTTCATAGTCCCAATCGTTTTTTAGAGTTCGAAATCGCTATCGAGATAGCCCGACTGCTGGCCCGCCTCGCCATAATCACCATAGTTACTGCTTAGAGTAAAGCCCCTTTCGGCTTGCAACTCCTCAACGGCGAATTGAGGTGCTGAATACTCCTTTTTAATAGATTTCTTCATAACCAACCTAAATTATTGCATAAGTTTTTCTTGTATGTTTTGCTATTGTATTGTTTTCCACTCGTCAGGCATATTGGCGTAGTCGGACAAGCCGATGCAACCACTGAAACAGCCTGCGTGAGCAGTTTTGTTGCTTGGCACTCGTGGGAAGTCCTCGCCCTGAACACGCTCGTAGAGGTGGATCTTCTCCTCGCCAATCACGGTGTAAGGGCTCTCGCCCGTAAGCGATGTGCAACCCTCGAAACAACTGTTGATATAAGAGATACGACGCACCGTGTCGAACAGTCCCGCAGGGAGGCTCTTCAATGCCGAGCAGCCGTAGAAACACTTTGCGAATGTTACACTCGTAGTGGTTGTGCCGATAGCCGAGAACAACTTCTCGGGTATAGTTTCGAGCGCAGTACAGCCCGAGAATGTCTCCTCGAAGGTCTGAATTTTAGGGTTACCCGCAAAGAGACCCTCTGGAACGGTTTTGAGTGCGGTGCAACCGTAGAACATCTTGTTTACGTAGGCGAGATTTGCGCACGAAGCCAAGAGATTCTCGGGTACGCTCTCCAATGCCGTGCAGCCGATAAATGTGCCGGCAAAGTGGGTTGCTGCGGTGTTGTGTGCGAACAACTCCGCAGGGAGAGTCTTCAACGATGTGCAATCTTGGAATGTCTGCGAGAACTTCAACTTTGCCGTACCGAATGGCTTGAACAAATCGGCAGGTATGCTCTCCAACTTCGGACAGCCGAAGAAGAGCCCCTTCATCGAGGTTATGGTTGTCGATTCGGGGAATACCGAACCCTCGATGGTGTGCAACTCGGGGCAACCCATAAATACCGCCTCGAAACTCGTTGCATCAACCTTTGTACAGGTGGCAAACAATCCCGCAGGAATGGTCTCTATGCCCGATTTGTAGAATACGTTGTTGAAACCGCCCGACGAAGCCTCGGTAACGTGGTCGAATAGGGTAGCAGGTACGGTTTTCAAGTTTGGACACTCCGAGAACAGGTAGGAGTAGTTCGCCAAGTCGTAGTCGCGTACCTCGTCGAACAACTCGGCTGGAACGCTCTCCAAAGCAGTTCTTGCAAACATCGACTCGAACTCGTAGGCGGTGGTCATACCTCTCAACAATCCCGCAGGAATGGTGCGCAACGATGTGCAGTCGGCAAAGCAGTATGGGAACGACTTTGCCGATGTTAAGCCGTCGAAAACACCCTCCTCAACATCGGTAAGCGAGGTGCAACCCTGGAATACCGAGCCTATGGTCTTGACCTTCGACAAGCCTTTGAAGGTGTCCTTCTTGACACTCTTGATGCCCGACGACATATAGAATAGAGCCTCCAAGTTTGTTACCTCGGTGCAATTCTCGAACATCGCCGCAGGCACCTCGGTAAGGTTGATACAGCCTGCAAACATATACTTGATGTTGAGAGCAGAGGTCGCCTTCTCCATCAACTTCGCAGGAATCTCCTGCAAATTGGTACAAGCGTAACAAACACCTTCGTAGTTGGTTGCTGCGCTATTTTCGGCGAAAATCTTCTCTGGGATAGACTCGATGGCTGTTGCGGCAAAGATATACTCAAAACGTGTCGCGTTCGAACACTTCTTGAACAACCCCTCCGGAATAGAGCGAAGATTGCCACTCGAAATCGACTTCTCCAACTCGGCAGGGTAGCTGTTGAGGTAGTTGCCCGCATTTATCACCAACGCCTCGTCGTTAATGACAAAGTCGGTACCTGTGCCGTAGAATGTGTGGTAGAACTCCTCGGCAAGAGGGTTGTTGGCAAACAAATTCTCTGGGATTTCGCTAATTGAGGTTGCATAGCGGAAGCAGTTCGAGAACTTCTTTGCCTCCTTTGCGTGTTGAAACAACCCCTCGGGGATAGCCTTCAACTTCTCGCAACCGAGGAATGCCGCAATAAATGAGCCTACATCCTCGAACGAACCGGCATAGTCTGCAGGAATTGTCTCCAAATTCACACAACCCTTACACATATTTGCTGCATTCTTGTAACCCATCTTGCCCCACGAATAGATGTTTTTCAACTCCGGGCAGACGTGGCTGCCATCGCTAAATTCGAGGTTGTGGATATCCTCGCCCGAGATGATGATGGTGTAGACGCCCGGCTCGGCATACTCCTTATACACTCGCTGACTCTCGTACGACGATGGCGCACTTCCGTCGCCAAAATCTACGGTCATCTTGCCACCATTCTGGTAGGTCAAAATAGGTGCTGCAATAACTCTTTGCATCGGCTCGGTAGTTTCGACCTCGTAGATAAGTTCATCGGTATCCGAGCCAATCTGCCAAACCGAAATAGCATCCTCGGCAACGTTCTCGCCATCGCCAACCTTTACGGTAATCGACGCTTTGCGCTCCAACTTGTCGCTGCTCTCGTCGATTGTTACGACCAATTTGTTGTTGTCGCGTTCTGCCGTGAGCCACTCTGCTGTGGATGTAATCTCCCACTCCAAATCTGTATAGGTGTCCACGCTTATACTTTGTGTCGCGCCATTGTAGTCCGCAAAGAGTTGCGACTTGCCAAGTTCGACATACGCAGGCTTTGTCGGCTTTTCCGGTTCGGACGGCACCACAGGTTCGCCTTTATTGTCGTCGTTGCCAATGTCTGGGTTTTCGCACGCACCAACGGCAAAAATCATTAGAATCAGTACGAGTAAATTTTTTATCTTCATAACTATTCTACTATTTTATATCGGTGATATATAATTATCTTTATATGCTTTATCTATTTGATGCCTTGCTCGTTAAATCAAAAACACTCGCCATTGCCGCGAGATGTAGTTTAAAAGGTAGTATTTGTTGTAAAATTTGGGTGTCTGTAGCTCATTAACCGAAATCCTCGAACACAAAGTTATGAAAATTTTTTAATAACACAGCATTAATTCTCATAAAAACACACCAAATATCCATTTTTTGTCGATAAATCACATTTACACCGTTCAGATTATCAATAAAAAGGGGAGATTTGGGGGAGGTAGTGGCAAAAGGCTCGATTTTTTTCGAATTTTCACTATTTAATTTTGAATTATAAATTTTATTCGTACCTTTGCACCGCTAAATACCCCCATAGGGTTATAGCGGTAAGGCCCATTCGTCTATCGGTTAGGACGCAAGATTTTCATTCTTGAAAGAGGAGTTCGACTCTCCTATGGGCTACACGGAGTGGTTCAACCAACATTTTAGGAGCGGGCTTTAGGCCTATCCGCAAGCGGCTACGGCCGTCAGATATTACAGGGTGATGCACTGTGGCAACCGTCGAGAGGAGTTGTCGAGAAGCATCGGAAAAAATTAAGAAAGAGACAAAAAACGAATAAAAAACTAAAACAATTATGGCAAATCACAAGTCATCTGAGAAGAGAATCCGCCAGACAGCAACCAAGCGTGCGCACAACCGTCTTTATCACAAGACTACCCGCAACGCTATCAAGGCTCTCCGCAACACAACAGAGAAGAGCGCTGCTGAGGCATTGCTTCCAAAGGTAACCGCTATGCTCGATAAGTTGGCAAAGACCAACATTATTCACAAGAACAAGGCAGGTAACCTCAAGAGCGCAGCACAGTTGCACGTAAACGCGCTCTAATCGAGTAGCATCAATGGAAGGACAACGGACTATCCCACAGGGTAGTCCGTTTTTCATTACCCCAAAACAAGAGTGCCCCAAATGTTTGGGGCACTCGTTCTGTTTGATAGCGCAGGTTGCGACTACTCGGTCATCTCCTTAGGGTTTTTGCCAAAGATAGCCTTCAAACGAGCCGGATCGTACTTTGGTGTGCGGTCGTAGAGATAAATACCATTCTCCTCCTGCTCAACGTCGGTAAGCTGGGTGTAGCAGTAGCCCCAAACCTTGTCGCTAATCGAGAGCAGTGCATCAACCTGTGCCTCCAAACGCTTGTAGAACTCCTCCTTTGTGCGAGCCGACTTACCATAGCCCCACGATGCTTTGCGGTCGGTGTCCTCCTTAGGATTTGCTTCGAGGCACTTGATACCTCCGAACTCATCGAGGAAATATGGCTTCTTGCCATCGTATTCCGCCTGCTTGAATGGCGCCTTGGTCGAGATATCTCCGACAGTTGGCATACCGCTCGAATCCTTCGATTTCGGGATGTATTTAGCGCTATAATGGTAGAACTTGCCGGTCTCAGGGTTATAAACCTTCGCTTTGAGTTTTTCTCCATCCTGCTCGTAGTTGTGCATAGCGCAGATATCGTAATCTTTGGTGATGATACCTCCACTTACGGTATTTACAGGTCGAGTAGGGTCGGTAATATGGGTAACAGTGTAGAGGTCCTCTACAAGACGAGGATACTGAACATTGTCCGGATACCACGCCTCGTTGAGCGGAGTCCAAGTTACGATTGAAGGGTGGTTGCGGTCGCGAACGATGATGCTCTGCCACTCCGAGATATAGTTTCGAGCCGTCTCAGGCAGGCTAACATCTACGCCCCAGCTTGCGTACTCGCCCCATACGAGGTAGCCGAGCACATCGGCCCAATAGAGGAAACGCTCCTCGAACACCTTCTGGTGCAAACGTGCGCCATTGAAACCTACCTCCATCGACATCTCGATATCGAGCTTCAACGCAGCATCGCTTGGTGCGGTCCAAATACCGTCAGGGTAGAAGCCTTGGTCGAGAACCAAACGCTGGTAGTAAGGTTTGTTGTTGAGGTACACCTTGTTGCCGTCAGTGTGTACTTTGCGCATACCGAGGTACGACGAGATGCGGTCCAAAACATTACCATTCTTGTCGCTGATGATGTACTCAACGTCGTAGAGCTTCGGATTTTCCGGCGACCAAGTCTGATACTTCTTCATTGGGATAACAATTGGTAAGCCCTCGACCTGAGCCACCTGCTTCTTTGCTACAACCTTTGCTCCGTCCTTGATGTTGATAGTAAGGGTGTTCGATGCGGTGGTGTTGTAGTAGCGCGGAGTTACGATAACCTGATGATTGTCGATATCGGTGATAACCTGAACGTGGTCGAGCGAGTAGTTATCGGTTGCCTCCATCCAAACGGTCTGCCAGATACCTGTTGTGCGGGTGTAAACGCAACCATACGAATAGTTGCGCAACGATTGCTTGCCAGAGCCCTGAGTGCGGGCGCGGAGGTCGCTCAATGCGCGAACAACGAGGTTGTGAGCCTTACCATCGGCGAGATACGCTGTTACGTCGAGAGCAAATGGCGATGAGCCTCCGAAATGACGACCTACGAAGTTGCCATCTACATAGACCTCTGCCTCATAATATACGGCACCGAAGTGCAACATAATTTTTCGGTTTGACCAAGCTGCCGGAGCCTGAATGGTGCGATGGTACCAGATGCCGGTGATGATATCCTTGTGCTCAACGCCCGAAAGTTTACTCTCGGGGCAGAAAGGCACGATGATTTTGTCGCCAAAGCCATTGCTGTTGAACAATTTGCGATCGAAGCCTGTGTTTACGAGGTCGAGCTCGTAGGTCCACTCTCCATTGAGGTTTACCCACTCGCTGCGCTCAAATTGTGGACGAGGATACTCGGCACGTGGCTGTGCTGCAAATGCGGTTACGAAGGCAACCAGCATAATTGCAATAGTGAAAATTTTCTTCATAATTAGTAAGTATTAGTGTTTGTTTGAGTACAAAGATAGCAAAAAATTTGGTACTACCGCTTAAAAATGCGTTCGATTTCAAAGGTTGCCTGTTTGGTAGGTAATTTTTGTATGCTTTCGTTTTCGATAATGGCAAACGAGTCGCATACGGGTAGTGCTGCATCGACATCGTGAGTAGAGAAGAGGATACATTTGCCCTCGTTGTGCGCCAAATCGGCAAGCAGACGACAAACCTCGAAGCGTGTCGGGATATCGAGAAATGCCGTAGGCTCGTCGAGCAGAATAATTGGTGTTTGTTGTGCTATGGCGCGAGCAATCATCACCCTCTGCAACTCTCCGTCCGAGAGCGATGAACTATCGCGACCCACGAAATCGCCCATTCCAACCGCCTCGATGGCCTTGCCGACAATTTCGCGGTCAATATCTTGGAGATGCCCCATCCAATTGGTGTAGGGTGCACGTCCCATAGCTACCAAATCTTCGACCAAGAGGTTTTCGATGCGGATACGCTCGGTAGTAACAATGGCTACGCTTTGCGCAAGCCTCTCTGCCGACATCTCGCCAAGTGCGGTTCCGTTGATGCGGGTGTCGCGGTGCGAGGTCATCGCGTGCAGAAGGGTGCTTTTGCCGGCTCCATTGCGACCCACAAGGGCACAAAATTCCCCGGCGTGCAGATGTAGTGATACATCGCGCAAAATTGTGCGTGTATCGTACGAGAGTGTTATGTTTTCGAGCTGTATCATCGGCGGCGGGTAACAATATAGATTACAATCGGTATTCCCATCAACGCAGTGATGGTGTTTATCGGCAAAACAAAGTATTTCGCCAGAATATCTCCTACAAGCAACATTGTAATGCCGGATAGAATTGTCGCCGGCAGGAGTATGCGGTGATCTGCCGAGCGGAACAACATTCGTGCAATGTGTGGAACGGCAATGCCCACGAAACCGATAGGTCCGCAGAAGGCTGTTACCGTACCCGCGAGAAGTGTTGTTGAGATGAGAATAAGGTTGCGCGAACGCGAGATATTGAGTCCCATCGAGGCTGCGTAGCGTTCGCCTGCAAGCAGCATATTCATCGGTTTTATTGCCGCTATTGCCATTGCCACTCCCGCAACAATTACAGGCGCGAGAACCATAAGTTGCGTGGCTGTAACGTCGCCCAGCGAGCCCATAGTCCATACTACGTACGATTTGAGCGCCATTTCGCTACTGAAATACTGCATAATCTCGACCACAGCACCGACGCCCGACGAGAGCATAATGCCGAGGATAAGCATCACCATAATATCCTTAATGCGACGCGCCAGAGCCACTACTGCAATCAAGACTACGGCCGAGCCTATCCACGCAGCACCTGCGGTACCGAGGCTTTGGAGTTCGGGCGAGAGGGCAATGCCGAGCATCGGTGCGCCAAGCAGGAAGAGCGCAACACCAAAACTTGCTCCCGCCGATACGCCCAACACGTAGGGTCCCGCCAATGGGTTGCGGAACAACACCTGCATCTGCAAGCCGCTGATAGAGAGTGCTGCACCTGCCAAGACTGCTACAATAGCACGCACAAGGCGGATATCGAAAACTATGGTCTGCATAACCTCCGAGCCCTTACCGAAGAGGGCTGCTACGACTTTCGAAGGTGGTATTGCCACCGAGCCAACCGCCAAATCTACGACAAATAGCACCACGCAGAGCGCAGTGAGTAGCGTGAAGAGTATTGTTGAGCGTCCTTTCATTACTCCATCTTTTTATAGTAGTAGAGCGAGTCGGTAGGGTAGTCGTGGTGCAGAATCTTCACAAGATCTGCAAGGATAATATCGGGACGTACCGCTCCCGACTCCCAAAAGTCGCTACCTCGACTCTCGTTTGTACGTTTTGTATTGTTGTATATGCGACCCTTGCGCACTGCATCTACCTTGGCAAAATGGGGTACTACGGCTTGTAGCTCTCGCATCGAAGCTATCTGCCCGAGATTTATCCAGTAGTCGCACTGCAACGCCATCTCCAACGCCTCCTCTAACGAAATAGCTGTTGAGGAATTTTCGTTTTTCGTTTTTCGTTTTCCGTTTTCCGTTTTCCGTTTTCCGTTAAAATATACTCTCCACCCGCATCCTCGATAAGGCGCACCATATAACTGTTGTATGGAGGCATAAACCAAGTGTCGCGATATGGCAGATTGAGCATTACGCGAGGGCGTTTGATCGAGCCTTTCACCATCTCTCGCAGAGCGTTGTATCGTGCCTCAATCTCAGCAAAGAGCTTTTTGCCCTGCTCCTCCTCGCCACAAAGCGATGCGATGGCAACTAACCACTCCGCCTTGCCTAATGGCTCCGATTCGATGTAATCTCCTATATATATATAAGGTATGGCGAGCTCTTCGAGTTTGCTCGTAATCTGTTTTGCTTCACCGGCAACGCCATACAGCAGTACAATGTCGGTGTTGAGCAGGCTGATTTTTTCGAAGTCGAAGGCGGAGTCGTAGCCAATCTCGCTAATTTTGCCCTCTGCAATAGCCTGACGGATAGTGGGCGTATAGATGTAACGACAGCCCGACAGTCCCACAATACGGTCGGTGCAGCCTACGGCATCGAGCATCGCCGCGTGGCTCGACGACATCGCCACAATGCGCTTCGGAGGTGCGAGAGTGTCGATTTTTGTGCAGAAAATAGCCCCTTCTGCCCCCTGCCACGGATTTTTGACAACGAGAAACTTCGCTCCGCTCGTCTTGTCGCGCTCAATCGTAAAACCCTTGGCGTAGCGAGGGGTATATATCGGCTCGGTCCGGGGCGCAATATCCTTGTTGCTACACGAGAGAAAGGGTGTAACCACAACGAGTGCCACTATTTGAGCCAATCGTTTCATCTGGTGTATATTATAACGAGAGAAGGTGTTTCGCCTGCGCTAATGCCGCATCGGTAATGGTGTCGCCCGAGAGCATCTTTGCAATCTCCTCTACACGCTCTTCTGTCGAGAGTGGTCGAATGTGGGTGCGACTCTGCTCTTTATAGACTTGGAAGTGGCGCGAGCCCTTCGATGCCACTTGTGGTGAGTGGGTAATGTCTATAACCTGCATTGACTTGGCAAGTCGGCTGATAATGTCGCCAACGTCGTTTGCGGTGCGACCAGAGATACCTGTATCAATCTCGTCAAAGATGATGGTAGGGAGTGCAAGGTGCTGTGCCAGAATGGTTTTTAGTGCCAACATCACACGCGAAAGCTCGCCGCCCGAGGCGATTTTCTCGATAGGTCGAGCCTCGACCGCAGCATTTGCCGAGAAGAGGAAATCGACCGTGTCGGCGCCCGAAAGTGTCGGAGTGCAAGGTGTTACGGCAATTTTGAACTCTGCATCTGCCATTGCTACGTTGCGCAAGATCTCCACCACCGCCTTTGCGAAGGCAGGCGAAGCCTTGACACGTGCATCGTGCAACTTTATGGCGAGAGCGGTCGCTGCACCCTCCGCCTCGGCGACTTTTGCCTCCGCCTCGGCAAGCAACTCGTCGCTATGCTCAATGGCTGAGAGTTGTTCGGTATATTTTTCGCGCAGGGCGATCAACTCTTCGATGCCCTCGCAGCGATGTTTGCGTTGTAGTGTGTAGATGAGGTCGAGTCGAGCATTTACCGCGTCGAGTCGCTCGGGATTTGCCTCTATGCGCTCCAAATCCGACGTTGCCGTAGCCGAAATATCTTTCAACTCTACAGCCGCAGAGTGAATACGCTCGATGAGTTCGGTTGCTGCGGTATAGTTCTCCGATACGCGACGCAACGCATTCTCGCTATCGCGCAACGTAGTCAATACGCCCGTTACCTCCTCGTCCAACGACTGCGTTACTCGTTGCAGAGCCTCGCTTATGGTGTCGGCATTTTCGAGTGTGCGCAACTCTGCCTCCAACTCCTCCGTCTCGCCCACGCGAAGTGCCGCATTGCGCAGCTCCTCTGCCTGATGACGTAACCAATCCTCCTCGTCGGCATTGCGTTTCGCGCTATCCTGCAAATTTGTCAGCACCTTGCGAGCCACCTGCAACGACTCAAAAGCATTTGCATACTCCGCCAATAACTTCTCGTTGCCGGCGATGGTGTCAATAGCACGAATACGGAATTGTGGCGACGAGAGAATGAGGTTTTGGTGCTGCGAGTGGATATCGATAAGGTAGGCTCCGAGTTGTTTCAAATCGGAGAGTTGTACAGGTTGGTCGTTCACAAATGCACGACTCTTGCCGCTTGGCGAGATGGTACGGCGAATGATTGTTTCGTTGTCGTACTCGATGTCCAACTCCTCAAAAGCCCTCTCCAAGCCGAGTTGGGCGATGTCGAACTCTCCCTCGACAATGCAAGCACGCGAATTATCTTTGATTGTTGTACTGTCGTTCTTTGCTCCGAGCAACAGCGCCAAAGCACCCATCAAAATCGACTTTCCGGCTCCCGTTTCGCCCGTAATAATGTTGAGCGAGGAGTCGAACTCGATTTCGAGGTGCTCGATAAGAGCGTAGTTCTCAACAACCAATCGTCGTAGCACAGCCTGTCTATTTTAAAAGTTTCTCTATTTTATCTGCGATGCGCTCAGCAACCTCCGACTTCGAGAGCAGAGGCAACTCCTCGCGTGATGAGGCGTCGATGAAGGCGACTTTGTTGGTGTCGCAACCGAAGCCCGCACCCTTGTCCTTCAATGAGTTCAACACGATCATATCGAGCTTCTTCGATGCGAGTTTTTTCTCGGCATTTGCCTGCTCGTTATCGGTTTCGAGCGCAAAGCCCACAAGTTTGCGATTGCCCTTCACCTTGCCCAGCTCGAAGGCTATATCCTTCGTCTTGCGCAGTTCGAGCGAGAAGGTGTCGTCGCTCTTCTTTATTTTTTTCTCGCTAACCTCTTTTGGGGTGTAGTCTGCCACCGCGGCGCACATAACCGCGCAGTCCGACTGCTCGAACTCCGAAACGGCCGCTTCGTACATCTCCTCTGCCGAGAGAACATCTACGCGACGCACGCCTTGTGGTGTTGGCAACGCCGTTTTGCCGCTTACGAGTACCACCTCGGCACCTCGCTTGGCGAGAGCATCGGCTATGGCGTAGCCCATCTTGCCGGTCGAGTGGTTCGAGATGTAGCGTACGGGGTCTATCGCCTCGATTGTCGCTCCCGCAGTAACCATTATGCGTTTGCCGGCCAAAGTCTGCTCTGCCTTGAAGAGCGAGTCGATAGCCTCGACAATCTGCTCGGGCTCCATCATACGGCCCTTACCCATAAGTCCGCTTGCCAACTCTCCCTCGGGCGATTCGAGAATTACGACACCGCGCTCACGCAACTTCGCAAGATTCTCCTGTGTAGCCTCGTGGCAGAACATATCGCAATCCATAGCCGGTGCAACCACTGTTTGGCAACGAGCCGAGAGGTAGGTTGTAAGCAAGAGGTTGTCGGCAATGCCGTATGCCATCTTGGCTATGGTGTTTGCCGTAGCGGGTGCTATAAGGTAGCAATCTGCCCACTCACCCATCGCGATATGTGAATGCCAATCGCCATTCTCGGGGTTGTAGAACTCCACGGCGATAGGATTCTTTGACAATGTTGCCATTGTAACGGGTGTGATAAACTCCTTGGCTGTCGGAGTCATCACCACTTTGACTTCGGCTCCTGCCACGCGCAAAAGACGACAAAGCATAGCAGCCTTGTATGCCGCTATGCTGCCTGTTATACCGAGCAGGATGTGTTTACCCTTCAACATCTTCTGATAAAGCTAATGACTAATGGCTATTTGCCAACAGTCCTTAAAGTTTTTACTCCTTTCCGTCGCGGAAGTAGATCTCGTCATCGAGGAACTCCTCGGTAGCGATAATAGCCGGCTTTGGAAGACGCTCGTAGTAGCGCGAAATCTCGATCTGCTCACGATTCTCGAAAGTCTCCTCCATAGTGTCGGTAGGCGAGGAGAAATCTGCGAGTTTACGATTTAACTCGCTCTTCAACTCCGATGCAATCTGATTTGCACGGCGAGCAATAACGTTGATGCTCTTGTAAACGTTGCCGGTCTCGTGGTCGAAATCCACGAGCTTGCGAGTTACGGTGTTGTTCGGAATGTTCTTCTTAATTTCCATCTCTATTTTTGTTTTTCTATGTTGTTTTTGTCTAAATAATCTTTTGCCTCCTTGGTGTATCGCTCCAACTCCTTGCGATGTTTCGACTCGGGGAACTCATTGATGAACGAGTAGTAGGAGTCGAGTACGTTGAGGTATCGTTCGCCCTGTTTCTCCTCGATGGAGTTGTGTGCCAAGCGGTAGTTCGATACAGCAATCAGATAGAGTATATCTTCGCGATGCGGAGTGTCGGGATATTGCTTCAACGCGTTGCGCAGTGCTATCACCGCCGACTTGTATCGCTGAATTTTGTAGTATGTGTAGGCGTTGAGATAGGCCTTCTCCTTCAAACGCTCGGTCAATTCGGTGATGAGGTTCGAGAATGCCTCCGCTCGCTTCGAATTCGGATATCGCTCGATAAACTCCGAGAAGGCTACAATAGCCTCGGCGGTAATGGTCTGGTCGCGCGTAGGGTCGGGAGCGAGGTAGTAGTGGCACATCGCCAACATCGCCTCGGCATCCTCGATAAATATGCTGCGTCCGAACTTGCGACGAAACTCGTCAAGGCGTACGGTGGCATCGAGGTAGTCGCGATCCTTGAATTTGCTTCGAGCCGACATAAAGGCTATCGAGTCCTCACGCATATCGCCCACGAAGTAGGCTCGACAAGCCTCGAACAGATCGCCCGCCTGCTTCCACTTCTCCTTGCCGTAGTACTTCATCGCCTCCGAGTAGATGAGTTCAGGGTCTTCGCTCTTTATGACGCGGTGAACACTAACCCTTTTGCCAAGCTCCACCTTCTCGCGCACGGTAAGTTGCTCCTTACGCGCCGAAGCCGTGCCGACAAAAAGAATCGCACACAACAGTACAAACGTGTTTTTAATACTCACCTTCAACATAAAAACTCCCTCTTCTCACACGCGCATACACGCGATAAATCGTGCAAAGTTATACCAAATATATTAAACCGCAAAATTTATACGATGATTTCCGTCCAATTTCCGACGTTTAGCGTAAAACGCCTTTGGCAATAAGCCACTCGGCAATCTGTACAGCATTCAATGCTGCACCCTTCTTGATTTGGTCGGCTACGCACCAGAATGTTAGACCATTCTCGCAGGTGATGTCCTTGCGGATACGGCCCACATAGACAGGCTCCTTGCCGGCGATAAACAACGGCATAGGGTACTCCTTCTCGGCTGGGTTATCAACCACAACAACGCCCTCCGCTTCGGCAAAAGCCTTGCGAGCCTCCTCCGGCGAGATTGGTCGCTCGGTCTCAACCCAAATGCTCTCCGAGTGAGCACGCATAACGGGTACGCGCACGCAGGTCGCCGACACAGCAACATCAGAGTGCATAATTTTGCGAGTTTCGTTATACATCTTCATCTCCTCCTTTGTGTAGTCGTTCTCGGTGAATACGTCGATGTGCGGTATAACGTTGAAAGCCAACTGATAAGCAAACTTCTCGACCTTCGCCTCCTCGCCCTTTGCAAGCGATGCGTGCTGCTCCTCCAACTCCGCCATAGCCTGCGCACCTGCGCCACTTGCCGACTGATAGGTCGAAACGTGCACTCGCTTTATGTGCGAGAGCTTCTCGATTGCGTTCAATACCACAACCATCTGAATAGTCGTGCAGTTAGGGTTGGCGATGATGCGACGTGGGGCGTTGAGTGCATCTTCGGCATTCACCTCGGGTACAACCAACGGTACATCTGCATCCATACGGTAGCAACTCGAATTGTCAATCATCAAACAGCCATATTTGGTGATGGTTTCGGCGTAGTCGCGCGAAATGGCACCACCTGCCGACACCAATGCAAGGTCTATATCTTTGAAATCGTCGTTGTGCTGCAACTCCTTGATTACAATCTCCTTTCCACGGAATACACGTGTCTGTCCCGCACTGCGCGACGAGCCAAACAATACCAATTCGTCGAGTGGGAAATTGTGCTCATCTAAAATTTTGAGAAACTCTTGTCCTACGGCGCCACTTGCGCCAACGATTGCTACTTTCATACTCTTCTATTGTGTTTAAAATTTTTATACTCTTTTGTTCGGGGGTATCTGCCCCCCCCCTCCGATTGCTATTCGAAAAACTCTACCTCTTCGTTATCTTGCTCCTGAATCTCCGAGTCGCTACAATTTGCACCCCTCCAATTTCGTGGTCGAACAAACTTGTCGCTGCGATTAACGTTGATATTCGGGTCGGCGTGTACCTTCTGCAAGAACTCTCCTACGATAGGCAGTGCCATCACTGAACCCTCACCACCGCGATAAAGCGATACGGTCTGGTCCTCGGCACCTACCCACGAGCCAACGGCCAAGTTCGGAGTAACGCAGATAAACCACGCATCACGATTGGCATTGGTTGTACCGGTCTTACCGGCGATATCCACGCCGCCCATACCGTAAAGACGCACCAATCGGCTACCCGTACCTTGGTTGATAACGCGCTTCATCATTTGGAGCATTGTGTATGCCGACTCCTTGCTTATGGCGTCCTGCGACGAGGTCGCAAACGAGGAGATAACGTTGCCTTGACGGTCCTCGATGCGGGTTACGAAGAGTGGATTGTTATATACTCCCTCGTTTGCAAAGGTTGTATAGGCTCCAACCATCTCATATACGTTAGACTCCCACGAACCCGTACATAGTGGATATACGGGGTCGATGTAGCTCTTGACTCCCATATCGTGAATGAAGTTGGCAACCGCCTGAGGCTGTCTTGCCTGCTTCATAATCCACGCCGAGTAGTTGTTTCGCGAACGAGTCAAACCCCAGCGTAATGGGTGAAGAACACCATCGTATCCACCGCCACCGGCCTCCTTTGGCGACCATTTTCTGCCACGACCATACTCGATAGTTACAGGGAGGTTTGGAACCATTGTACAAGGTGAGAGTCCGAGGTGGTCGATAGCGAAGCAGTAGACAAACGGCTTTACAGTAGAGCCCACCTGTCGTTTACCCTGCTTTGCGTTGTCGTACTTGAAGTATTTGAACTCCGGACCACCGATATAGGCCTTGACGTGTCCCGTCTTCGGCTCAATCGCAACGAGTGTTGCACGCATAATACCCTTGTGGTGGAGGATAGAGTCGCGAGGGGTGATAAGAGTATCCCTTTCACCATTGAAGGTGAAAATGTTTGTTCTGACTTTCTTCTCGAAACTTGCATAGATATCGTCGTCGCTATATCCGGCCGCTCTCATATTGTGGAAACGCTCGGAGGTGCGCATTGCCTGCTTGATAATCTGCTCCTCCTTCTTCTTGCTTATTCGATGGAACAAGCGGCCCGTTGCACGAATCTGTCTATTCATTGCAGGTTGAATAGTGTTCTTCATCTGCTTTTGCATCGCCTCCTCGGCATACTCCTGCATTGCAGGGTTGAGGGTGGTGTAGATTCTCAAACCGTCGCGATAGATGTCGTATGGCGAACCATCAGCCTTGCGGTTTTTGTGGCACCAGCCGACAATAGGATTGGTGTCGTACTCCTTGCAAGCCTGTTCGTAGTCCCAATCGTTGCCAAACTGTTTGCGCTCAGGACGCTTGGCATTCATTGTGGTTCGCAACATCTCGCGGAAGTAGGTTGCACGGCCCAAGTTGTGCGATACGGGTTTATACGAGAGCGTGATTGGCAATGCCGATATAGAGTCGCACTCCTCCTGAGTAAGACCTCCGGCTGCCTGAATACGTTGCAAAACAAGGTTACGGCGATTTACTGCATTCTTCGGGTTGAGTACCGGTGAGTAGCGTGTCGGAGCATTCACCACGCCCACCAACATTGCCGCCTCCTGAATGTTCAGCTCGTGTGGAGCCTTGCCGAAGAAGGTCTTTGCTGCCGATTCGATGCCGAAGGAGTTCGAGCCATACTCTACTACGTTGAGATACATCGCAATAATCTCCTCCTTCGTATAGTTCGATTCGAGTTTTATGGCAGTAATCCACTCCTTGAACTTCGAGATAACAAGTTTTATGAAGCGAACAATCTTTCCACTGTCGCTCTTTTCGCGCGGGAATAGGTTCTTCGCCAACTGCTGCGTAATGGTACTACCTCCACCCTGCGACGAGTGTCGCATAGCGATAGTCTTTACACCCACACGTGCCAACGATACGAGGTCGATACCCGAGTGGGAGAAGAATCGCACATCTTCGGTCGCTACAAGTGCCGCAGCGATAGCCGGCATATGGCGATCATCAATGGTTATTAACTTTGTCGAGTCCGACGGGAAGAGGTCGGAGTAGAGTTTGTACGAGCGATTCTGTACAAAGAAACCACCAATCTCCTTGCCGTCGTCTGCATAGATTTTGGTCGCGAGATTGCTCTTCGGGTTCTCCAACTCCTCAAATGTCGGCATACGTCCAAACGCGCCAAGTGCGGTAAGTATGAGCATAAGTGCCAACAATGCTATCGGAGCCACAATAAGTGTCCAAAGGCAGGTTATCAGCCTATTTTCCTTTGTGCTCGTTTTTTTTGCGCCTGTTGCGCCACGCCTCGACGTGGCCTTGCTTTTTGTTGCTTCCTTTTTCTTCGTCATAAAGCTTGTTCGTGTTAGAACGGCAGGCCAAGGCCCACCTTTATAAATGGTTTTCTTCTATTTGTATCGTTGCTGTGTTTAGTCAATATGGTCGGTTGGTATACCGAGAGCGTTAGCGAGGTTGTCGCTGCTGCCGGCATACGGAATAGGTTGAAATCTATCGACAGGTCGCCTCCATAGGAGATTATGCGATGACGTTCCATCTTCGAGAAGAGGTTCTGACCACTATTATCGACGTACATCTTCTTGTGCGAGAACGATGCGAAGTCGAATCCCAGATTCAGGCGCAGACGTTTGAAGTGGATAAAAGGTCCAAATCCTCCGTCGGGATACCAAATCGGCAACGCATAGTTGAGCGATGTAGCGACGTAGTTGCGGTTCTCGATATCGGTGGTGTAGAAGCCGCGTGGTATGAGTCGTCCCGAGTGAAAGGCGAGGTTCGAGAGAGCCTTCTCGTGGTCGAAACCTCTGAGTGAGGTTTGATACACCGCCGCCAAAGAGAGCGAGTGGTGCTTTGCAACGCCCGGGAAGTAGCCCTTGCCATAGACCGATATGAGGTGGCTGAAATTGTCGTCTGCGGGGTTAAGAGCATAATTTACCGATAAGACCTGTCCCCAGCGAGGCAAGAAATCTTTGTGAGCCAAGCGCACCATATCCTGATATCCCGCACCAAACTGCAACAGATGAACTCCCTCCTTGTAGCCTATCTTTGCAATGTTGCTTACTGTGCCCTTTCCTATCGCCACCGACAATTTATCGACCTTTGCCACCAAGCCGTTCGAGTAGTTGTAGCCAGCCGACACCTGCACAAAGCGAGTGTGGTAGCCCGCTTGAAAGTAGAGAGGCAACGATGCCATAACGCCAACGTTGTAATACTTGCCAAGTTCCGGCACCTCATTTAAGACCAGCTCCTCCTTACCCGTAATGGGGTTTGTTACATACTCCTCCTTGCCACCCGGAAGCACCGCCTCGTAGCGATTCGATATAGGGTTGTAGAGATAGGAGTATGCCGAATATAGTTGTTGTGTACCTCCGTAGGTAGCATTTATGCTCAAATTTACCCCCAAGCCGTAGTAGCGGAACGACCCTTTGAATATATTGCCCTCCTTTGCATTCCAGCCCCACGTCAGAAAGCCGCTGGCGGTGGAGAGAATGTTCTGCGACATTATGGTTGCTCCAAGGTTGAAGTCCAGCTCTCCCTCCTCGCTCAATGCAAACGGGTCGTACGACACTGGCGCCCACGAGTGGATATTGAAGAGGTGCGTAGCCCCCGAATATCGCTTGTCGCGCAGAGGTTTCGTCCTCTTCTGTTTAGTCTTTGTGTCGGACTTTGCGAGTAGGAGCATCGAGTCGATGCCGATAAATCGCACCGTGTCGAGGTTTATCGTGTTCCACTTTTTGCGTTGTGGATTTACCAAATTTATCGGTAACTGCGAGTACTCCACCTTCGGAAGTGTGTCGCGCACAATCTTCTGCTCGGCGAGATGGTAGCCGTAGCGGTCGTAGGTGGTCATCAATACCCCCTCCTTATCGTTCGGCATCGGTGCAAACGAGCCGTAGGTCGAAGCCGAGATGCGATATTCGGTCGAGGTGCGCAGGTCGTAGCAATGCACCTCGTCCTTACCCGACTGAATAGAGCCAAAATACAATAGTCCATCTTTGGCGCGTAGGTCGCTAATGGTGATATACGCCCCCTTGGTGATGTGCTCAATCTCGCGATTTCTGCCCACGCGTCCGAGCCACATACCGCTGTCGTCGGTAGCGATAAAGTAGAGTGCGTGAGTGTAGTTGTCGTACGCCAAGCCGTGAATTTCGATGTCGGACGGAATCTCTACACGCAGATACTCCTCCTCGTTGCGAGGTGTCGGATTTCCACGCACAATGTTGTATACACCATTTGGGAAGTACTCCACCCACGCCAACTCGTGTTTGCTGATAGGCGTAGGGTATAGGACCTTATCCATACGATGAAGTGTGCGGGTGCGACCTCGCTCCAAATCCATATAGCACAACTTGGAATTTATGCGCTCGGCAAATAGCAGGCTGCGCCGATACTCTGTCCACCACACTCTACCGCCTACGACCTCGCTTGGACGTGTAGAGAGCGAACCCGTATAGGCGATGTGTTTGCGCTTGCCGCTCTTTCGGTCGGTCAGTACAAAGGCGTCGGGATTGTCGAGCGTTTCGTACAACGACAGCACCGTATTCTGGTCGATATATTGTGGATAGCGATAGATTGTGTAGCCCTTTTTGACCTCCTCCGAAATACGGGTTGAGGTGTTTGGCTGATATGGCAACGAATTCCAATAGTCGTTCAAATCGGCGAATGTTTCGCGTGTAAGTTTGGTGGTCGAGGTTTTGTAAAACTTTCTCATTCCGACCGCGGTGGCCGCTATGGTGTAGGGGTTGCGCACCGCAAAGCGCACGATTTTGTCCCAAATGTTCTCGTCATACTTGGTGTTGGCGTATGCGGTGATTTGGTAGCCGAGGTGATAGTGGTCGGGTATATACTCGCGATAGGAGCCACAGAACCACTTGTTGAGATTCTCGGTTAAGGCGAAGTTGCCCACGGCGCGGTAGTGCATTGTGAAGGAAGGTTGCAGGGCTCGACCGTACGACGACATCTGCGTTTCGGAGAGCGTAGCGTCGCCTTCCAACCCCCACAATGGCATAAAGAGGAGTCCGATAGTCGAACTCTGCTGGCCGAGCAGATAACTGAATACACGCACAAAACCGCGGTTGATGTTGTTGTACTGTACGGCGTGGCGATATTCGTGCGCAGCGAGTTGCTTCAACCACGGCATCGAGTAGCCGCGTACCGCAGGCGAAGAGAGTATCTCCACACGCTTTGGCAGCCACATCACCATACCGTTCGACGAGAAGTTCTCGGGGTGAATGACAAACGGAATCTTCATCGGGCCGTGGCGATAGCCGAAGTCGATAGTCGGCTGCACGGCGCGGGCGTAGTACATCATCTTGTAACCCACCTCACGAGCTGTGTCGGGGTAGATGACGTCGATTTTGTCGCCTTTGAGTTTTCGCCAATGCATATATGTCGGGTCAGCACCCCAAGAGTAGTACTGAGCCGAAACCGAGTATGTAGCCAAAAATGCCATAGCGACAACTGCTACTATATGCCTGATGAAAAACCTCACTCCCCTAATTAAACCTTCTTCGTTTGAGAATATCCCTTCTGCAAAAGCAGAGCCGTAATGCGGTCGCGATGGTCGCCCTGAATGATTATCTCGCCATCTTTCACTGAGCCACCCACACCGCAAGCCTGCTTTAACAAACGACCTAAATTGTGTAAATCGTCTGTCGAGCCGACGAAATCTCGTACTATGGTTGCAACTTTTCCGCCACGCCCCTTTGTGTCGCGCCAAACTCGCAATTTCTGTTTTGCGGGGTCTAAGGTCGCCTCCTCCTGCTCCTCGCCATAATCGTATGCGAAGTCGGGATTTGTCGAATAGACCATTCCAAGACGCTCTTTCCAGTCAGCCATAATCTCTATGCTCTCTATTTTTATGGGGATAATTTCCCAAATTCTGCTGCAAAAGTAACAATTATTTTGTCAATAGATGCAAATTTTGTATATTTGTTATACAAATATCACAAAAAGATGGCTCAACGCAGAGAAAATAGGGAGCGTAAGCGCGAGATGATGCTCGAAAAGATGAGGGCAAAGGCGCTGGCTCGCGGAGGTGTGGATATGGCAACCCTCCCGGCAACGCTCGCAATTAATGACGGCAAAAAAGTTGTTCGCGTCTTTGTTGAGGGGTACGAGGATGTGGCATTTTGGCGAGGCATCTTCGACCATTTCACAAATCCCTATCTCCGCTTCGAAATATCGGTGCCTACACGCAAAGATTTGCCAAAGGGAAAGAAGGTTCTGCTCTCAATGGCGGAGCAGGCTTCCGAGACATTGCTTTTGTGTATGGATTCCGACTTCGACTACCTCTTCGACGACGAGAACGAGGTGTCGCGTCAAATTGTCGAATCGCCCTATATGTTCCACACCTACACCTACGCCACAGAGAACTATTTGTGCTATGCGCCATCGCTTCACAATGTCTGTGTCAAGGCGGTGAAGAATGATATGCATATCTTTGATTTCGAGCAGTTTATGGCGGAATACTCACGTACTATTTATCCGCTGTTTTTGTGGTATGCCTACTCCGCATCGCGTAAGAACGAGAGCGTGCTTACGCTGGTCGATTTCAAGTCGGCGGTGCGCATCGGCTATCTCGATATCGAGGAGAATGGGGCCAATACCATAGCGTGGTTACAGCGCAATATCGAGCGTCGTGTAGCCTCGCTCGAAGCGGATAATCCCGATATGGCACGCGAAATTCCCGCCTTTGCCGAGCGCATAAAAAAGAAGGGTGTCGAACCCGAACTAACCTACCACTTTATGCACGGTCATACACTTATGGACAACGTCGTGATGATAGTGTTGGAAGGGGTGTGCGAGAAGTTGCGACAGATATCGTTATCGAAGATAATATGCTCGTCGAAAGAGGGCGTTGCACTGAAAAATGAGATGAGTAACTATACCAACACGCTTCGTTCGATTCGTGATGTTCTGCTCGATAATGATAACTACGAATCGTCGCCGTTGTACAAGCGGTTGAAGTCTGATATTCAGCGATATATAGATGTCGCAATAGCAAAGATGGGAGTGCGATAACACTCCCATCTTTCTGTCTTTATACGGACCTTTTACAACGGTCTTACATAACGCACCGTATCGGGTGTAAGTTGGCTGATAATGAAGTCATCGCACGCTACATACTTGTTGAGCAATTCGTCGTTGTAGTGGCGAATGGTCAAAAGTTCAACCTTGTCGATAATCTCGGCGTTGAAGCCCTCCTCCTTCAAAGCCTCGGCTACCTCCTCCAAGTGCCAGTTCTCCTCGACGCACAAACCTAACTCAACGGCGGTGTTGTGGATAAGGTTTGTCTTGATGCGGAAACGCTCCAAAGTGGCAAAAATAATCGGGAACTTCTCCTCCAACACGAACGATAAATCGCGCGAACGAAGACGCAGGAAACTCTGGTTGCGCTTCAAAATGATAATCGGAGTCGAAATAGTCGGAGCCGAGCCGTTAATTGTAGTTCCGGCGGCGAGTTTATTGCCGAAAGGTTTAACGTACAACGGGATATTTTTGTTCTGCAACGGCTTTATTGTCTTAGGGTGGATAATCTGTGCACCGCTATATGCCAACTCAATGGTATCCACGTAGTTAAGTTGGTCGATTTTTACCGCATCAGGGAAAATTTTAGGGTCGGCATTCAGAATTCCGTCCACATCTTTCCATACGGTCATCGACTCTGCGTTGAGGATATTCGCAACTACTGCAGCCGAGTAGTCCGAGCCTTCACGACCAAGCGTTGTGGTTGTGCCGTCGGGTGCCGAGCCGATAAAGCCCTGACCTACGAAGATGCGATTTTCTGCCCCTGCAACAGCCAGACGAAGCGGCGTTTTCGACTGCTCGATCAATACGTTCGCGTCCTTGTGGCGAGCCTGTGTCATAAAGCATTTGCGCATATCAATCCACGTGTTGGCTACACCCTCTTTGTTGAGGAAAGCCGAGATTATGGTTGTCGAAACCAACTCTCCGTATGCTACGATATGGTCGTACCACTCCTCCGCCTTGTTGCGCTCGAACTTGTTGGTTGTTACCGCCTTACGCAGCGCCTCGAAAAGTGCATCAACCTCCTCGATGCGATAGTCGGTCGAGCCAAAAAGGTCGGCGATAGTGGTGTAGTGGTAGGCCTTAATTTCGTCAATTTTCTGCTCGCAGAAGGCGGTGTCGCCCTTGCGCATAGCGTCGAAAACCTCCTCCAAGGCGTTGGTTGTTTTGCCCATTGCCGATACGATAACGAACAACTCCTCCTCGCCACTCACTATGTTCAGGAGGTTACGAACACCCTCGGCGTGACGCACCGAAGCACCTCCAAATTTGTAGACTTTCATAGAATAATAGTTGTAATATACTCTTAATCTTATCGCTTCGATTTATCTCTTATTCGCAGGGTTCCCCTGCGTTTACAATTCTGACCCACCCCCAAACCCCCGCCTCAGGCGTGGGCTTAGTCCGCTTTCAGCGGAAAATATCTATATTCATTTGCTTTTAGCCGTTAGCCATTGGTCATTAACCATATTCTTTGGCGCAAAATTAAAAATAAAAATTAAAAATTAACGAATATAGTTTGAGAAAGAGTAGAGAATTTAATGAATTTAGCGAGTTTAGCGAGTATCACATCTCACTACCCCCCCCCTAATTTTCCTAAAAAGCTAATGGCTAATGGCTAAAAGCTAATAGCCCCCAACTAATACAGCTCCACAAACTCCCACGTGTTGCCAACCGCATCGAGGTAACGCAGAAACTCCTCGCGCGAGATAACCACCGTACCTCGGCTATCGTTGGGGTGGAAACTGAGGCTCTCGGCATTTTGCAGATTCTTATCGAGAAAGAGATGCACGTGGTGCTCCTCGTCGTTGATAAGTCCGAAGGGCGATACCGAGCCCGGCTCCAAACCCAAATAACGCTCCATTCGCTGTGGTGATGCAAAACTCAACTTGCCCTGATGCAGGCGGTGCTCCATATCGTGAATTGCCATATCCCTATCGCAATCGAAGCAGACCAAGTAGTGGCGGTTGCCCTTATGGTTGCGGAAAAAGAGGTTCTTGCAGTGCACCGAGCCGTCGTTGCGCCAATACTGCTTGGCAATATCAATCGTCGGCGATTCGGGGTGAAAATAGACCTCGTATTTTATCCCGTGAGCCTCCAAAAAGTCAAAGACCTTCTTGCTGCGTAATTCTAACTCTTCCATTTTTTTTTGCTGTTAGCCATTGGCCATTAGCCATTGGCTTTTTTTAGTTTTGCAAACTCCTACCCTTATCACGGCGCAATATAATTAAGGGTAATTAACGGCTAGTAATGGCTAGTAAAGAGGGCGCATACCCTTACTAGCCTTTAATAGCCCTTACTGGCCCTTACTGGCCGTTAATCTCTATACTTTGTGTTTGTGTTCTCAAACACAAACGCAAAGGTATCTGCCACCTCTTCGATGCGCTTCGAGGTTGGTTTGCCTGCGCCGTGTCCCGCATTGGTGTCGATGCGGATAAGCACAGGGTTGTCGCCCTTGTGGCAGTGCTGTAACTCGGCTGCAAACTTAAACGAGTGCGCCGGCACTACGCGGTCGTCGTGGTCGCCCGTAGTTACGAGCGTTGCAGGGTACTCCACGCCCTCACGTAGATTGTGCAGTGGCGAGTACTTTATAAGGTAGTCGAACTGCTCTTTATTGTCTGCCGAGCCGTACTCTACAACCCAGCCGTGGCCGATGGTGAAGCGGTGGTAGCGCAACATATCCAACACCCCCACTGCGGGTAGTGCAACGGCGTATAAATCAGGGCGTTGAGTCATACACGCACCCACCAATAAACCGCCATTCGAGCCTCCTGCAATAGCGAGTTTTCGGCTCGATGTGTAGCCCTCTTTTATAAGGTGTTCGGCTGCGGCGATAAAGTCGTCAAAGACGTTTTGCTTGTTCTCCAACATTCCGCTCTTGTGCCACTCCTCACCATACTCCGAGCCGCCACGCAAATTCACTACAACCCATACGCCGCCCTGCTCCATAAACATAGCAGCGGTGGTCGAGAACGACGGAGTGAGGTTGATCTGGAAACCTCCATAACCATAGAGGTAGCAAGGGTTGTTGCCGTCCAATTTTAAGCCCTTCTTGTGCGACACGAACATCGGTACGCGCGTACCGTCCTTGCTCGTGAAGAATATCTGCTTTGTTTCGTAATTTTCGCAGTCGAATTTCACCTCAGAGCGGTGGTACAACTCCGACTTGCCGCTCTCGATATCGTAGCGATATATGGTGCTTGGCGAGGTGTAGTTCGCAACGGCATAATAGACATCTGTATCCTCCCTTTCGCCGTCGAAACCGCCCACCGAGCCGATAATAGGCAACTCTACCTCGCGCACAAGGTTGCCCTTGCGGTCGTATTGGAAAATTTTGCTCTGTGCATCAATCAGATACTCGGCAAAGAGGTATTTGCCCACCATACCTACCGATTCGAGCAATGAGGTGCTCTCCGGAATGATGTCGTAACGCTTGTTTGTGAGGAGATTGACTCCTACGAGACGATAGTTGGCGGCTGCATCGTTGGTCATTACGAGCAACTCATCTTCGTAGCAGTCGAGTATGTAGTAGTCGTAGTCGAAGCCCTTAAAGAGTGTGCGCCACTCTCTCTCCGAGGTGCGCTTGCAGAGTATCTGTGTGCCCGAAGTGCCTGCCGATGAGGTTATGAACTGCCACTTGCCGTCCTCGCTCTCGCCGCCGTGGTGGTAGTGGAGAGGGTTTTTCTTATCCTCGAAGATAAGGATATCCTCCTCCTGCTTTGTGCCGAGGCGGTGGAAATAGACCTTCTGATTGGTATTCTGTGCCGAATATACACCATCGCCCTCCTTTGGAGCGTCGTAGGCACTGTAATAGAAGCCGCGACCGTCGCGAGTCCACGAAGCACCCGAGAACTTCACCCATTTGATATGGTCGGCAAGGGGCTGCATCGTCTTGGTGTCGAGCACCTTTATCTCCACCCAATCCGAGCCCGCCGAGGCGAGAGCGTAGGCGAAGTATTTGCCGTCCTTGGTGAAGGAGCCAGCGTGTAATGCCACTGTGCCGTCCTCCGAGAGGGTATTTGGGTCGAAGAATAACTCCTCCTCGGTGTCTGCGAGGTTACGTTTGCGGTAGAGTACGCTTTGGTTTTGAAGGCCGCTATTGCGCGAGATGTAGTACCAATCGCCGCGCTTCGACGGCGCACTCTGCGAAGGGTAGTTCCACAACTCGGTCAATCGTTTGCGTATCGCCTCGCGCTGTGGTAGCGAATTGAGGTAGTCGAAAGTTACCTTATTTTGTGCCTTTACCCACTCGGCGGTGCGCTCCGACATATCGTCTTCGAGCCAGCGGTAAGAGTCGGCAACCTCGGTGCCGTGATAGTTATCCACCACACCTTCGCGTGCTGTTTCGGGATAGTTTATCTCCACTTTTTTCATATCTTTAATTTTTCTGATTCCACGTCCGATACCATACCCCACGAGGTACGATGCTCCAAAAATAGCAGCACATATCGCCACCGTCTTTGCAATCTGCTTGTAGTTTCTCTTCATAAATTTAAACTTTGCTCCCACAAAGATAGCAAAAAACGGAAAACGGAAAGCGGAAAACGGAAAACTTTTAGTTTTTCGTTTGGAGTGGAAAGCGGACCGCCGCGATTAAGTCGAGAGCAGAGACTGCTTGCAGGCTATGCCAAGACGAAGCGGTGAAGCCCGAAGGGCAACTGACGATGCAGAGCGAGCAAAAAAAGCAAATTTGTTGGCATTTTTTCCGAGCCGCGAGAAAGAAATGCCTGCGTAGCAGTGTTGAAACGAAGAACGGAAATCTTTTGTTTGGTGTAGTTAATATATGGTTGTGGGTAATTAAAAAGCCCCAGAAGTTTTTTAAACTCTGAGGGCTTTTTAACACTTTATAAAGATTCGTAATTACATATTATTCAACTTCTCTTTGGCTCTGGGATGTCCTTTGTCAGCAGCCTTTTGATACCACCGTTTTGCCTCTGCTTTATCCTGCTCTACACCGCGCCCCAATTCATAGCAAAGTCCTAAATTAAATTGTGCTATTGTATGTCCTTTTTCGGCTGCTTCACGATACCAACGAACACCTTCGTGTCGATCTTGCGCTACGCCTTTGCCATTATTGTAGCAATATCCTAAACGGAATAGAGCTTGTCTATTACCTTTCTCTGCCGCTTTGCGGGCCCATTTGACGGCTTCATAATGGTCTTCAGTAACACCACGACCATAGTAGTAGCATTCTGCTAAGTTAGATTGAGCTGCTGTATGTCCTTGTTCAGCTGCTTTACGATACCAATGAACACCTTCGTATCGGTCTTGTGTTACGCCTTTGCCATTACTGTAGCAATATCCTAAACGATATTGAGCTTGTCTATTACCTTCGTCAGCCGCTTTGCGGGCCCATTTGACGGCTTCATAATGGTCTTCAGTAACACCTCGACCATAGTAGTAGCATTCTGCTAAGTTAGATTGAGCTGCTGTATGTCCTTGTTCGGCTGCTTTACGATACCATTGTACTGCTTCGTTGTAATCTCGGGGAACACCTTTGCCTCTCTTGTAACAAACACCTAAGTGGTTTTGCGCAGGAGCATACCCTTGTTCAGCAGCTCTCCGATAACATTGCACAGCTTCTTCATATCGTTTTTGCCGAAATAACTCCACTCCTTTTTCGTCTAACTCTTTGAGTGAATCAGCGGAATAATGCTCTTGGTTAATTTCGTTGGTAGGTACATTTGCCACAGGTTTATCCACTTTTTGCTCAATACCCAATAAGTTTGCAACTAATTGTGAGGTGCTAGATACAATGGACTGTGAATTTGGTAGAGTCTCCGTAACTTGGGTTTTAATTTCGGAGCCCGTCGCAATTCTATACAACGACGAAGTGACGTATATAGTTATATTTTGCGCTCCAAGTTCCGAGGAGCTCAACTTTATGTTTGTGAAAATGATATAATCGGCCCTTGAACCTATCGTCTTGCATATATTTGCAAAGTTTATTTTTTGTCCATTTGCCGTAATACGCCTTTTTATATCTTCTATATTTACCTCAAAAACTTCATAATCGCTGGAGTTTGTACACGCATCGATAATACCTTGTCGAATGACCTGCTTGATACCGTCATTCAATTTGCGTTCATTCACATCGTTGATATCCGCAATGACCACCTTTTGTTTTGCGAAAATCGTAAACTCTTGCGCCGTAGCGATGTTTGGTAAAAGCACCGCTACGCACAAAAGTATTATAATTGAGAGTTTCTTACTCATTTCTACCTGTTATTAGATTGCACCTACCAATTTATATGCTAGGTCGTTACAAGCCGAACGTAAATAATCAATATCTGCATAAGTACGCACCGAAGAAGAGGCTACGATTTTACCATTTGAGGTATCAACAATACGCGCGCTTAATAATACGGTCTGCTTATCCAATGGAGTAATCTCAGAAACAAGGATGTACTCCATCAATTGCTTCTTAACGTAAGTAAGCGATGCCGAAGAGATATTTCCAGTCTTGTCGAAGTTCATTTCGAGCGAAAGGAAACTGATAGAGGTATAACCCTCGTAGCCGTCAGAGTTAGTGATAGCATCGGTCAATGCGCTACGGATAAAAGTTTTAGTTCCGGAAGCGACATCGCCACTCTTGTCCACGACTTCGGTAATAGCAACCTTCTTGCGATTGTAGAATTGTGCCGATACGGTTGTTGAAACAAGCGCAAAAAACGCAACCAAAAGAATAAATCTTGTCTTCATAATAAATAAGTTTTAAATAGTTAATAAATGTGTTTGATAATATGTATTATCCAAAAATAGACGCAATTAATACACCTATATACCACGCAACTCCAATATGGTAAAATGTTATTAAAATAAAGAAAGTGTGGAGTTTACTTGTTTATCCGATAGCAGGCATTTGGCGTGGCCCTAGCACAAATAAACAATACCCCACACCGGCTGGCATATATCGAGACAGATATATCCATACACGGCGATGAGTGTTATTGCTCTCCTTGTGCTGCTAAAATCGCCAAATTTTGCTATCAAGGATTAGCGAAACACTTTCACTAATAATATGTTTGCAACTTATTCATTGCCCTACAAAGGTAAATACTTATTTTCTTTTGTGCAAAAAACATACAGAAAAAGAGTAAGAAAAAATCTTTGCTCTTCGCTTACTTTACAATTTACATACCCTATACCATTTCCCTTGTAACAAAAAAGCCCCCTTTACAGAAAGGGGACTTAGGGGTGGGTAATACTCCAATTAACCGAACTTTTATTTCGGTTGATTCTCTTCGTCGAGGTCGTAGAGCAACTCGATATCATCGACATACATCCACGACTCGCTACTTCCCGTAAAGTAGTCGCCGTAGCCCGAGCAGGTGAATGTAAGCAGAAGTACCGACGGAACTATCTCAGGGTTCGAATACTCGATAGGTATAGTCATCGTGTGCCACTCGTCGGTGTTCGCAACAACGAGTTCAGGCGTACTGTCGCTATCGAAGTAACCCAAGCCAAATACTCCTGCGGCTGTGCGTGGGTCGAAGAACGTCTTTTCGTCGGCACTATTCACGCAGTGCGGCTCCGTCCAATCGGTCAGGCAGAGGAATACCTTGGCAACGTCGGGTTGTCCGCCTATAATTTTTATCTGCTTGCTGCCAATATGGTACTCGGTGCCCGTAGATGCGGATTGATACTTGTTGTTTATCGTTATCCAATTGATGTTGCCTCGCGAATACTTAACCTTGAAGCGCAACGCCACGGGTTTAACGTTTTGGTCAATCTTGCGTCCAAAGTATATCTTGGCGTTTGTTCCGAGCGTCTCGCCATAGTGTCCTACGAAGAGGTTTCCGGCAGCAAATTTCATATTCAAAACGCTTTGCGAGCCCATAAAGGCACTTATATCGCCCGTAGAGCCCGGTGGAACATTCTCCGGATTGGCACTCTTATATACAGGGTAGGTGAGGTTGTACTTCTCGCCCAACGAGGTACCTCCCGGGTTACCCGTGGCCCAGAACATATTCTGCACCGACGAGAATGGATACCAGCAAGGTCCTGCCTCGCCCGTAGGGAGCAGATTCTGGTCGTTGGTGAACTTCGCCCACTCCTCCATCTGTGAGTTCGGGAGTTGATATAGTGATGTCGTAGCAACAATTTTTATGTCAGACTGCTTCTCGTCGGCATAACCTATGACCTCATATTCGGTACTCGGCTCCAAGCCACGAACAACAGCCTTCACAAAGCCCTCCTCATAGCGGTTGTATGGGTTTTTTGAGTCGGCGGCATACCACTCGTCCTTAACCTTCAACCACTCCTCCGAGCCGCGCTTGCGATATGCAAACTGAATAGTCGCACCGTCGATATTCGCAGCCTTTATCCAGATGACGTTTGCACCTGCCGAAACGTACTCAAAGTCGAGCGCCACCTCGGTAGGCTCGATAATCAGCTCCCAAATGGTCGAGCGTCCGTGTGCAGCAACGGTAATAGTGCGCGACTTCTCGGCATTGTCGAAATCGGTCGGCATCTCCGAAGCCTCGGGGAAATCGTATGTTGGGCGCGGACCAAAACGTACGTCTGTCGTCTTAACATCGTTGAGAGGGTAGTCCTGACGACGCTTTACGATGGCGCGGTGTCCCTCGATATCCCACTCAGTAGCACCAATCTGACCATCCACAGTCCAAATGCGGTTAATGGTCTGTGTCGCCACAATCTTCCACTCGAAGGTTTGGAAGTAGGAGAGTGTGATATACTCAGGTTGCGACATATTGACAACCTTATTATTCAGATCTTTCGACACGACGATTTTCGAGTCGTCGGCGGTGTAGTTGATGTTGGTTACAACATCAGCACCGTAGGTTATGCTATTAAATTGCACCGCTTCGATATTGGTAGCCTCGGCGAGAGGCACGGTGGCAGTGTAGGACGAGCGGTCGAGAACAATCTCTCCGTCGGTACCTTCAACATCGAGCGAGGCGATAAAAAGATCGACCACAGGTCGTGGCACATCGTTCTTGATACACGACGCGAGAGCGAGTGCCGAAAATAGGATTATAGCGAGTCGTTTAGTCATTTTTCTCCCTCAATTTTAGTTCGTTTTTCTTGCTCCACAGGTGTACCGTTACGCCTATATTGATTTGTGCGATATTGAGTCGGTAGCGCAACTTCGAGTGGTTGCGGGTACCTCCCGTAGGGTTCATATTGGCATCGAATTGCTTGATGTGCGTATACTCCAAGCCACCCAAGCCGAACGACACGGTGGCGCAGATGTTCGGGAATACGTAGGCAGCGATACCCGGATTGAAGTTGAATGCCACCTTGTAGTTGTCCGATATCGACGTGTTCCACTCGTTGTTGTACATAAAACCGAAGTGTGAGCGACCATACGAGCCCACTAACTCCAACTCTCCGAATACGCCAAAACGACCTCGCTTGTCGAGTGGTACGTAGGCGCGGTGGAATACCGAGAACGAGTAGGCGTTGCTCAAATAGTCCAAACCTATGCCCTCGGTCGTGAACTCTATGCCGTTGATAAAGTTCCCGAGGTTGATGTTTGCGTTGTCGAAATGTCCCATCATTCGAGTATATCCAAATCGCGCACCAATCGAGAGGTTGTTGCGATAGAAGTAGCCAAAATATGGTTTAACCGTTATGACCGAACCTCCGAGTTTGAGATTTTCGACAATGAGAGCGATATCCGAATCGTCGGACGTAAGGGTACCGTACGATGCCGAAATTCCGCACATCCACTCATCCTTGTAGGCGAATGAGTTTTTGTCAATTTCGCGATCCACACGATTAATACGTATCAACTTGCCCGGTTTTCTGACAACGCTCGTAGTGTCGCGATGCAAACCGAGGAGAATGCTCTGTGCCTCCGCACTATGGAAAGTGCTCACCATAAGCACCGCCATAAGTATTGTAAATATCTTCTTCATCATAGTAGCGTCCGTTTTTTAGAGATAGAATGAAGCACCCAATCCAATGGAGAAGATGTTTACCTTAAAGTTCATTTGCGAAGAGGAGGTTGTGCCCGAAACCACCTGATTGCCAATCTGTCGAGTCTTCGAGTAGTTGAAGCCGAATACACCGATATTCACCTCGATAGCCATATTGTTGGTCAGAAAGGCAGCGATACCCGGATTTACACCCAGCGACACATCGAAGCTCGAAGCGTAGGTTCCACTGAGGCTCTGCTGAGGACCCGAGAGCAGTTTTGACTGTGAACCACCCATAGCCAAAGCGACCTCGGCAAAGAGGGCAAAACGCTTGTTGTCCTTACCCAGTGGGATATACTTTCGCCACAACGCCTCTACATTGTACGAGTGTTTGAGCGAGTAGAAGTAGGAGTTGTCGAGCGAAGTTATCGAAAGACTTGCGTTGTCCAACTCGGTCAATCCGCGCGAGTAGCCAAATCGCACACCCACCAACGAGTTCTTTGTGTAGGCGTAGCCCACCAGTGGGGTGATTTTGAACTGATAACCGTTCGACTTAATATCCTCGACAATTAAGAAGTTGTAGTCGTTGTTCGAGTGTGTCGAGTAGGATACCGAACCTCCGAAAACCCACTGCCCCTTTGGCACAAATTCGGTTTTGAGGTTCGAGATACCTCTATTTTTTCGTCGTTCACTATGGGTATAGGCGACGCTGTCCGCCCCCTTTACCACCGTAGTCTCTTTTGTTGCTGTGGGCTCTTTTGCAACCTCTTGGCCAACTGCCGAGAGGGGCAACAGAAGCAACGCCGCAACAAGTGTTTTAATAAATTTACTCATCGGTCTTTGCTACCTATGTATTATTAGTAAACAAGTTCAATATCGTCGATATACAACCACGAGTCGGTCGAACCATCGAAGAAGTCGCCATAACCCGAGCAGGTGAATGTCAGCATAATGTGCGTAGGCACCTGATTAGGGTCGTCGCCGTAGAATGTGAACGGAATCTCGATCTGCTGCCACTCGTGGTTCGACTCGGTGGTGTCCATATACGCCGAGTAGAGAACCTTGTCGTAGCGTGGGTCGCCCGACTTGATGTCGGCATCGCTCGGACTGAATGTTGTCTCCGCGCCCTTACTACTATCCACCAAATGTGTGTCGGTTGTTAAGCAGCAGAAGAATTTGCAGAGATCGGGATCGCCCTTCTTGCCTACGCCTGTTGCCTCGCGGTCTATCTTTCCGCAATTCCACTTTGCCCAGAAGCGAATAGCCTTCGGCTTGGCATTGTACTCGAATGGCTGACCGAAATATACCTTTGCGTTGGTACCGTCCATACCGCCCCACGAGCCAATATAACCATTTCCGGCTGCGAACTTCACCACGATATACTCCGAGTCCATATACATCGACTTCTTACCCTTCGAGCCGGGGCGAACATCGCTGCTGCTATTTGTGATGTTCTTACTCAAAATCGCAGTTCCGTAGTTACCCGAACACCAATAGGCGTTGTTCGATGTGTGGTATGGAATAACCACGCCGTCGCCATTCGTACACCAATCCTCCAAACCGCTATTCGGAATTTGGTTTCCGTTGGCGAGAGTGAATGAACGAGGCGTACCCACCATTTTGCCATTTATCGCAAGGGTATATTCGTAGGTGTGGTTTGGTGTTAAATCACCAATCACTGCGGTGTAGATGTTGTTCTCACCGGCCGAGGTTGTGCAGCGATGCCACTCCTCTTCACCCTCGCGGTAGAGAATCTCTACGCTCGACGGCGTACCGAACACCGTTGCCGAGAGTGTCGATGAACATCCCGCCCAAGCAAGCACCTCACGACTCTTGTCGTAATCGTTTAAGCCCGGAAGAGAGTAAGAGAACTCTTTGCGAGCTTCGCTGTTGGTCGTATCGGTTACGGTCATCTCTATAATCTGCGTTCCACCACTCAACGAATAGAAGAAATCTTCGGTGAGGGTGATGTAGAGCTGTGCCGTATTCAAACCAGTAAGCACTACGCCCGCAACGGTTTCGTTTACAGGGTCGAACACCTTGTCGCCCACGACGATTTTTACGCCACAGAACTCCGCCGCTGCCGTTGCAAGGTATTTGCGTTCGCCTCCTGCATAGTTGCAGTGGGCATTGATGTCGAAACCTACGCCCTTCAACTCGGGGTCGGGACTAAACGAGAGGTGATCGTCGCGCTCCTCGATAGTCTCGTCGAGAGTAACCGATAGATTGCCATCGAACAATCCGCTCGCGTCCTTCGAAAATTTGAACGAGAGTTTGTAAGCTCGCTTTGACTCCACATTCTCGATTGTGCCACTCTTATCCACCGATACCTGCTCACCATCTTCGTATTCGAAGGTGCCTACGAAGTGCCAAGTGAGAGTATTGCAATTTTCGGGCAAAAGGAAGTAGCCCTTCTTGCTCTCGGTGTAGGAGAGTGTGGCGTCATCGGTAGATTTTACCTCCACGCAGTATCCCTCGTGGAAACCTTCGGTGATGGTTTGGTCGAAGAGCACCTCAACCGAGATATTCTGCATCGATGCCAAAATATCGACCGTCGAAGTCTCGCCACCCTTAACATCGAATGTCGCTTCGCCAACGAAGTGTTTGTCCGCATCGTTGAAGGTTGCAGCTACAATCGCTCCGCTCTCAACTTTTGCGGTGTAGTTGCCCTCCAGCAACCAGATATATTCTGGCTTCTGCATATTCTCCTTGCTCGAATCGTACTTGCGTACGAGGGTCGCTTTACCCGCCTCGTTCTTGTATATCGAGAGTACGTAGTCGCGCTCTATTCCGTCTGTTGTGCGTGTGCCGACATTGAGCAACAACACGCCTTTATCCTCGGACGGGGTATTATTGGCGTTGTTCTCATCGACCTTACCATCGCTAACACACGCGACGAAGGCGAGGGCGCATACGCACAAACATATATTGAGTAATTTTTTCATCATCTGTTACTTTCCTGTTTGAAGCATCAAAGTCTTTACGGTGGTGTTACCCGCGTTGTCGGTAACTGTGATTATGAAGTCGTGGTTTTTCAAATCGCTACCACTCACCGCTTGAAGTACGCCCATAAACTGCGTAATCGAGAGTTTCACGAAGGTCTTGTTTATAACATCCTCGCCCACGCTGAATCCCAAGCCGCGCAAAGGCTCCTCAACGTCGATAAAGACCTCAGGGTTACGCGAGTCGTACGATTGCTTCGGATAGCATATGTTGAGTACATTGCAAAGTCCTGTACCAGCCAGCTCCTCCGGTGTAAGCGAGCCCGAGCGAATCTCCACGAGGAACTCCTTGATGCCCTTCGATGCCGAAACGAGCAGATCAACCTCCAAACCTGCAACGATAGGCTCACGCTTCGATATATCGTGCTTATCCCATACGATGCTCGGGTCCTCGGCCGGCTCAACAGGGCCTTCTCCTCCCTCATTGCCACCGCTCTCGGTCCACTCCTCCTCGGTTACGAGGTCGGCAACATTGCAAGGCACCACCTCGTCGGTTACCCAATCGCGTATGGTTACGCCCACGTCGATATTGCCTTGATCGGCGTGCTCGATGAAGAAGTGAATTTTGCTGTACTGACCCGCCTTCACATCGCGAACCTCCTTGTTCATTTCGATCTTCTTGAAATTCTCCTTATCGGCAGCGTATGTACCCTCGATATGGAGGCTGATGGTGTTGCTTACCTCGGGTGCGAGGAAGAAGCCTGCACGAGTCTCGGTAAGCGTGTACTCCAACGAATTGTTGCCCACCGAAACGGTAGTAATGGTCTTGTTACCAAGACGCTCCAACAAATCGGGAGCAAACGACACCGACACCTTAATCTGCATCAACGTACATACGATCTCCGAGAGAGATGTGGTTTGATTACGCACAATTTTGAATGGTTTTACAGTGCCGTAAACGGGTGTTTCCCACGCTGCTGCCGGAACATCTCCCGATACGATTTTGAAGAGGTAATCGCCCGTTTCGAGTTCGATTGGTGCGGTTGGTCGTTCGCTGAATTTGAACGACTGTACAACCTCGTTTTCGCTGTCGATAATCGAGCACTCGAAGTTATCTACTACAACGTTGCTACGGGTGCTCTTCTTGCTCAATACGCCCACGTCGGGGTCGCTCTCGTCAATGCGGCAATCGATAACCAAAGATTCAACCGAGAGTAGACCTTTGCTTGTGGTGTTCTCCTCTCCACTATTTCCGATGTCCAATCCCTCGGGGCCGCAACCTATCATTGTAAGTGCAGCAAAAAGGGTTACTGCTGTTAGTTTTACAATTTTCATATCTTTAAGCGTTTTCATTCAATTCAAATTCAAGTTCTATGGTCTCGACTATCTCCTCGTCGAAGATTATATTTACTACCGCCTTACCTGCGGTCGATAGGTCAAATACGATACGGTGATGGGTTGCCGCTTTTAGTTGGAGTCTACCCTCGAATGTTGTCGGCTTACCCGTAGGGCGTATGGCGTCGCACGTGAAGGTTATCTCGCCCGTATTCATAAAGAGTAACTCCCGTTTCGAGGCGTCCCACTCTACATTGTTAATTTTGAACGACGACGTTGGGAAGTAGCCATTGAACTGCTCGGTGGTCTCGACCGATACAATAGAGTTTGCTACGCCAACCAAAACGTCGGCATTGACGGTAAGACCGTACATCGGCACCTCTACGGTAGTCGAGCCCTCGAAATATGGCTTTGACCACCCCTCAACACCCTTCTCGCCGTACGAAAGGGTTATGGTGTGTGGTGCGGCAGCGAATGTTAAGCCGTCGGCTACTGCCTGCTCGAACTCCGACAAGGTTGCCCACGTTTGGGTTGCGCCATTGCTCTTTATCTCCACCTTCAAATCCTTCGCCGTAGGCACAAGGCTCTCGTCGAGCACTGTTTTGCCTGTGGTGTTCTCCTCATTAACCTCGGAACGAGTGGCTGCGTTGATGGCGATTTTGCCTCGCGTAAGCAACGCCTCATTCTCGGGGATCTGGCACGCAGTCGCTACGACTGCAAGTGCTATTACTAAAAGTATCTTCTTCATCTTCGTCTGTTATTGTGCGATTGATACTTTGATATTGTCGAGATAGATGTAGTAATGACCATTTCCTGCTGTAAACCACGTGGTCTGCACGCAACAAGGTATCCAGCAGATACGTGTTGCCGAGGTACAACCACTCGCCGTGAACGAGTAGGTTGGGAATGTGCTACTAAAACTATCGTTGTTGTAGTTCGATGGGAGGTATCCCGTAGTGAGGCAGTGCGAGCCAAACACTCCAGGGATACGGTTGTAGTCGTTAATCTCAGTACCTGCAACGGTCGTTGCCTCCAATCCGTTGATAGCAGAACCCTCCGACTCCGTATGCGTACCCGCCATACAGAACATCTCATTCTCACTACCGTAGCCCGAATTTACGTAGGCACCCATATCGAACTGAACCTTCAACGATACATTTGCTCCCGATTTGAGGCCCTTCATTGCCGGAGTATCAAGACGACCATTGGTTCGTGTTGCACCCATAGTACTCTGGTGGCGAACATTTACACGCACGCTCTGTCCTGCTACACCCCTAACGTGTGCGCCATTCCAGCCCGAAACGCTCATATAGTTGTTGAGCAACATACCGTCTGCCGACATCAGGTTATCCACGCGCTCGTCATCCTTTGCGAACGAAGTGTGAATTGAGGTGAAATCCTCGAAGAAGAGGTATGGAACATCCACCGCAGGGAGGGTATTCACCGCATACTTGTTGATTACCGACGGAATGGTAACCTTCTGCTCCACGATGGCATTTGCACTCTCGAAGCGAATGGTAAATGTCTGTCCTGCATAGGTTTGGAATATGCCATCCTCGTAGATGCCGTACTGTACTATGTCGTAGGTGTTGGTCGAGCTCGTTGAGAACGACTTCAACATCACCCCGCTGTAGTCATAAATCGACACCTTCTGCACCGCTTCGCCCAAGTTGTTGTTGCCAACTACGAAACGCAATGTTGTTGGCGGAATAGGCTCGGGAACTATAAATTTAAGCGGTGTAATGTGTCCGCCCTCGCACGTTTTAGAGAGGTTGAATGTGCGTGTCAGCGTACGCTCGCCTATGGTCGATACGGCGTAGTAGGTTACTGCACCCGATATTGTACCCTCGGCAATGCGAACCCAAGCACTCTCGCCCTCGTCGAAGCCCTCGGGTATATTTATGATAAGCTGCTTGCTTCCGTTGGTGATTGTCGGCACAGCCGTTGGCGTGGTGGCATCGAGAGTGATAGTACCGGTTACGACTGTCGGGAATGTGAACACCACCTGCTTGATAGGGTTGCTCAACGTATTGCCACCCTTTGGAATTGTCAATTTCAGGAGGTGGGTCTTATGGTTAAATTCGAGCGCGAGGTTGTTTACCTTCTCCTCCGATAGAGCCTCGGTGGTAACCGGTGTAGCAACCATAATGTCGTACGCGCCATCAATACTGCTTCCCGTCTGTTCGGCAGGCAAGGTGAATGTCGCCTTGCGATTGTTTACCGAAAGTGGCTTTGGCGATATGGCGTAGTAGGTGTAGTTTCCCTCTTTGAGCGCATTAGCGTACGAGGTGAAAACCGCCGACTTCAACGAGTGCCAATAGTACATCATCGAAAAATCGGCACCATTGATGTCGTAACCGCCGGTTCTATTCTCCGCCCACAAGGTGAAGGTGTCGCCCTCAACCCACTCGGCATTACCCTCATCGTCCATTGTCGTACGGCTGATACCGATTGGCAGACCGATTGAGAGCTCGGCTTTTACAGGCTCTACCACAACCGCCTCGTCGATAGCCTTCGAGCAGCCGACAAGCAGTGTTAGCGTTGCAAATGCCGTGATAAAACAAAATTTCCTCATCTTTTTCTGTCTTAAAAAACCGCACAAAAATAGGGGTGTTATATAATATATAAAAATTTTTTCAACGAATTGCCGATTTAGTTCAACGAACACGTCGCGTGCGCAAAAAATTAGGCAACCTTTTGGTTGCCTAATAACTTGCGAAAGAGTGCTATTCATCAATCTTTGCGCTTTTCAATTTGTCGTTTTACGGCATCGAGAGCCAAATCGACAGCCTCCTCGAAGGTGCGAGCACGCTGCTCGCTAACTATATCTGCGCCCGGCACGTGGAGTGTTACAAGAGCCAATTTGTTGCCCTTTTCGCTGTCCTTGTCCAGCTTCAAAATTACATCTACACCCGTCGAGTTACTCTCAAAACGCTCCAATCTCGACATCTTCTTCTCTACAAATTCGATAAGCTGCTTGCTCGCATCGAACTTAACTGATTGAATTTTAACCTCCATAGTAAAAAATTTTTAAGGTTTATATAAATTTTGGCTATTAGCTTTTAGCCATTAGCCATTAGCCATTAGCTGTTTTTAATTTGTTTTTTAGGAGTTGATAGGAGTTTATGGTATCTTATAGAAATCTCCTATTAAGTCCTGTTGCATCCTCATCTCTCCGTTCTAAACTCTCCGTTCTAAAAAGTTTTCCGTTTTAACCCCACTTTGTGGGCTTTTCCTCCTTCGCACCTCGGCAAAGTGCGCAAGCGCCCTCTGCTCTCGGTTTGTCGTCGGTTCCGCTTTCCACTCCAAACGAAAAACTAAAAGTTTTCCGTTTTCCGTTTTCCGTTTTCCGTTATTTATGCGGATGCGCCCGCTTGTAAACCTCTTGTAATTGTGCTATGCTATTGTGCGTGTAACACTGCGTGGTTTTGAGCGACGAATGCCCCATTAACTCCTGAATATCACGCATATCCGCCCCTTTGTTCATCAGGTGTGTCGCGAAAGTGTGGCGCAGCACGTGAGGCGATTTTTTGCCCTGCACATTGGCCTCCACAAGATTCGATTTTACCACCTTTTGTATAGCCGTTCGGGATAGGGGCTGTCCGAGTTGCGAAACAATCAACGGAGCCTCCGAGGAGGTCGAAAATCCCATATTTCGGAGCATCTCTGCGTAGATTCTGACCCTTGCCCCCATCTCCGGTAGCAGAGGTATCATTCGATGCTTGTCGCCCTTGCCTCGGATGTGGAGTGTGGTCATATCCGAAGAGAAGTCGCCGAAGTGTATGCCCTGCAACTCTGCAAGGCGTAGCCCGCAACTGTAAAATAGCGTAATAATAAGCGAGTTACGACGTCGTATAAGGTCGCCATCATTACTATTTTTCCGACAGTTTTGTAGCAGATTTTCCATTCGTGTTTCGGGCACGAACGATGGCAATTTTCGAGGTGTTCGAGGCGTGGAAACGCGACTGAAAATATCTTTTGAAACAAGCCCTTGTCGGCGCAGATATTTGTAGAAACTACGGAGTGACGAAACCTCACGATTTATGGAGGCTGCACTCACCTTGTCGTGGTCTTTGCGATAGCAAATCCACTCGCGAATATCCTCCGTTGTGATGTCTGTGAGGTTGAACTCCTCAATTGGGAGCTTGGCAGTTGAGGCGCACCAGGCAACGAACGACTCTATGTCGTGTCGATAGTTGCGCACCGTAAGCGCAGAGAACCGTTTTTCGGTTTGAATATGTGTCACAAACGCATCAATCATAGCTGACTCTCCTTTTATTAAAAAGACGGACGCCGTGGCCTCTACTCCGAACCTATACAAATATAGAAATTATTGTGCAAAAATGCAATACCTTAACCAAATTTTTTCACAATAAACGAGAGGTTATCGTTTTGCGATAAATAGTTGTTAAAATTTTTCTAAATTGTAATGCTCGGATAATCAGGCGATTATGAAGACGAAAGAAATTTTTTCAAAAAATAATTAAAATTTTTTAATAAAAAACTTGCACAGTATTTCAAAAACCCTTATCTTTGCACTCGAAGTTTTAAGGTTCATTTTAGGTTAGTAGTTTTAGGTTGGTTGAGGAAATCGGAAGGTTGCGACATTGGGTCGCTAAGACTGCGGGAGGTGCTCTCTCGTGAGTCGAATCACCTCCGAAGACCTCATTTTTTTTGCCCGTGTGTGACCGATTGGCTGGGTCTCGGTTGGCGAAACAGAGTTTCCCTTCCTCGGCTGCACCTCGGTAAAATCTCCTCAAAACATTTACCATTGCTACACAATGGATAATAATTTGCCGACTTTTCAGTTCAAACGAATTTGACTGAATGGTCGGCAACTCATTTTTCTCCTTCGGAGTTCCAAATGTTTTTCGTCGATATTGCACTCGGTTTGCGTTCGGTTGAGGAAATCGGAAGGTTGTAGCATTGGGCTACTAAGACTACGGGAGGTGCTCTCTCGTGAGTCGAATCACCTCCGAAGACCTCATTTTTTTTGTTTAAGAACATTCTGATTGGTGAATTTTGCACCAACTTTCAATAAATCGCTCCTCACATACGACAAGTATGCTGCGGGGCGATTTTCTTGTTTGGCACAAAATGCCCCCCCCCAAAAAAAAGACCTCCCACTTGGAAGGTCTTTTGCTATTAGTATATAAGGTGTAGCCTCTATTCGTAGATGCGGCTTTGGCGAATAACCTTGCCCTCTTGCTCGATAAAGTAACGACGCGATTTGAGCAAGTTACGCGACTGCAACACCATAGTTTTGGTCTCGGAAATAATGCCGAGGAACAACATTCCGGCGCGCGAGTTCGACTCTCCGGCAGTTATACGTGCCAGCTCCTCCTTGGTCGATTGTGCCAAACGCTCGAAGAGGTTGTCGCGCATTGTCAGCACCTCGTCGATAGTCGAGAAGTCGTTCGAGGTGAACATATATATAATACGCGAATAGATCTCGTTTACGTCGGCATTTATCGACATAAGTGTATCGGTCTGTATCTGGCTCAATCCCGTGTGGTTATTGTCGATATGTTGGAACGATGGGCGAGTGATGTGTACCAGCGCCTTTGTCATTTCGTTCAGGTAGTCGAGAATCTGCACATAGTAGAGCGAGAGGTTCAAATCCGAGCCGTATGTGCTACGCAGGGTTGATGCGATAGAGTACTTCAAACGACGATTATCTTCGTACATCTCCGCCGCCTCCGCCGAGAGCTCCTTCAACGCCTTGCGGTCCTCCTTCATAAGGGCCGCAATTGTGCGGTTGTAGATGCGTGTAGAGGCCTTAACGGTTTCGGATACGGTAGTCATAGTGTTATCCACAAGGTTCTCGCGCAACTGCGCATCGTCCTTCTTTTTCTCACCCTTTTTGCCCTTCGACATAAAGTTGGAGTGGATAAACATATAGAGGCAGAGCACGGTAATTGCTCCGAAAGCCCAATTGCCACCCCACATAAGCAGCAAACCGAGGATGAAAGCGATAACAAAGCCACCAAGACCCGTTACGAACCAACCCATCACTACGGTAAATACACCTGTGATACGATATACGGCGCTCTCGCGACCCCAAGCCTTGTCTGCCAACGACGAACCCATAGCCACCATAAAGCAGACATAGGTGGTCGAAAGTGGCAACTTCAATGAGGTACCGAACGCGATAAGCAACGATGCCGTGGTGAGGTTTACGGTCGAACGAATCATATCGTAAGGTGCGCCGCTATGCTCGACATCTGCCCACTCAAAACGCTTCTCGACAAAGTTCTTAACCTTTATAGGGGTTATTTTGTCGAAGAAACGCGATGTATTGACTGCTGCACGAACCAATGCGCGCGAGAATATCGAAGAGGAGAACTGCACATCACCTCCGTCATCACTTGCTGAGGAGAGTGAGAGCTCCGTCTGTGATACATTCATAGCCTTGCGTGAGGTCCATAGCGTTGCAATCATTATGATACCCGAAATGAGTATGTAGATAAAGTTCGATGAGGTTGAGCCGTCGGACGGAACCGCCATAGCCTCCATCAACATTGTAACGTCGCCATTTGCCGCGTTCGATAGCGAGAATGCCTCCCAGCCGGCGATAGGTACTCCAATAAAGTTTACGAGGTCGTTACCCGCAAATGCTAATGCCAACGAGAATGTACCTGCAAGAATTGTTATACGCAAGATGTTCACGCGGAAGAGTTGCAAGAAGAATAGAATCATTGTGCAAGCCGCCCACGCAATAAGCAGCGAGATAGCCATATGGTTATCAACCCACGCGATAAATGCCGTACCTCCGAGAGGTCCCTTCAAACCCTTGAACAGGGCAAAATAGAGAATTGATGTCAGCGAGATACCACACCAGATTGCACCAAAACGGCGGAACAACTTCATATATCGGAACGAGAAGATAAATCGGGATATCCACATTATGATAGTACCCATCGTAAAGGCGAGAACTACCGAGAGAAGGATTGCCGAAACCACTCCCATTGCTCGTGTGGTGTTGATATACTCGCCCAACTGTGTGAAGGACAAAGTAGGGTCGGTTCCGATTTTGAAGAGCGATACCGCTACTGCCGAGCCGAGCAGACAGAAGATGAGCGACACGGTGGTTGAGGTCGGAAGCCCCAGCGAGTTATAAACGTCGAGAAGAATGACATTCGCAAACATCACACCCGTGTAGAGCATCATCACTTCGCGGAAGGTAAAGAGTTCGGGGTGGAACATTCCGTGACGTGCAACGTCCATCATACCGCTCGAAGTCAGCACTCCGACAAGGATACCCAGCGAGGCAACGAGAAGAATAGTGCGGAATTTTGCGGCTCGCGAACCGATTGCCGAGTTGAGGAAGTTTACGGCATCATTTGTAACTCCGACATAGAGTCCCGAAATTGCCAAAATCGCAAGAATTGCGACCATTACGTAGTAAATTTCTCCCATACAAAAGAAGTTTAGGTAGTTTTAATCTTCACAAAGATAGAAGACGTGGCGCATACAATCAATAGCAGCCGCGAAATTTAACAATTATTTAACATTCTCTTCGCGGAGCTTATGCGGGTTAAAATCTCTTCAAAATGGCGAATATCTCGAATGCAAAACCTGCCACCACGACAATTGGCGCAAGGGTGATGCGACGCCACGAGAAGATGTCGTACGAGAAGGTTTCGGGGGTGGCATCTGTACCTCCGGCCATCAAACAGAAGCCTATGACTATAAGCGCAGCACCGCCCAACATCATCAGGTAGTTGTATAGTCCAAGCGGCATCTTTTCGCCGCCTTTTTTCTCGATTTTATTAGGGCTCTTTTTCATTTAGCAAAGATGTATTTTGTTCGACTTCATATTTACGAAACGACTAACTACCGGCAGTGTGCATATCACCGCAACAACAACGCCAAGGGTTATCATTGCGCCCGAGATGAAGCCAATCTCTGCCCACTTCGGAAATACTCCCATTCCCGGCACGGCATAGTCGAAACCGTAGAGTGTGCCCACTAATAGAGCCGATGCCAAGATGCCTGCCAAAAGACCTTGCAGTGCGCTACGGCCCACAAATGGACGCATAATAAACCACTTTGTTGCACCCACAGCTTTCAGGGTGTTGATGAGCTCGCGTTGCGAATATACGGCAAAGCGCACGGTGTTGTTGAGCAACATTATCGATATAACGAGCAACACGCCACCAAAAATTACCATTATGAGGTTCATAATATCGAGCGTAGAGTGTAACTCCTCGACAAAGTCTTCGGGATAGGTTACCTTCGAAACACCTTTGAGTGCACGCACTTCGTCGGCAAACTTCTTTAGTGCCTCTTTGTCGTAAGAGAGAGACGACAGAGTTATGTCGTAGGAGTTGGGCAGAGGATTTTCGTCCAACAAACCATCAATCTTCACGTCAAATGTGCGCTGGAACTCTTTGTCGCTCAACTTCTCCTCCTTCGACAAGTAGGTCAGCGAAGCCACCATATCGCTCTGTTCGAGATGGTCGGCAATCTCGTTGCTATCCTGATTTGAAAGGTCGTCCTTCAACTCCACGATCATAGTTACGCTTTCGCGCATATTCTCTGTGGCGTCAAAGATGTTCGCCATAATAAATCCTATTGCCCCGAGGAGGAACAATACGAGTGTCATACTGAAGGTTGCTGTTGCGTACGAGAAGCGTACTCTAAGCGATACGTTTTTTTGAGTGGCAGCCATAGTGTCTGAAAATTATGCTGATTACGAGTGCGAAGATAATCAAAATTGAGCAAATAAGAGTAATTGTCGAGGCGAAATTCCAGTTTGGTGCTCGGAATCGCCACTCTACAGAGTGGTTGCCCTCCGGCAGAACCATCGCGCGGAGAACGTAGTCGGCACGGAACGAATCGGCCGATTTGCCGTCGATATACGCCTGCCAGCCTTTGTCGTAATATATCTCCGAGAAAACCGCTACGGCACTACCTCCCGTCAGCGAGTAGTCGTAGCGCAGATAGTTTGGACGATACTCCACAAGTGCGATATTGCCCTTGCCGTCGATGGCTGGTTGAGGCGCACCCTTCTCAACTATGGCTACGCTCTTCAAATCGACCTCGCCAAGCGCCTTCAACGCTTCGCCGGCACTCTCCTTCACCTCTACGCTTTTGACAAACCACGCCGCACCGTTGCGTGATTTGTTCTCCATAAACTGTTCAGGTGAGAAGATGACATATTTTGTGTTGAGCATATCGAGTACGGCATAAGTACCGTCGTTATCTTGATTGAGGTAGTAGTCGATAAGGTCCTGATAGCGTCCCATTTTCGCTCCGTGGTAGCCACCAACCGAGCGGTGGAACATCGAAGTCTTGGCGTCGTTGAAGGTCGATACCGAGCCGTTGAATACGCGGTAGCCTAGCTCCTTATCCGCCATAATCTCCTTATCCGCCTTTGTCGGGGTTATTTTGTTGTTACGTTTCGGGATAAACATATCGTAAGGCACATAGCGCAGATTTACGGGGAGAATATCCACCACAATCAACGCCGCCAATAGGGCAACCACCGTAATTGCGTGGCGCTTGCTGTCGAATTTTTTGTAGATGGCAAAGAGTAGTACCCCTGCCGCCAATGCTATGAATATCAACGAGCGTACCGCATCGCTTGCAAGCATTGAAGAGCGCTCGTCAGCCATCGCCTGACCAACAACGCCGCCAATGTCTTCGCTGTTGAAGGCCTTGTTCATCATAGCAATACTCTCCTCGCCACCGAAGTCGAACAACATCGAGCCTGCAACACCGAAAATTGCGCACAAGCCACCCACAACGGCGGCTGCAATGGCCACGGCGTGCAGTATCGCTTTTCTATCGCCCCAATGTTTGTAGAGTTGCCACAATCCGATACCTGCCAAGAGAGGTGCACTCCACTCGATAACGACCAGTGCGGTCGAAACGGCACGGAATTTATTATAAAGCGGCAGATAGTCGAAACACAACTTCGTGAACCACATTGCGTGGTAACCCCAAGCCATAAGCAGAGCCAAAATTGATGCCGCCAATATCCACCAGCGGTCGCGGTTTTCGGCGAGCATAAGCCCCAGAAGAGCAAGGAATATCACAACTGCACCGATGTAGGTCGGTCCCGCCGTGTAGGGCTGTTCGCCCCAATATGCGGGGAGCTGCTGTGCGTAAGTTTCTGCGGTACGTTTATCTGCTCCCAACTCTTTGAATGCTCGGCTCACTTCGCCATCTTTCGAGAAGGTGTTGCCCGAATCACCACCCATAAAGTTTGGAATGAGCATATTAAAACTCTCGTCTATGCCGTAACTCCACGCTGTAGCGTAGTCGATGTCGAGTCCTTTGCTCTCGCCTTCGGTCGCCAATGCACTACCTCCACGAGTGGTGTCGGAGGTGTGTTGCAGGGTGTAGTATAGTGGGGCAAAGTTTGCTCCGAGCGATAAAATAGCTGCGCCAACGAGTACTGCCGTGCGCTTTGCGAAGTCGGCATATCGTCTCTCTTTGATGGCAAATACCGCCTCCGAGATAAAGAGCGCAGCGGCTGCCAATACGAAGTAGTAGCTTATCTGGGGGTGGTTGGCGCCAACTTCGAGAGCAGCGAAAAGTGCCGTCAATGCGCCTCCGAGCCACATATTACGACGCAGTGTGTAGTGTATCGCACCAAGCATCGCAGGGGCATAGACCAAAGCCCACATCTTGGTAATGTGTCCTGCGCCGATAATTAGGAAGAAGTAGGTAGATAATCCGTATGCCAAACCTACGATAATGCCTATCCACGCCGACATTCCCATCATCACCGCCATCACGAAGGCGGAGAGCATCGCAAAAAATATAATCGATGCGGGCTCGGCAAATAGCGATTGCACCCAATCGACCGAGCGCTTGATGATTTGCGACGGATATTTGATGTTGATTTGGTAGGCGGGCATACCCGAGAACATCGCGCCGGTCCATTGCGGGTCCTCGCCAAACTGCTCTCTGCACTCACGAATATCACGGCTCATACCGTTGAACTGGCTGATGTCGCCTTGTGGCAACACCTTACCCTCCAACTGCGGCATAAAACCTACAATCGAAACCACTCCGAAGAGCAGAATTGCCACAATCGTGGGCAGCGATTTTTTAAGAATATCCTTTGATTTTTCCATACTTCGTGCATAAATAACGCTCAAAGTTAGAAAAAATTTTCGCTTTTTTAAGAAACTATTTCGAAATTTCACTATCTTTGTTCGGATATAGGACGTTTATGACTGCAACACTTAACCAAATTCGTCGCCCGATAGAGGGCAATATCGAGGAGTTCAACGCCTTTGTTCGTAAGAATTTCAGTGAGGAGGAGGGCACTCTTGTCGGCGATATGCTCGAATATGTGCTATCTGCACGCGGCAAGGGCCTGCGCCCCATTGTGGTGATGTTGGCGGCAGGTGCTACATCTCCTATCGGCAATTTCGGCAAGCGTACAATGTTGGCCGCGATGTTGGTAGAGATGATTCATGTCGCTTCGCTTATTCACGATGACGTAATCGACGAATCGAACCTCCGTCGAGGCAAGGCGTCGGTGAATGCCCGCTGGCAGTCGCGCAATGCGGTAATTGTGGGCGACTATATCTTGGCTCGTAATATGAGTATCGGTTTGCAGAGTGGCCAGTACGACCTTCTCAACCACATTATCGGCGCAATGTCGGTACTCTGCGAGGGAGAACTTATCCAGAGCGACCACGCCTCGAAGTTGGACACTTCGCGCGAGAACTACCTTGATATAATCTACAAGAAAACGGCCTCGTTGTTTGCTGTTGCCGCTTCGGTGGGCGCACTCTCGGTGGGTGCTTCGGCAGAAAAAATTGAGGCGATGCGCACCTTTGGTAAGATGCTCGGTATGGCGTTCCAGATTGTAGATGATATTCTCGATTTCGTACCTAATAATAATACAGGTAAGCCCGCCTCGAACGACCTTCGTGAGCGCAAAATAACGCTACCTCTGATTGAGGTGTTGGAGCGAGCGTCGGAGGAGGAGAAGGCAGAGATTTTGCACCACCTTCCACTCTGTGCCGAGAGCGATGAGAGCGTAGCGTTTATTCAGGCGAAGGTTGTGGAGTATAATGGCGTAGCTCTTGCACGAGAGAGTGTCAGAGCCTACTTGCAACGCGCGATGTCGGCACTCTCGGTGTGCGAGGAGAGCGACTTCCGCACATCGCTATTGGCTTTGTGCGAGTATGTTGTCGAGCGCGACAGGTAAAACTTAAAAACGGAAAACTGAAAACGGAAAACGGAAAACTGATTTTACATTTTGAATTTTACATTAAAAACTCTCGTTTCTCGGCTAAAACAACGATACAACTTTATTTTTAACCAATAAAAACTAAAATTTTATGACACAAAAACAAAATTCGAATGTGCCGGCGATTATCGTGTGCATCTTGCTCTTCGGTATGATTTCGTTCGTCACAAACTTGGCATCGCCAATGGGTGAGGTGTTGAAGTACTACCTCGCAGGTCAGGAGATTGTAATTCCTAACTGGATGGCTACTCTTGGCGTGTTGTGCAACTTTATTGCATACGCTGTTATGGGTATCCCTGCAGGTAACCTCTTGCAGAAGAGAGGCTACAAATTCACTGCTCTCTTGGCAGTTGTTGTAGGCTTCGCCGGTGTAGGCATTCAGACTATCGCAGGTCTTTTGAGCGGTATGACTGCATTTACCGTTTACCTCCTTGGTGCTTTCGTAGGCGGTTTCTCGATGTGTATGCTCAACATCGTGGTTAACCCTATGTTGAACAAACTCGGTGGCGGTGGCAACCGTGGTAACCAACTTGTGCAGGTGGGTGGCTCGTTCAACTCGCTGATGGGTACAGCCGTAATCTTCCTCACAGGCGTGTTCGTACCGGAGATTGCAAAGGCGCAGATCAGCCAGGTGTTCCCATTGATGTATATCGCTCTCGCAATCTTTGCAGTAGCATTTGTGGTTATCCTCTTCACTGCAATTCCGGAGAATCCGGCTATTGAGGCGAAGAGAGAGGAGAAGTCGCAGTATGGCCCAATGTCGTTCCGTCACTTCGTTCTTGGTGCTGTTGCCATCTTCATCTATGTGGGTGTTGAGGTAGGTATTCCGAACGTATTGCAGAAGTGGTTGCAGAATGGTGGTTTGCAGGTAGAGTCGGGTGCCGAGGCTATCGCAGGAACCGTTACCGCAACATATTGGTTGCTTATGCTTGTAGGTCGTCTTTTGGGTGCTGCTCTCGGTGCGAAGGTTTCGGCAAAGTCGATGCTTACAGCCGTTTCTACAGTAGGTTTGTGCCTTGTTTTGGGTGCAATATTCCTCTCGCCGGAGATCGTTGTAAACCTCCCTGTATTTAAGGGTACAGCGGGCTTTGGTATGGCAGCAGTTCCTGTAAACGCAGCATTGCTCGTATTGTGCGGCCTCTGCACATCGGTAATGTGGGGCGGTATCTTCAACCTTGCAGTTGAGGGTCTTGGCAAGTACACCGAGAAGGGCGCAGGTATCTTTATGGCAATGGTTTGCGGTGGAGGTATCCTTCCATTCTTGCAGAACGCCGTTGTTGACTGGACAGGCAGTTACCTTATCAGTTACTGGGTAATCGCAGCAGGTCTTATCTTCCTCCTCTACTACGCATTGGTAGGCTCGAAGAACGTAAACAAGGACATTCCAACCGAGTAATTTCTTGTGATGCACCGCATCTCACGCCTTCTGACAAGAAATAAAAAATCATTCTGATTGGTGAATTTTGCACCAATCTGTAATAAATCGCTCCTCACATACGTCAAGTATGTTGCGGGGCGATTTTTTATTGTGTTCCAACATTTCAATCCAAAATTTTTAATATAGCCGCAGACTAACGGCTATATCTACCCTCATTAAGCCATCGTAAGAGTTCGCTGTTAATAAATACCTCTAAAAAAAGAGGGCTGTTTCTTTAAAAAAACAGCAAATTCTTGTTTATCGTTATCAAATTTTTTATATATTTGTATAGGCAAACAGGCATTAAAAGGCAAAATCCCTCCCCCGAATTTTTCGGGGGGGGGATTTTGAGGTTTAAAATGTTGATTATTAGTAAGTTACAAGCGCAATAAACCAATTATTAACCTAAAACAAAAGCTTATGATTCAAAACTTACACAAGAAGTTTCGGGTTATGACAGCCGTATTAGTTGCAGCATTATGTGTGCTGGTAGGCGGCAGTGCATACGCCCAAGGATCAAGTGCAGCAACTGCCGGGCGCATTACCGTATCGGGTACTGTTGTTGATGCAACGGGTCTTCCAATCATTGGAGCGACCGTTGTGGACAAGAGCAATGAACTCAACGGAACAAGCACCAGTCTTGACGGCAAGTATACGCTGTCTGTACCGGCCGACGGAGCCATTGTTGTTTCATTCTTAGGATATGAGACACAAACTTTGGCGGTAAGCAATCGCACATCTATCGATGTAACTCTCCAACAGGGAGCGAAGGATATTGATGCGGTGGTTGTGGTCGGATATGGTACTCAATCCAAAAAACTCGTCAGTTCGTCCATCGCAAGTATGAAAATGGACGACATTACGCGAGGTGCCGAAGTGGATCCAATGAAGTCGCTCCAAGGTCGTGTTACCGGTGTGAGCGTATCGAACTCTTCGGGTATCCCGGGTTCTGCTCCGAACGTTATTGTTCGTGGTGTGAGCTCCATCTCGGGAAGTTCGTCGCCACTCTATGTGGTTGATGGTATCCCTGCGGAGTCCTATCCAAACATCAATGCCAACGATATCGAGAGTATGGAGGTGTTGAAGGACGCATCGGCAACTGCAATTTATGGTTCGCGTGCCAATTCCGGTGTCATCATCATCACTACGAAGTCGGGTGCAAAAGGTAAGACAAATGTAAATGTCGAAGGCTATTGCGGCTTTGCCCACGTGGCGCACGATATTCCGATGGCAAATCGTGCTCAGTATATCAACGTGATGCAGACAGCGGTGGATAACTACAACGCGCAGATGAACCAGTTCAAGCAGTTGTATATCCCTAACAACACCACCGACTTCGACTGGGTTGGCGCTATCTCTCGCAGATTTGCTCTTCGAAGTGGTGCCACAGCCAATCTTTCGGGTGGTAACGACAAGACGCTTTTCTATGTTTCGGCCGGTTTGGAGCAGCAAGATGGTTATCTCAATACCACCTCGTTCCACAAATACACCGGTCGTGCAAAGTTCTCGCACAAAATTGCTAAGTGGCTCAAAATGAACCTCAACTTATCGGGTGCATACGCTCGCTACGATCAAGTAGAGGAGACCGATGGCTCGCTCAAAATCCTACGAGCAGCCCGCGAGGAGCCACCTTGGTTCGGTCCATACAATGCCGATGGTTCGTATCGTGTGATGAGTGAGCACGGTCTGACTCGACACAACCCTGTGATGATGATCAACGAGGAGGATTACTACACCAAGAAGTATCAGTTGCAGGGAACCATCAGTTTCGAGGTGCAGCCGATAAAGGGATTGAAGTGGCAGCCATCTGTCAGTGGTTACAGCATCTTCGATAGAGTTACCAAGAAGATTACCGAAAATCACACCGACCGTCGCTATCACGCCGATTGGAGTGCGCTCTCCGAGCAGAAGAACAACTCGTTCCGCTATGTTATCGACAACATCATCTCCTATAACAATGATTGGGATCGTTTGTTGTACTCGGTGATGGCAGGACACTCGTTCGAGCACTACAAATACGACACTTTTGGTGCGAAGTCGGATAACTATGCCAATGGCGCATTCCCTTCGTCGAGTTTCGACCTCATCACCTCGGGTACGCAGATCTATCCGGGCTCGATAGGTTTCAACGAGTATGCTCTCGAATCGTACTTCTTCCGTGGTGCGTTGAACTGGGATAACAAGTATATCCTCAACTTCTCGTTCCGTGCCGACGGCTCGTCGCGTTTTCCAAAGAACAATCGTTACGGATTCTTCCCGGCGGGCTCTATCGCCTGGATTCTATCGAACGAGGACTTTATGCCGAAGGAGTCGGCGCTCAATGAGTTGAAGATTCGATTGAGTGCGGGTCAGACAGGTTCGATGGCCGGTATCGGCAACTGGGCAGCAATGTCGTTGGTTTCGGCAGGTGCATCGTACAATGGCTCGGCAGGTATGCAGATTTCGAGCGTTGCACAGAATATCAAGTGGGAGAAGTCTACAAAGTTCAACTTTGGTGTTGATTTCGAGTTGTTTGATGGTCGCCTTTATGGTACTGCCGATGCATTCTATTCGCGTACCGACGATTTGCTCTATGCAAAACCGGTTGTTTCGACAACAGGCTTTACCTCGCTTACGTCGAATATCGGCTCGATGGACAATGTCGGAGTTGAGTTCAACATTGGCGGTCGCGTAATTGACCGTGCATTCAAGTGGGATTTGAGCGGTAACCTCTCGTGGGGTAAGAACCGACTCATAAAACTCCTCGACGACACCGATATTATCGTTCAGACAGCAAATTCGCTCTACGGAGGTAACAAGCACGCTATCATCACAGGTCAGCCAATTTCGACTTGGTATATGCTCCGTATGGAGGGCATTTATCAGTACGACCACGAGGTTCCGGCGAAGCTCTACGCAAAGGGTGTTCGTGCGGGCGATGTGAAGTACTATGATAAGAATGGCGATGGCGACATCAGCGATGAAGACCGTGTGATTTGCGGTAAGGCAACTCCTGACGTATTTGGTGGTATCACCTCGAATATGTCGTGGAAGGGTATCGAGTTAAACATCTTCTTCCAATACTCTATCGGAGGAAAGATCTTCTCGGCTTGGCGTGGTTGCGGCCGCGAGGGTACCGAGAATATGGGCCTTTCGTCGGGCTCGGTGGCTATCCCAGAGGAGGGCAAGTCGAAAGAGACCTCATACTTCAACGTTAGCCGTCAGGCGGCTCTCGATTATTGGCGTGGTCCGGGTACCTCGAACACTATGCCTCGTCCTATTATCTCGGGAGCTCATACAGGCTACGATGTAGATTACAACCTTTTGACATCATCTCGTTTCCTCGAAGATGCATCGTATTTCAAGGTTAAGACTATTACTTTGGCATACAACCTTCCTAAGAAGTGGATGGACAAGGCAAAGATGCGCGGTATAAAGGTATATTTCACCGTGGACAACGCCTTCTGTTTAACCAAATACTCGGGCTATGATCCGGAGGTTTCGATGAACAGCAACCCTGCGAATGCCAACTATGGTACCGACTTCGGTTATTCGCCTACGATGCGTTCGTTCCTCTTTGGTGCAAATATCAAATTCTAACCATTTTAGAGATATTTAGATATGAAAAAGAGTTTAATTATATCCGTTATATGCGTTATGGCACTTGCCGTGTCGGGCTGTTCGTCGATGCTCGACGATGTGTCGCCAAAGCACGCTATTCCGACCGACAAACTCTCGGAAGACGACCTCGGCCGTTTGACCAATGGAGTGCTCTACAATATGGAGAGTTTCACTCAGAGTTTCTGGACCGATGGAGATCTCCTTGCCGAGAACTACATTGCAGGACCCGGTGGTTTGGAGGTTATGCCACACGACTTGACAGCGACTCCATCGTCGAGTACCGCAAAGAGCCGCTGGCAGAAGGCATATACTACACTTTACGACGTAAATTCACTGCTTATTTCGGCAAACGCATCATCGAGTGCTGCCGCAAAGGAGGCGAAGGGAACAGCTCTCTTCTGCCGAGCATACATCTACTTTAACCTCACTATCCGCTATGGTTGTGTGCCACTGCTCACAACCACCACAAACGATGTTGTACCTTTCGAGATTAACGATGCTCATCAGGAAAAGGTTTGGGCGCGTATCATCAAAGACTTGGAGGACGCGGAGAAGGAGTTGAGCAACTTCCACTCGCCATACTACCCTTCGAAGGAGGCTTGTTGGGCTTTGCTCACAAAGGTATATATGTGGGTTGGCGACAAGGCAAAGACTATCGAGTATGCCGACAAGCTTATCGGACATAAATCGTTCGAGTTGAGCGACTCTTCTATCGAGTACGCTTCGATGTTTATCGCGAACAACACCAGCAAGGAGACTATTCTCGCGTGGGCGAACAAGCGCTCATCGGGCTTCCTTACATTGTGGGAGGCTATCAACGACGTTGATGGTTCGTGGAACTACTCGCCAGCGGTGAATCTCCACTCCTCGCTCTTCAACGATTCGCAGTATGCCGCGGGTGATTACCGCTATGCTCCGACCTTTAAAGCCGACGACTCACTTCCAATCATCAAATTCCCTAATGGAAACGATGCTCTTGGTCAGTTCATCAAGAACGAGAACGCTTCGGCTTCGCCATTGATGGTGTTGCGATTGGCAGACATCTACTTGGCAAAGGCTGAGATGCAGGGCAATGTTGATGGCTTGGCTACGATGAAGAGCTTTATGGAGAACCGTTACGCGAGCGTAACTCTGCCTGCTACGATGACTGAGGCTGAGTTCGAAAACCTCATTCTCGATGAGAATCAGCGCGAATTCTTCGCCGAGGGACATCGTTGGTTCGACATCAAGCGTTTGGGCCGCACCGACCTCTACAAGAATTGGGCGGGCGACTATTTGTTGAATTGGCCTGTTCCGCAGGACGAGCGCGACTTGGCAGGTCATAGCAATTATCCTCAAAACGAGGGATACACCGAGTAGTAAAAACTATACCTATATATAATAACTAAAACAATCTAACTATGAAAAAGCTATTTTTTATGACAATCGCTGCCATTGCGGCACTATTTTGCGGTTGTACTCCCGACAGTGGAGAAGGAGGAGGCGTATTGTACGCAGACTTCACAATCAATCCAAATCCTTGCTATGCAAGTGAGGTTGTAACATTCACCAACACTACCAAGGGCGCAAAGAGTTGCTCGTGGGATATTATCGACATCGACACCAATAGCACAATCGACAAGTTGGTAGGCGAGTTGGTAGGTGGCTCACTTCAAGCCACATACAGTTTCATTTCGAACGGTACCTATCGTATCAAGATGACCGTATCGGACGGTAGCTCGACAGTTGAGAAGGTTAAAATTCTCGTCGTAAACCCTGCCAAGTTGGAGGATACAGGTAATCTCGTACTCAACTGGTGCGGTAAGATGGAGGGTTATAGCGCAAGAACCGTTCCTGCTGTTGATGATGCAGGCAATGTATATGCAATTTGCCACGATTACAAACTCCGCAAGTTCGATGCACAAGGTAATGAGGCTTGGGCTATCCAGTTCGAGAAGTTCAATGCACAAAATGAGGCTTCGGTAACTTGTACTCCTGCTATTGACACCGACGGCACTGTATATGTTGGTGTAGGTGGTGCAAAGGGCGAGGGTAGATATGTTGCCGTAAACCCTGACGGAACTATCAAGTGGACATTCACCGACTTCTATGTATGTACAGCTCACGGCACTTTGGCGCCGGCAGTAAATGGTCAGCACGTGGTCATCACCGACCAGTACATCTACGCAGGTAACAACGGTAACACCGGTTCGGTTTTGGCTATCAACAAGGCTACCGGAACTCGCAAGGCTTACGCCGCAAGCGACAGCAATGGCGGTGGTGGTCCTACCGGAGGTGTTGCTTCGGGTATTGCAATGGATAAGAGTGGCTACATCTATTGGAGTGGAGGTCAGTATGGAGTCTTCAATATGCTTGCTACCGATTTGTCGAATGCGGCCATCAGCAGCAACGCATATAGCCGTGTATTCACCGCGGAGCCATACAAGCCTGGAAAGGCTGATGCAAACCTTGCTTGTACAAATATCGGAGGCATCAACTGCGTATGTAGCGTAATGACCGACGGCATTGGCACAAATGTCTATGCTGTTGATGGTTCTAACACCGTTGTATCGCAGACCTACATTCCTAACACCGATACACAGGACCAGGGTGGTGTAGCAATCACTGCCGATGGTTATGCTGTGGCATCGTTGAACAACACTCTCGGTAAGGCAAACGGCGGTATCGTAGTTGTAGACCTTGCAAGAGAGCAGGTTGTGGCTCGTTTCTCGACTATGGAGAAGGTTTCGGGTTCGCCGGCTATTGATGCTGCGGGCAATATCCACTTCGGTACCGAGTCGGGACACTACTACATTGTAAAGGTTGAGGGCGAGAGTTGCAAGTTGCTCGTTAAGCGCAATATCGCAACTTTGCTCGCAGCGGATAGCCGTTACGCATCGCACTACGAGGGCTTGGAGTATCCAAAGATGTGGAGCTCGCCTGTTATCGGTCCTGACGGTAAGATCTATATCAACTTCTGCGACGACGAGCGTCGTGATGCAGTTAGCGGTGGCGCACTTTCGGGTGTTCTCTGCTTCTCGTACGAGGGTTGCACAGGTCCTGCCGACTCTTCGTGGCCAATGCACGGTGCAAACCACCGTCATCAGGGTGTTCAGTTGAAATAGTAACTATTTCGGGAGGGGCAAACCTTGTCCCTCCCCTAAAACCAAGATGTTATGATTCGTAAATTTTTCACATATCTGCTCATTGCTGCGGCATCGATGGCGGTGGCTTGTTCGCCAATTGACGGCGGCACTGACGACGGTGGTAACAACAACAACCAAGGCGGTGGCGACCCCGAGAAGCCTGTCGAGGTGCGAAATCTCTACTCCTACCTCCTCAATATCATCGAGGATAACAAGGAGGCTCGCGCAAATGGCGACGAGATAAAGAAGGTCTATATCGTAGCACACCGTGCCAACTCCAAGGAGGGAAAGGTTGCCGGAGCGCCCGATAATTCGGTAGCAGCTATCGGATATGCCATTAAGGCGGGTGCCGATATGGTCGAGTTGGACGTTCGCACCACCAAGGACGGATACTTTGTAATGGTGCACGATGAGACTCTCACTGCAACAACCGGACAGAAGAAGTATGTTGCCGAATTGACTTTGGAGGAGATAAAGTCTTACCCTATGAAGACCCCAAATGGCAAGTACTACAAAGATGCAGAGGGCAATTTCATCTATACGCCTACATTGCAGGAGGCATTGACCGCTTGTAAGGATAAGATCTATGTAAACCTCGATTTGAAGGCGGTAGGCAACGAGCGCAAACTCATCAAGGCTATCTTGGAGGTAGGTATGGGCAATCAGGTGATGCTCTATCAAACGGGATATGGCGCGTGTCGCGACTATATCGAGTACGCTATGGCAGAGGGCGTGGATAACCTCTGCGTTCATCCGCATATCAGCAAGGCGAGCGATGCTTCGGCTTACAAGCAGTTGCCGAGTGCCAAGTTGTTCCAATACTCTTACGATTTGTGGATAGGTGGCACAAGCATCTCGCGCGATATGCACAAGGAGAATCTCTTGACCTATTCGAATATCCTTAACTACGACGCACAAATCTATCAGGGCAAGTACTCTATGCTCGACAAATTCCTCGAAAGCGATACCGACTTTATTCAGACGGACTATTGCGAGCTTGTGGAGGCTTACCTCAAACAGAAGGGATTAAGATAGGAAACTACAAACAACCTTAAAAATTTCAGAATATGAAAAGAATTAGCAAGTGGGAGTACACTGCTCCCGAAATTGAGCACATCGACATTGCAGTCGAGGCGGGCTTTTCTGTTAGCGACGACCCATTCGGTCGTGAGTACGAAGATGGAGGCGATTTCATTTAGTATTAACCCTAAAAACCATTTAAAGATTATGAAAAAGTTTATTTTAAGTTTGGCAGTGGTTGCTCTCGCGTGGGGTTGTACTACTGATGTAACAGAAGATATAAATCAACACGTAGGCGACAAGACCACTATCGAGGCTGAGTTGGTAAGTGTTCGTACCCATATGGCAGAGGACGGCTTCAAAGTTCTTTGGTCGAAGGGCGACAAGATTGGCGTAGTTCTCGCCGATGAGAGTATTGTTCCGTTTACACTCAAAGATGAGTACGCAGGCAAGTCGTGCGGAAGTTTCGAGGGTACTTTGGCAGAGGATGCCGAGATTAAGTCGGCTATCTATCCATATTCGGCTTCGGGCGTAACTATCGCACGCGAGCAGAGCGTGGCATCGACCTCTACCGATATCAGCAGCGGCGAGGTAGCTGTTGCAACCTACGAGGGCAACAAACTCCACTTCACATCGAAGGTTGCGTTGTTTGCCGTATCGTTCAAGAATATCGAGGGCTCAATGATTGCCGGCAAGAAGATTCAGACCGTAAAGGTTGCGACTTCGGCTTGCAATGTATCGGGTGCATTCACATTGGAAGAGGATGGTACTTTGACAGCGGGCAAGGTGTCGCAGAATGTAAATCTTACATTTACCGATGCTCCAACCCTCTCGGCAGACCTCAAAGGCTATCTTGCACTCAACCCTGCTATCGTTAAGGATACCGCTTTGCGTATCTATGTAAAGGCTGACGACGTATGGTATGGCTACAACACTGTTGCAAAGGCTGATTTGGTTGCAGGTACTCGTTATAACCTCGCTATCGACGCTGCAAAACTCTACTACGCTCCATCGTTGAAGTGGAAGTGGATCAATACCAATTACTCTATGAATGGTTTGTGTGTGGCTATGGACAAGCAGGAGAATGTATATGTTATGCCAACAAATAGCGTTGATGTATACAAACTTTCTGCGACTGATGGTTCAGTTGTTTGGCAGAAGCGTGCCGGTGCAACCGAAGAGGAGGTTGTAGGTGCAGGTGCTATAACAGCAGGAGGTGGAGTCGCTTCGCCAGCATTGGAGCCTGATTGTTCGGTTGTATATTTAAGCGTAGGTAATCAATCACTTGCTGCTGGTATTCGTGCAATGAATACATCTGACGGCTCTTCGAAGTGGTTTATGCCACAATCTGATTTCTGGGGTAATGGTTCTGCACCAAATATCACATTCAACAATTATGCACCCGGTGTTGCCGATAATGCTTTAATAGTTGGTAATGGTGGTACTGTAGGTACCATTCTCTCGATAAATAAGCAGACCGGAAAGCGTATCGCTTATGTTTGCCAAAACGCAGACGGCACAGGCGGACCTACTGGTGGTTGCGGTGCAGGTATAGCCATATCGAATAGTGGTGTTGCTACTTGGAATGCAACATATCAAGTGGGTATGGGTCACGCTTGGTTGGATAAACTTGTTAATCCAACCTCCACACACGCAACCTTTGGAGATTATGTTCGTTGGGCAGGTCGCTCTCCTTATGAGGGTTGTAGTTCTAATATGAGCAAGGCAAATATGGGTGTGGCTTGTACCACAATTGACGGAAAAGATGCCTTTGTTTCAGCCAATGTCCTTTCAGATGGTACAATGTATATCTATGCAGTAGAGGCATCAAAGTTCAAAAATGAAAATGCAGCATTTGTGAATACGGGACACATTTATTGCCATAAAAAAACCGGGTTAAGAGCTCAGGATCAAGGTGCACTCATCATCGGTTTGCAGGGTGAGGCTATTGTAACCTTGCGTAACACTTCGGCAAATGCAGCAACTTGGGGAGGTATCTATGCTGTCGATACAAAGGGTAATTTCTTGTACGAGTGGCGTAGAACTAAAACAACCGACTTTTCTGGTGGTCCTGCAATGGATAATGGCGGACACATTCACTGTGCATCGGAGAATGGCTACTACTATATCCTCAAACCTGACTACACAAAGAAGAGCGTTGAGTGCAAGACCGAGATCTTAATTCTTGATTTGTTGCGCGACTTCAACCACGACGTCGGTTCGTACACAAGTGCCAAGACTTGGTCATCGCCAGCCATCGGCGAGAATGGTGCAATTTCATTTGGTACTAACTTGAATAGTGGATCAGATACTTGCGTTCTCTTTATTGAGTATGGCGGTTCGACAGGTGCTGCACAAACTCCGTGGCCAATGAAGTTTGGTAATGCACAGCGTAATGGTCGCCAAGGCACATTCTAAATGAAGTATTCAATGACAGGGGCTGCAAAAGCCCCTGCCATTTCCACCTAAAAACCTAAAATCAAAACCTAAAAACTACACTATGAAAAAGTTATTTTCAACACTGATGGTAGCAGCCGCTTTGATGGTTGGTTGTACGCCCGATGGTCCCGATGATGGTGGAGCAACTGTGGGTTACAACACAAAAGTAAATGCTACTGCCGTTGCCGGCACAACTTGGGAGGAGGGCGACAAGATCGGTCTCTTCACCGATAGCGATTTCAATATCGAATATACACTCGTTGAGGGTGCTGGCACCGAAGAGGGCGTATTCGACGGCAAGATGAGCAAAGATGCTCTTGTGCTCGGTGCGTATGCTCCATACTCGGAGGCTGCGGGTGGCAACCTCTCGGCTATAAATGTGGCTGTTCCTGCCACCGTTAAGCACGGCGAAACCCCTGTTCACGAATTTGCAGCAGGCGTTACCGATGAGAGTGGTAACCTCACTTTCCACGAGAAACTTGCTCGTTTGAATGTTTCGTTTACGAACCTTGCCGGCTCGTTTGCCGAGGGCAAAGAGATTCTCTCGCTCTCGATAACCGCCGACCTCCCATTTGTAGGTGCATTCAGGAACGATATCACCGATGCGACTTCCGAGATGCTCGCAGCAGATGCAGGCAGCGAGAAGGTGCTCACATTCGAGTTTGCCGAGGGTACAACCCTCTCGAACGACCTCGTATTGAAGGCAGGTGTTGCGCCTGTAATCAAGCAGGGCTGGAATCTCGCAATCTCGGTGCGTTTCAGCGATATTACCGTAGATGCCAAGGTTGTTTCGCCTGCAAGTATGGCTTTTGGCGAAGATTATAGCCTTGTGCTCGATGCCAATACCCTCGCTCCGACTGTAGACTTGCTCTGGGCTTATAATATCGGTGGATATTCGATCAAGGGTAATGTTCCTGCTATCGACGACAATGGCAATGTCTATATCAATAACAGTGCAGACAACAACGTTTACAAGATTCTTGCCGACGGCTCGTTGGGTTGGAAGGTTGCTCCGGGATATGAGGGTGGCACATCCTCGACTGTATCGGTAGAGGCTGATGGTAGCGCAGTATACGCTATGGGCGGAATACAGACCGCTAATACAGGCCTTTATGTACTCAATAGCGATGGTAGCGTGAAGGGTTCGTTCCTCAACGAGAAGTTCTACAACAAGGGCTCAACCCCTAATGTAGGTATCAACGCCCACACTTGCCCTTCGTACGACGCTACGCACCTCTACATCGGCAACGGTAAGAGTGCCGGTACTGCAATTTCGATTAACAAGGCGGACCTCACCCGTATTGCCTATGTATCGGGTAATGCCGATGGTACAGGTAGCCCTGCCGGCGGTTGTAACTCGAATATCGCAATCAGCAAGTCGGGAACAGTGGCGTTCCACAGTGGAAGCTACGGCTTGTTCCTCGTGAATAAGGGTGAGTTCGACAACCCTACAAACGAGAATACCACAGCAGGATTTGGTAAGTATGCTCACTTTATCTATAAGATTTTCCACAACAACAGTGGTAACTGGACTTGCGGTGGGCAGACAGGTGTTGCTTGCGGTGCAATCGACGGTGTGGAGCACTACTTCTATGCAGCACAGGAGAAGAACTCTTCGACAACCTTCGTTGCAGCGGTTCAGACGGACGGCACGACCAATCAGCCAACATTCGTGCATCTCCTCCCTGCCGGAACACAGAAGCAGGATCAGGGCGGTTTGATTATCGGCGCACAGGGCGAGGCTATTATGTCGTTGAAGCACAACGGCACAGTACCGGGCGGATTATATGCCGTATCGACAAAGGGCGAGTTGGCTTGGCGCTTCGAGAGTGGCACTCACGTTAGTGGTGCAGCAGCGTTGGACGCAGCCGGCAATGTTCACTTTGCTGACGAGGCGGGCAACTACTATATCGTAGCTCCTGACTACACCAACAAGACAGCAAAGGTGGTTGTGAAGGTTACAATTGCCGACCTCTTGAAGAATAATGGTTACGAGGTAGAGGGCAGCAAGGCAAAGTCTTGGTCGTCGGTAATGATTGGCAAAGATGGTAAGGTTTACCTCGCAACAAACGCAGGCGACAATAATGACAATGCGTATGTGCTCTGTATGACATACTACACTTGCACCGGCGCAGGCACATCGTCGTGGCCGATGAAGTTTGGTAATCAGTATCACAGCGGCGTTGCTAAATAGCCGAAAATTCTCATAAGAAGAGGGCGTCCACAATGGCGCCCTCTTACTTTTTCCAACTTTTGAATGGGTATTTCGATAGAAAGGAGTTGTAGAAACATCGCACTCCTGTAACCTCGTCGCCTATCCACGGCGGTAGCGCAATATCTTCGTCGGCGTTTGCGAGTTCCACCTCGGCAACAATCAGCCCCTCGTTTTTACCTCTAAATTCGTCAATCTCGAATGTGTGTCCCTCGTGCTCGACAATATGGCGCACCTTATCCACTACGCCATTGCAACGGTCGAGTAGTCGGCTTGCCACATCGAGCGGAATTTCGCGCTCCCACTCGAAGCGGCTCAATCCACCATCGCGACTCTTGCCCTTGAAAGTGAGAATACCCCTATCGTCGCATATACGCACGCGTGCAGTAACTTTGCGGCTGCAAAGATAGCCCTGCGCAATGCGCATTGACCGCTCCACCTTTTCGCGCCACGACTCGTTGGCAACGAGATATTTACGCTCAATCTCCTGCATACTATCGCGATGCTACGCTCTTCGAGTCGTCGGCAATAACACCCTTCGAATCCAGCGCCCAGATGCCCTTTACGCGCAACACCTGTTCGATAATATCACGTACAGCGCCTGCGCCACCCTTGTACTCCGAAACGTAGGTCGCCGCCTGCAATACCTCGCTACACGCATCTGCCGGTGCCACCGGAATACCTACATAGCGCAACACCTCCAAGTCCGGAATATCGTCGCCCATATAGATAACATTTTCGCGCTTAACCCCCGTCTTGGCGATAAAGTCGTCAATCGCAGCGATTTTATCCATACAACCGAGGTATCGGTGCTCGATATGGAGGCGATCCATACGGCTCTCCAATGTCTTGCCGAAGCCTCCCGAAATAACGCCAATTTTGAAGCCGTGCGAGGTGGCATATGCCAGCGCATAGCCGTCTTTGGCGTAGTATTTACGAATGAAGTCGCCATCGGCAAGCGGAATAATGCCGCCGTCTGTCATCACTCCATCGACATCGAAGACAATAGCCTCGACATCGGCTAAACGCTCTTTGAAGTTTTTGTTCTCTCCCATATATCTTCACTTATTTTGTCATAAATATCCTTTGTTCTTGCTCGCTCCGCCAACATTTTGCGATGGCGGTCGAGAGTCTGTGTGTCGCCTCGACGAGCCGGACCTGTCTGCGATAACGCAGGGTTTTGAGATGCAAGCACTTTCGCCGTTGTCTCCTCGATTACGGGTGCAACAATATCGAATGGTAGTCCCTCCTCAGCAAGAATCTCGGCAGCATTGGCATACATTGCATTTGCAAAGTTGCAGGCAAAAACGCCCGACAGATGTATCACTGCACGACGGGCAGTGTCGGCAGGCAAAACCTTTGCAGTGAGTGCGTGGGCGGCCTTTTCGATGATATTCAAGGCGTGCTCGGTTGCCCCCTCCAAGAAGATATAGCCCTTCGTAAAATCGACCTTGCGACCTACTGAAAAGGTCTGGAATGGGTAGAATACCGCGCGATGTACGTGGGGTGCAAGGGCCTCAATCGGGCAGCAACCAGCAGTATGCGCTACCACTGCACCCTCGGGCACCTGCAACGACTTGGCAACCTCTGCTACGGCATTGTCGCTCACCGATATAAGGTACAAATCGGCTTTGGCAAGCGAAGTGTTGCTCCACTCCGTATGCGCCAACTCCGCTACCTTGCGACCTCGCACCTCATTGCGGGCAAAGAGCTGTACCAACTCCAAGCCGTCAGCCTCTGCTACCGCTTGCGCAAGGCTCTCCGCCACATTGCCACTTCCAACAACTACTATTTTCATATTTTAATTTTAGTTTTCCGTTTTTAGTTTTAATCCTGCTTCGCAGGCTTTTCCTCCTCGCGGCTCGGCATAGTGCAAACAAGTTTGCCCTCTGCTCTCGCTCCGCAGCGTCGGTTCCGTTTTCAGTTGTATCGCAAGGTGTTTTGTTCCGATGCGGGTGAAGCACCACCTCTCCGAGCCACCCTCCGAGCAGCGAAAACGCTTGCAAATCTCGGCATTTGCCATTGGGAAGTCGCGACGATAAATCTTCGCCCTGCGACCTCGCATCATCCTCTTAAACGCGCTATCTATTTCGTATATTGCCTCCACTTCGAAGGTTCTACCCAAAACCCCTTTGGGCTTCTCCGTCGAGAGTGCTATACCGTTGTTCGACCAGACGTCGCACTTGCCTGCGAACGCCACCGCTACCATACGTGCGTGTTGCAGTGCCGCGTCGGGCAGGGTTATGTATCGGTAGTTGGCAAGGTCGCCCGGTTGCGCGCTCCACATCGTCGAGTTGCGCTCCTCCACACGGCACGTAACTTCACCTATGCCGATAGCTACGGCTGTGATTTGCGGTGTGGAACCATTGATGTAGATATTCACCTCCTTCGCCTCGCCCCCCAACGATACACACTCCACCTCGCAATTGCCAAATAGGCGGAAGGCCTCATCGACGTCGAACAGCGGCGAACACTTTATGCAAACATTGTCGGCGATGCGTTTCAGCGTAGGCATAAGTGCCACAACATTGGGCGAACAATCCTCCAAACGCACCAACTTCTCGCCCTTTGCACCTCGGCGGTCGGGGTCCGAAAAACACCAATCGAAGTGCTCTGCACAGTTGGCAATATACTCCTCTGCCGAGGAGCATACAACCTCGATATTCTCTGCACCGAGTCTTCTGAAATTCTCCCTTGCAACTGCGGCAACCATCTCGTTGCGCTCGATGGTTACAACCCTCTTGAAGCGTTTTGATAGCGCCAAAGCATCGACTCCCAATCCGCAGGTTAAGTCCAAGACGCTCTCGCCCGAGAGGTGCTTACGTGCAGCACACTCCTCACTCGATGACTGCTCGTAGGCGAGTGTTGGCACTATCGCCTGTGCCGCAAAGTAGGAGGGTAGTTTTGTGCGAGCCTTTTGCAAATTCTTTACTTGTGTGGCAACAATTGAAGCGTGGGTTATACGCCTATCGAGGGCTATATCGGTCGGCTTGCGGTCGATATTATTCCGAATGGCAGCGGTAACCTCATCGCTGCAAAGTATTGCAAACTCCTCGGCGGAAAACATAGTGCAAAGATACTATTTTTACTCTATTTTACTACTTTTTTGTGGCGGAGGCAGCAAAAAAAGCACAATTGATACCACCGTAAATATCGTATATACGCCCCACATCGCCCCCTCCGACAACGAGACCTCGAAATGTCCATACGGCAGAGTTGCTGCCCACTCGACCACGCAGTTTTGCCACTTGGCAGCAATCTCGGCTATCACTGCAATTGGAGGAATGGCGAGAGATACAACCCCTGCGAGTACCACAACATTGGCAAGCAGTATAACCACCGGATTTATCAAGATGCCAATTATCGATACCGTCGAAAAGGTTGCAGCAACAAGCGGCATTGTTGCAATGGTGGAGACTATGCCGACCAACATTACACCGATAATACTATTAGCCACTTTGAAGCGGGTGGCACATCGACGGTAGAGGGGTACACTCCACAGAACTATGCTTGCAACGGCTATAAACGAGAGCTGGAATGAGATGTCGAAGAGAAGATGCGTGTCGAAGACCAACATCGCAAAGGCTGTGCCTGCCAAGATGTTTATGCCGACATATTCGCGCAGCGAGAGTAGCGAGAGTTGCAGCAGCGAGAACATTATTGCTGCACGTACGGCACTCGGCGACATACCGCAAAGCCATACATAGAGCCAAATCAGCACGATAGCCACAACCGAACGTACGATATTTCCGTGGCGCAGAAGTACGAAGGGTAGTAGTAGCAAATTTATCAGCATAAAGGCTGTGCCGATATGCAGGCCCGATACAGCAAGCAGATGAGATGCACCGCTTGCCGAGTAGCTTCGCCTCAATTCGGGGGTTATTTCTCTCTTCTCACCGGTGGCCATTGCCAAGACTACAGCTCTGCTGTCGCCCTCCTCCATAGTACTTTGCAGACGAGCAACAGCCCAATCGTGCAGGGTTGCTCGTTCGGTTGGGATATACTCGTAGAGATCGTTACGACCAATTGACACCGAGCCGACGAAACCTCTGTGGTGCATTAGTCGGGCATACTGCTCACGCTCGGCGCGGAATGGACGAACCGCCTTTACGATGTTTATGCGGTCGCCGGCGCAGAATCGGGTGAGCGAGTCGCCCCAAATTATCACTTTGCGCTCAACGAGCGACACATCTTCGCACGACACAATCTCCGCTTCGGCAGAGGTGTATCCACCTCGCGAAGCCGAAGAGGTTGCCATTTTGAGCGAGATATCGAGAGGTGTGTTGTAGGGTACGTCGTCCCGATAAGAGATGGTGTGTAGGAGCGCACCTGTTGAGCCGAGCAATATAAAAAGTGCTAATGTCTGCCACCAATTCGAGAGGAGCGTGGCACCCACAAGCGACACGATAATGGCAAGCAGGAGTATCCACATCGGAATCGAAAACGCATCAACAAAAAAGATACCCATAGCAAATGGTATAACAACCATTGCCATAGGTATCTTTGCAATACGTTCTGTCAGACTTGCACGCTTCATAACTACCACAAAGATAGTTAAAAATCTGCAATAAAGAGGTCCCAACCACGACAAACCTCGTCCATATCTGCTTTTATGCCATTCTCCACCTCCGACATCGCGGCAACGATGGAGGTCATCATCGCCTTGTCGGTAATCGTAATCTCCTCGTCGGGCGAGAGTCGGGTGGCTCGAACCACATATTGCAGATAGCGGTCGGTGTGGTTCTCGACGGGTGGTGCATAGCGGTTGATAATCTGGCGAAGGGTGTCGCATTTGTGCTTGACGACGTAGGTGCGAAGCAGCACGAACATCGCTCTATATCCCCACTCCATACTCTTGAATTGGCGAAACGCAGGGTCGCTGCTGTGTTCATTCTCACCGAGGTAGTGAAATTTTCCGAGGCGGATATTGCCCGGATTGTTGTTTCGAAGTCCTCTACTGATCTTTGTCATACTCTCCAATCTCCTTTTCAACTTTTCGTTTAACATATTGACGCAGCCACTCGAACACCTTTGCATCGCTCAGCACCGAGGCGTTCTCCAAGAACGACCACAACTCTACGCCACAGATAACGCCCGTGATAAGGCGTGTAACGTTGAGTGTGAGAAAGTCGAGCACGCAACTCTCGACAAGCCAACTCATCGCAATGGTTAAAATAACGAAACCCGCCTTGCGAATGGTGCGCCAAGCCTCGTGCGAGGAGAAAAACCACCTCTCGCCCCTATGTTTTGCCTCGCAACGGGAGGCTAAGACTCCCGTTACGAAGTCGATGAAAATAAACAACAGGGCGCAAAGTATTACCGATTTTATCGGCGTAAAGAGCGCTGCTACTCCAAGCAATGCGCCGTTAGCGTATCTGTACAAAGCCTCCATCTATCGAGCATTTTTGCATTGCATCGTTGTTGGGGTTGTACTCCGCAAACTCCGATGCGTGGTTCTTCAAATGGTTTGAGAGTCGCTTCAATAGCGTCTGGCGACGATTGCGTAGCGATTTTTGCAGCGTCTGCATTGCAGTCTTTGTCGAAGAGTCGGCTCGCAGGGTCGAGGATATCTGCAATCCCAGTTGCCCTGTGCGGACGTTGAGTGCAGGCTGAATCATCGTTCTGACTGCCATAGCCAGCGCAGGCGCGATAAAATCGTTGAGAAGCTCTGTGTGAGAGCCGTTAAGCAACGCTTCGTAAAGCTCTGTTCCCACCACCGGGATAATGTAGCGAGAAGTCGCTGCCACAATGTCCGAATCGAGGACAGCTTCTGGCGACAGATATTCGCCATCTCCGAAAGCCAATGAGATAACTTGTTCATTCGTAATAAGTTTTTTCATAGTTTAACTAATAGATTTAAGGTTGTACTTGGATATCTCGGAGAGGAAGAGCTGCTGACGCTCGTCGTTCTCGTCATATTCCAAGCCGTCGGCCTTGCGAGCCTCCCAAACTCTCATATAGATTGGTTTGGAGCGTGTTGGCGGGCGGTTGATGATTTCGAGTGAGGTGCAGTCGATTTTCAAAATCGAAGTTATCGCGTGGGCGATGGGCTCCAACAACTCGCTCTGCTCCCCGAGAATTACCGTGTTCAGTGCAACCTCGTACTCGTGTAGAATACGCTCGGCACTAAATCCGGTCGAGTAGTCCAAGCCGCTCAACGAGCGGAACCACGAGTGGGCGACGACAATGTCGCTTGTGGCTTGATCGTGAAGCTCCTTCCAATCGCCATCGTTCTGCGACTCGATAGGGATAAAGCGCGAATTGTCGTCCGAACTCTCATCACGAATGACAAACATTACCTGTCCGGGTTTGCCGGCAAATCGCTGCTCCGCCATACGTGCTAACTTCTGCGCCTCCTCCTCGCTATCCACCGCATTGTCGATCATCATTACGCCCGAGAGCTGGAATGAGTTGTCCAAACGTGCGATATTCCAACGGTCGGTTTTGTAGGCTATGGCAGAAACGTTCATACCTGCGATGTATTGTGGCACGCCGTAGTGCTGGAACATCGGCTCGTAGTCCTTGTAGTGGATTATCGAGCGCAGCGTGCCGTCGTTCTGCTTCTCGAACTTGGGGTAGAGTGGCAGGCAGAGAGCCTCGTTCGAGCGGAAGTGCGACCAATCGTGGTGCAGGAGAATGTGCTGCGAGTCCTTTGCTACGCGGCAGCGTGTGGCGTCCTGATGATAGAGCGAGAGGAAGGTGTTTTTCTCGTCGGTAATCACCTCCAAGAAGGCGTTGCCGAAGAGCGACTTGTCGAATGCCAATTTGTTCAACACCTGTCGCAGGGAGTCGCCATCGCCATTGGCTCGCTTTACGATACTATCCAATAGCGGCACCGAGCAGTCGTAATTAAATCCCTTGCCCGAGATGTAGTCCGCCTTGTCGTTTATGATGCGGCGGTGGGCTGTCGAACGTCGCGATAGTGTAGATAGCGCTTCGGGGAGGTTGTTGTCCGAGCCCCAACGCCAAAACTCTTTGCTCTCGACCTTCGTCGAGGATAGCGCATAGAGCATATCGGCGCTATTTTGTGCAGAGGTGCAAATTTTAGTTTTCGTCTTTGCGTTTTCCATATCGTAGATTAGTGTTAAAGTGTTATAAAATTTGCGCCGAGAAATCGGTGTCGCGCGATACAAGTTGTAGCGTTACCGAAGGCGTTTGGTGTGGGCTGCTGCCCGACGCGGAGGTTACCGATTCGAGTCGTAATGGTTGCTCGTTACCAAAGAGTGCGGAGTAGCCGGCAAGCAGTTTCCGCCCATCACAGAGTGTAACTACGGCAACGAAGCCATCGAACGAGCTCTGCTCTATAAAGTCGTTGTCGAGCCACTTCGCAGCATCATTCCTCATAGCTACGAGGCGAAGTTTGTGCGATACGGAGGTCGCCCCCTGTTCCACGTGTGCCATCTCTTCGTAGGTTGAGGTATCCTCCAAAAGCGCCACTTCGATTGGTGTGCCCGAGAGCTCCACTTCGCAACCTTCGCTCGAAAAGAGAGCTGTTACCACCGCATCGGTAGGGTAGAGAGCCACGCTCTCCACCCCTCCAATGGGCTTGTGGTTATAGGTATTCTCCATTACAACGTAAGATCTGCGTCATAGATGTACGCCGATAGGATATCCTTGTCGGCAATAGCGGTGCCGGCGAGGAATACCACGCGCTGACGGTTCTCCATCTCGTCAGGGTTATACCACATATGAATCTCCTTCTCCGGCGAATCGGCCGTATTCAACGCCAACACAAGGTTGCGACGGTCGGTGAGAATACAGAACGATTTTGCACGATTTGTGTCGTACTTTCTCGCAGGAATCTCTACCACTGGAATACCGTGGAACGCAAGTGTCGGGCGGGTGTTGTTCGTATCGGCAATTGCGCTGGTAAAGCCCTGATGCTCAAGCCAGAAGTGGTAAGCATCGTAGATGTCGGAACTTACGAAGTAGGCGAGATTGCCCTCTGTCGCGATTGAACGCAAATCATCCTTCGCCTGCTCCCAAACCTCTTGGAAAATCATATCGGCTGCCGCCTCCGTATCCTCCTCAAAGACGATAACGCTCGAGTTCGAACTATCGTTATCGTAGATGTCGATGATTTTGCGAATGAAGCCCGAGAAGCCGGTCAAATTCGACACTTCGCCGCTCTCATCGCCAAACCACATTGTTGCGTAGATGCTCTCCACGATTGCTCGACGGAAGATCTCAGTCTCAGCCTTCTCCAAGTCGGTGCCGGTCAAATCGCCAAGATTTACATCGGCAGAGTTGGTGAGCAACTCGTAGATGGTCGAGAAGTACGCCTCGGCAGAGTAGGAGTTCTCGGCCTTCAACTTTGCCATTGGAATCTCGGTCTCTCTATAATCGTGATGAATTTCGCCTTGCCAGCCCGACGAGAACTCTTTCAGGATGTTGTGCTTGTTGCCAAACAGTGGGAGCTTCGTCGGAATAGGCATATTGTAGAGTACGCGGATTCCCAACTCCTCTGCCGATTTGCCGCAAAACGATGGACGGAAGAAGAGGTTTTCAACCTCATTAACATTGTAAGTTTTTGAATTTTCGATAATCATAGTTTTTGTTCTTTTTTGGTTTTTTAGTTAAATGTTTTTACAAGCCTCTGAATCGGAGGTTGTTAATGTCTTCGGCGTACGCCAAAGAGTTGCGCGAAATGGTGGTACCTTCGAGCGAAGGGTCCTCGCACATCGCTGTTTCGCTCTTGTGGACGCTGTTTTGTCCCTCTTCGAGAGCGATACCCGAGGTTGCGACGATAGCGTTCTCGGGCAGGTGCATAACGTTGATGTCGTCAGCAGGCAGCGTCGCAGTCTGGCACTTGTTTGATGGCGAGAACCACTCTCGTACCTTTGCCAAAATGCCCTGCGGCTTCTCCTCCTCTGCGCCGATGATTTTGTCGGCAAGTCCCGCCTCGACAACCTCTTCGGGCGAGAGCCAGCGACCACGACCACAATTCTGCTCCATAAGCGACTCGAAGTGGTGCTTCTCTCTGCCCGAACGTTGTGCATAGAGCGATGCAATTCTCTCGTCAGTCTTTTTCAGCAGCTCGATGCGCTCGGTCAGATCGTTGGCATTGCCCTCAACAACGCTGCTCGACTCGTGTATGAGATAGAGAGCCGACGAGGCGATCTCGCGGCACCCCTCACTCGCTGCCTGTGCGATGATTGTCGCAGCCGAAGCGGTGTAGCCGTAGCAACGGGTGGTGATGTTGGCATCGAGGGCAACGAGAGCCTCGTAGATAAGCATTGCATCATTCACATCTCCTCCTGTCGAGCGGATATTCACGACAACATCTTTCGCCTCTACACCTTTGATTTTTTCGATCTCTGCACTCAATCGCTCGTAGGTGGCTATGCTGTGCGACGAGTCGGTAAACTGCTCGCTCTCAGCTACTCCGATAGTACCTTCGATGTCGATGGTGCATACGGAGGAATCGTTCTTAATTTTAATCTGTGTTTCCATTCTCTTTCCTCTTAATGTTTTTTGCTATATACGGCGGTCCGAACCTTCTCGTAGGAGCAATTCAACTCTGCCGACAGCTGCTCCATAGCTTTCGTTTTTCCCTCTCCGGCACGCACTCTGCGCTCTACCTCTGTGCGGATATAGAGCTTCTCTACGGCAGTTTTGTCGAGCAATTGTTCGCGCCACATCTGTTCGAGGACCTCCATAGGAGCCCCCTGCTCTATCTGTTTGGACAGAGCAATTAGTAATTTGCGTTTGTTGTACATTGACCTACGAGTTGAGTTCTTGTTCGAATACGCACCGTACGATGTTACTCTTTGTATCCCATCTCTCCACCTTCGCAAGGCGAAACAGCTGGCTCTCTCCCTGAATGTTGAAGCGAAATTTTCTTCGCAAAGATGGCTTCGGACCATCGGCCGTAAAGAGAGAGGCTATTTCAGCCGTTGTGAGATAGAGATCCAAGGCTACTCTTCGAGCGTCGCGCTGGCGGAGTAGTGCCGGCAAGTGGTAGTGATGCAGACCTTCAATACCGTTTCTATCCTCGAAGCATAGATTTATGCTCTTCTCATCGACAAAGGCGGCGTAGGGGTATTGGCTATGGCTTGAGGAGGTGTTCCAGCTCTCCCCCTCGGGCAGGTCGCGCAAACCCTTGTAGCAGACAATGCGTGGCGTGAATGGAGCTTCGAAGTTTACGCTCTCGCCACCCACATCTCCCACCTGTATAATCGAAGCAGAGGGGGCACTGCCGATGATGTTTGAGATGTTCAAGGTTGTCGCAAAGAGTCTATCTCCAACCCTTTTTGTAGATCTCTTTGTGCCGTAGAGCGCATTGCAGAAACTCCACATACCCAACGTCGTTTCGTTGTCGTTGTTGAAGCGGTGTGAGGCGTAGTCGGTGTCCTTGTAGGCAAAAACTGTGTTTTGCGGTAGGTCTATGCCCGAGTCCGAAATGGATATGTCGCCGAGGTGGTCGATGCGTCCACTCCAATCAATCGCCTCCCTGCTCTCGTATAGGGACTCCAATGGTTCGATGTACAGCTCCCTCTTTACGCGGTCGGTATAGAATGCAAGATTGAACATCTCGCCGAGAGCCGAGAGCAGTTCGGCTTTGCTTACGTTACGCGGTGCAATATCCTTAAACTCCAACATCGAATTGTAGCCGGGTACGAGAGAGAAGTATGGGCGGAGCGAGGTTGCGGTGTGCAATACCAACTTCATCCCCGGCTCTGCACCTCCGAACCAAAACTTATCCAGCACCAAGTTCGAACCTGCCGAAACTTTGCGTGGTGAGAGTCGGAAATCCACCTCCACATCAATCATCCCGCTCTCTTTGATATATCCGGCATACATTGCCCAATCGGCTTCGTATGTGAGCCATTCGTTGCTATCGCCGTCGCAGTAGAGGAGTTCCAATGCGGTAATAGGTGTTGCCGGTGTTACGAGCAGTGAGGAGCGGGTGTCCCAGTTGTGCAACTCTGTGGTCGAGCCGTCGGAGAGCGTTGCGATAAGGCGATACTTGCGTGGATAGAGGTGATTGAATACCACCACACGATATTGGAACTTTGTCGAGGGGTTGTTGCGGTGGTCTGTAAAGTTGTTTGACAACACCACCTTTACCCTCTCGCTATCCAACCCCTCGATAGTATCGAAACCGCAAAACTCATCTCTCGAAACAATTTTGTACTCGGTGGAGTATTCAAGGTGCAAGAGGAATCCAGCCTTGACCGATATCTTTGGCGAGAAGCAGACATCTCCGATGTCGTTCAAACTGAAACTGTCGTTACGACAGAAGGTGTCGCTCATCTTCTCTCCATTCTCGTCTACGGCGGTAGGGTCTGCTGTATCCACAATCGGACCTACTGTGTGATCAGCAAATGCTCGCGAGGCATATACTCGTCCCGTGTAGTCGGCTGTCGCTTCGATGGTATTGGCACGTCGGGCAAAGAAATCGCACTTCTCCTCGGCAACAACATTGTCCGTACGGGAGTATTCGCCACTTATATAGAGCGATTTTCCCAATTCGCTATCGAGAAAGTTACTGTGTACCGTGTAGTCCAACTCCGCAAACATAGCACGCACCATCTCGGCAACCGATATAAACGGATGGTAGTCGTCCGTAAGCAACATTCGTTCTGTTGGCGACAGCGATGAGGTTTGACGCAATAGGTAGTTACCTCGATATACCGGCAAGAAGCGCACCGCATTATCGCCCTCCCACGAGGTGGCTATTGTTGTGAGGTTAAGTGGCCCCGAAAACGGAATCTCCAACTCGGACAGCCTTCCGTGTATCACGGCATCAATCCACTCTGCACCACCTTCATTTATGCGAATGGTGTAGGTGCTAATCGAGCCACTTTGAATGATCGTGTCGATGAGGTACACCGTACCACAGAATATCTCTACACCATCTTTTTCGATGCGGGCGGTGTGGTGCTCCATATTGAATCGCTCTGTGGCGTAGAGGTCGCTCGAAGAGCCCAATAGGGCATTGTTTGCTGGCGTTGCGGGTAGTACCACCTCTATGCATCTGCCCTCACGCTGACCCTCGATATCTGTGAGGTTGGCAACATCGAAGCCGATAGGAATAGTCGGAATGGAGTCGATGTCGCACCTCTGCTCATCAATCCACAACTCTATCATAGTGCCACCTCCTTCTGCCTCAGGCAGACCTCAAAGAGCAGGTTGCTCGGCTCGCCAAAGAGGTTGTAGTTCATCTCTGACGTAGCGACCTCCACCAGCCTCCAACTTCCGTTCTGTTCCACCCACACCTTTGTTGAGGTGGCAACCTCCGCCAACGCTTCGATTGTATCCCTCGGCTCTATTCGCGAGGCAAGCGTTATCTTTTGCGTTGCGCGGCAGTGTGCCGTCAATACCCCTTCGGCAGTTAAAACACACCTTTTATCGGCTGTAAGAGCCGTTTTTACCGACTTCGGGAAGGTGTACTGCTCGACGCTGCCCTTGTCGGAGAGCCACGCCAATCGGGTAGCGGTTTTGGGTGGTACAACCACTTTGTAGTGCATTGTTCCGATTACCGAGCCGTTGTAGTAGAGCCACACATCGAACGAACTGACCTCGTAGTGAAAATCTTCGAGTGAGAGTACCAGCACCGATAGTTCCGATTGCGGGATAAAGGTGAATTGTAGCGTTTCGCCATTGTCGGACTCGATTTCGGCGTAAATCGGCTCGCCCGTATTTGTCTTAATCAGCACGCTGTCGTTCTCGCCACGAGCGATGCGACGAAGGGTCGGCATTGTAGAGATAATGGCGGGCGATGAGCCTATTTCGCTGCGATTAACCGAAACGACCACCTCCTCCGACTCCACCTCGCCGATGCGGATTTTGTAGGCGGCGGTTGGCGCCTCTATAAAACTCACTCGCTGATGAGTTGAGGGTGCGAGGTCGCCGATACGGGCGATATATGGGGCGATATTCACCGTTGCTGTGGTGGTGTTGCGTAGTAACTGTGTAGCTACGACCTCCCCCGACGTCGCCTCGATAATCTCCACCGTAAGGTCTGCCGGCACCTCGCTTTCGGAGTCGATTTCGAAGCAGATACTCTCGTGCCGAGGTGTAAAGTTGTTGGACAATTTCTCAATTTTCATACTCTTAAAATTTTAGGTTAAAAGATGGTTGTAACCAACGCCGTTGCCTCCACTACGAGGGCTCCGTGAGCATCGAAAGCCTGAGGCAGCGTCGTTATGGTGAGCTCATCAACTACGGCGATACGCTCCGAGCGCGAAAGTTCGACAAATAGGTCAATCATCTCTTGCTCCATATCGTTTATGAGGTTGTTTCGCTTCTGGACAGAGAGTTTTGCCCCTTGTTTTGCAAGTCGCAACACCACTTTGTAGGTTATGCGACCTCGTTTTCGTCCCTCCATACTCACAAAATCGGGTTGGGGCATAAAGGCGGCAGGGTAGCGACAAACGGTGGTCGGAAAGTAGGCTTCATTGCTCAGTTGAAAATGGTAGCCGTATGAAGACACCAACCCCTCTATCGCGCTGCACAAAAAAGCACGATTCATAGGCTAAAAAATGTTGTTAAGTGTGTTAATAATCTGTTTGTGATTGTCGAAAACGATAAAGAATGTCCCGATAATCAGCCACTTGTGATGTTGATATGGTTTTTAACAATCGAGAACCGATGTTGAAAACCATTTTGTCATTGACGTCGATTGACGGTGCAAATATATAATCCGAAAATAGGGTTTGTCAAGAGGTAGCCCGAAAATTTTCTCACATTTCAACCCTCCGAAATTGGCAAATCTCTCACAGTGAAACAATTGTGCGGAGCAAAAAAAATTCATTTTTTCCAAAAAAAATAGAAAGAAAGGTAACACTCTGTATAAAATTTGCTTATCTTTGCACTGATAATGGCTTGACAAAGTCGTAATAAAATCTCGCAAGACAATGGACGATGGCAGTAAACGCAAAAATAATTGCAGTGTCGTATTTGAATACGATACCGTTCATTTATGGACTTCGACACCACGCTAATTTGGGTGCCGAACTGCTTCTTGCTCCCCCAGCCACTTGTTATCAGAAATTCCGCGATGGCGAAGCCGACATCGCGCTTGTGCCTGCGGCTATGGTGCCATCTCTCCCTGATGCAGAGATAGTTACCGACTACTGCATCGGTGCGCTCGACCGAGTGCGTACGGTGGTTGTTATGACCAATTCGCCTATCGAGAAGGTGCGCCGTATCTTCCTCGATGCCCACTCCAAGACATCGGTTCAACTCTGCGGTTACCTTGCCAAGAATCTCTGGCATATCGAGCCCGAGTGGATTGCAATGGAGGACTACGCCATTCTCGACCACGCGCAGGAGGGCGATGCTTTTCTGCTTATTGGCGACAAGGTTTTCGACAACGAGGGACGCTTTGCCCACACCTACGACTTAGCGGAGGAGTGGCACAAAGCTACCAAGATGCCATTTACGTTTGCCGTATGGGTAGCTCGCAAGGGTCTTTCCTACGAGGTTCACGACGAGTTGCAGGCGGCGTTCACTTTTGGCGTGGAGCACATCTACGAGGCAATTTTGGAGTGTGGATATGGCGAGCGCGAGTACGCCTACGACTATTTGACGCGCAACATCGACTTTTTATTCGACATACAGAAGCACAACGCTCTTAAAAAGTTCTGGGACTACGGCTTGAAGATTGAGCCGAAGGTCAATCCCGGTTGAAGGTAATCTGCGGTGTTCGGGCTCTTGATAAAACTTCTACCGAGCACATTTCACATCAAAGAAATCGAAGTTAAACCTTTGAAGTCGCACGACTTCTTAAAATGGGAAAGAGATGATTACTATCTACTTGAAGCAATACAACAAGATTATTCGCAATGCCGACACCGAGCTCTTCGACGATCTCGGCTTCGATGATATTCTTTGGATTGATATGGTGCAGCCGACTATCAAGGAGCAGAAGGCTGTCGAGAATTTTATGGAGATAAGCCTCCAAACCAAGCAGCAGGTCGAGGAGATTGAATCCACCTCCAAATACTCCGAGACGGAGAACGCCATCATCTCGAACTCGAACTTTTTTGTCCCTACGGGCGACAGTTTCGAGGTAGAGCCGGTGTCGTTCATTCTCTCGAACGAGGGAGTCTTGGTCTCGGTGCGTCAGACCGATATGCGCACATTCCGCGAGGCGGAGAAGCGTTTGCAGATGAACTATCGCAGCTTCTCCACGGGCTATCATATCCTCATTTCGTTGTTGGAGGTGCGTATCGACTTCGATGCCGACCTCGTCGAGATGGTTGGACGTCAGGTATCCTCTTTGTCGAAGGACATCAGCAAGGAGGAGTCTATCGACAAGGCGGTAATTCACCGCATCAACACCTTGCAGGAGCGCACGATGATCTTGCGCGAGAACATCTTCGACCGCCAGCGTATTTTGTCGGGCATTTTGCGAAGTGAGCGTTTCCCCAACGATATCTATCCGCGCTTGCAGCTGATGATTAAGGACGTAAATTCGTTGATTTCTCACACCGACTTTTCGTTTCAGCGTTTGGACTACATTCAGGACTCGGCGCTTGGCCTTATCAACATCGAGCAGAACGAGGTTGTAAAGATATTCTCTGTGGCGGCGGTGGTCTTTCTTCCTGCGACATTGGTTGCGAGTATCTACGGTATGAACTTCCGTTTTATGCCCGAGTTGGAGTGGGTTTACACGCTGCCGAATGGCTGGACAATCCCTTTGGGCTACCTCTTCGCCCTATGCCTTATGGTCATCGCCTCGGGCCTCACAATGGGGTACTTCCGGTACAAAAAATGGCTCTAACAAAAACGCTTCCGCAAGGGAGCGTTTTTTGTTAGTTAGTAGTTAGTAGTTAGTAGTTAGTAGTTAGTAGTTAGTAGTTAGTAGTTAGTAGTTTCCCCGTAATCCCCAGTAAGCACCGAAGGTGCGCCCCCCCAGTACCCCCCCCCAGTAACGCCCCAGTAACCCCCATAAAGAAGCCGAGCATCGCTCGGCTAATAAAAGTCGTCATTGCGAGAGCCGTAGGCTCGTGGCAATCTCCCACATACCATTTAACGAGGAGATTGCCACGGCTTGTGCCAAGCCTCGCAATGACTTAATAGGAAATTCTGCATTTTGCATTTTGCATTCGATTTACAAAAAAATTGCGGAGCCCGAAGATCCCGCAAGTTTATTGGAGCGAAGCGACAAGCCCCCTTTACAGAAAGGGGGTTTGGGGGATAGGTAACACAAGATTTACAAAAAACTTGCGGGACCCTTTCGAGTCCCGCAAGTTTTTTAGTAAATCAAATCGTCTTCCTCGCCGGTGAAACCTGGGAGCGACGTTCCTGTGCTTACGATGTAGCCTCTTTCGGCTACAACCTCAAAAATATCAATCTGTGGAGCAGAATAGCTCAAAACTGTCTTTTTCATAGTCTTCAACATTTTTTATCGTTAAACTATTCTGTTTGATTATTGTGCAGGAGTTGCCTCTGCTGGTTTATTCTCCAAGAATGTGATAACATCAGCAGTTATATCCTCAGCTGTGATAGCAGTTGAGTAGAGGTAATCCTTCAAGTTATCCGCAGTGAGCGTAGTGTAGGTAGGGGTAGTAACCTGAATTGGATCGCCACCGTTAGCATCCTCCTCCTCTGTTGTAGTCTGTGAGAAGATGAGTCTACCACCAGCCTCACTGTTGATAAACTTAATCGATGCGCTACGAGCAACACCTGTGAACATAGAAGCCTTCTTGCCGATAGCCGTCAAATCACCATAGCATACGCAATCGGTCATCTCAGCGAAAGCGTAAGGTGTCGAGTTAGGTTTGTCGTCAGTTGTATCCTTCTTAGTGTTATTGTTATCAGTTGCCGATAGACTTACGCTACCAAAGATACCACCATAGTAGCAAGTCGTTGGATTGCTGCTGAATGTGAGGTTACCATAGTTCTTATTTCCGCTAATCTCCTCCCAATGACGCTCAGCATCCTCATCGTTGATACGACCAGCAACACCACCGGCGTGCATTGTGCCGGCACCTGCATTACCACCGAAGTCAAAGCTTGCATAGTTCACGCAATCTTTCATAATACGAGTTGATGCAGTCGTGTTTCCATCAACTGCAATACGACCCCAACCTACGATACCACCGATATAGGTTGTACCAGTCGAACCTACAGTAGTTACGGGACCGTGGTTCTCGCAATCAACGAACTTAGCAAACGAGTAGCCATAACCACAGATACCACCAACATAGGTAGAGTTACTGTGCTGTACGGTGTGCTTAACAGTTCCGTAGTTCTTACAACGGTTGAACTCGATATCTGCGCCCGAAGGACCACCACCGATACCTGCAACATCGTAACCCGAACCAGTCTTACCACCACCGATAATCTCAGCCGAAGCGAGGTTCACACAGTCGTTGAAGATTGTGCCTACCTGAGGGCAACCGCAGATACCTGCAACAGTCTGCTCACCCGAAGCAGTTGCTGATGTATGCTCAACCTTACCACCGTTCTTACAGTTGCTGATAGTTGCACCTGCAGGAGTACCACCGATGATACCACCAAGGTCAGCACGAGAGAGAGATGCTGTAGGACCGTACTTTATGTGACCATAGTTCTCGCAGTTCTGAATTGTAGGTTTTACACCTGGGCAAACACCAACGATACCACCGATATTAACACGGTAAGTATTGCTCTGACCACAAGCACCAGTTATCTGAACAGGACCATAGTTCTTCAAGCCGTCGAGAGTGATTGCTACGGTAGAGACACCGATGAAACCACCAAGACCTACGCCCGATTTAGCAGTACCGATAGTAACAGCACCCTTAGTAGCGTCAGTATCCGAACCGTTTACGCTGCCCGGGAAAGTAATCTTAGCGATACTTGTATAACCTACGAAGCCACCAACGCAGTAGTTGTAACCCTTTGTGCTCTGAGCAGTCTGCTCACCACCCAAAGTTACCTTACCTGTATTTTTGCAATTTGAGAAGACAAGATTAGTGTTACTATCCTTAATACCTACGAAACCGCCCAACTTAATAGTGTAGCCGTCAGCAAGACCGGTTGCAACGCCGTCAATCTTAATCTCACCACTGTTTGTACAGTTGTTCAAATTCCACCAACCGTTGTTTGTATCGTGACCTGCGAAACCACCAACACGAGGAGCAACTGTATCGACAGTAGTAACAGTTACATTACCCGAGTTCTCGCAAGTGTTCATCTCGATGCAATCGTAGTTGTTTACACCAATGAAACCACCAACCATTGGGTTGTGGTTTGTAGTCCACTTACCACCGATGGTTACATTACCCGAGTTCTTACAGGTGTTGAATACAATAGTAGGCTGAGCACCATTCTCGTCAGCAGCCAGGTTTGAGTAAGGCTCGCCGGTGAAACCACCAATCTCGCAAGACTCAATAGTGCAACCCTCAGCAGGAACATCGATTACATCACCCTTGTTCTCGCAGTTTGTGAGAGTGGTGAGCTTAGTTGCGGTGTACGAGAAATATGAAGCCCAACCACCGACAATGTGGCGTGATGCCCAATCGCCGCTATGAATGGTGATATCGCCAGTCGCCTCGTTTACGCAGTTGGTGAAAGTACCACCCAAAGCCTGATAGAACAGACCACCCAAATACAAACGACCACCGGTACCGGTAGCAGTGTTGCTACACTTACCAATTGTAATTGCACCGCTGTTGTTACAGTTCTTAACATCGCCGTGGTTGGTGATAGAACGAGCAATACCACCAATGGCAAGATAACCATTGAGTGCGATATTGTCGCCAACAGTGATATTACCTGTGTTATCAACATTATCCATCAACGTGTTGAGAATCAAGCTGTAACCACCACAACCCGCAATATGGAGCGAATTAGGAATTGTAGTGTTGCTTGCAACAGAGATGTTACCCGAGTTCGAGCAGTTCTGATAAGTGTCAATAGTAGTTGCATTATCATTACCTGCGAACAAACCACCAATGATAACCCAAGACTCGAATGTAGCATCCTTAATCTCGATAGCAGCAGTGTTGTGGCAACCGCTAACAGTACCGATAGTGGTCTGATCTGTAACAAGACCTGCGATAACAGATTTTTTACCTGCAGTAGCCTTCGAACCTACATAGATCTTACCGCTGTTCGAGCAGGTCTCCAACTTGTTAGCAGTCAATTTTTGTGTACAAAGACCTGCGATTTGGAGAATATCACCGCTAACCGTTGCTCCATCAGCAACAGTAAGATCACCAGTGTTATTACTGTTGGTTAACGAAACTTTGTTAGAATAGCCAAAAAGACCACCAAGAGACAGACCCTTAACTGTTCCGTTGTGGGTCAAATCACCATTGTTTACCAACTGGTTGCAAACAACATCTGCACCAATCTCCAAACGACCTGTAATACCGCAAAGGAGAATGCTTGCTGCACTCTCACTATCCTCAGAGGTAGAGAGGTTACCGTTGTTTGTACAGTTGTTGATAGACTTGAAGTCAGCCTGACCACTGGTATCACTATTCTTACCAACAATACCCGAAATGTAGAGATTTGCTATCTGAGTTGTACCTACGTAAGTAATATCACCATCGTTTGTGAGGCCAGAGATAGTCGAACCCTCTGTACCGTTAACACTACCGATTACACCACCTACAGTACCCTTCAAAGACTTCTCAGGAGCAACCAACGAAGTAACGGTGATGTCGATATCGTTAGTACAGTCTGTTGCTGTTGCATCGTAGAGTGAACCTACCAAACCACCGTGAGTGATACCGTCGTAGTTGTTGCTAGCAGTGCCGTTGAAAGTGGTGTTGTTGATGTTGATAGTACCTGTAGCCTTACAGTTGTCAATGTTACCGTAGAGATCACAAGCGATAGCACCCGAGTGAAGACGATCGGTAATAGTGATATTTACACCTGTCAAATTAACGTTGCTGATGTTAGCAGCAGTTGTGCCGAACAAAGGAGCGTTCAAACCATTGATTGAGCACTCTTCATTGCTACCACCATCGAACTCGTAAGCGCCGAAGCCCTCGATTGGCTTCCAGTCGTAGCCGCTCATATCGATAGTAGCGGTAACCTTTGCAGTAGTGCGTGGATAGAATACCGAAGCAATGCGAGCGAACTCGATGAGAGCCTCCTTGCTGTCGATGATGAATACATCCTCGCTGTCGTTGGTGTTAGCCTCGTAGGTGAATTCGGTGAACTCGCGAACAGTAGCAGCGTTGATT
>JAFXFM010000012.1 GCA_017520545.1 Alistipes sp. | reverse complement strand
CTGACGCACGAAGTAAGGGCAGAAGCAAAGTTTACTTTGATTATGCCTTGCAAGAAGGAAGAAAATGGAACATTAAGCCTAGCGCAGAGGCTGCTTGCAGACTTTGCCTTGGCGCGAAGGAGGAAAAGCCTGCAAAGCAGGGTTAAAGCGGAAAGCGGAAAACTTTTGTTTTTTATGGCTTTTAGCCATTGGACGTTAGCATTTTATACGTATCGTCATTGCGAGGAGCGAAGCGACGTGGCAATCTCCATTTTTAATTTAGCGATGCACTAATATCTCTAAGTTCCTCCCTGCTGGGTATCGTTTTCAATACCTGCGGTTGCGGTGGGGTCATTGTGCTTTTTAGGGAGATTAGGGAGATTAGTGAATTTAGGGATTAAGTATTGGCGCATCGCCGAACTCCCTATATTCTCTAAACTCTTTAAATTTTCTATCTTTTGCGCCACCCTTGTCATCAATTTGGCGAGTCTCTAACACACCTACAAAAAAACAGCCCCCGCAGTGGGAACTGTTTTGTGTAACTCTATTAGCGATATACAATCTCTCGCACTACTATACTAGTCGGTTTCATTATCTCATCTTCATAATGAGTTAGCTCTGTCCAATTGCCTTGTGAGTCGTATTTGTAGAGATCTTTCCACCTTAGCGAGCCGTCTCTGTTGTAACCAGCTCTCTCTATCTTATTTCCTTTCGAGTCGTATTTATATGAATTTTTCTCAAGTAACGAACCGTCGCTGCCATACCCAGCCTCCTCAATCTTATTTCCTTGCGAGTCGTATTTGTAGAGATATTTATACCTCAGCGAGCCGTCGCTTTTGTATTCCGCCTCCTCAATCTTATTTCCTTGCGAGTCGTATTTGTAAAGATATTTTTTACTCAGCGAGCCGTCGCTGTTGTAATGAGCCTTCTCAATCTCATTTCCTTTCGAGTCGTATTTGCGAAGAATTTTACCTATCAGCGAGCCGACGCTGTTGTACCAAGCCTCCTCAATCTTGTTGCCTTTCGAGTCGTATTTGCGAAGATATTTACCTCTCAGCGAGCCGTCGCTGTTGTATTCCGCCTCCTCAATCATATTACCCTGCGAGTCGTATTTGCGAAGATATTTACCTCTCAGCGAGCCGTCGCTGTTGTACCAAGCTGTCTCAATCTTGTTGCCTTGTGAGTCGTATTTGTAGAGATATTTTTCCCTCAGCGAGCCGTCGCTGTTGTAATAAGCCGACTCTATCCAATTGCCTTTCGAGTTGTATTTGTAGAGATATTTACCTCTCAGCGAGCCGTCGCTTTTGTATTTAGCCTTCTCAATCTTGTTGCCTTTCGAGTCGTATTTGTAGAGATATTTATACCTCAGCGAGCCGTCGCTTTTATAATCAACATTCTCAATAACATCGCCTTGTTGGTTAAATTTATAGACCTCTTTGCCTCCTATACCATCTTTTATGATCTCGCCGAATTTATCGCTAAGGTTATATACGATAAAGGTAACACTCTCCACATCGCCATAGAGAGGACCGTAGTCCTCGTAGTTCCAGTTGATCCAACCTTGTCTTTCGGGCGCTTTGGCTTTTTGGGCAGATACACTAACTGTCAATAACGACAGCAATACTGCAAATAAAATTGTTCTCTTCATAGTTTCTGGAATTTTATTTTTGCAAAGTTAGAAAAAATGCAAAACTAGTTCCCTAAATTCCCTAATAAGTTAATGGCTAATAGCTAAAAAAGCGTACTACCTTTTCAGATGATACGCCTTTTGTATTGGAGGGCGATAGATTATGCCTTCGCCTTCTTGCCGAAGATTTTATCCACAACAATAGCGATTGCGCCGTCGCCCGAAACATTACAAGCAGGGCCATAGCCGTCAAGCGCAAGGTAGATAGCCATCAACAATGCGCACATCTCGTCCGAGAATCCCAAAATCGAGCCGAGCAAGCCTGCCGAAGCCATAAGCACACCTCCCATAACACCCGGCGAAGATACTGCTGCAATAGCCTGCATAAGTGCGAAATTCAGGAACAATGCAAACGGAATATCTACGCCAAAGAGGAAGGCTACGGCGGTGGTTGTGGTTACCAACTTAATGGTCGAGCCGCACATATGGGTATTCGAACAGAGTGGAATAACAAAGTTCGCAATATCCTCGCTCACACCGTTTTTGAGTGAGCATTTTGTGGTTACCGGAATTACCGCAGCCGACGAGCAAATCGAGAAACCGGTGAGGTATGCCGGCAAGATGTTGTAGAGGCAGCGGAGTGGGTTTTTGCCCGCAATGATACCCGCAATGATATACTGCACGATGAGGTAGAGAATCGAAAGAACTACACCTGTGCCGATGACCTTTGCACCTGTGCCAAGCACAATATCAATTACACCCTTTGCGCTCATCTCGCAAATCATCGTGAAGATGTAGATAGGCAACAACGGAATAATCGCCTTCTCGATAAACCACTTTACAATTTCGCCAAACTCCTCGAACCAAACTTTAACGGAGTCAGCCTTCAAAAATACGCAGCCCAAACCAATAACGAACGACAGCACAATAGCGGTCATCATATCGCATACAGGCGGAATTTTGAGGTCGAAATATGGCGCAAACTCCTTCTCCGAGAGTGCTTCGGCAGATAACTCGCCCACATTCAGAATATGTGGGAAAAACTCCGTAGCGCAACCATACGAGAACAGCGCTCCGCCTACGGTAGATATGTATGACGCGGCAATTACAAATATCAAAATTTTGCCTGCACCTTTACCCAAATTCGAGATTGCAGGAGTAACCAAACCAAGCACCAACAACGGTACCGAGAATTTCAGCAACTGCGCAAATAAGACGTTGAAAGTCTTGAAGATGCGGATGAAAATGTCGGGTAAAAACAGACCGAGCACTGCGCCGAGCGCAATGGCGATAACGACCTTTGGAAAGAGTCCGAGTTTGATGTTAAATTTCTTCATATTATTAACCGTTGATAATTATATTTGCAATTACGAATAGTGCCAACGTAAGGCTTGCCAAACCATTCAGAGTGCCAAAGGCGATGCCGATGGAGCGTTGGCGTTTGGGTGTTACAAGGATATGCTCTGCTACCAAAATTGCGGTAAAGAGCCCTATGCCGCACCACAGCAACCAACCCTGCGGAAGATAGCGGGCAAAGAGTACCAATGCCGCAACGCTTACGCAGTGGAGTGCGATACTTATATATAAAGATGTCGCCACCGAGAAGTGCGAAGGTATGGAGTGCAGCCCTCGCTTGCGGTCAAATTCGGCATCTTGCAGGGCGTAGATAATATCGAAGCCACCCGTCCAAGTAAGCACCACCAACGACAGAAGACAAGGGGCGAAGGTGAGCGTTCCTGTAACTGCGATGTAGGCTCCGGCAGGTGCAATCGCGAGCGACAAACCGAGTACAAGGTGTGCCAACGAGGTAAATCGCTTGCAGTAGCTGTAAAACATAATCACTGCCAATGCTACGGGCGAGAGAACGGCTGTAAGCAGATTTATGGTCGAGGCGGTGGCGATAAACAACACGGCGTTTACGACGACGAAAATCATCGCTTTGCGTGGCGAAATCTGCCCCGAAGGAATCTCGCGCGAGGCGGTGCGAGGGTTTTCGGCATCAATCTTGCGGTCTGCCCAGCGGTTAAAGCCCATAGCCACATTGCGGGCAAAAACCATACACAACACCACCTGCAACAAGAGCCACCACGAGAAGGTTGCATCGGTGCTCCACAAGGCGTAGGTAAATGCAATAAGTGCAAAGGGCATCGCAAAGATGGTGTGCGAGAACTTTACCAATCGCAGATATTTTGCTACTGACTCGAACATAAGTTTGGGTTAGGGGTTTTGATTATTGGATAGCCTTTATATAGTCGGCGTATTCCACCCAACAAATATCATTTTTGTACGCCTCCACGGCACTGCTCGGAACATAGAAAGTTCGTCCTGCGGCATTGTAGTCGAAGACGTAGGTGTCGAATAATGTTGGTGGGGTGGTAGCCCTAATAGTAACGCTGTTCAACTCCTGACAGCCCATAAAAGCACGTGCGTAAATATCTTTGGTATTTTCGCCGAGAGTTACTTTCGTAAGCGATGTGCAACCACGAAATGCCTCGTCGTATATGCGGATAATATCCTCTGCTACAACTGTTTGTATTGAGGAGCAACGGATAAATGCACGACTGCTGATACCACTAACACCCTCCAACGAAAGAGTTGTCGCCTTTTGCCCGTTGATGTAGAGCGTGCCAGCCAACGAGAGCGGGTTTGCAGTTTCGCCATCGAATACGATTTTGCACCACGCACCAATATCTTCGACGTCCACTTTCGAGAGTCCTTCGCAACCGGCAAAGGCATCAACGCCAATCGTTTCTATCGATTTAGGAAACTTTATGCTCGACATTTGCGAGTAGTTGTAGAAGGCATAAGGCTTAATCTCCTTTATCCATTTGGGTATCACCACATCCTTTACCTTCTTGTTGTTTAAGACGAAGGCTCCGCAGTGATACAGGGGGTTAGCGAATGTATCGGCGAACTCTATTCTGCACCAATCGCCTATCGACGGAATGTGTAGCGAGTAGAGCGAAATGCAGTTATCGAAAGCCTTCGCGCCACAGTATGTGATTTTGTCGCCAATGGTCATACACTCCAATTGAATACACTCGGCAAATGCACTGTCGCCAATCGTTGTAACCATTGTCGGCAACGATATGTTGTTGATGTTGCGACAGTTGAAGAACGCCTTTTCGCCAATTGTGGTAAGAGTCTTGTCGAAACGGATAACATTAATGCCAAACTCCGAGTACTCAATGTCGGTAATCGTTGCGTCGAACGCTTCGTCATTGAGCGCCATAAGGTTGAAGTTGTCGATGGTAGTAAACCAAATTTCGTTGTCGGCAGGGGTACCGAGCGAAGGGATTGTGGTATTGGGCGTAGTGCCGTAGCCGTTGTCGGGCTCTTCGCAACCGACCAACGCAAGTGCCACCACCGCAAATAGAACACTGAAAATATGCTTCATAACTTAAATTGCTGTGCCAAAAAGTGTAGCCGATGAGCAATCGGTGATTTTTACATTGATGTAGTCGCCTGCACCATAGCCCTCGACGCAGTCGAATACAACCATCTTATTCTGTGATGTGCGACCACATAGTTGCTTGTCGCTACGCTTCGACCTGCCCTCGATAAGTACCTCGAAGGTTTTGCCTACGTCGCGTCGATTGTTTTCGAGTGAAAGTTCGTTTTGCAACGCTATAACCTCGGTCAAGCGGCGTGTCTTCTCCTCCTCGGGTACATCGTCCTCGAAGTGGCGTGCCGAGAAGGTGTCGGGACGTACCGAGTATTTGAACATAAAGGCCGAGGCGTAACCCACTTCACGCATAAGCGATAGGGTAGCTTCGTGGTCTTCGAGCGTTTCTCCACAGAAGCCCGATATGAGGTCGGTAGTGATGGCGCACTCCGGCATAGCCTTGCGGATAGCCGACATACGCTCCAAATACCACTCTCGGGTATATTTGCGATTCATCTTTTCGAGTTGAGCATTCGAACCCGACTGTGCAGGCAGATGTACTGCCTTGCAGATGTTGCGGTACGATGCCATTGTGGCGATAAGCTCGTCGCTCAGATCTTTTGGGTGAGAGGTTGCAAATCGCACTCGCAACAACGGTGAGATGTCGGCAACCTTTGCCAAAAGTTTCGGGAAATTCACCTCGCCATCAGCGTAGGAATTGACATTCTGACCGAGCAGAGTAACCTCACGATAGCCATTCTCGAAGAGCGTGCGAGCCTCGCTGACGATTGTTTCGTGGGCTCGGCTGCGCTCGCGACCTCGGGTGTAAGGTACTACGCAGTAGGAGCAGAAGTTGTTGCAACCTCGCATAATAGATATGAAACCGCTTACGCCATTTTTGTCGAGTCGCACGGGCGCAATGTCGGCGTAGGTCTCCTCGATTGAGAGCAGAGTGTTGATGCCCTTGCCGCCACTCTCCGCTTCACGACACAACTTCGGAAGGTCGCGATAGGTGTCGGGTCCGGCGACGATATCCACTCCATAGCCACTCTCGATAAGTTCCTCTTTGAGTCGCTCCGCCATACAGCCGATGATGCCCACCAGCAGCGTAGGCTTCTTGCGACGCAGACGGCGCATCTCGTTGAGGCGTCCCCAGATGCGTTGCTCTGCATTGTCGCGCACCGAGCAGGTGTTTATCAGAATGATGTCTGCCTCCTCCGCCTTCTCGGTGTAGAAATAGCCCTCCTTCTGCATAATCGAAACCACAATCTCGCTGTCGCCAAAGTTCATCTGACAGCCATAGGTCTCGATAAATATCTTTTTACCCTCTCCCGTGAGAGGTCGCAAATTTGTTAAACTCATTCTATTACATATTTTCCAATTCGTGCTTCTCCGGCATAGGTTTGAATCCCTCGCCATAGGTGTTGTAGGCGTTTGCTACAACCATAAATGCCGATGGGTCGTACTCCTTGATTGCACGCTGTACCTTTGGCATCTCGTGACGAGGAACTACGAGGAATATCATCTCCTTGTCGGCATTGGTGTACATTCCGTTAGCCTTGATGTAGGTGCCGCTGCGGTCCATCTCTTCGAGTATGTAACGACGGAATTCTTCGTTGTGATGCGATGTTACGATGAATATAATACGATCATACGAGGCTCCATCGAGCATAAGTGCCAGCACTCGCGACGATATGTATATGGCAATCAGCGAGTAGCCCGAGAGCATCAGGCGGTTGATATCTACTCCCTCGCCATCGCTGCCGAATCCAATCACTATAAGACCGGCCAACACAACCAACGAATCGGCAATAAGCACGCCCTTCGAGAAGGTCATATGGCAATACTTCTGCAACATCATAGCCACGATGTCGGTACCTCCTGTGGTAGCCTGCTCCTGCACTACAAGACCTACGCCTACACCCAGGATAACAGCTCCTACAATGGTCGCAAGCATAAGGTGGTCAGACCAATCGAGCATACCTCCGAGCATCATAGACGGATCGAGCGACTGCATAGCTTCGGGCGGATAGACGAGGTAGGTGAAGAGGTTCATCAAACCCGGTGTCAGCAGTGCTGCTACGACAGTCTTCGAGCCGAAACGTGGACCGAAGGCGATGAATGCCAAAACCAACAATACCGAGTCGAACATATAGCCGAATGTTCCAACCTGAATGGTTGGGAAGAGGTTGTGCAATACGATACCTGCACCATAAACACCTCCCGGTACGATCTTGTATGGGGTGATAAAGAGTACATATCCGGCAGCCAAAAGCGTACAGCCAAAGATGATTTTAAGCCACGATAACCACCAAGCAGGCGATTTGAACGATGATTTTATCGCTGATAGAGATGTTTTGTAGTCGTTAGCCATATACTTTATATGTTAAGTTCAATTCGCAAATATACAAAAAAAACGCAAATTGTAAAGCGGAATGAGAAAAACTTTGTTCTTGGGTGAGAGTGGAGAGTATCTTATCAGTTTTCTACTTCTCGAACGGGGCATTAGGGAGGGGTAGAGAATTTAGGGCGAATAGTGAGTTTTTGTATTGGCGCATCTCTAAATTCTCTATATTTCCTAAACTCCTTAAATTCCCTATCTCTCGCGCCAATTCTTCATTCTCATCCTTCCGTTTTCCGTTTTTTTGGCGGTTAAGAAATTTTTACTATATTTGTACCCGAACACAGATGTGAAAACAATATGGTTATAACCTATTATTGCATTGTAACACTGTTTATTATCGCATATCTGCTGGGCTCGATACCGAGCGCAGTGTGGATTGGTAAACGCTACTATGGCGTAGATGTCCGCGAACACGGCAGCAAAAATGCGGGAACAACAAATGTGCTGCGTGTACTAGGAACACGTGCGGCAATACCGGTGTTTGTTATCGACTTCCTGAAAGGCTTTCTCGCCGTGAGTATCTTCTCGCTCCTTCGTTACGATGTGAATATACCTTCGCAGGTGTGGATTGTAAATCTGAAAATTTTGGCGGTTTTCGTGGCTGTTTTGGGACATATTTTCCCCATCTTTGCAGGCTTTCGCGGAGGTAAGGGTGTTGCTACGGTGCTGGGTGCTGTTACGGGTATTCAGCCGAATATAGCCCTCCTTTGTTTTGTGGTTTGGCTAATCGTGCTTATGATATGGCACTATGTGTCGCTCGCCTCGATAGCGGCAGGTTGTTCGTTTCCGATATTTGTGTCGATATTTTCGAGTAGTATATACGTGCGACACGGTATCGACCATACCTCAATCTCGTTTCTCGTATTCTCGTTCGTAGTTGCCATTGCGCTGGTGTGGACGCACCGCAAAAATGTGGGACGTCTGCTCGATGGCACCGAGTCGAAGATAGATTTGTGGAAGTATTTCAGCAAAGAGATAGATAAAAATAGAGACGCTAATGGCTGATAGCCAAATGGCTAATAGCCCTAAAATAAAACTTTATGTTAGAAGCAAACTTAATCAAAATGTACGAGCAGTCGTTCCGCGATAATCGCGAAATGTCGGCTGTAACAGACTATTTCAGTGGCGAAACCTATTCGTATTATGGTTTCGCGAAGGAGATTGCCAAGTTGCATATTCTCTTCGATAAGGCAGATATTAAGCCGGGCGACAAAATTGCGCTCGTAGGACGAAATACGCCTCGTTGGTGTGCCGTGTATATCGCTACCATAACCTATGGTGCAGTGATAGTCCCTATTATGCAGACCTTCACATCTGCCGATATTGCGCATATCGTAAACCATTCGGGAAGCCGATTGTTGTTCCTCACCGACTCCTATTGGGACGGCTTGGACGAGGACGCAATGCCGGAGGTGGAGTGTGTATTCTCGATTACCGACTATCACGCACTCTATGAGCGTAATGGTAAGACCCTTACCAAGTTTGTGAATGCTATGACCGAGCACTACCGCAAACGCTATCCAAATGGCTTTACGGTAAATGATATTAAGTACGCCGACGTTCCGAACGATGCACTTATGGTGTTGAGCTACACCTCGGGAACGACCGGCTACTCGAAGGGCGTAATGCTTACGGTGAATAACCTTACCGCAAATGTATACTACGCTGTAAATAAGGTGAATAAATCGACCGGTAAACTTTGGTTCCAGAAGGGACGTCGTACTTTGGCATTCTTGCCGTTGGCACACGCTTTTGGTTGTGCATTCGACTTCCTCGCACCACTCGCCGCAGGTGGACACATCAACCTCCTCGGCAAGATGCCTACACCAAAGGTGTTGGTTGAGGCTATGCAGAAGGTGCAGCCAAGCCTTATCTGTTCGGTGCCACTCGTGTTGGAGAAGGTGTACCGCAAGCAGATCGCTCCAATGCTCGAGAAGGGACCATTGAGCGTCGCTATGAAGGTACCTTTGGTAAACGAGATTGTGCGAATGAAGATTCGCGAGAAGCTGTTGGCTTCGTTTGGCGGTAACTTGGAGATGTTTATTGTGGGTGGTGCTCCGATGAACAAGGAGACCGAGGCGTTCTTGAAATCCATACATTTCCCAATCATCGTGGGTTATGGTATGACCGAGTGCGCTCCGCTTATTTGCGTTACTCCGCAGCCTGAGGAGTATAAACTCGGCTCGTGCGGTAAGTATCTGAACGAATATCTCGATGTTAAAATTGAGTCTATCGACCCTCAGCGCATACCCGGCGAGATTATGGTGAAGGGCGAGATGGTTATGCAGGGTTACTACAAGAATGAGAAGGATACCGAGGCTGTGCTCGAACCCGATGGCTGGATGCATACGGGCGATATGGGTGTTATGGACCCTGACGGTATCGTTTATATCAAGGGTCGTTGCAAGACTATGATTTTGACCGATACGGGTCAGAATATCTACCCTGAGCAGATTGAGGATAAGCTGAACAATATGCCACTCGTATTGGAGTCGCTTGTATTGGAGAATGATGGTAAACTCTACGGTTTGGTGGTGCCGGACTTCGATCACTGCGAGAAGGAGGGTATCGACCGTGCAAAGTTGGAGGAGTTTATGAAGGAGAACTTGAAGGTGTTGAACGAGCAGGTTGCAGCCTACGAGCGTCTGGTGTCGATTACTATCCACATCAGCGAGTTCGAGAAGACTCCAAAGCGCAGTATCAAACGTTACCTCTACGATGTGAAGCGTCTTGGTATTAAATAACCCCAGAATTTTAACCAATAAAAATAGTAAAGATGTTACAAGATAATCTTATCAAGATGTACGAGCAGTCGTTTCGCGAACACCGCGAGATGTCTGCTGTAACCGATTATTTCTCGGGTGAAAGCTACTCCTACTACGGCTTCGCGAAGGAGATTGCCAAGTTGCATATTCTCTTCGATGAGGCGGGAGTGAAGCGTGGCGACAAAATTGCGCTTGTAGGACGCAATACACCTCGTTGGTGTGCTGTGTATATCGCTACTATGACCTATGGTGCGGTTATCGTCCCTATTATGCAGACCTTTACGCATACCGATATAGCACATATTGTGAACCACTCGGAGAGCCGTCTGTTGTTCCTCACCGATTCGTATTGGGAGGGCTTGGACGAGGATGCACTGCCCAATGTTGAGGGTGTATTCTCGCTCACCGATTATCACGTGTTGTTCGAGCGTCGCAATGGCGTTTTGACGAAGTGTGTGGATAGTATGACAGCAAACTATCGTCGTCGTTATCCTCAGGGCTTTACCGTAAATGATATTAAGTATGCCGATGTTCCGAACGACCAACTCATCTTGTTGAACTACACTTCGGGAACTACCGGCTACTCGAAGGGTGTAATGCTTACGGTGAATAATCTCACCGCAAACGTTGCCTACATCAAGACTTTGAAGCCTCGCAATGGCGGTCCTCACTACTTCGGTAAGGGTCGTCGCACGTTGTCGTTCCTGCCTTTGGCACACGCCTATGGCTGCACCGTCGATTTCCTCACACCACTTGCCGTAGGAGGACATATCAACCTTCTCGGTAAGATGCCTACACCAAAGGTGCTGGTCGAGGCTATGCAGCACGTTCAGCCGAATGTTATCGCTTCGGTGCCACTCGTATTAGAGAAGATTTACCGTAAGCAGGTGGCTCCGCTTTTGGAGACAGGCTCGTTGAGCGTGGCTATCAAGGTGCCGTTGGTGAATGAGATTGTACGTTCGAAGATTAAGAATAAGTTGCTCGAATCGTTTGGTGGTAACGTGGAGTTGTTTATCATCGGCGGTGCGCCTATAAACAAGGAGACCGAGGCATTCTTGAAGTCTATCCATTTCCCTATCATCGTGGGCTATGGTATGACCGAGTGTGCTCCGCTTATCTCGGTTACGGTCGATCCTACCGAGTTTAAAATTCGTTCGTGCGGTAAAATTTTGCAGGGTATGATGGAGGTGAAAATCGACTCGGAAGACCAACATAATATCCCGGGCGAGATTCTTGTGAAGGGCGAGTGCGTGATGCAGGGTTACTACAAGAATGAGCGCGATACGAAGGCGGCTTTGGACGAAGATGGTTGGTTGCATACGGGAGATATGGGTACTGTCGATGAGGACGGCACAATCTACATCAAGGGTCGTTGCAAGACTATGATTTTGACCGATACGGGACAGAATATCTATCCCGAGCAGATTGAGGATAAGTTGAACAACTTGCCTCTCGTTGCCGAATCGCTCGTGTTGGAGAACAATGGCAAGCTCTATGGTTTGGTAGTGCCCGATTTTGCACTTTGCGAGAGGGAGCATATCGACCGCAATAGGTTGGAGGAGATTATGAACGAGAACCTCAAAACTCTCAACGAGCAGGTGGCTGCCTACGAGCGTTTGGTGCGTATCATAATCTATCCAAACGAGTTTGAAAAGACTCCAAAACGCTCAATTAAGCGTTATCTCTACGACATCTCGAAACTTGTGTAATAGCAGAGTGATAGAACAGAGCAGACCGCCCAAAAAGCGGTCTGTTTTGTTTGTTTGAAAAAAAATAATTAACTTTGTAAAAGTTATCCTAAGAAATCTGAGTATGCAGTTGGGTCAAAGAATTAAAGTTCGTAAGCAGGTTATCGGCGAGAACGCTCTCTACTTCTGCGTGTGGTTGATCGTCTTTATCGTGCCATTTATGAATGCCGGATTGATGGCGGAGAAGTTGGAGTGGGACTCGATTTTGATATCGTGGTTGAAGATTATTCCGTTCTATCTGCTCTTCGTATTCAACAACTTTGTCCTCTTTCGTTATCTGTATCGCAAGTATTTCTATTGGCTCTACTACCTGCTTTCGACGCTCTTGATTGTGGGCATATTCTCGGCATTGGAGATCTACGAACGTTCCGATGCTGCGTTTGCTGTTTCGCTCGGTACGGTGGGCGACTCGGTGGAGGTGAAGCACATTAGCCTCTCGGTGTTCCCGTGGTGGGGCAATATGATTGCTGCGGCGTTGATGCTGTTGGCCAACAACCTTATCTATATCTTCTATCGCTCGATGCAGCAGGAGGAGGATTCGGAGCGTCTGCAACGTCAGAATGCGCAGGCGGAGATGTACTACCTCAAACACCAAATCAACCCGCACTTTCTGATGAATACACTCAACAATATCCACGCCTTGATTGATATCGACAGTGAGGCTGCAAAGCAGACCATCATTCAACTCTCGGATATGATGCGCTATGTGGTTTATGAAACGGGCGACAATTCGATATCGTTGCGCGACGATATAAAGTTTATAAAAAACTACATCGAGTTGATGCGTATTCGCTATACGGAGGATGTTGATATCACCTTTATCTATCCGCAGGAGTTGAAGGGACGTGTCGATGTTCCGCCACTCATCTTCATTGTCTTTGTCGAAAACGCCTTTAAGCACGGTGTGAGCTACAAGGCGTCGTCCTATATAAAAATCGACATAAAGTGCGACGGCGACTTCGTTATAGGTCGCTTCGAGAACTCCATAAGCGAGCGAAGTCGTGATGCCAAACCCGGTATCGGATTGGAGAATGTGCGCAAACGCCTCGATTTAATCTACGGCGAAGAGTACGACTTGCGTATCGAAGATATGGGAAACAACTATTGTGTAACACTTAAAATTCCGATGTTGAATGGAAATGAGATGCATCGCAATTGATGATGAGCCGTTGGCATTGCGCCAAATCTCGGCATACATATCGAAAATTTCGTTCTTGGAGCTCTCGGCTACATTCCGCAGTGCGGTAGCGGCGCAGGAGTGGCTCAAAGAGAACGAAACAGACCTTATATTTGTTGATATCAATATGCCCGATATGACGGGTGTGGAGTTTGTGCAGTCGTTGGAGACGCCCTCTATGGTTATCTTTACGACAGCCTATGCTCAATATGCTATCGAGGGCTTCAAGTTGTCGGCTATCGACTATCTTCTAAAACCTTTCGGATTGAAGGATATTACACGTGCTGCGGAGAAGGCGTTGTCGCTCCACGAACTCTATACTTTGCAGAAGAGTGTTCAAGATGACAGTATCGAGGAGACCATCACTGAACAAGCCGAAGATAACGAAGTTCTCTCGGTACACGCCGATAGAAAGACGCATCTGGTGAAGTTGTCCAATATCGTCTATTTGGAGAGTGCAGGAGAGTATGTTCGATTGCACCTTTCCGACGGCACGAAGCTGGTTACACTCTTTCGTTTGAAGAATATGGAGAGTTCGCTCCACTCGTCGCAGTTTATGCGCGTGCATCGCTCCTACATCATCAACCTTCAACACATTTCGGGCTACACGAAGGGTAGAGTGTTCCTCTCGAACGAGGACTACGTGCCGATAGGCGAGAACTACAAGGAACAATTCACCGCTTACGTCGAGAGCAAACTGTAAAAAGCATACTTCACCGTCATTGCGAGAACCAAAGGTTCGTGGCAATCTCCTTGGCGAGAGTTAATTGATGAGATTCCCACGCTCGTTATACTCGCTCGGAATGACGGTTGGTTGTGTAAGTTAAAAAAGGGGTAATTACAACGATAGAAAGTGTGGATAGTATGCACTTTTTTTACTATCTTTGCGCCCGAAAAAACTAAACAATGAAAAGAGGTTTGTTGGCACTATCGCCGATAGTGGTGTTGCTGGTTACCTATTTGGCAATGTCGCTCGCATCAGGGGGCGACTTCTACCGCATATCCATCTCGGTAGCATTTGTCGTTGCGGCAATCTATGCTGTGGCGGTATTGCGAGGTGTCAGTCGCTCGTTGCAGGAGCGTATAGCGATATTCTCGGAGGGTGCTTCCGACAAGAACATAATGTATATGATTTGGATATTTGTTCTTGCCGGAATTTTTGCCACTACGGCAGAGAAGATGGGTGCTGTTGATGCCACCGTGCAGTTCACTCTGCGCTTTGTGCCCACCGAGTTTCTGCCGGCAGGCATCTTTGCGGCGGCTTGTTTCGTGTCGCTATCAATAGGTACATCGGTGGGAACAATTGTGGCGCTTACCCCTGTGGTTACGGGTTTGGCATCGCAAATTGGTGCCGATACCGCGCAGATGGTGGCAATAGTGGTCGGAGGTGCATTCTTTGGCGACAATCTATCGTTTATCTCGGATACGACCATTGCGGCTACGATGTCGCAAGGGTGCAAGATGAAGGATAAGTTTCGCACCAACATACTTATTGTGCTGCCTGCGGCGTTGCTCTCACTCGGACTCTATCTCTTCCTCGGTCTTTCGGGTGTGGAGGAGGTTGTTGCGACGACCTCGGCAGAGTGGTACAAAGCGATACCATATCTGCTCGTTTTGGTATGTGCCGTTGTGGGCGTGGAGGTGCTTACGGTGCTGGTTTTGGGCATCGTATCAACCTTCGTTATAGGTCTTGCGTGCGGCTCGCTTACGGCGTTGTCGTTCTGCGAGGCGGCGGGCGGAGGTGTGTTGTCGATGGGCGAGTTGATTATCATCACCCTTATGGCGGGTGGTTTGATGAATATGGTTAAGCAGAGTGGCGGTTTCGAGTTCATCACTCGCGCCATAACCAACAGCATTTCGGGCAAAAGAGGTGCCGAGGCGGCTATTGCGGGTTTGACAGTGATGACCGATATTTGCACTGCAAACAATACAATAGCGATTATTACCGTAGGCCCTATTGCTCGTGATTTGAGCGAGAAATATGGTGTTTCGCCACGCAAGAGCGCAAGTTTGATGGATACTGCATCGTGCTTTGCGCAGGGTATTTTGCCCTACGGAGCGCAACTGCTTATGGCGAGCGGTTTGGCGAAGGTGTCGCCGATTGAGATTATACCAAACCTCTACTATCCTATGGCAATAGGTGTGATGGTGGTGCTTGCGATAGTTTTTCAATTTCCACGAATTAAACAAAAATAGATAATATGAAGAGAATCTTTAAGTTTGCGTTGATGGCTGTTGTTGCGCTCTTTTTGGCGTGCGAGCCGGAGTTGCCGTTCGACGATGGTCAGAACGACGATAAAACCGAGCAACCAACTCCAACTCCCGAGCCTGAGCCTGACCCAACTCCCGAGCCTGAGCCTGACCCAACTCCCGAGCCCGAGCCTGCCGAGGTTACTGCGACTTTGACCTACGATGAGTGCAAGAGCATTTTGGTAAAGTCGTACGGCAACCCAAAGAGTTACACCAACTCGTATGGCACGTGGACAATCTGCGTCTATGACAACTCGAACGGTATGCAGATAAATTCGGGTAAGGTGGCGTATATTGGTACGCCGAAATTCGAGGGCGATATCAAGCGCATAACTTTGACCTTTGCCGAGAGCTACTCGGGCGATATTCTCCTCTGCTCGCAGGCGGGTACTACAACCGTTGCAGGGCAGTTCGAGTCATTTAGTTGTGGTGGTAAGGCACAGGAATATACGCTAACTACAACGGGGCATAAATCGCTCTATATTCGCTCTACGGCGTGCGCCCGTATCACAAGCATAACAATCGTTGCGGGTGGCAATGGCAGCGGTGGTGGCACAACGCCAACACCTGACCCAACTCCCGACCCAGAGCCAGAGCCTGAACCAGAGCCAGAACCAGACCCAACACCGGGTGCGAACACAAGTACCTACGCCTACGATTGGGCGGAGTTGCCTGTGATGGTCGATGCAAACAAGGACGGACGTCTCGACAACAACACTTCGCTCTACTATGCGCATCACCTTTGCGCAGGTAGCGAGAAGAATGCACAGCGAAATGGCTCTGCACGCAACTTTACGGTTTGTTATAGTGCAGAGCACCACTGTCCATTGTGGGTGGCAGCACCACGTCATCGCTCGTACGAGAGTGGCGCATCACGCACAGATGCTTACGGCAAAGACCCGAAGATTCCGAGTAACATTCAGTACAGCAGCACGAGCACGGGTGGCGGTTGCAATAAGGGCCATATGCTCGGCTCGGCAGAGCGTTTGAGCTCGACAGCAACCAACAAGCAGGTGTTCTACTATACGAATATCGCACCGCAGTACTCCGACACCTTCAACACGGGAGGTGGTGCGTGGAACAACCTCGAAGACCATATCGACGGACTCGTTTGTAGCGACACGTTGTATGTGGTTATCGGTTGCTACTTCGACTCCTTCTCAAAGAATGGAGCCTCCGCATCGCCAAAGACCATTTCGTTTGGTGGCCGTAGCGATGTGTCGTGCCCAACGATGTTCTACTACGCTTTGTTGCGCACAAAGAAGGGTAATTCTGGCAAGCGTGTGCAGGATTGCTCGGCAAGTGAGTTGCAGTGTGCAGCCTTCACAATCTGCCACAAAATGGCAAAGGGACACGAGCCTGCTGCTGCCGATATGATGTCGATTTCCGACTTGGAGAAGCTGACGGGAGTTACCTACTTCCCGAATGTTAAGAATGCGCCGAAGAGTTCATATTCTGCCTCCGATTGGCTGTAAAAATCGTTCTGATTGGTGAATTTTGCACCAAACTTCAGATAGCGAGCTCCTCACATAGGTTTACTATGCTGCGGGCTCGCTACTTTGTTTCGCACAAAATTCCCTCAATCATTGACGATTTTTTTGGGAATTATAAACAACAACATTAAAGTATATAATTCCGTAAGTTTTCAACTCCTAACTCCTAACTAAAAAGAAAGGTTGAGTGTCTCTACTCAACCTTTTTTGTCTTTACTACCTTAACCTTGATGCTCTCGAACGCCTTTGTGAGCGACTCAACAGAGTTCTTTGCTGCATCATACTTTACGGTTACGGTCTTGGTCGGAACGTCGACTTGAACGTCCTTGATACCCTTCTCGTATGGAATGGTGTTGAGGACCTTCTGTGCGCAGTGGTGGCAATCCAAGTCGGTTGTGAATACCACTGTGTCAATCTTCTTCTCTGCCTTCTTCTTTGGGGCGGCAGTTGCTACACTCGCAACCATTGCAAGCATCGCAAAAAGTGCAATAATCTTCTTCATAGTTTATTTTGCTTTTAGCCATTAGCCATTGGCCATTGGCTTTTTTTAGTTTTCCGTTTTCCGTTTTCCGTTTTCCGTTTAATACAGGTTAAATCTCACGCCCAAATAGACCTTGTAGCCCATCAATGGTCCCCATACAAGCGACGAGTTGAATGCGGTCGAATATGGGTCGTTACCTGCGATAATAGGGGCATACTTGGCGTTGTTCTTACCCTGATAGTAGTTGAGAATGTTCTCGCAACCTACGTAAATCTCCCACTTCTTGATGCGGCGCGAAACCTGCGCAAAGAGCATCGGGTAGATAGGCGAAAGGGTAGAGTCCTTCAAATCTCCCGTCTGCGTAGGGATACGTGCCGGACCATTCAATTGCGCTGTGAGGTCGAAGGTCCACTTGCGCATATTGGTGGCGTACTGCAAGTTAATCAACGCCTTGTAGCGGCTTACCAAAGGTCGCTCAACCAAGGTTGGTGTGCCGTGGTTGTTGATTGTGTAGCGGCTATCGGTGTAGCGGAAAGTCGCGAAGATGTCGAAATTCTTGATTGGCGTCCAAGTCAAATCAATCTGCGCCGTGTGCGTACGCGACATACCATTGCTATTATATACGTCTATCATCCACGGACTGCCCTCCTGATCGACAACTACGGTGTTGAAGATGCGGGTGTAGAAGTAATCGACGCTGATAGTCATATCGCCCGGAGCGAAGGTCGAGATGCTCTGCGAGAGCGAGCCTCCTGCTGTCAGGGCGTGCTCCATACGGTCGAGTTTGGTGTTGATATTGATAGTTCGACCTGTCGCCATAATGCCGATATTGTCAGTTACAACGTCGGTAGGGCGGTGTCCCAAGCCCGCTGAGCCACGCAATACGGTCGTCGGGGTGATGTTCCACTTGATGTGGGCACGTGGCGTTACGAGGTGCTTCTTGAAGTAGAAAGCATAGTCGTAACGTATGCCTGCCACCACCGACAACTTATTTTTGAGGTTGTAGGTGTATTCGGTGTAGGCTCCCAATTCGCTCTCGTTGTGGTGTGGCGAGAGAGCGATATTCTCGCCATTGTAGTTAGGGCGATTTGCCGACCAATCCTTCAAATCCTCCTTTACCCAGCGCGACGATGCACTCACACCACTATTGAGTGATGAACGTGGTGTGAAGTAGTGAACATACATTGCATTGGCGGTGGTCATATGCTGACGGCCGAAGTAGCTCTTATCTGCACCAAAGTAGGCGTTCTCGCGGAAGAAGTCGTAATCGACAACCACAGCGAAGTTCGAGCGCAACTCCTCGTTCTCCTCCTTGTCGAATATCGCCTCGCCCACAGGCATACCAATTTTGAAGTAGGCGTTTGCCTCTTGGTTGTTCACCTCCGAGCCGTAGATGTTATTCTCGTGCCAATTCTCGCGCCACGATTTGCCATTGTCGAAGGCGGAGTCGTTGTGCAACGACGGCTTATAGCCCATTTGGCCGCCTATGCGGTGGTCGTAGAGGTACTTCGCTCCCCAGCGCACCTGCATACCGTTCTCAGCCTGATAGAGCCAACGATTGGCTACTGTGGCGGTGCGGGCAAGCGGTGTATCGCGGTAGCCGTCCTTGTTGCCGTCGTGCTCGATAGTGCCGTATGCTCCGTGTGCCAAAATGACCGTCGAGAGTCGCTTATCCTTCGTTACGGGCATTGCCGACGAGAGGTTTATCTCGGGTTTGAGGTGGGTGTCGAGATAAACATTCAGGAAGAGTCGCTCCTCGTCGGTAGGCTTGCGGTGTTCGAGGTTTATCTGTCCCGTAATCGCCTCGTGTCCCGCCGTAACCGATGAAATACCCTTCGATACCTGAATGGACGATAGCCACATACCCGGAGTGTAGGAGAGTCCGTATGGGGCGCTAATACCGCGCATTATGGTGCGGTTTTCGTCGAGTATCTGTGTGTATGTACCCGCCAAACCGAGCATCTTAATCTGTCGTGCACCCGAAATGGCGTCGCTGAATCCCACCGTTACCGAAGCGGAGTTCTCGAAACTCTCTGCCAACGAGCAACAAGCCATTTTGCAGAGTCCGGCAAAGGAGATAGTTTCGCTTTTGAGCAGGCCGTCCTGACGCACGTAGTTGCCCAAGCCACCCTCCACGACTACTGCATCAACCGCAACACCCTCGGCAAGGCGGAACTCCACCTCACGCATCTTTTGATCTACGCGGATAGTGTCGTTCGTATAGCCAAGGAACGAGGCTACAAGTGCTGGGTTATCCTTTACGCGGTAGAGCGAGAATTTACCTTCGAGGTCGGTTGCAATACCTACCGAGGTATCTGCCCAATAGACCGACGCTCCGGGTAGTGGCTTACCCTCGGCATCGAGTACTTTACCGCTGATGTTTTGTGCCGACGCAACGGTTGCGCCGAACAATATCGCTGTTAAAATAATAAGTTTTTTCATTTTGATTTCTCGTTGTTGTTAGACATAATTACCTGACAGCCAAGTCTTCGGACTCGACTATCTGCGAATTAGGCAACAACGGGAGGGGCGCGTAAACCACGCCTCGATAGGGTAGGCGCAGTCGGTATCGGTATTTTACGCTCGTAGTGGTGTGAGGAGCATAAAACTACCTCCTCGATGCGAAGATTATCTTCGAGTTGAGCCGTGATAGAGAGTACTATCGGCTCGATATTGAGGTTATTTCTCTTTACGGCGTCGTAGAGCGCAATTTTGTTGGAGTGGTCGTGGTGGCAGTTGTGGGGTGTCTCGACGTGAACCACATCGCAACCTTCGTGATGACACTCGCACGTCTTGCTGCAACCATACTCGTTGTGGGTGCTTGCGTAGAGGCTGTGAGCATTGCAGGTGAGTGCAACAGTAGCATTGCCGCATATCCATACGAGATATACCGCCAACAATGTTGCTATCTTCACCAATCGCTTCATAACAGACTACTCTTCGATAAGGTTGCACTCGCGGAGTCGCTCTATCCACGCCTTTGCATCGCGCTCGGCAAGAGCAGCGTCGATTTCGTAGGTATCAACGAGAACGTTTGCCACATCTTCCACCTCGAACTCCTTGCCTTGCAACTCGTTCCAAAGTAGTAACGATGAGTCGTTCAGCGATATTATGCGTGTCATATCGCTACCCGCAGTACCCTGCATAATAACCACATTCTCGCCCGCCATAGAGCGCACTTTGTATCCTACCTTGAACTTCATTCTCCTATCAATTTGGTGCAAAGATACGAAAAATAACGGAAAACTGAAAACTGAAAACGGAAAACTTTTTGAATTTAGACGAGGAACGAGAGTTGGCGCGAGAGTTGGCGCGAGAGATAAGGGCGAGTAAGGGCAAGTAAAGGCAAGTAAGGGCCAGTAAGGGTGCGCGCTTTCTTTACTAGCCGTTATTAATGCCTGCGCCGTGATAAGGGTAAGAGTTCGCAAAACCCTAAAAAAAGCAGCCCTCTGTGAAGGACTGCCTTTTCTCTGTTGGCTTCCGTCAGACTACAAGCTGATAGCCTCGGAAGGACAAACACCTGCGCACGCGCCACACTCGATGCACTTGTCTGCATCAATTACATAGATGTCGCCGGCGGTGATAGCCTCAACCGGACACTCATCAATGCAGGTACCGCACGCGATACACGAATCTGAAATTTTGTAAGCCATAATGATTAAATTGTGTTAATTAACAGTGCGAAGTTACGATTTTATTCTCAATTATCCAAAAAAAATGTATCTTTGTAGTTGTAGTTTATTCCAAAAAGAGCAAAAATGGAGCGAAACAAAACCTCTGTACGTCTAACGTTCCTCGGCACAGGCACCTCGCAGGGTGTGCCCGTCATCGGTTGCGACTGCGCGGTATGCTGCTCTGCCGACGAGCGCGATAAGCGACTGCGCACCTCGGCTATGGTGGAGGTGGGCGACAAACGTTTCATAATAGACGCAGGTCCCGACTTCCGTCAGCAGATGCTCCGTGAGGGCATCTCGCACATCACAGCGATACTCCTCACCCACAAGCATAAGGACCATATCGGTGGCATTGATGATGTCCGTGCGTTGAATTTCGTTGATTATCCGAGCAAAATTCACGCCGTACATATATTCGGCACGCGCGATACGTGCGATTGCGTACGCAAAGATTTCGACTACGCCTTTGTCCCAAACCCCTATCGTGGCGTTCCGCAGATTGAACTGCACGAGTTCGGCAACGAACCTTTCGAGGTCGAGGGGGTCGAGATTGTCCCCATTAGGGGCGAACACTCCTGCTTTGAGGTTACGGGCTTTCGCTTCGGAAAACTCGCCTATTTGACCGATTTTAAGACTATTAGCGACGAGGAATGCGCGAAGTTGCAGGGCGTGGAGGTGCTTGTGGTCAATGCTTTGCGTTTCGAGCCGCACGACTCCCACTTCTCGGTGGAGGAGGCTATGGCGCTGGTTGCGAAGGTCGCTCCCAAGCGTACCTACCTTACCCATATGTCGCACGATATTGGGTTGCACTGCGTGGCAAACTTACGCCTAAACGAAGGAGTGGAGTTTGCATACGATGGAATGAAAGTTGAACTGAAAACGGAAAACGGAAAACGGAAAACGAAGGAAAATGCAAAATGCAGAATGCAAAATGCAAAATTACCCCAGTAAGCACCGCAGGTGCGCCCCCAGTAAACCCCAGTAAACCCCAGCAAACCCCACTATATGAAAGACAAAACAGTAGTCATCACAGGTGCTTCGTCGGGTATTGGCGAGGCGATGGCACGACTCTATGCCAAGATGGGTGCCAAGGTGGTACTCGCAGCACGCAACGAGGAGCGACTCGCGCTCTTGGCGCAACTTATTCGCTCGGAGGGTGGCGAGGCGGTCTATGTTGCAGCCGATGTAACCAAGGAGTGGGAGTGCAAGCGCATTATCGAGAAGGCGGTCGAGGAGTACGACGGTATCGACGTGCTGATTTGCAATGCAGGTATCTCGATGCGGGCGAACTTCGACGAGGTAGATACGGCAGTCTTGCATCGTGTTATGGATGTAAACTTTTGGGGTACAGTATATTGCGCTAAGTATGCTTTGCCATATTTGGTCGCTGCGAAGGGCTCTTTGGTGGGTATCTCGTCGGTTGCAGGGTTGCACGGCCTACCCGGTAGAACGGGCTATTCGGCATCGAAATTTGCGATGACGGGGTTGCTCGAAACCATTCGCATAGAGAACTTAAAGAGGGGTTTGCACGTGATGATTGCCTGCCCCGGATATACCGCTACGAATGTGCGTTACTCGGCACTTTTGGCGGACGGCACGCCACAAGGAGCATCGCCACGCAACGAGAACAAGATGATGAGTGCCGAGGAGGTGGCACGACGCGTTGCCGAGGGTATAGCCAAGCGTAAGCGACTATGCCTGATGGATATCGAGGGACGTGCAACGCACTTCGTGAAGAAGTTTGCCCCCTCACTGCTCGATAGAGTGTTCAGATGGGTGGTGGGAACGGAAAACGGAACCGACGCTGCGGAGCGAGAGCAGAGGGCAAACTAGTTTGCACTATGCCGAGCCGCGAGGAGGAAAAGCCTGCGAAGCAGGATTAAAACTGAAAACGGAAAACGGAGTATAGAGAAATGCAAAATGCAAAATGCAGAATGCAAAAATTTTAATTTTTAATTATTAATT
>JAFXFM010000005.1 GCA_017520545.1 Alistipes sp. | reverse complement strand
AGCAGGACCAAGTCCCCCTTTTTCAACAGGGGGATTTAGGGGGAATGTCAATACTTTACCCTTTTTTTATTCGGCATCAGCCGACAATGGACATTTTATCCTGCGAAGCAGGACCAAGTCCCCCTTTTTCAACAGGGGGATTTAGGGGGAATGTCAATACTTTACCCTTTTTTTATTCGGCATCAGCCGACAATAAAAAAAAGGGTAAGCTACTTATATCGCACCGCTACAACCGCATACCCTTGCTCAATTCCTTGCCTGGGGGAGTTCTGCAGGAGCTGGTCGTATAAGACTTACCCGAGGTGCAAAAGTAAAACTTTTTTTATATCTTTGCAAAAAAAATAGAGCAAATGAGCAAAAAAAGTCTAAATCGCTTCGTCTGTACAGCGGTGATTTTCGCAGTGGTCGGAGTTGCTGCTGTGGCTGCCGTATATGTTGGTTTCTTTGGCAAAGCACTTGATAATGAGGTAACTGTCCGAATTGGTACAAAGACTACTTACGACGAGATTGTGGCGCAGATACGCCCATCGTTGCGCACACCTATTCATCGTCTTGCATTCGACCTCTACGCCAAGCGATTGAACCTCGAAAAGCGATACGAAACGGGAAATTTCTCGTTCGGTGGCGATGTCGGAGTGATACGAATAGTCCGAAATATAGTACTTGGCGAGCAGATTCCCGTTAAGTTGGTTGTAAGCACCGCCCGTACACTACCCCACTTGGCTAAAAAGTTGGCGAAGCAGATAGATGCCGACACCACAGCCCTACTTGCGGCTATGCGTGATGATAAGTTACGCAAGGAGTTCGGCTTTGATAAGGATAGCACGATAGCGATGTTTATACCTAACACCTATCAGGTCTATTGGGATATTACACCCGAGGAACTTCTGCGACGTATGCACAAGGAGTACAAGCGCTTTTGGAATAGTGAGCGCACTGCAAAGCTGGAGCGTTGCGGTATGTCGAAGTATGAGGTTATGACTATGGCTTCGATAGTCTATGAGGAGACCAAGGCTCGTGAAGAGATGGCTACTGTGGCGGGTGTCTATGTCAATCGTTTGCGTAAAAATATGCGCTTGCAGGCGGACCCTACGGTAAAGTATGCAATGGGTGATTTTGCTTTGCGACGTATACTTCGCAAGCATCTCAAATACGAATCTCCATTCAATACCTATTTGAATGCAGGTCTTCCACCTGCGCCTATCTGTATTCCGAGTATTGCGGCTATTGATGCGGTGCTGAATTTCGAGGAGCACGAGTATATCTACTTCTGTGCACGTCCGGAGTTCGATGGCCGCCACAACTTTGCACGAACTTTGGACGAGCACAATGCCAATGCTCGAAAATACGCAGAGGCGTTGAATAAGCGAGGTGTAAAGTAGAAAGTAAAAATAATTTTGTTATATTTGCGTTGTTAAAAAGGGAATTAACAATATGAATTTTTCAATTTTTCGTAACGATGTATTGACCAAGGGTGCAATCCTCGGTTGTGTGATGGTGGCGTTAAATATCGCCAAATCGTCGCTCTTTTATTATGGCGGTATGAGTTGGGCGCTTGTGCTGTTGCTGGTTATTTTGTGCGCATTGGCACTCTATATCTACCTTGCTTATCGCTTTACTCGCAACTACGCAGGCTTGGTGGTATCCGAGCGTCAGCAGGCTCCATATTTTACCTATGGCGAGGGTCTGCTCTATTGGGTTAATGTGTCGATGTTGGCGGGTGTTGTAGTAGGTTGCGGCGAGTATGTATTTATGCACTATGTAATTGGCTATGAGAATTTTGTTGCCAATTATATAAAGTTGTTTCAAGATGCACTGTCGCAGGTGAAATTGACCTCGCAAGATATCAATATGCTGAATGAATTATTCACCGAGTTGCAGAAGGCAGAGGAACCGTCGATTCTCTCGAATATCTTCGGTACGGTATGGACCTACCTTATGTCGGGTACGCTTGTGGGTCTTGTGATTGCCGCCTTTACGAAGCGTGAACCGATGATTGGCGGAGCCGATAACTCAAATGACAAAAAAGAGCCAAGCGATGAGCAATAATATAATAGATGTATCGGTAGTTGTACCCCTCTACAACGAGGAGGAGTCGTTGCCGGAATTGATGGCGTGGATTGACCGCGTTTGTAGTGCCAATATGCTCTCGTACGAGGTCATAATGGTCGATGATGGGTCGTCTGACTCGTCGTGGAGCGTTGTTGAGAGTCTCAAAAAGGAGTATGGCGAGAAGTTGAAGGCTATTCGCTTCGCTCGCAATTATGGCAAATCTGCCGCTCTCTATTGTGGTTTTGAGGCTGCCGAGGGCGAGGTGGTGTTTACGATGGACGCCGATTTGCAGGATTCGCCCGATGAGATTCCCGAGATGCGTAGAATGGTTTTGGAGGAGGGCTACGACCTTGTTTCGGGTTGGAAAAAGCGTCGCTACGACCCACTTTCGAAGCGACTTCCAAGCAAGTTCTTTAACGCTACGGCGCGGTGTGTATCGGGCATAAAATTGCACGATTTTAACTGTGGATTAAAGTGTTACAGAAAGAAGGTTGTGAAGAGCATCGAGGTCTATGGCGAGATGCATCGCTATATCCCTATTCTTGCGAAGTATGCAGGCTTTAAGCGCATTGGAGAGAAGGAGGTGCAGCATCAGGCACGCAAGTACGGCGTGTCGAAATTCGGCATTGAGCGTATGCTGAAGGGCTATCTTGACCTTATTTCAGTAACCTTTATGTCGCGCTTCGGACGTTCACCGATGTACTTCTTCGGTTCGCTCGGAACGTTGATGTTCTTGGTCGGCGGTTTCACTACAATTTGGGTTATAGCCGAGAAACTCTACAAGCAGTATCACGATTTGCCATTGCGTGCTGTGGCAGATCAGCCACTCTTCTATTTAGCAATTTTGGCGATAGTGCTTGGTGTGCAACTCTTCTTGGCGGGCTTCCTTGGTGAGTTGATAAATCGCAATTCGACAGATAGGAATAAATACTTAATAGACGAAAAACTATGATTCAGAGAATACAGACACTCTACCTCTTTTTGGCGGCAGTCGTGATGTCGCTGACACTTTTTTTGCCATTGGGAACCATAGCACCCAAGGATTACCCCGAGATGACACTAAAAGCATATACCATAGAGAATTGGCCCGCAGCAGAACTCGGAACAGACTTGCAGATATATCTCATTTGCTTGTGTTGCTTGTTGGCACTGCCTACGCTGATGTCTTTGGTTATAATTTTCCTCTACAAAAACCGCTTGCTGCAAATTCGTTTGTGTGTGTCGGAGATTGTTTTATTGGTTGGAGCGTTGGCGTTTATCGGCATCTACTGCTATCGTCTTTGTGAGATTATCCCTATGGATGCTGTGTTTACACTCGGCTTTACGTCGTTGATGCCTGTATTTGCAATAGTTTTTGTTGTGTTTGCCATTCGTGGTATAGCCAAAGATGAGGCACTTGTGCGCTCGCTCGACCGCATTAGATAGGTGCGAAAATGGTAATAATCGCAATAAACGTAAAATAAATTTGGCAGTAAAGAAAAAATTGCCTACATTTGCACCACCAAAAACGGAGGAACTCCTATTTGGAACGATGAATCCGTAGCTCAGCAGGTAGAGCACAACACTTTTAATGTTGGGGTCCCGGGTTCGAGCCCCGGCGGATTCACGAGAAAGAAGAACAGAAAATTCTGTTCTTCTTTCTTTTTTAGATAGTTACGAAATGGCGGGTTCCACCGCACAGATCCAGCCAAATTCCAGCGGTTACGCACTTTGCAACGCCATGAAATCGGTCGCAATCCGATGCAATCCCCCACTCCTCGAAAATCCAATCCCAAACGCAGAGAGAAAGGTGTGACCAACTTTTACATTCTTCAAAAAAGGTTACAACTTTTCGCAAAAACACTTGCGTGTTCCAAAGTGTGATGTTATGTTTGCAGTACATAAAACGCTTTACCACAGCGTGTTGCATCGTTTTAAGCAAATTTGCAACGCTGTGCAATAAGCCAAATAACCAGACATAACACAAAAATTTGCACCTATGGATAAAAGTACATTTTCGATTCTGTTTATTATGCAGAAGGGCAAGCCAAACGCCCAGGGCAATGCTCCCATCTTTGCCCGCATTACAATCAATCACCAAATGACACATCTTGCAACACGCTACTACCTTCCGCCGGAGCGCTGGCTCCCGAAGGAGGGGCGCACCGTTGGTCGCACTAAGGAGGAGAAGGAGGTCAATGCCTATCTCGACAACCTGCGAGGATTGATCTACTCGAAGTACAACGAGATGTTTCTAGCGGGCGAGGTTGTAACGGCTAGGAAGCTCAAATGCCGACTAATCTCAAAAGATGAGAAGGCAATGACACTACTCGACCTCTTCGATGATTACATCAAGGACTACGCGAAGCTTGTCGGTATATCCAAAACGAAGAAGACTTGCGACAGATACAAACTTACGCAAAGACGCATTGAGGAGTTTATGAATACCGAGTATAAACGCACAGATATTGCAGTCAATGAGGTAACACCGCAATTTATCACAAAATTGGGGATATTCCTACGCTCTCACTATCGTCTATCAAACAACTATGTAATGAAGATGATTCAACGCTTTCGCACGATATACCAAGTTGCTATCGACAATGGCTGGGTTAATAGCAACCCTTTCGCTAGTTTCAAGATGCGATTCGAAGATACCGAACGAGGATATTTAACCAAGGATGAACTATCAACTTTGATGCACAAGAAGATGCCATCTACTCGCTTGGAGCAGATACGAGATATATTTGTGTTTAGTTGTTATACAGGCCTTGCCTACTGCGATGCTCAGGCTCTCACACAAGAACACATTATCATAGGCCCTAACGGAGCCCCTTGGCTTCGCACACATCGCAAAAAGACCTCGACACCGGTAGATGTACCCCTCTTGGATCTTCCACGCGAAATTCTAGCCAAATACGAGGGAAATAGCGGCAATGACAAGCTGCTACCGATACCAAGCAATCAGAAATGCAATGACTACCTCAAGGAGATAGCAGCTATATGTGGTATCGAAAAACGCTTAACTTTCCACCTCGCTCGACACACCTTCGCTACAACCGTAACACTAACTAACGGAGTACCAATCGAGTCTGTTTCTAAAATGCTCGGTCATCGCAGCCTACGCACCACGCAGGTATATGCAAAGATTATACATGACAAGCTCGCCGAGGATATGGCGAACTTGTCAACCAGGCTCCAAAGAGTTGGGTTATAACACTTTTATACCTTACTCTACTAGGCTCGGCAATCGCCGGGTCTAGTATTCTCAGCCCCCAAATATATTTTTACCGTTTAGTCAAGCATTATAAATGCTGCCCAATAGTATGGATTAGAATATGACTCATTATCCCTAACCGTAGATTGCGCAATAGAAAATGCCTCGTGTTTGGATTTGCCATCAAGCCAATGCTTGTAGAAAGTCTGCATAAATAGAGAGGTTGCATTATCATCAACTCGCCATAGGCTCATTATCAAAGTTTGTACACCAGCCTTCTTGAAAGCTCGTTGCAATCCGAATACGCCCTCACTCGTAATCTCGCCTAAGCCAGTTTCGCAAGCCGACAATACCACTAAGTCTGTTCCACTCAAATCCATTGCAGCAATCTCCTCGGCCAACAAAATACCATCCTCAACATTGCTTGGAATTTGTTCGCCAGCCCAGGCTCGCTGCGCTCCGGCAAGTATCAACCCAGAGCGTTTAAGCGAATTGTCGGGCTTAAAGTAATTCTGAGATTCCATACAAATCTGTTCTAAGAACGGTTTCTTGTTCACATCGTCATTTTTGTAGAAGAAACCATGTGTCGCAAGGTGTATTATCGGTGTTTTCTTGCCAGATAGAGATTTGAAAGACTCCTCGTTGCCAACAACACCTGTGTATGTTTTAACACCTATCTTGTGAGATTCTAACATATTAGAAATTGCATCAACCTCTGTTTTTGTTGCAGGGAGGGACTTCCAGCCGGCACGCATGCTTGAATCTGCAATAAAACCTCTTGATACTGATTTGTTGTTGGCGCGCATAGTTGTTCGGCTTTGCGCAATTAGCGATGCATTATCCATCTCGTAAGTTAAACCGCCATATAGTACTGCAGAAGTGTGCTTGATATTAGATTTTTTCATACACAATTCTCGGGTAGAAGATACTCTGTGTAGATTCCATTTCTCGTTTGCGCGCCTACCATTAGCATCTTGTAGTACCTCGATATTTATTTGGTGTAATAGTCCATCTGGCGAAAAATACACATTGTCACCTTCGTTTATATATGGTTCTAACTTGGACCAGATAAGTTGGTATCCTTGCTGATGATATGAACTATCTTGAAACAATCTTCGCAACGAACTCATTGCATCAACAGCCCCAACAGCCTCAGTCGCTTTTTCAAAATAACTTTTGATCCCTTTTGTGCCAGATAATTTTATAAACTTTGGAGAGACCCAATCTTTGCGAAGCACAAATGCAACATATTCATTTTCTAACTTGGGGCTAATGCACTCCACAAGTTCGATGGCTACATCATTATTATTTAGCTTCTTAGCAATATCATCTATACTATATTGTTGTAGTAGTCTACTATCATCAAGGTCTGCTAACTCTTTCTTTAGCTCTATCTCAGCACTATTTATTTCATTTTGTATGTTTTCTTGTTCTTGCACATTATTAGTCTTTTCTAATGCAGACAACAAACTAAATATATAATCTAATTTTGAATTCAATAAGGTATTATTAGATTTTCTAATGTAATGAACGATAGTTTGTGCAGTCTGCAATGCTACGCCCTTAAAGTTTAGAATAGCATTATATGCATATTGAGAGCAAGTCTCACTATTTGGAAAGGAAACAGCAATAGAAGGTACAATCCTTATATTAAGAGCATTCATCGCAAATATCTCCAACTGGCTATTACTCAAACTTGTAGACATCTTTGTTAGTTCTTCACAGTATTGAGAATAATATTCTTTTATATGCTTCTCCACCTGCTCTTCATTGGAACTTAGCCAAGCTATAAGTAATAGAATTTCATTGTTATTTCCTATAATCCGAGAGGCAAGGTTTTGTGCTTTTCTATAATTCCCTTTTTGAGCATATAAGTTTGCTAAATCTTCTAGAAGTTTATCCTTTAATTCGACTTGTTCAGCTTCTATGTTAGATAATGCCAACGAAAATGTATTTTCAGCTGCAGCATAATCTCCTTTTAGCATATAACCATATCCAATAATTTCATTGGCTTGACAAACTAAATTCGGTTGTATTGTTGAAGATAGTACTAACTTACCAAACTTAATCATATTATCAGAGTCCGACAAGCCTCTATATGCTATAGCTTGATACATATATCCTATTGCAGACTTTTTGCTAACCTTTTGATGTACATTGGTAATATACTCTCCAATAGATAATGCTCTCTTGTAATCACCAAATTTTACATAATCATAAAACATCTTTGAGAGAATCTCTGCATATAATATTGGATTAGTTTGACGAATGTCAGCATAATTATGGCGGGTGATGTGATTATATATTTCATTGTTAACATCTTGATTTTCTTCTACTAATCCGAGTTGTGAATATATAGATGCAAGTAATGATAAAACCTCTATACATTGCTTAAAATACAAAGGATTATCCTTTATTGAGTCGTATATTTTATATGCCAATGAATTCGCCTCTACCAAATTTGAACTATTTATAAGGCACTCTATTTTCAATAGGCTCGCATCAATATTCTCTTCTTGCTTATCTGGAGTGGAAAACAGTTTAATCAATTTTGTACTATGTATATCAAGTTCTTCATAGCGACCAGCAGTTTGTAGATAAGGCGTATAACAATCAACAAAGTACTTGTATTCGTTTGGATATTTGAGAATGTTTTTGGCCTTCCAAAATGTTACATCATCATTATATTTATGTGCAATATCATTGCTATTCCAAGCAAAATCATTTATCATACCTGCCATAATTTTAATATAGACTTCACTTGCATTTGCAATGATGTGTTGAACGCTACCTATGTTATATTTGGCAATTTCTTTACTTTTGAAATCATTGACTAAACCCACTCCTTTCGCAGCATCATTGGCTAATATGTAAGATATTGCTATTAAGTTCATTGAAGCATTGCGCATTATAGTACCATCCAAATTATTAGCATTGACATCATTGCAAATGTTCTCATACACTAATAGAGCCTTATCAAAGTTCAATTGTGCCGTATAAACAGCCATTAGACTATATATTGCCTCACTATACCATTTGTCAAATTCTGGATATGTACTATATTGATCCTTATTAGAGAGCAAATCATTATACAGTTCTTCGGCCTTGGGATAGTTTTGTAATTTACAAGCCATATGACCAAACTTTACCAACATCATTGGTAAAACCTGCCTAACCTCTGTATTTTTAGTTTTTTTTGCGACTTGTATAAATTCAGTTATATATTTTTCACAATCTTTCCAATTTTGGTCGGACATAGATATACTACCTAACATGGTGTACGCTACAGCCAAAGATTCATAGTACATTTCTCTTCCCCCTTCTATGGACTGCATCTCATCTTCATATATACTAAATATGTCAACAAATCGTTGTAAATGTATTTTAGAAGAAACATAATCGCCCTCTTCAAAATATATGCGACCTAATAAAATATGAATAAAGCTAGAATATGGCACTCCGATATCATTAGGCAGCTTAGTACACTCTTCTATAAACTCAAAACTTTTCTTTTTGAATTCTGTATATTCTCCATTTTGATATAATTTTATTGTGCTTTGAAGAGTTTGGTCAATCTTTTCTATACTTTCCTCTGTGATCTTCGGCTTGTGGGTACATTTTTTTACAATAAGCACAATTGTTAATACTGGCGCTACGGCAGGAGCGATAGACGCAGTAAAACCAATTATCGTCAAAACTATTGATAAAATTGAACTTAATATTTTTTTTAAAAGGACTTTCATCTAATTGTTATTTTATCCATTTATATACCTCTCCCTATAATTCCTCTAATAATCTATTAGCATCTGACCTATAGAAACTATCAGATTTTGCTATGTTTTTAAGAAGTCTTCGGGCTTTAATCCATCGTCCTTTACCCATGTATGCTAAGGCTTCATACCACTGTAATCTATCTTGCTCTGTTATATACCATTGATGTCCGTCTTCGGTTAATGATGCATTTGTAATTACAGACAATAGCGATTGTTTGCCTTCTGTAATAATATTCAATGCCTCATTGTATTCCCCAGCTTGTATAGCTATATATGCTTGATCTGCAAAACCACTCACTTGAGCATTTTCACAGAGGTTTTCACAGCGCATTGTTTGTATATAGTCTTCATACTTATTAGCCTTATCAACATAATAGTATGAGCTTCCAGCTATAACACCTATAATCAAGCAAGCGGCAACTAGTCTTGTCGCATTTGATAATTTGACAATAAAAACTTGGCGTCTGCGTTCCTTCGCTTGCATTTCACGCTGCTCCTTGGCTTGTATCTCACGCTCGACTGCTTGTAAATGTTCCTTTGCTGCTTTCAGACGAATCGCTCGTACGATATCACGCTGCAATGTAACTTCTTCTTGGAGGCTCTTATCTTGCGACATCTCCTGCTCAAATGCCAAACGCTCCTCGTCTGACATCCTAGCTAATATATAATTGTCTATACGCTCTGCTTTATCTATTTTTTGTTCGATCATACTTATTTTTCCTCCTTTAATAATGTATTAACAAAAGATTTGAGATTCTCCATACACTTCCATTTTTGAGCTTTTGCAGTTTTTGCGCTGGAATATCCTAATGTATCGGCAATAATATTCATACTAACTTTGTCCCAATAATACATAGTAAATATATCATTGCATTTTTTGGATATTTTATCCATAGCTTGCTGAAGAGTCGACCATAATCTTTCCTTTTCTTCATTTTCATCTTCATATAAAATTCCAGCCCATTCCGGATTTTGTTCATATTCATTCTCTAAATCCTCGTATCCTGTGAATACGGAATTTGATTTTAAATTTTCACCAAATCTCACCAAATTAAAGATTCGTCTAGTAGTATTTGACTCCGTAGTGCCTATTGATTTTGTCTTGATTGGTATAGACATTTCTCTACATAAATCAATAGCTTTTCGATAACCAATACCATAGAGATATCCGCGAAGTGTTACTGGTATCCATTCATTACTATCTTTCTTAGCTTTTTTGATAATACGAGGACCCTCTACTCGGAGATTCTCTTTAAATATTTGCTCATATAGACACGAACAAGATGTTCCATAAATCTCACAAATATACTCTGAACTCAACTTTGAAAATCTACTTTTAATATACTTAATAAAAGGGTCTCTATTTTTTTTGTAGAAATGTGTTGATACCTCTAAATTGTCATATAGTATCCCTAATACATATTCTACATCGGAATAAGATTGATTTGTTGCCATAAATATCTTTTATCAATTCTAACTTTGCGAGATCGTTTGTTTATATTGCAAAGTTAATCATATTTCTGAGTTTAGTCAAAATAAACAATTTAAATTAGCATATATTATATATTGATCAATATGTGATACTCGACAGATACTACGCTGTTCTCAATTTCTATAACATTATATCCTTCGGATCCAAAGTCTATCTCGAATTTTGCAAGCTTGTTATTAAAAGCATAGCTGATTGCAGGTGCAGAAGTATATGTAATACCAATACCATTCTGCACCGAGTTAGTAAAACAATGTATGTGTCCATACATTACTAATTTTACATTCCCAAGACTTTCTATTTCTCGCTTAAAGGACTCTCTATCTTCCAAAATTCTTCGATCTAACCAACCGCCAGTTTCAACTGGTGGATGATGCATAACTATCGCCAAATTATCGTATTTTCTAGCAGCTTCTTTAATATGTTCTAGTTGATCTACGCCAAGATAACCTCGGGCCTTATTTTTCTTCTGGCTATCTTCGTCTGGAATAACTGAGTTAAGAAATATAAAACCCCAATTGGAAATGCAAAATTCAGGCACATACTGACAAAAAGACGCAGACTCCTTTAATCTTTCGAGATTATCGTGATTTCCCATACACCAATATGTCGGAATACCGATTGCTTGAAAAGTTTTATCAACATATTTATACGTCCATTCCGTTCCATCGTTCGATATATCACCAGATATGATAATTGCATCTATGTTAGACAGCTTTTTTATACGCTCAATCAACCGATGGAAATTATCCATCGTATTGACTCCCCATATCGGCACGCCTTGATCGGTGAGATGAATATCTGATATATGAAGTATTCTGATATTACTCATGACAATGGATTTTGTTTAATCCGCCATTCCTAATCTCGTATACAGCGTCAAATGCATCATATGCATCCAACTGATGAGAGACAACTATCACAGTCTTATTCTTCAAACGAGAAGTTAAAAAGGTCGCAATATCTTGCTTTAGTTCCTTGTCGATAGCAGAGAACGCCTCATTAAAAATATAAATATCAGAATCTTTCAACAACGCTCTTGCGAGAGCTACGCATTGTTTTTGTTCTCCAGACAAACACATACCTCCATCGCCGATTTTATGTTCTAATATGCTATCGGATACATTTGCAAAGTTGTTTAGACCAATGATTGATACTACATCCTTCACTTGCGAGTAACTAGCATTGTCATTCCATAATGTAATAGTTGTTATATGTTACAGATTCTCTATGACCGCAACTTCTCTGGGGTCAATACGCCCATCTATTGAAATCATTGTTCGAAACATCTCAATCACCTCATTTTTTTGTTCTTGCTGCATATCCTTTACAATGTCCATACAGTACGATAATTCAAGATTTTCTAGATACTCAATATCTTGTGTCGTAAAAGCTAACTGTTTTAAGATCGAATTCATATATTCAATCTCTCTATCGTGAATTATTGTATCTGCTTCAATAATCTGCATCAATATATATGCTATTGCATATTTCTGTTTGTGTGTATATCTGTACATAATACAAACGATTATTTATATGTGCTAAAAAATGAGTGATATGTTTGGTTCCCGAGATTCAAGACAAATAATTTCTCTTTGGCTCGTGTTATGGCCGTGTATATTAAATTTGGCTCATTTTGTATATCTTCCTCAAAATCATGGTGTATTTTAGGCGTTAATACCAGAATTACGGTTTTCGACTCCCAGCCTTTATAGCTATGTATAGTAGACAATTTAACTAGATTTGTGTCCATTGTGAAGTGTATACGTTTACTTCTACGCAATTGTTTTATATCAGACTCAAAACGAAAATCCGTTGGGACTCCATCCTGAACACAAAACTTATTTGCAAGTGCATCATATTGCTCTTTGGACTCGCAAGTAGTTATAGTATGTTGATTCGGCTGTCTATACGCATAATCTAATTCCCTGACATTCTTACAATATTGAGAAAGAATTACAACATCCTTTTCGTCAATATTATATTTTTTCATAATCCATCGACAATTGGATATTATGGTTTGCCAATCTTCAGTAGGCCCTATAGGCCAATATTTTATACAAGTATCAAATGACAAAGTTTGTTCTGCCTCGATGTTGTCTACTAGTTGATTTGGATAGAAAACTTTCTGAAACGACATTGCCAAATTGGCTAATTGAGAATTAGCAAATCTCATACTTTTATTAAGCGAATTATTCCATCCTCCTCTAATAAATTCTAGTTTTATTTGTCCATTTTCGTCCAATTCTCGTTTGTAGATATTCTGCTTTGCATCACCAAATACGACAAACTCGCCACCTGGTTCTAAAAAATAACTACTTAATATTTTCAACCACTCAGTTTTGTAGTCTTGAACCTCATCAATAAATATGGCTGAATACTTCGGAAGTTTATTTTTGATAAGTTCAAAGAAACTTAAATCTTCAAAGGCTCCTAAGCGCAATCTCTCGCCGTGGTTATTTGCGACCGTTTTGAAGAATTGATGATAATTACTAATTACAAAATTATCCCATCCAAAATCAGCTCGAATTTCACCTATGCGGTATTTAATATAGTTTACCAGTGCTATATTAAATGTTAAAATGAGTACCTTTTTTCCAGTACGCAGATGGGCATTTACTGCTCTTGTTGCAAGAACCTGAGTTTTGCCAGAACCAGCAACGCCATTTATCTTTCTTTGAGCACCAGCAACACTCTTTGCTAATGGCTTTTGGGCGCCCAAAAGTTCTATATGTTTACCTTGCTTATATGAGTGCCATTGAGGTGATAGTAAATTGACAAAATAGTTGTAAACAACATCATCAAAACTCCTATTTGTATAGTTAAATTTAAGTTGTTTTAGAAGTTGAGTTTTATTTCTTTCGTCAAAAACATCATTGCCGAATGCACGAACATAACCAAGAGATTCACTATATTTATCATTTATCTCTTCAGTCGTACTATGTGGGAAATATAACATCATCTTTATTAAAGACCAATCTTTGGAGTTGATCAGGACCTTTCCCATCATATCTTTGATATGCACTTGTATGATATTTTGTTGATACGCATTAATTGTATTGATTGCTTGTTGGACACCTTCTTTTTCTGTAGACTCACAAACATTAATCAGCAACACGCCCTTGTTCGGTCTTACTATCACTATGTCGGGTGTATCCCCATTAATGCTCGGCTTAACATAGATAAGATCTTGCTCATCTAAGATGTGTCCAAATAAGTCATTTAGCTTTGCAATATTCCCATTTACAACACCATTTAGTTGTAACATTCGTGAGTCATAATCGTCATAAATAGGTGTGTCAAAAATAAGAGTTGGAGCAACAAAATGATGGATATTTTGATTCGATAATATTCCATTTTCAAACACTAAACATTTAGTTTTACAACTAAACGAATGGTGCGTATCTGAAGTATATCCATACCGCACACTATCAATATCGGAAATAAACTTCAAAGCGTTAAATATGCTACAAAATTGATCTATTCGATACGCTCCAGTATTCTTGGGCCCCATACACATAATATAGTGTTTACGACCAGGCGTAGCAACAACGCGTGCCAACTTTGCTAAGTCTATGTTAGGTATATCCAGAATATTAGAGAACAAGTGTATTACAATTGGATACTCATATGATACGCCATCAATAGAATCATATATATTATTGCTATTGCACGGCAAATACTTTGACAAAGGCAATATAGAGATACGATGATTTGTCGCTTTATCTACATTCATATAAGCCCTATTCAATGCTACTTCCGACGGCTCAATAAGAGTTGCTTTTCTTAGTAAATTGAGCTTGTTTCGCTCTCTCAGCATCTCAATTAACGATATAGATGCAATGCCCTGACCGCATCCCCAATCCACGATCTCAATGCTCGATATTAATTCTTCTTCAAACGAAAAATTTTGGAAAGCAGCCCTACATTTCACCCAATGCATCTCGCCATAAGCTGCTATGTATGCATTAAGTTGATCTTCGGTACTCAATAAGTCTGTACCGTGATTAACTATATCCCAAGGTTGTTTGCGATATTGATGTGGTAATAACTCTCGACAAATGCGAATTATATCTAACATTGCCAGCTCTCGCAAACCTGCTATTTTTTCTCGATATGTCATATCGTATCTATTTTATTAACCTCTTTCAACAAATTGCTAGTGGACACAATAAAAGAGATTGGCTGGTCTATTATTAATCGTTTTATCTCCCTATTATAGTTTCTGCAAATGGGTTAAGCTTGTGCTGATTGTAGTTACGAACAGCTGACTCTTTGCTAGTGTTTGCATAGCAATACTCGCAAAGGTGCGGGCAGGTGTTATACTCGCCTATATCTTTGCTCGCTATGCAACCGCAAAACTCTCGTTGGCCTTTATCTTTGTTGTTTTTATTCTTGATAATCTTTTCTTCAGGATCGAAAAGAGTTCCTCGGATAATCTCTACGCCTAAATGATCCATCAACTTTTGGTCGTCAGAGAAGTATTTAATCATCAAATCATCATCTACACATTTATTCATGATGATGCCATACTCTTCCAACTTTATTCGTTCACCACAAGTGGCAAGGGCATACCCCCACGAACGATTAAGTTCCGACAGACCCTTTGCTATAGCGTGCATATCTTCCTCCTCGAATTCGCGGAAGTTGATGCAATTCTTAGTGAGGTTCGCTTGCACCTTACGATAGGTGCGAATATCGGCATAACTGAATACCATCTTCTCGGTATAACCTTTGAGTTGGTCGCCAATATTCTGCGCCTTTGCCAACAACTCCTCTATACCGATAGTATCGGTGAGAATCATCGGATCAAAACGCCAAATAATCTTTCCAAATCCTAACCTATCAACTAAGCGCTTGAAAATGTCAATACGCTGTTGTAATGACGATCTTACGCCCCTCTCTAATTTTTCAGAAACATAATCATTGAGAGTGTATTGTATATAGCAGTTAATACCCTTCATAGCAAGATAGTCTAAACAACCTCCTTCATTCAAAAGTGGTCCGGGATCCTTTGACCAAAATACAATTAGACGCGTATTGTCATACGCAACATAACTACGCACTCCGTTAAATGGATTTGTCCAAGCCGAATATCCAAGCTTTAGACGATGCAGAAACCAATCTGCATAGAACGCAGGAATATCAGTAGAGCGACTTGCCGATACAATAACCGGAGCCTGCGCCTCTACAATCTCGCCATTTTCTCGAGTGATTTGAAGTTTATCTTTTGCCATATAATCAGAAATCTTCCTCAAAGTTAAGAATTTTTCAAATTCGAAGCACATAAAAACAGGAAAATTTACATAGTAAATTTAATAAAATCCATCTTCGAAGTCGTCATTATAGACGTGGTTGTGAAATGAATCATAGTCGTGAGTGTTGTCGTGCGACCTATTGTTCGACTCATCATCTAACACTTCCTCATAAATCCATACTGCAAGCAGCCAATCCCAAAGTGACATAACAAAAACAATTAAGGGTTACTTTGTCGCAAAGTAACCCCTAGTTTTTGACAACTTCTGACAATTGCCTATTTATTTGCTAAATTTTTCGCCATATCTCTCCATAAAGTAGTCGTGGAACAGTAGCTGGGTATGCGGGCGCATCAGGTCGTAGTTGCGCCAAATGGCCTCGCGGCATACGCTGTTCCATTTAGCGGGGGTGTCGAGTGTTGCGAAATCTACTGCCTCGACTTTGACATCGTCATACTCATCAAGGAACTCGCGTGAGGTGCGTGCCAAGTCGTACACTTCATCGGTAGCCTGCGACCAGCATGTCGCGTTAGTAGGGAACTGCTCTAAAAAGTTTCCAAGTCTGTTAAACATAGCTTGCGGTATTTAGTGTTATTTGTCTCTAAAATGTGGAGCCGGGGGTGAGCCGGCTCCGGCCTGCATTGCTTATCCGCGGCAGGTAGCCAAGGCCTAGTGGTCTATTCTTCGAGTGCCCAACGCTGCTTCAGGAGGGCGCGGTGCTCCTTGTTAATCTGCTCGGTGCGCTCCATCAACTTGGTGTATTCGGGCGAGAGGCGTTTGAACTCAGCGGTCAACTCGTCAGCGCGTTTCTTGATGGTTGCGAACTCAGCCTCAAGGCGGTCAAGCTGGCGGTCAATCTTTGCAATCTCTTTCGTGTTCTTGGTCTTCATAACTCACTCTGTTTTAGTTGTTTATTGTAGTGCAAACATAACATCACTATTCGGAACACGCAAGTATTATCCCCTTTATATTCAATGAGTTAAGCACTTTTTTCAACACTCCAAGAGAGTGGAGCCGACCTCGTTGGAAGTCGGCTCCTGCCTGCGTGCTTATTCTTGCATCAGGCAGCGAAGACCTGGGTTAGGTTTGTCGTTTAGGCGCGGGTTGGATTCTTGATCAGCTCGTCCAACTCACGCACCTCTTTCTGAATATCTGCGATGCGTTCTGCGTAGTAGAAAAGTACATCCTTGATTGTTTCAAGGAGCTCGGTGTTGGCGTGGAGCTTGCCAATGCCGATGTAGAAATCTGCCATCGTGTAGCCGCGCTCCTCTGGGAGCAGGTCGTGGCTACCGCAGGTACCTATATTTATCTGGAAGCGTTCGCCACCGAGCCAATACTTCTTTTCGTAGTAGATCGACACGCTCTGACCGAAGATCGGCTTGTTCTCGGCATCTACAACCGCAAACTCCACATAACTTGTCGAGAGGCGATTAGCTCGCCACTGCTTGCCGAGCGTTGCCTGGAGGTGGCTTTCGATAAGTTCGAGGGTTGCACTCTCTGCGCAGTCGTACTCATTACTGAGTAGGATGCGCTTCTCCTCGCACTCGCGCTTAAAGGCTTGACCCTGCTCGGTTGCATAGAAGGCATCGGCAGCAGCCTGCTGTGCAGCTTCGACCTTTGCCTTTTCAAGACTCTTTTTGAGCTCCTCGATGCGGAGTTTGAGTTCGTACTCCTTCCACTCGGCAGCCTCATCGCGGAACTTGCGTGTCTGGCTAAACTCCTCGATGTTTACGATCGTGTTGCCCTTAATCTCGGCAATCTGGTTGCGAAGGTTGTAAATCTCAACTAAAAGGTTCTCTTTGCGTGTCATAATCTATTCAGTATTAAGTGTTTAACTCTGCTTTATTGTAGTGCAAACATAACATCACATTTTGGAACACGCAAGTTAATTTGCAAGAATCTGCAACGCATTAAGCACTTTATTTTCAATCGGTTAGAAGAGGGCTTCAAAATGTATTTGTACATTATTATCTGTATTTCATATCCAGTTACGGAAAATTTTACTAAATTTGTAACAAATTAAAAGCTAACGAGTATGAAAAAGATTCTACTTTGCATTGTTTCGGTATTGTTTGCTGTATCTGCAATGGCTCAAAGCGAGCACTTGTCGTTTAAGGGAGTACCTATCGATGGTACACTCGATCAGTATGTTGCCAAAATGAAGGCTGCGGGTTTCACTTATCTTGGGCAGCAAGATGGTACGGCTATCCTTCAAGGTGATTTTGCAGGTTTCAAGGGTTGTACAGTTGGCGTTTCTACACTCAAATCGGTTAATGTTGTTAGCACAATTGGCGTAATATTTCCATCATGCGATGATTGGAGTTCATTAGAGCAAAACTATGATCACTTAAAATCAATGCTTACAGAGAAATATGGTCAGCCTTCTGATGTGGTTGAGCGTTTCCAGAACGGAACACCAAGAGATAACAATTCAAGATTACATGAATTATATATGGATCGCTGCACTTGGTACACTACATTCACAACACCCAAAGGTGATATTCAATTATCACTTCAAAAAGGAGAATATGGTGGTTATTTTGTCCTGCTTAAATACTACGACAAGATCAATACTGATACCGTTCGCCGGCAAGCAATGGACGATTTGTAATACATACATTTAATTCATAGGAGCCTAACTACTTATTCGAGCAGTTAGGCTCTTTTTGTTAGTAGTTCGTTACAATCTACTCCTCCTGGCGACTGCGTGAGGTCTTGGTGGCGACCAAAACTAACTATAACTTATCGATAGAACACTTTGTTGCTTCCACAGATTTTCCCGATTCTGCACGCGTGTGTAATAGATTGGGGGAGCGATTATGTTTTGAAACCTCCCAAGGAATTTGACCCCCTACCCCCTGGCGGAGCGGTAGCCCCCCACCACCATGGCGGGGTAGAGGAGGAGTCTGTGAGTGTTGTCGTGTTGCTGCGTGTCAGGTGTATAGTGTTGGGAGTATTGGGCAGTGAGAGGTCGAAATTAAGTCGTGGTTAATTGCACCATTTTCGAGACCCTTTATCAAAGAGTTACGGCGATATTTCGGGCCATATGGCGAAATCTGAACTCTTTGAAAATTAAATATCTAACACTGCAATTAATACTGCCTTCATTCAACCATAATCGAGAAAATTAAAATTATTTCGAGATTTCGCTTAGTTGCTACTATAACCAGGGAACATTATCCAATAACCTTCGACCATTTGCTCCGGTACGATATCTAAGATATGTTGTCCAGCGGCTCTTAGTTTATCAAACAAACTTGTTATATCCGAGACTCTCTCGCTCTCAGTTGGGAGCTCATACTCTCCCTTTTTAACGTTGCCTTTACGGTCTATGTATGGTTTGAATTTGTTACACGGCTTCAATATCCCGAGCTGTGCCAAAAACTTATACCGACAGCATCCTAAATCACATATCTCTTCTCCACGCAAATATCCATCATAGGATTCTCCGAGCATCTTACGAAGTGAGGCATACTCACTTTGTGGTGTTATGGGTGCTTTGGCTGGAAGTTGTCGCTCTGCTGATATCCGATGAATCTCTTGTATTGCCTTTTTGCGACAATCGGAATCCACATAGGCAACAATCCATCGATTAATAGCTAGTGGGGTTAAACTATATACTTGGCCAAATTTTTCAGCTGATCCTTCCTCAAAAATAATTTGCAACTCTCCTATATGTAGAAATGAATAATCTTTGTATATGCGCTTTAATATCTCTTCTCGCACAAAATATATGTCATTTTCATACATTTGTCCTCCTATATACAAAGAGGTTTTACCGATTATACCCTTTAAGAAGTCAAGAAGTTTCCGTTTATCAATATTCGAGCAGCGTGGCGTCTGTTGTATCGCAGCCATAATTTCGTTTGTCGTCATCTGAAATCCTATTTAATACATTTAACATCATATCCACTTTACCTGGTTTGGGCTGCTGTGGCACTGAACGCTGCGGCACCTGCGTGCGTCGTTTAAGCCAATTCCGAGCTGTTAGGTATGCTGAGATATTCTTTTTGTGGAGGTCGGCATAGTTCTCCATGGCAAGTATTACCTCCATCACCTCTTGTTTTGAGTACTCCGAAACAAGCGTACAAAGTTGTGCCTCGGACATCGGTTGCCGCATCTGCCGCACTCTTGGTGCGTGCTGACTTAACCATACATTAAACTTACTATACATACTATCATTGTTAATGATGATTGATGTACATGTATCTGTATGTGATGTTAATGGTGACACGGTGTCACACTGTATGACCTGGTGTCGTACTGTACGACTGTGTGTCATACTGTCTGACTTGGTGTCACTATCATCACTCGGCAAACTAAGAATAGTATATCTTGCACAATCTCTATATGCTGTTTGCTCAATGTGAATTAGGTTGTGGTTGCTTAATAACTCTCTTGCTCTAAATACTGAGCGCTCTGACATCCCGGTATGTTTCGATAATGTTGAGATGGCAACGGAGAACTCCATACTGTTACACTTGCCAGCGTGATTTAGCAGTGTATAGTATAGTGCGATGGCAACCGTTGATAGCGAATGCTGCTCTTGCCAGGCATAAAAAGCTCTCATTTGTTTGTTTAGGTTCTGCATCCCTTATCGCCTTCAAGGATTCGTTTGACATCGCTCATGCGGTAACGCCTCTTGCCTCCCACATTTATAGGCACGAGGTATCCGACCTTCGCCCAACGCCAGAGTGTCGATTTATCAACATCGAGCATCTCCGCCACCTTCTTGGCACTCGGATAGGTCTCTGTGTTGGTATCGGTTATAAGTTGCTCCAACTCCTGTCGTGTGCGCCTAATAAGCTCCTCGTTTGCCGCCAGCAAGTCTGCTGCCCGAATGCTCACAATAACGTCCGGATGGCTCTCTACAAGATCTAACAATTTAGCCATAATTTTACCTGATTTAAGGTTATACAATAAAAATCCTGCAACGACTTGAAAGCCCTCGTTGCAATGGCAAAAGTATAGCTGTGGTGATGTGGCGGGCGATGTGGCATATTGCCACAAAATAAACAGCGTGCTGCAGGATGATTGCAACACGCTGATTGACAATGAATAATGCATTCGATTATTTTATACTCTGATGCTATCTAGCTTTTTTCGCCACAGTTTTGGGACAGTTGCGCCACTACACTTTTGCGGCTCGGTATTAATGCTGTGCGCAGCATCTATATACCACTCTTTGCCTGCAGCACGACTTATGGTGTAGATTACATACTTAACTTTGGTACACCTAGCATCCTTAGAGTTGTATATTTTTGAGAAGTCTCTTTCTGCTACACATCTCTCGAACTCATTAAATGAAATATCCGCAAACGCATCTCCATTGACAATATTATAGACTTTGCGAAGGAATGCCTCACTTACAAAGTTGCTGGAGAGACCTTCTCTGGCATCTTTTTTAGCGTATATATCAACACCAAAAGTGAGTTCAATACGCTTGCGAAGTATCGGCATCTCCTTCATGAATGTTTCGATATTCGTAGATGAATTGTCATAATCAGATGTGCGTATATAATTTCTAAACTGTGGGTATTCATAGTTCGTATCATACTCTAAATCGAGTTTTTCAACCAGCAACTTTAATATATACTGTCGATCTGCTGATGGACTCATATACAGTGCACTTATAATATCAGCCAATACAGAAGGGAGATGGCTTCCATCGATCATGTTCATTGCCGCATCAAAATCATAAATAGAGCAGTCGTCTAGGAAAGATATAAGTTCATTTGTGTTCGAATGTGAACACTCTTCAAATCGCCGTATTGTTTTTGTTAAGACGGCTACATAATTCAAATAGTTTATAAAGTTACAAATATTATTCATCTGTTTTTCTGTTAATAGCATACAACAATTACCACCACTACGTGCTGGTTAATGACAGTATGGGTTGATTGATAATATACGTGGAAGGCAGATATGCCAATACTGTTTTAGCACAATTTATTGTGGTTGCAATCAGTCCAAATCCCTCCACATTTGCGAGACAAAGCTATGAAGAAAAATTCAATCAAACAAACGAGAAATCAAAAGTTTGAAAGAACTACAAACTAAAATAACGGAAGTGTTTCGTTGAGAAAAACAAGAAAGGTAATCATAGCAGGTTACCTTTCTTGTTTTCGTGCGATTAGATAATGGAAAAGGTAGTAGGATCGGTAGAAAAAATAGGCCTATAGGTTACCTTTTCGGGATTTTGAAGATTAATAGGTAAATAAAAAAGAGTGGAACATTATAAATAAAATTTCTAGATATGACACAGGCAATTCTAAAAGGAGTAAGCAAGAAGGTGCTTCTGAGTTTTCAGAGTGGAGCAATTTCGGAGCGAATGCTAGTTAAGCAATACGAGCGCAATGTAAAAGAAGCAAACGAGTTCTCATTATTTGGCTATACGATGCGCGATTTGACTCTCGCAGAGAAGGATACGCATAATCCTTTGTTGAAGTTGCGCATCAAACAGGCGATAGAAGAGTATCAGCAGAAGCGCACAAGGAGTAACGACCAGAACAAACTGAGTTTGGAAAAGTTGCAGACATTCAAGGCATCTGCACTTGGTATAGGTCTGCGCAAAGTGTTGTCTCGGATGCGTAGATACTGCAAGAGTTCTTGCAACAAAGAGGCTCAACTAGCGCTTCTCCTTTTGGAATTGGAGTTTGCAAACCTGTCGGCAAAGCACAATCAATACAGCAATGATCAAAGAACAAAGATATACGAGAGAAAGGACATTTTGCTTCATCGCGCTCAGCAGTTGTTAAAGGAGTGTGGTTGGCGCTATGGTCTCAATGATGCCAAGGGTAAGAATGCTAGCTATATAGTCTATGTGTATCTACCGAACAATGTCCAAGTTAGTTGGCACAGCAAAGATTATTATTTATACAAGTACTTCCCTCTTTTGGATGTGGAATGGGATGGTCAAGTCTGTATGACAATGGAGAAAATCCTTGCATTTATTCAAGAGCGGTATCTAACAAAATAATTTCACTTGTAAGGTTACCTTTTCTGTTTTTGTGAGATTAATATATGAAGGCAACCAGAAAGGAATAAAAAAATTACTGGAAGTGGTTACCTTTTCGGATTTCACCCGATTAAAGGTTAGAAATAGGTTCTTTGACATATTTGAGACAAAAACGAAGACAAAACAAAATTGCAAATAATAACAATAATAAATTTAAAAATTCAAAATTATGAGAGTAAATAATCAAACAATGGCACTTGCAACTCTTGTTGAGCGAGCATTGCCGTCAAATAATGGTGCGATTTCTTATAATAAACGCACCCAAATGTACGAAACTGAACGCTATGTAAGCGCAGCTGGAAATGCCTATTTCCGAGGCATCAAACTATCGGATCGCATTATTCTCGAATTCTGTTGCGGAGATGGTTGGTATCATCGATTTATCAACTGTATTCGAGTCTATTGTTTCAACGGAAATGAAAAACAGTTGATTGCAACCCGCACATACTCGTGTCAATTCTTCAACGAGAATTTCTGCTATCGAGAGTGTGTTGAGATGATTTGCGGATATCTTAAATCGCAAGCCCAGTTGGCTGGAGGTGTGGTTGAAGACTCAATACTTCAAGACTTTTCGAAGCAGCTCATAGAGGCTACTAACCAAAAACTTATTGCATAACAACTAAATACAAAGAGTATGAAAACGACAAATAGTTTTTTGGACAAAATACTGCCTAAGTTTGGTAATGCACGAGAGAATATCCCAATCTATTGCGACTCACAAAAGATGTTTATGTCATCGCACTATACAAGTGCTACTGGGAATATGTACTACAAAGGTCTGCGATTTACCGATCGATTGGTGATGATCGAAAAAGTGGGACTCTATAAGAACTTTTCTTATATCGATTCAATCGAAATCTACGCCTTCAATGGTGAAGAAAAAGTACTTATCGGCAGAATGGATTACGATAAGGTTTTCTACAATGTAGACCGAATCAAGGAAGATGCAACGACTCTCATAGGTAATTACCTTGAAGATTCAGCTCGCATTACTGGCGCATTGATGAATGAAACTCAAATCAAGCACAAATCCACAGAACTCTTACAGCAGATGTACGAGAACCCGATTCGCTCGGCTATGGCATTAAAGCAAGCGTATCAACAACTACTCCTCGCAGAGTAACAACTAAACAAAATAAAAATAACAAATCAAATTCAGTATACTATGGAAAATAATAAAGAGATGATGCAGGCGTATCGTCTGCTCCGCAACACAAACACTTCATTCTTTTTGACAGGTCGTGCTGGTACTGGTAAGACGACCTTTGTAAAGAATGCCCAGAAGGAGATCCACAAGAATTTTATCGTATTAGCACCTACTGGTGTTGCTGCAATTAACGCCGGAGGAGTAACAATTCATTCATTCTTCGGCTTTGAACCGAAGGTGCTCACTCCATTTGACAAGGCACGCCTTAACAAAGAGCATTATTCCATTTTGCGCTCGGCTGACACCATTATTATCGACGAGGTGTCGATGGTGCGTTGTGATATGATCGATGCAATAGACCGAACCTTGCAGAAATGTATGAAAAATACTCTTCCTTTTGGTGGCAAGCAGATGCTTTTTGTCGGCGATATGTTCCAGTTGGAGCCAGTCGTAGTTGATGACGATAGAGCAGAGTTAAAGAAATTGTATGGCGATCGCAAGCACTTCTTCTTTAATGCCGATGTATTCTCACGCATTACGGTTAATCCGATTGAGTTGCAGATGGTATATCGCCAAACTGACACCAAGTTTATCTCGTTATTGGATAATATTCGTAACGAGAATGTTAAGGCGGTTGATTTGCAGACACTCAATAGCCGTGTGGGTAAGACTTGCGATAAGGACAAGGCAGTGATTACACTCACAAGTACCAATCGAGTGGCTCGAAAGATTAACGAAACATTACTTGCTCAAATGCAAGAGCCTGATTATGTGTTTGAGGGGACAGTAGAGGGCGATTTTGATGTTGCGAAATTCTCTTCAACTGAGCAAACTCTGCACTTGCGAGTTGGCGCACAAGTGATGTTTACCAAAAATGACATTGCGAAGCGCTGGGTGAATGGCACCCTAGGTAAGGTTGAGAAGATAGAGGATGATACCATCTCAGTAAAGCTCAATAACGGCACTACACATTTGGTTGAGAGAGTTACCTGGGAGAAAGTTAAGTACTCCTATAACAAAGAGACCAAAGAAACCGAGAAGAAGATTGTGGGAACATTTACACAGTTTCCACTAAAACTCGCTTGGGCTATTACCATTCATAAAAGCCAAGGCTTGACTTTCGACCAGGTCAAAATAGACCTTTCTGGTGGTGTATTTGCTGCTGGACAAACCTATGTCGCATTGAGCCGAGCTCGCTCTCTCGATGGACTTTATCTTCAAAAGCCAGTTTTGGCAGGACATGTCAAGACCCACGAAGATGTTTTAGAGTTGGCATCAACATTTAACGCTCCACAGCTCGAAGAGGAGATTAACATTGGTGAAGAGATATATGAACATCTTCGCAGATACGACTATGATGCTGCTGCAAGCGTTTTGTTCGGTCACGGTATCGAGTCATCACTCCAAAATGATAGCCTTGCTGCTGCCAGATTCTACATTAAGGCTTTGGATTGCGTAGTATGCGATGACTGCTTCTTCGATTTAATGCAGGGTAAATTTAATCAGCAGTGCGAGATATCAGCATCTTCGGAGGATGCTCACACTCTATTTGCAGTCGCTATCATTTCGTTGTACGGCAAAAGAGATTACGCTCAAGCCATTAACTTGTGCGATAAGTATATCCAGAAGTATGGTGCAACGGCAAATGTTCTATATCTCAAGTCAAGAGCTTGCGTCCTCTGCGGCAATGAGCAATTGGCAGATGAACTTCACGATGAGATTATGGAGAAGTTCGATGATGGCATCAACCTCAAGGTGTTGTATCGTGGGGGAATCCTGAATGAGACATATTGTAATACGGACGGCCTGTCTATTTTAACACAACTTGTTGAGTATGCTCCGCATACCTGCCAGTTGCATCAGACCATCAGAGAGTTGATGCAGAAACGCAGTATTGAGCTTAGAGTTAGCGAGGAGGTGGATAATGAGATATATGCAGCCTTCAATAATGCCGACCTGGATAGCGACTCATTTATGGCTGTTTATATGCCGCACTACGAGGCTAATGACGATACTCACAAGGAGTATCTCGAAATACTTGCAAGACAAATTTTCAGTTAAACCATTAAAAACAGAAAAATTATGAAGGCTTTTACGGAAATTGGAACTATCGCGAAAATCCTATGGAGATGGATTTGTGGACTTATTAAGGTGGCGTGGACACTTGCGGCTCTTATCATTGTTGGGCTTACAGCGACATTCGTAGTTTTGATTTTTGTTGACACAGAAATCAGCCATACAGTATCAAATCGATACTATGTCTATAAGCATAATATGATAGATCGATACTATATCTACGATGGTCAGAATGACAAGAAAACAGCCAAGTGGCTGTCGTCAATCGACAAAAACTTTGGTGAAGATTCACTTATTCGTTTCTCACGCAAGGATTTCTGGGGAAATAAAGAGCGATTTGGCTATATAGATGCCCGTACGGGCAAAGTAGCTATCGAGCCACAATTCTATTATGCTGGCGAATTTTCAGAAGGTTTGGCTGCTGCAAGGGGCGAAAATGGCGTAGGCTTTATTGACACAACTGGTAAAATTGTAGTGCCAGTCAAAGGTTGTATTGTAGGTGGCAAGAGAGCCAAAATACACAAAGGAACGGCCATCGTAAGGACTCACGACAAGAAATATGGCATAATCTCCGTTAGTGGCGAATGGGCATTGGAGTCAAAATACGACAACATAGAGTATGTTGATAACGGAGTATATATTGTCATCGCTGAGAACTACAAATATGGTGCTTGGAGTGCATCGAAGGGTTGGATATTCGAACCTATTTACGAAAATATCGAAGAGAGATTGGGCGATAGATTTGAAATTACCAACAACGGCATTTGTTGGGAGGCCGACTTAGAGGGTAAAACTACCAAGCCGCTTATCTACGACTCCAGCGAGCAGTTGTTCTACTATCCAGCAGGATACGATAACGGTGGCGATGGCATAGCAACAGAGTATTTCAAATTCTATATAGATGACAAAGCGTGTGGTGTGCTGAATATTCGCACCAAAGAGGTTGTTTTGCCGGCAATATATGACAATATCGAAATGAAGAGCAGAGATATCTTCGAGTTGACGATGGGCTTGCAAACATACTTGGGCTACAAAGATGGCACAGTCGTACCGATTAAGACCAAATAACAACCTGAAAAACTATAAAAGAAATAAAGTTTGTCGATAAGAACGGAAAGATCATTAAGCCTATAAATGTTAATATAAACTAAATGAAATTAAGGAGGAATTGAATTATGAAAGAGTTTAGCAATGTGTGGTTAGTTGTTGTTTTGTTGGTAGTTGCTGTTATTTGCGCTATTGTTGGCCTATGGTTAATCTTATCATCTAGGCAAAATACAGGAGAGAATGTGGATAAAGAGGATAAAAAGAATGCAGTACATAAGGCATTAGCGGAATGTACCGAAACAAAGATTTACAACCTTATCATTATCGATGAGAGTGGCTCGATGGATTGTATCCGTCAACAGGCGATGGATAGCGTAAATGAGACTATCCAGACAATTCGTGCTGCGCAGGAGCGAAACGAAAATCAAGAGCATTTTGTAACGCTTGTCACTTTCAATGACACTGCGACCATCGTCAACGACTGCGCTCCTATAAATGAGATTAAGGAGCTAACCGCAGAGAGTTACCGCCCGGATTGTTGCACTGCACTTTACGATGCTATGGGCATATCGTTGAGCGCCTTGCGGAAGAAGGTGTCGAAAGAAGATAAGGTGTTGGTGACGATTGTTACCGATGGCTACGAGAATGCTTCGCAGGAGTATAACCTTCGAACAATTAAGGCTCTTGTAGAAAAGTTGGAAACCAAAGGTTGGGTATTCGCCTATCTCGGTGCAAATCAAGATGCGGAGGAGGTAGCCTTCTCGATGTCAATAGATAACGCAATGCGTTGGGAAAGCACAAGAGAGGGCACAGCTTATATGTCGGAAAGACTGAACTATTCTCGTTCAAGGTGGTATGATGAAGCCGCAACTAACTGCGAGAGAGCGGAAGGCTTCTTTGATGAGTAGGTATTGACACAGGGGAGGATAAAAACCTCGTATTACTCGGCGTTCTATCGCAGCATCACTAATTTGCTTAGGAACATCCGAGACGAAATGGGCTCGGGAACGAAGATGGGTAGCGAGGTTCCTCCTTATTTTTAGAATATAAAATTAAAATAGAACTATGATTACAGCAGAGACCGCAAGAAGAAAGATGCAAGAATATAACCGTGATTGGTGGATTAAACAATCAATGCGAAAATTGTCGGAAGCAATTGACCGAGAGGCTGCAAGAGGAAAGAATTGTGTAGAAATAGATATCACCAAGATTACGCAGGGGGCTGAAAATCTTGCTGAAATTGGAGAGATGTGCATACTGATAGAGAAAGAGTTAGCTGCAAACGGCTATACAACACACTATAGCATTGATGGCGAATTAACAATTTCGTGGTAATAACTAAAATCGAATCAGCAATGAAACAACTAAAACCATACAAAGAAATAATCTGGGATATCGTCAAGGCAAATAACAAAATCCTAAATGTGCGCAGGTTAGATTGCTGGTATAGTTGCACGAAGCGCAAGCCAATATTCGATATCGAGGCTACAACCGCAAGCGGAGAGAGATATGTGTTCACTCTCTGGAATGACAATACGCTTTTATACAGCATTGATGGTGTTACCGAAATGCATCTTACCGCCGAGCAACGGGAGCAACTGCAGGCGGAGTTTAGCCGAGAGTTTAACTCTGCCCACCTGCATCTTGGGGCGATGATGGAGTTTAACGACAGAGTTGTATATTGTGTTTCAGCATTTATCCACTATCGCTGGATGGGCTTGCGAGAGTTCAGCCGTTGCGCAGGCGATATGAGTGCCACGATGGATAGATGTGCCAAGTGGCTAAAACAACACTTGCCTGATTTTGTGCAACGAAAAATTAATATAAATTTTCCAGCCACCCACAACTTACTTGTAGAGAATTATCACTAACTTTGAGAGAGGAAACTAATAACATAAAAAAATATGAACGAAGACCAACGAATAGATGTCTGCGCCAACTGTCTGCACTGCGTAGCAGACGAGAACAACGAGCAGGTGTGCGCTATCAACTACGATACGCACGCCCGAAAATGCCGTGCCTTTGCGCCAAAACACGATGATATTGCAGAGCGATATGCAAAAAGTCTTGTAGCAGATTCAATCTCCACCCCTCTTACTTGGGTAGGAATTACACTTATTGCGTTTGCTGTTTTCTGCGTCATTCTTGCTGGTTTCGAGAATGCAGTTGGAAATGTCTGGGATAATCCATTCGTATGGGCAATGATAGCGACAGGGGTGTTGGGTATTGTTGTGGCGGCCATACTTCGCAATGCTCTGCGCCTGCGCCGCAACAGCATATCCCAAGAGCTTCGCAAAGAGTTGGAGGTAGAGGCTCGCCAAAAGGCATTGCCAAGACTGCTTACTCGAAATGCAATAAAGGACTTCCTTACTCAACGAGGTCTTTCGCCAGAGCCAATCGATGGTAACGATGGTTTTAACTTCACATCGCACGACACCTATTATAGGTTGCTTTATGATGGAGAGCGCGATCTGACTATCCGCTACGGATGCGAGTTGGAGGAGAATGATGCGAAAATTGCTCAAAAGATCATCAACACCTATGATGGAGATGTCTTTGGCGCATTCCGCAAGGTTTACGAGTTTACAAAAGACGGAGAGGTTAAATATGCCCTGATGTGCGAAATCGATTTCTTTGCGGAGTATGTGGATTATTTCGAGCGTGCATTTCCTCGCTATCTCCACAGTGTGGAGCTTGCCGTAAACAACCTTTTTGTCTCTTTGAATAGATGCAATAGAGAGGAGCAAAATGAGGATAACTCTCGTGGCGATATCTACAACCCTGAATATCGTCTAATTCCGCGTATATTGCAAGGTGTGAAGACCGACCATCTTCTCCCTGATGCGCTTGTAGATGAGGAGTGGATTCGCAGGGAGATACAGACTAGATGCAGTAGCAACGAGTGCAAAGAGGAGTGGGACTCATTCAAAATCAACCGTGTAAATAAGTTTGGCGACTATAAACTGATTATTTATCAGTTCCCAGAGCCAAAGGTTGCACCCGAAGCGAAGTATGGCGCGGTATTGCTGAATACCAACACTTTGGACAGCAACTACTACACCTTAGAGATGTCTGTTGAAGATAAGTGGTACTATGGCGGAGTTTCGGAGGATCGCCACCTCAACTATGGCGAGGCAGAGAGTGCCGACCTTGACCACTTTATCGAGTGGATATTTAGCAACGACAAGCAGATCGAAGCATCAACGGATTACAATAAAGGTTAAACAAAATGAAAGACAACGAATACATAAAAAAGACTTTTAACGAGGTTAGTACATTGACTGCGGTTTGCACATCCCGCAACTCCTTGTATGGTGACGAATATACCGAATTGGAGATTGGTAAAAGATATCAAATCTCCCATATCGGAGTTCTGCGCTCTAAAACAATTATTATGCTATCAGAGTTTGGGTATAAGGGATACCATTCGATGTGTTTCGACATATATGAAAATGGCGAAATCATTGAATATAGGAGTGATACCCGATTTTGGGCGCCATACCTGAGAGATATGTTTTTGGATTGTAACCCCGAAATTCCCATTGACGAAAAAAAGTAATATGCGTACCTACCCATTTGCAAAGATTTCGGCACGAAATTTTCCTACGCCTGCCGACATTCGCAACCCGTGGATATTTCCAAACGATGTTGCGGTCGTTATATGTGTGTCGCAATACTACGATGAGGCTCTTGCCGATGTATTCAAACAGCGAGGAGCGGAGTATCACTATCTACCACTCGAAGAGGAGGTCGATGATATCGGCTGGGAGAATATCAAAAAGGCGGTGGCGATTATTCTGCAAGCCGACAAGGAGAATAAACGAGTGGTTGTCCATTGTGACTTTGGAGTGCACCGCAGCCGCTTGGTAGTCGAGGCGTTCCATTTTGCGAAATTTGGCGAACACTTCACCGATGAGTATCACTGTTATAGCAACCGCATAATCTACAATTGCTCAAATTGCCACCTTCCGCCTTTGGAGGTCGTTGAGCTAGAGTTATTACAATTAGCACAAACAACAAAAATAGGATAACTATGACATACAAACTTTTAATTTTGATGACAGCATTGGTGCTTGCAGGATGCGCAGGCAAAACACGCACAAACAACACCCAAACAGCCGAGCCTTCGGCAACCGATACCACAGTAGAAGTAGAGCCATTGACAGCAGAGCAACTTGCCGAGGGCCTCATAAATGATGGACTTGGAATGGTTACTGCAACTTCCGAATTGTTGGCAAAGATTAATGTTGCTCGATACAGCCAATATGGTTTGACCGAGATTGAAACCCTCGACCCATTTGTAGTTTTGTCTAACGAGAAAATCGTTCTCAAAGACCCCGAAACTGCCAACGATGGACTCAATGGTATTCGTTTCGAGGAGTGGGGCGACAAGGAGTGGTTAAACAACAACTATATCCGCTCGGTGCGTCTTTATATTGATGCTTACAATCTTGGACTTGTAAAAGACGAGGAGCTTGACAAACATAAGGCAGCATTGAAAGGCAAGTTCTGCATCTGCTCAATTGAGCCTTTTATGGGCGGTGGTGCTTGGATGCATATTGCATTTGTCGATGACACAAGCTTTTCGCTACGCTTTTGGGTGTATAGCTTTGTCAATGAGAGCGACCCAGTAGCGATTGAGGGCTACGATGTGCGTGGCTCTGACCTCGTTGACGAGCCTCTCGGTCTAACCACCGAAGAGATAAAAGACATTCTCAAAGAGAATCCGCACAATCAACTTTGGTAGGAGAAAATGCTAGCTCATTTTTCTTAATTAATCTCCGTGAGAGTCGTGTAATCGCAAAATACAAAGTTCAAGAGAGTTTAAGAAACGGCCCAAGATTATGTTTTTTCGATTTTTTGATTTATCTTTGTGAAAAATAGAGCTGTAATATCGGAATGTTATTTGCGATATTAGCAGATAAATTTATGCTATATGAACAAGAAAAATCAAGATATCTCCTATTTTCTCTCATTTTGCATTGAGCAGTACATGAATGAGAAGAAGCTTAACCAGGATGAGGTAATGGCTCTATTCTCGGCATATGGAGTTCTTGATTATCTTATGGAGCATTTTGAGATTCTGCATACACAGAGCCGTCAATGGATTATCGAGGATATTGACGAGTTTATAAAGGAACGCAAAGCATAGGAGTTATGAAAATATACCACGGAAGTATCGAAAAAGTAGAATCCCCTGAAATCAGAGAGTCAAACCGTACTCTCGATTATGGTCAGGGTTTCTATACTACGACCTCGTATGAGCAAGCCGAAGCTTGGGTAAGGCGAAGAATGAATGAGAAGAGAACTTCTCGTGGTTATGTTTGCGTTTATGAACTTAACGAGGCTGCATTGGAGAGTTTGAAGACGCTTATATTCGAGCAACCGACCGAAGAGTGGGTGGACTTCGTAATGAAGAATCGTACTCAAAGAGGATATGTCCACGAGTTTGACATTGTATATGGCCCTGTGGCTAATGATAGAGTCTATGCAGCATTTGCGTTATATGAGGGTGGTCTGATAAATAAGCAGGCTTTGATTGCGGAGTTGAAAGCATATAAACTTGTCGACCAATATCTGTTCCATACCGAAAAGGCCTTGCAAGCATTAACTTTTATAGAAGCAAAGGAGGTAGAGTAATGAATCTGAATATTACGCAACAAAATTTATATCTGCTCCTGCCATCAAAAATAAGCTGGTTGGCGAATATGCTGGCAGAAGACAAAGGTATTACCATAGTAGAGGCGATGAAGATACTCTATAACTCTTCGTTTTACACACGATTGGCAGACGAGTCCACAAAGTTATGGCACCTCGGCCCAGTTGCTTTGTACGAGGAGTATCAGGCAAGTGTGCAAGGACAGTGAGTGTTGCGTGAGTGTAAATTGACAAACGCACACAACTCTTTGAGTAATTGAGAGTAACGGAAAAGCATTAAAGCCCCGGCGGATTCACGGAAAAAAGACAGCTTTTTAGGCTGTCTTTTTTTGTGAATTATGGGCGTTGCTTTCAGTGTGTAGTTTGCGATTATCAGCCATTTCGTGCAAGCACGATGCCTGTAACCTCAAACTCCACCACGCAATGAATTGCGTGCAACGCCCTTGCGTATCCGTCGTGCCTACTCATTTTCGGCATTGAATAACTGCTAACTCTTATTGGAGTGCTTAATAACAGGCGCATTTGCCATTGACCTTCGGTCTTCCTCCTTCGCTCCTCAGCAAAGTCTGCAAGTAGCCTATGCTCTCGGTTTGGCATCGGTTCAGCGAATGCAACGAGCAATTGCCATTAGTTGTCATTCTTTTCCATTTTGATACGCACTCCGTAGGCTCACGACACAACAGAATTAGAGGTTGTTAGAGATTGTGAGAGGATGCGCCATACCCGTAATAGCCTATAATTATCAATTATCAATAAAAGGTTTTCGTCTTTTTTATGAAAAATATTCCATTTTTATTTGCTATTTCAAAAATATATATTAAATTCGCAATTGTAATACGCATATTTACGACATAAATAACCCAAAATAAATAATAACCTAATTAAACCTTAACTTTTATGAGAATTTCTACACAGAGATTTTTCAAGACTCTTGCGGTCGCAATTCTCACCCTAACGAGCAGTATATCAATGATATACGCTCAAAATTCTAGGGGGGGGGGAATTTAAATCATCGCAGAGTCCGGAGGCTGCCAAACCGCACATAGTGCGAGGTAAGGTTCTCGACCAAAATGGCAAGCCAATGGCAGGAGTGGGCGTAATCATCGCCTCAACACTCCAAGGTGTTGTTACCGACATCAACGGTAATTACGAGATTAAGGCAACACCGGTTCAAGAACTTCAATTCAGTTTTATTGGTTACAAGACAGAGTCTGTGAAGGTAGGCTCGCGCACCACTATCGACATTTCGATGGTTGAGGAGGCGCAGGCTGTGGAGCAGGTTATCGTAACCGCACTTGGAATCAAGCGTGACGAGAAGTCACTCGGTTATGCTGCGCAGAAGGTTGGTGGCGATGTATTGGCGTCGGCAACAAACTCTTCGAACTGGCTATCGGGCTTATCCGGTCAGGTGGCAGGCTTGAACATCCAGCAATCGAACACGGGAGGTGGTGGTACCACTCGTGTAACGCTCCGTGGTGAGTCGTCGGTGGACTTTGCCAACAACACTGCACTCTTCGTGGTGGATGGCGTGCCTATGTATAACCACTCGACAACGTCGGATGCAGGTGGCGAGGGCTCGCTCAATGCTATTGACTATGGCGATGGCACGGGCGATATTAACCCTGAGGATATCGAGAATGTAACCGTATTGAAGGGACCTGCTGCAACGGCACTCTACGGCTCAGCAGCAGCAAATGGTGCGATTATCATCACCACCAAGTCGGCAGACAAGTTGGCATCGAAGATTAGCGTAACCTATTCGACAAATCTCACTTTCGAAACGGTAAACACTTCGCCCGACTTGCAGTATGAGTATGGTCAGGGAACTCGCGACGACTACTATTACTTCGTGCGCAGTACCGACACCGGCAAAGGTTCAGGCTATCACCCAGAACCAAGCTACTCTAACCAAACAGGTCTGCTCTCGTGGGGTCCTCGAATGGATGGAACGCTCTACTATCAGTACTACGACGAGAGTGCAGGCATTGGCGGCAGCATAGACCAGTTTGGTGATTTCCGTCGTGAGGCTACCCCATTCATCAGCCACGGCGACTGGTTTAAGGACTTCTTCAAGACTGGTCATACTTGGACCAACTCCATTTCGGTGTCGGGACGTATCAACAAGCGCAACTCGATTCGTGTATCGGTGCGCGACTCCCATTCGGAGGGCATTATCCCAAACTCGCCAAGTAATATGCAGCACGTTGCATTGCGTACTCGCAATGAGATTGCCAAGTGGTTCACATCGGAAATTTCGCTCAACTATCGTCGCAATCAGCGCGATAACATACCGGTATCATCGGGATATAGTGCAGGCGCAGGTATTATGTATAGTTTGTGGTGCTACGCCCCAAATATCGATATGGATTGGGCAAAGCACTACTGGTTAGATGGTCAGGAGGGTGTTCAGCAAGACACCTCGCTCACGGGTGGCAAAAATAACGCCTATTTCGTGGCAAACGAGAGTATCAACACACAAGATCGCGACCGTATCTACGGAAACGTAAAGTTAAACTTCGACATCTACAAGGGCTTAACCTTGATGGTTCGTGCAGGTTTGGATTCGCAGTGGGATTTCCGCACGCAGCGATACGCGACCTCGACACAGAGCGACCCTAACGGCTTCTATCGTGAGCAGATGATTCGTTCGATGCAGTACTCGGGCGAGTTTCTCTTCCGTTACACACACGATTTTAAGCACGACATCAACCTCACTGCAAACTTTGGCGGTAGCATCATCAACCGCAAGTATGAGCGTCATCAGCAGTGGGCAGACAACCTCAAAAATCCGAGCGTTTATACCCTTGCCAACTCGGCATCGCTCGTTAAGACCAATAACTACGCCGAGCGTCGTCAGACCAACTCGCTCTATGGCTTGGTGCAGTTCTCGTGGCGCAATGCTCTCTTCCTCGACGTAACAGGTCGTAACGACTGGTCGAGTACACTCCCGGCAAGCAACCGTTCCTACTTCTACCCTTCTGTTTCGGGTAGTGTTGTAATCAACGAGTTGGCAGACTTTGGTCGCACCAACGGACTCGTAAACTTGTTGAAGGTGCGTGCATCGTGGGCGCAGGTCGGACACGACACAAAACCTTATCGCATCGAGGAGTATCTCAACAGCACCGCCTTCCCGGGTAACGTTACAACACCAACCTCGAAGGTTAATGGTCTGTTGTTGCCGGAAAAGGTATCGTCGTGGGAGGTTGGTATCGACTTGCGTATGTTCCGCAACCGCTTGAACATCGATATGGCATACTACAACAGCAAGACTACCAACGCCTTGGCTTCGATGCCTGTATCGGCTTCGGCAGGTATGACAAGCGTATTCACCAATGCCGGTTCTATCCGCAACCACGGTTTCGAAATTCAGGCTGTTGGAACAATCATCCGCACGAAGGATATCCGTTGGAATATCTCGGCTAACTGGTCAATCAACCGCAATAAAATTCTCGAACTTGGCGATGGCATCGACTTCTGGCAGGTTGCAGGTCGTGGTTCATACGCCTATATGTACGCCTACGAGGGCAGCTCGCTTACTTCGATGTATGGTCGTCGCTACAAGCGTGCTCCGGAGGGTTCGTACGTGATTGATGCATCGGGTAAGATGGTTGATGTTAGCGGACAGGTGGTACACGATATGAATGGTTCGCCAATCATCAACGAGGAGATCGAGTATGTCGGAGAGTGTATGCCAAAATGGCGTGGCGGCTTCGGCACTTCGTTCAGCTGGAAGGGCTTGAAGGCGAGCGTTAAGTTCGACGGTCAGTTCGGTGGAAGGGTTTGGTCAGAGACCAACTGGGCATTGAACTATCGTGGTAAAGGTATCGCAACTCTCGAAGGTCGTGAGGGCGGTTTCGTACCAAAGGGCGTTATGCAGATGGCAGACGGCAACTACAAAATTTGCGACTACGAGCACACCTCAACCTCAATCCAGGCATACTATCAGGCACTCTACGCACGTGAGTGTTGCGAGGCTAACTTCGTCGAGACTTCGTTCTTGAAGTTGCGCGAGGTACGCTTGGAGTACTCATTCCCGAAGAAGTTACTCGCCAAGACCAAGGTTATTCAGGGCTTGTCTATATCGGTATTCGGCAATAACCTCTACTGTTGGAGCAAGTTCCCCGGCTTCGACCCTGAGGCTGTAACAATGCGTGGTTCGGCACTCTCGCCGGGCTTCGACCTCTTGCAGATGCCGGGCACAGCATCGTACGGTGGTAGCATTTCGATAACATTCTAATGCTTGGGAGGATATGATTATGAAGAAATACACTAAATATATTATAGCGTTGGCTGCGGTGTTTGCGTCGGTGGGCTGTACCCATTTCGACGATATGAACAAGAACCCGTATGTGGTTTATGAAACCAACTCGGAGTCGTTCGTGCAGCCTATACTTTACAACACACGAAAGCAGTTGGCATATTGCGACTACTACATATTTGGCGATTTGATGCAATACACCATCAACACCAACTTCGAGAACTCGGCACAGTTGGTTTACAACTACGTTATTTCGGAGAACTTCATCAACCAGATGTGGACTTTGTATAACCAATTCGGTAACGCCCAATATATGCTTGCAACAGCACGCAAGGAGTGCGAAAGCGACAAGGGCAACCCCGCAATGGTCGGCGTAGCGTTGGTACTTCGCTCGTGGATCGGACACCTTTTAACCGACACCTACGGAAATGTTCCATACTCGAAGGCGGGAATCATCGCTTTGCAGGGTAACGAGTTTGATTATACCGTACCATACGACGATCAAAAGTCGATTTATATCGACCTGTTGCGTTCGTTGGAGGAGGCAAATGCCTGCTTTGCAAAGGCGCAGGAGAAGGTTGAAGCGGGAACTCTCACAAGCGCAAACTTCAACCCTATTTGCGACTTTATGTATAATGGCGATGTGGAGAAGTGGCGTCGCTTCGGAAACTCGCTCTACCTCCGTCTGTTGATGCGTGTTTCGAACAAGGCTATCGAGGAGTCGCAGGGCATCATATCATTGGGTGATGAGTTTGGCGATATCAACGTTGTGGCTAAAATCAACGAGATTTACGACAGTTTCCTCTCGGGCGAGGGCGACTACCCTGTTATGCGTGGCATCGACGACAGCGCACGTGTGCAGTTCAGCTCGAAGGATTCGGCGCTCTATACATCGTTCTATGCTACCACAAGTGGTAACTGGAATGGCGAGGCGGCTTGCTCGACTTTGGTAGATAAGATGCTTATCAACTACAAGAGTGGTAAGGAAAACGAGGTAAATCCTACATACAAGTGGGACCCACGCTACTTCCGCTACTTTACAAAGGCTATGGGAGCACCTTCGCAGGAGACTCGCGAGTACTTGAGCGACTACTTCGACGAGAAGGTTAGTTCGTTGGGCAACTCACTAATTGGTCGCTATCCGAAGGGTGGCTACACGGGCGATCACATTGGCGACTTGAAGATGGACCCTGCATACGCCATTCTCAACTACGACGAGATACTCTTCATCTTTGCCGAGGCGGGAGTTCGTACTTGGATCCCAATGTCGCAGAAGGCATACAAGGATCTGTACCTCGACGCTAACCTTCAATCTATCTTGCAGTGGCAGGTTGGTTGGGAGAGGGCTACCGACTACTACACAGCCTCTTCGGTCGAGGTTATCAACTGGATGGACTACCTCGATGACGAGTTCGACTATAACAAGGCTCTCGAAACCGTTATGCGTCAGAAGTACGTAGCGATGTTTTGGGTAGGCGTTGAAGCGTGGGCAGACTACCGCCGTACAGGTTACCCTGTAATGCGTACAAATGGTCCTGCTGCGATGAATAACGGCACTCTCCCTACTCGTTTGCGTTATCCTTCGACCGAGGCATTCCAGAACGCGGAGCACTACACCAATGCCGTAAATGGCTGGCTTAATGGCGACAACAATATGCTGACCGAGATATGGTGGTCATCGACTGCCGAGAGTAAGGCTATACGCAGTTTAGGTCGCAAATAACACTAAATATACGTAGAACTATGAAACGATACTTTATATATATAGTAATGGTGGTTGCAGCCTTGTTCGTGGGCTGTACCACCGAGGATGTAACCGACAAGAGCCCGGAGATGGTTGAAGTTGGCGATATCGAGGTTACATTCAGCGTAGGTGGCGAGGAGGTTCGTTCGCTCGACCTCGCATCGGTAAGCCACACTATCACGGTCGATGTTGCGCTGAACAACGAGGGCATATATTGGAATGTTGAAGCCAATCAGGATTGGTGCCAAATCGTAGAGGAGCCACATCGTGGTACAGGCTCATTTACTATGGTTATCAATGCTAACGACACTTTCGATGCTCGTGAGGATGCAACCATCACATTCAAGGCTGGTGCATACGAGGTGGAGAAACTCGTTGTTTCGCACAATGGCAATGTATTCGTACTCGATCAGATTTATGCCGCCTCGACAAAGGGTGCAAATAGCTTTGCAACAAAGGTTAAAACCCGCGACGCAGGCGAGGCTTGGTCGTTGGAGTGCGACCCTTGGCTTACAGCAACCAAAGGCGCAGTTTCGACCGATGCCGAAGGCTTCACCGTTACCGAGGTTACAGTTGCTTGGACAGAGAACAGCGACGCATCGCGCTATGGCGAGATTAAACTCAAGAAGGATGGCGTTGAGCGTGTAGATGGTACTATCAATGTATGGCAGTATGGCATCGAGATGGAGTACGACGCAGATGGCAACCTCTTGCTCGAGGCGCAGGATCCCGCTCCACTCGAACTCCGCGTTCCAAAGCAGACCGTTAAGGAGATTGTAATGCCTTCGTGGGTTACCTACACCGTGGTTGAGAATGCAGACAACAGCGTATCCTATATGCTCCAATTTGCGGGCAACCCAAGCGATGCAAATCACATTCGTACAACCGAACTCGAGTTGACTATGCTCTCGGGTGCAGCAAATATCAAACTTCCGGTTATCAAGCAGAAGTTCTACGCAATGGAGGGCTTGGTATCGGGTCCGGGTCTGAAGCTCTTTGCCGAGACTTGGAACTCTGGTGGTGATGTATCGCAGTGGTATGTTGATGGCGTTCCTACAATAGTGGGCGATATTGATATGACCGAGATCGAGGAGTGGGTATCAATCGGTACCGCAGAGCATCCTTGGACAGGCGAGTTCAACGGTAAAAACCACAAGATTATCAACCTTAAGTCTTCACAGCCATTGTTTGGCGTTGTGGATAACGCTACATTGAAGAACATCGTAATTGACGAGACTTCGGTGTTTGAGCGTGTAGGTCAGTTCGCTGACGACATCTATCTCGCATCATTGGCAGCCGAGATTAGAAACAACACCGTAGTGGAGTATTGTACCAACAACGCAAAGGTTTCGATTGATGCCATTGCGAGTGCCGACAACAAGTCTATCTTTGTTGCAGGTATGGTAGCAAAGGTTGATGCAACCTCGAAGCTCACACTCTGCTCGAACATCGGAGCAATCAGCGTACCAAGCTCTTGCACCGTAAGTGGCAATGAGACTTTGTGCAAGGTTGGAGGCTTGGTAGCTCACAACGATGGCATCGTAGAGGACAGCTTCAACAATGGCCCTATCGTGGCTGGTGTACAGGCATTGAATTCGTATACTGCGGGTGTTGTAGCCTACAACGCAAATGGAGCAATCGTTCGCAATAGCCAGAACGCAGCCGCTATCACATTCAATGCTCAGAGGGGCTCAGCTGGCACCTACGAGGCTCAGGTAGCAGGTGTTGTAGCGTTTGGTAGTGGTGAGATTTACGGCAACACCAACGAGGGCGACATCGCTTTGAAGTCGAATGTAGATAAGCTCTATGTTGGTGGTGTTACAGCACTTTTGCCTGCAGAAAACACCAAGTTCGAAGCTAACTTGCAGGGCAATGCTTCGGACATCTTGTCGGAGGGCGAGGCACGCTATGCATACTTCGGCGGTCTTGCAGGCTATGTTCAGGTTACAGAGTTCGCAATCGACTACGCAAAGGACGGTAGCAACGCAGCAGGTACAATCAATGTAACCGACGGCGTTTCGGACCTCACAAATGCAATTCTCTGTATGGGTGGTCACTTTGGTTTGATCGATGGCGATATAACCTTTAACGCTCCTATGTGGGAGGGTACTATCGGCTCGAAGTTCGTTGATGTGGACAACTACTGCCCTACCAAGGCTGGTGGTATCGTCGCACAGGTCAATGGTATCGTAAACATCACCGGTGCAACCGTTGCGGGTTCGATTTCGACCGCTCACCGTTGGAATACCAAGACATCGAAGCAGGTAAATCACTCTCTCGGAGGTATTGTTGGTGAGTGTAACGACGCTGTAACCATCAAGAACTCGAACAATGCAGCAGCAATCACTTGGGATAGAGCATCTTCGAGCAACCGTGTGCAGTATAGCAGTGTTGCAATCGGAGGTATTGCAGGTCGTATTTTGGGCGGTAACGCTTTGATTGAGAACTGCAACAGCAACGCACACTTTTATAACGGCAGCTACAACAACGCATCGTACGATGCTACAGCCAAGCCAAACTGTACAGGTGGTATCGTTGGTAGTTTCGGTCTTTCGGCTAATACCATTTCGGAGACATTGACCGTACGCAACTGTACAAATCAGGGCAAGTTGCGAGCATTGCGTGGCTATGTTGCAGGTATTGTAGGTTGGGCACAGAATGCTACCATCGAGGAGTGTAACTACACCGTAGGTGCTTTCGAGCAGGACATCAACCCACACGCGGCAGGTATCATCGCAGGAGCATACACCTCGACAAATGTCAAGAACTGTACAGCAATCGTAGACATCAATTGCGGTACCGGAGGTTCTTGTACTGCACGCGCAGCAGGTATCGTTGCTATTTCGAGTGGCACTACCCTTATCGAGGGTTGTTCATACTTTGGCACTATCACATACAACTTCAACAAAGATATATCCACAAATGAATACTATGGCGGTATTGTTGGCTACGGCGATGCACAGACTAAGGTTAAGGGTTGTCGCTACGGAGGTGTCGTAGATGGTGTTACAATCTCTGCCAACAATGTTCTTGCTTACGCAACAGGTATAGACCATCATAATGGCGACAAGTGTGCTGCGGTAGTAGAGAGTGTAGAGTATTGGAGTGGTAAATAGCATTGTCGCGGTTTAGGGACGAGAATTTGGTCAAAATTTTTCATCTATTAGTTTCAATTTTTTAAATCTCGTCCCTTAAACCTCAATTGAGAGAGGAATATAACAGTAACAGTTATACAAGCTAAAAACAAACTAATTTCTAAAAAAACCAAAAAACTATGAGAAAGGTAACAAGAAAGGCGGCTATCGACTACGAGCAGCCGCAAGTAACGACAATCCTGCTCCAAGTTGAGCAAGGATTTGCACAGTCGTCGCAGTTGGACGATATGAAGGAGACAGAGGGCGCATGGGCCGATTATTAAACCTAAAAAACTGGAAAAGATTATGAAAAAGATTTTTAGAACAGTTGCAGCCCTCGCAGTAGTAATGTTTGCAGGCTGTACAAACGATTTGACAAATGATGTTGTCGCTCCGATTGAAGGAGGCACAACCGTAACCGTAGGTATTGCAGATACCAAGACCTATCTTGGAGATTTGGTGGATGGTGCACGCAAGGTATATTGGCACAATGGCGACCAGATTGCTATCAATGGCAATGCATCTACCGCTATCACTCTCAACGAGGATAAGACCTCGGCAGTATTCGAGTTTGGTCCAGATTTGACTCACCCATACTCGGTACTCTACCCTGCTTCGATGTATAAGGACCCACAGACAATCACTCTTCCTGCTGTTCAGGCGGGTGCAACCAACAACTTCGCGAAGGATACAGCTCCTATGGCATCGTACCAAGCAGCAGAGGGTACCGTTCAGATGCACCACCTCGCAGGTGTTATCCGCTTGCAGGTTAAGTTGTCAGCAGAGAACCCACACAGTGCCCACCCATTGAACAAGGTTGAGACAAAGGGCAACACTGGCGAGCAGATGTCAGGCGACTTCGCTATCGACTACGAGGCAGTAACCCTCACCGCAACTTCGACAGCCGAGGCTGACAAGGTTGTTACAACAAGTGCTATCAAGGATCTCTCGGCAGAGGAGACTGACGATGTATTCATCGTAGTTCCAGCTCGCGAGTACCCACAGGGTATCACCGTTCGCTTGATTGACAAGGCTGGCCACTATATGGATATCGCATCGAAGGCTATGACCATCGAGGCTGGCGAGATTAAGGCTATGCCTGTTGTAGAGTTCGTTCCTACCGGCACACTCGTAGGTGTTGAGATTTCGAGCGCAGAGGAGTTGATCGCTTTTGCTAACGCATACAACGCTGGCGACTATGCAGATATGCAGCCACTCAATGTAAACCTCACTCAGGACATCGTATTCGACGATGCAACAAACGCTGCTTGGACTCCAATCGGTGTTAAGGCTGTTGTTGAGGGCGAGGACGACAACTACTTCAACGGCTACTTCAATGGTGCAGGTTTCGCTATCAAGAATTGGAACTCGACTCGTCCATTGTTCGCTTACACAAACATTGATGGTATCATCGAGAACTTGACTATCGACGCTTCGTGTACTTTGACTGCAAACTATGCAGACGAGGAGCAGTACTATGCTGCTTTCGTAGGCTACCACCGTGGTTCGCTCATCAACTGCCACGTAAACGCAAACCTCACCGCTTCGGGCAACTGGGGCGAAGCGGAGCCACACGTAGGAGCTCTCGTAGGTCGTGTAGTTGTAGGTAGTGTTGAGAACTGTACTGTTTCGGGCGATGTAACTATCACAAACACTCTCGTAACCAATGGTAAGACCTCTTACTATGGTGGTGCTGTTGGTCGTGTTTCGAACGCAGCAGGCGTTGTTAAGGGTGTTAATGTTTCGGGTAACGTATCGCACAGCGCAGGTTCTACCTACATTGCAGATGGCTCTGAGAATGCAAGCGACGCTTATGTAAAGTATGGTGGTATTGTTGGTTTGTCGGCTGGTACTGTTACCAACTGTCACCTCACCGACGAGACCAAGACCTTCTTCTATGGTAACTTCGTTTATGGTGAAGCTAATAGCCAAGTAGAGAACCACTACCGTACCCAGAGCGTAGGTGGTATCATAGGAGAGGTCGCCGAGGGCGGTTCGGTTTCGGACTGTACAAACAAAGCAGCCGTTGTATTCAACCAATACAATGGTAGCCGCAATGGCTCATCTGATGTTTCGCGTTACTTGTATGGTGGCGGTATCGTAGGTTATACCGATGGTAGCATATCGAACTGTACAATGTACGCAAACCTCACCAACCGCAGTTCGTGCTTGCAGCAGTATATCGGTGGTGTTGTAGGTAATGTTCAGGCTACTGCAACAATCAGCAACTGCGCAAACGAGGGTGCATCAGTCACAGCCGGAACAACAAGCCTTGGCTACTATCAGGCTCGTAACAACAATCTCGGCGGTGTAATCGGTGTTTCGTACTCGGCAGCCCTTTCGCAGCTTTCGAACAAGGCAGAGGTTGCTTGCTCGCGTATGAACAATAATGCAACTGCAACACTCTCGATGGGTGGTATCGTAGGTAAACTCGAGGCTACTAACGAGATCGACGGTAACAACCAGATCGTAAACTATGGTACTGTGATATCTAACCAAGGTTCTAATATTAAATACAATGCTCTTGGTGGTATTGCAGGTGTATCTTCTGCAAGTTTGACCGAAGTTAAGAATTTGGGACAGGTTCAATTTACGAACGGAGCACTTGCTTATAAGAATGTATATGTTGGAGGTATTTTAGGTCTTTCAACTAAAAATACTACTATTGATAGTGCAACCAATGAGGGTGTCGTTTATTTCTACGACAACAACTCTACCGGTTATCGTTCTTATAATGTATGTGTTGGAGGTATCGTAGGTAGCGATTGTTCTGCTACTGATGCTGGTAGCGCTGTTTGTTCGGTTACTATAACAGACTCTACTAATAGTGGCGTGGTTGCAGGATATACAAAAACTCGTTCGAATGGTCGTTCTTTGGCAATGGGTGGCATTGTAGGTGCACTTACAAATAGCGCTTCAAAAGTTTCTAACTGTACCGTTACAGGTGTAATTGGAAATAAGACCGATAATAACAATCGCGTAGGCTCTGGAGATAATGCACGAGTTATTCGTACATCTGGCGGTTGTTCGTTTGCAGGAGGTATCGCAGGCTTTGTAGAGGGTACAGCGGATTCAAAGATTGTAATTGAGCAGTGTACTTTCAACAATAAGGTAGGCAATGCAACTTACTCTTATAAGGCGGATTATGCTCATAGCTCTAACCGCGGTGAAGTTGGTTGCTTGGTTGGCCTTGCAAAGTATGCAGATATAAAGAATTGTGACTGTATTGTTACATTGTGGCAGCAGAACACCACAGATATCGGCGGTTTGGTTTGTCAGTTAATCAACTCGAATTTGGAGGGTTGTACATTGTCTGATTCGACACTTGGTAACGGCGGTGGCGGTACCGCAGGTGGTTTTGTTGCCTACTCGGTAGCTTCGACTATCCACAATAACACTCTTGCTAATGTAGCTCTTGGCTTCAATACGGCAGTTGTATCAGCGGCTGTTATGGTTGGTCTTGCAGATAGTGAAACTTCTATTACAGACAATAAGATTAGCGGAACTTTCCAGGGTGCTGAAATTACTCTTTCAAGTCTAATGTGTGGTCCTGGTGGTGGTGGTGACAACCTTGTTGCTGGTACTCCAACCGTAACAGGTACTACACTCTATACCGAGTAACACACTTTCAATCTCTTTGTCGGGTGGCTCTTGCAGCCACTCGGCAAAGGTTTTTATAACGGAAAACTGAAAGCGGAACCGACGCCAAGCCAAGAGCAGAGGTTGCTTGTAGACTATGCCTTGGTGCGAAGGAGGAAAAGCCTGCGAAGCAGGATTAAAACTGAAAACTAAAAAAGCTAATGGCCAATGGCTAAAAGCTAATGGCCAAAAACTAACACGATGAAACGACTTTTCATTCCAATTTTAACTCTCATATTTGCGTTGGCGTGCACACCCGACAATGGTGATGACAACAATAATAACAACAGCAACAGTGGCGGTTACAAGCCTACGGGCAAGATAACCGTCAAAGGTATTGTCTATGGCGGTGGCAACGATAAACTTGCCGGAGTGGTAATATCGGACGGTTTGCTGTGCGTGCAGACCGACGAAAAGGGTTACTTCGAGATTGACAGTGACCTCTCGCGCACGAAATTCATTACGGCAAGTATCCCTTCGGGATATTCTGCTCCGGTGGATGCGAATGGTCTGCCGATATTCTATTACCGCGTAACTGACGAGGATAGAGCAAAGGGGTTGGTACAACACACCTTCGAGTTCTATCCCATAACAAATAATCCGGAGCGTTACACCCTTATTGTGGGTGCTGACCCTCAACCACGAGCACGCACTGCTGGCTACGACAACATAGCCTACCACTCGCTCGACATCTGCGACGACTTCTACCTCGATATGAAGGAGAAGGCAGCAACAATCACCGACCGCAACGTCTATGGTATGATGCTCGGCGACCTGGTTCACGAGAATATGAACCTCTACGACGAGTATGTTGCGGGTCTGAAATCGCTTGGTTTCCCAATGTTCAACATCCTCGGCAACCACGACAACGACCCTTCGGCAAAGACCGACACAGATGGTCGCCGTGTTTATGAGCAGTGGTTAGGACCAACCTACTACTCGTTTAATATCGGCAAGCAGCACTATGTAGTGTTGGACAACCTCATTATGAAACTTCGAGCAAGCGACGGCTCGTTGCGCGAGTATGACCAAGGCTTGACAGACGAAGTTTGGCAGTGGTTGCAGAACGACCTCGCTTATGTCGATCGCTCTACCACGATTATGGTGGCAGCGCACTCGCCGATGTTTATGGGCGATACGATGGGTGAGCGTTCCAACGCTGCACAGGGACACCGCAGCGATTATGCAAACCTCTTCTCGAAGTTTGCGAAGGTACACGCTTGGGCAGGACACTCGCACACGACATTCAACTATGTATATCCCGAGTCGTCGAACCTCCGAAACCTCGAAGTACACACCGTAGCACGCTCTACGGGCGAACTCTGGACCAACGAGTATTGGGCAAATGGCACACCGCGCGGATATACCGTAGTGGAGGTTGATGGCGACAACATATCGTGGTATTTCAAGCCGACAATCTATCAGCGCACACAACCTACGGGCAACTCGCCACTTATGGAGTACAAGTACCGCGATTGGGACTACGATGAGGCTGGTGTGGCGAAGATGCGTAGCGATGGCTCTACCCTAACGGAACGTTACCAGATGAAGGTCTATAAGCCCGGCGAGTACCACAAGACCTACACCAACTTGGTGGAGGATAAGGCTGCCGACAAGAATTATATCTATGTAAATGTCTTCCTCTGGGACGATATGTGGGAGAAGCCGAAGTATAACGGTACAACGATGACAAAGGTGGGCTTCAAGGACGCTTACTGCTTGACGGACTACGATATTAAGAGTCATTATAGCACCGTAGGCTACAAGTTGAAGGACTCTGATGATTACGGTCCTGCCGACAATAACATTCACACCATATTCCGTGCCTACGAGCCTAAATCGTCAGGCAAGGGAACTGTTACGGTGGTGGATCGCTTCGGAAACGAGTATTCGCAGAGCATTGCGTGGTAAGAAATTATTAAACTGAGATAATTATGAAGAGATTTTTATGGGTAATTGTCGCATTCTTGATGCTTTTCCCGGCGTGTCAGGAACTTGCGACAGAAGAGATTTTCAAAGAGGACGGCGTAACCGTATTGACAGTAGAGTTGCCTTCTGCTGAAAAGCCTCGTACCGAATTAGGAGAGAAGGTGGATGGCAACTATCCCGTATATTGGTCGGAGGGCGACAAAATAGTGGTAAATGGAATCTTGTCAGAGGAGGTAAAAATCGACTCTAACGACCCACGAAAGGCTACATACGAAGTTCGCAATGGTCTGCTCAATTTGCCATACGCCGTAACATACCCATATGTTGAAAGTACAACAGCAGAGCAACCACAGGTAGTTTTCCCTGCTGAGCAGGTCTACACCGCAAATACCTTCGCTTCGGGATATGCTCCGATGTGTGGATACAAGACAACAATGAACGAGGCTTTAAAACTCCACCACTTAGCAGGAGTATTCTGCTTCGCCATAAAGTGCGATGACGACAAAACGGTGTTGAAATCCATAACTATAACATCGGAGAAGCCTTTGTCGGGCACATTCAATGTAGATTGCGAGAATGAAACTATCACTCCAACCGCAAATTGTAGCAAGAGTATCACCTACACCACAACCGACGAGTTCACCCTATCGACATCGGAGGAACGATTGGCATTCATAACTCTTCCTTATGGCGATTTGGGTATATGTCACATCACCTTTACAGCCAAGGATGGTCGAGTATTGAAGGCAAAGGCAAGGGGCTCTAATGTTGAGCCTGGCATTGTCAAGAAGTTCTCGCTCGTCTTCAAGGAGTGCAAGGTCGAGAATATGCTCGAAGAGATGACCGAAACCGTTGTTGATGAGTGGGCCGACAATAATGGAGTAACCGTAAAGGGTTATGTAAAGAGTAATGGCAAAGGCTTGGAGGGCGTTGTAGTATCGGACGGTCTGTTGTGTACCAAGACCAATGTAAATGGGTTCTACTCGTTGAAGAGCAACTTGGCAGACACAAAGTTTGTTATGGTAAGTATCCCTTCGGGCTACACCGCACCAACCGACACGAATGGTTTGCCAATCTTCTATCACCGAGTAACCGACAGCGAGAAGAATAACAACCTCTGCGTTGCAGACTTCTCGTTCAACAAGATTTCGAACAACTCGGAGCGCTTCACCTTGCTCATAGGTGCCGACCCACAGCCACGACCAAGCTCTTATGGCTACGATAACAACGCATACCACTCGCTCGATTGCTGTGAGGACCTCTATCGCGATATGCGCGAGAAGGCTGCAACCATAACCGACAGAAATGTCTATGGCTTGATGCTTGGCGATATTGTTCACGAGGATATGACATTATACAACAACTATGTTGCAGGCCTAAAGACACTCGGTTTCCCTATGTTTAATGTTTTGGGTAACCACGACAACGACAAGACTGCAAAGACCGACGTCGAAGGTCGCCGCGTATTCGAGGAGAAGTTAGGCCCGACCTACTACTCGTTCAACATCGGCAAGTTGCACTTCGTAGTGTTGGATAACCTCATTATGAACCTCGACGAGAATGGCGAGTTGAAGAAGTATGATGTTCAGGGCCTTACCGACGAGATTTGGCAATGGTTGCAGAACGACCTTCAGTATGTGGACCGCTCGACAACCCTTATGGTGGCAGCTCACTCGCCAATGTTCAAGCTTATAAACACTAACAACCGTACCGCTCAATATCGCGAGGAGTATGGCGATCTGTTTGCCAAGTTTGCAAAGGTGCACGTATGGACAGGACATACCCACAATACCTATAACTACAACTACCCTGCTTCGAGCAAGTGGGCCGTTATCGAGGAGCACACCGTAGCTCGCTCAACCGGTGAGTTGTGGACCAACGAGTACCTCGCAGATGGTACTCCGCGAGGTTATACCGTTGTTGAGGTTAATGGTAACAACATAGAGTGGCACTTCAAGCCTACAAGCTACCAGATGGGCTCGTTTGTTTCGACCAGCAAATACACCTCGAAGAAGCCTAATTACCTCTATCGTGATTGGAACTACACCAATGGAGTGGCCAAGATGAAGTCGGACAACTCAACCCTATCCGAGGCGTACCAGATGAAGGTTTATAAGCCTGGCCAGTATCACAACACCTATGCCGATATGATTGCCGGTAATCCGACAAACAACTATGTCTATGTAAACGTATTCCTTTGGGATAACAAGTGGGAAAAGCCGAAGTACAACGGCGTAGAGATGGAGGCTGTGGGCTACAAAGATGCCTACTGCTTGGCAACATACGAGGTTCGAAACCACTATAAGACTTATGGTTACACCCTAAAGACCGACAGCGGATATGGACCTGAGGACAACAACATCCACACCATCTTCCGCGCAGTAGAGGATCGCGCAAGTGGTTCGGGAACGGTTACCGTAACTGACCGTTTCGGCAATAACTACTCGTCGAAAATTTCGTGGTAAAACAACTAACTAAACTACTAAAATATGAACTACATCAAGAGATTAACACTTGCGTTCATACTCCTGCTATCCGTGATTGCGGTATATGCGGGTGGTATCAAAAACGCGCAGGAGATGATGGCATTCGTAAGTGCCATAAACAGCGGCAAGGACTACTCCGCCTATAAGAACGATAAGGGCGAGGTGTGCCTCGAAGCCGATATCGATATGGCAAAGGCGAAGAAGATGGTTGCCGTAAAGACCTTTGGCGGTGTATTCAACGGTCAGGGCTTCGCTTTGAAGAATTGGAAGGCGAAAGATGGTCTCTTCCACGAGATTTTGGAGGGTGGCAAGGTTTGCAACCTCCGCATCGATGCTTCGTGCGTAATGAAGGCGCAGAGCAAAGGTGGCGAGTATTTCCTCGGTTGGATTGCCAACATCAACAATGGTACCATCGAGAATTGCGAGAATCACGGCACGCTAACCCATAAGTCTAACTACACAGATGGCAATATCTATGTAGGTGGTTTGGTGGGCTCGAACCGCTATGTCGTATATCGTTGTCGCAACTATGGCGAGGTCTCCTCGGCAAGTATAGCCTGCGCAAAGGATATTGCCGTATATGTCGGAGGTATTGCCGGTGCAGCCTACGCAAAGTCCCTTCCGAGTGCCACTACGGCTCGTTGCGAGAATTATGGAGCGGTCAAATCGTTGAACGATGCACGATTCGATAAGGTGGGCGGAATCATTGGCGAGGCGTTCCGATCGTCGGTCAAATTGTGTGTAAACCGAGGTGATGTTACAAGCACCTCGACTGCTTCCGAGTCGGGCACTCAGGGCGAAACGTGGGCTGCCGGAATTGTAGGCTACACAAAATTCGATATTATCTGCTGCGACAACTTCGGTAAGGTGTCGTCGTCGGGCGTAAATATGGCTCACACAGCAGGTATCTGCTCTATGCCGCACAACAAACTTGTTATTGCCGACTGCACAAACTACGGCAAGGTAGAGTGTGCAAACGATGTTCCTTCGCACGTGGGAGGTATTGCGGCAACAATTGGTCGTGAAGTGCATCTTGTGAATTGCGCCAATCGTGGCGAGGTGTATTTTGCCGGTTCGAGCCCAACAAAAGCTTCGTACATTGGAGGTATCGTTGGTAACATATACACCACTCGCAAAGCGAAGTTCAACGCCTATTTGCGCCGTTGCGTAAACTACGGCAAGGTCGAGAGTCTTTCGGGTGGTAACAACTACGAAAACCACAACAACGCAATTCATACGGGCGGTATTATCGGATACGCAGCAGGCACACCATCGAATCTTATACGCCTACTCGACTGCGCCAACAAAGGCGAAGTAAAGGCGGTTTCGGGGCGTCGTGGCAATATCGCAGGATACATTGCCAGCGTAGATGTCAAGGGCGAGGAGTTTAACAACTATGCCGAGCCTGTGGAGCCTATGGTTGATGGCTCGACAATCTATGGTCGTGTAACCACGCCACAAGGTGAGCCTGTTGTAGGCTGTGTGGTTTCGGACGGTAAACAGTGCGTTGTGACCGATAACAATGGACAATACGCCTTGAAGAGCGATATGAACTCTACTCGTTTCGTATTCGTTTCGATTCCGTCGGAGTACAAAATTCCGTTCCGCAAGAGCGTGATACAGAATTTCCGTCGCATTCCTCGCTACCAGAAGGGCGCAACTGCAAACTTCACACTCGAAAAGCGCACTGAGCCAACCGACAAGTACACTATCATTATGATTGGCGATCCACAAATGCGTGGTCTTGGCATTGATGGTTCGGGCGAGCGTTACCGCGATGTTGTATTGCCGGATATTGAAGAGTACAAAAAGACAACTACGGGCGAGTTCTTCGCTATCAACCTCGGCGACTTGGTGTATAACTGGATGGCAGGTTATGACGACTATATGGATATCAGCGCAAGCACCACCTACCCTATGTGCCACGTTATAGGCAACCACGACTACGACCAGCAGAACATTATCGAAGGTAAGTTGGGAACTCCATTCTTCGAGGAGTATATATCGCCAACCTACTACTCATTTACCATCGGAAAGGTTCACTACATAATGGTAAATAGCATCGAGTATAGTCGTGAGGACTACAAAAAGCACTACCGCTCGGGCTTGGACGACGAGCAAGTCAAGTGGCTGGAAGAGGATTTGAAGTATGTTCCGAAGGACTACACAATATATGTATGCGGCCACGCAAATCTCTTCAAGAAGCCGGGTACATCGCCACGAGGTTCCTATGGCAAGTACAACGTCAATTACGAGCGTTACAAAGCTCTTTTGCAGCCTTATAAGCGCGTTATCTCGTGGTCGGGACACTACCACAATAACTACGGCTTCGACTACGCAGGAAAGGCCAATTACGAGGATATGCAGCACTTCTCGGCTATCACTGCCGCACGCTGCATCGGCGTATTGCGCTCGAATATGGAGATGGATAACGTCGGTATTCCGAATGGCTATATGGTTGTAGAGGTCGATGGCGAGAACTTCGAGTGGTGGTACAAGACCGTAGGCCACGACCGCAACTACCAGATGCGCACCTACTCCCCTACCCGTACGGGCGATGGCTATGTAAAGGCGAATGTTTGGGGCTACACCGAAGGCTATTGGGGCGATGTTGAATGGTGGGAGAACGGCAAGAAGGTCGGCAACTTCGAGCATTTTGCCGAGTTCGACCCTGATTATGTGGAAATTCACGCCACAAAACTTACCCACTTGCGAGGTACAGCAAAGAAGTATGCACAGCCTGCCAAATCACAATATATGTTCCGCATCAAGCCGAGCGAGGGGGTTCGCAGTGGCGAGATTCGCGTAACCGACAACTTCGGCAAGACCTATACCGAAAAGGTCGAGTGGTAATAATAAAATATAAAATATCACTTTACAATTTGACAAAGACCAATCGAAATCTATAAAGCTATGAAGAAACTGCTTCTTTGGTTTGTTGCTATTGCATTGGCGACAACATCGTTTGCTCAGACGAAGGGCGAGATGATGTCGTGGGACGAGGCTTATGGTAAGGCTGATGAGGTGTTGAAGGCTCTCTCGCTTGACGAGAAGGTCGAGATGACACAAGGCCACAACAGATTCTTCCTTCCAGGAGCGCCAGCTAAAGGTTTGCCACACGTATATACGGTAGATGCTTCGGCAGGTGTGCGCATCAACAACAGATTGACCGATTTGAACGAGGTGCGTCACCCACAGAAGACCACTCAATTCCCTGCAACTATTGCCCTTGCATCGACCTTCAACCCTGAGTTGGCAAAGGCTTATGGCGAGGCTGTTGGCTACGAGACTCGTATGGCAGGTGCCGGTGTATTGCTCGGTCCTGGTATGAACATCTATCGTTCGTCGCAGTGCGGTCGTAACTTCGAGTATATGGGCGAGGATCCATACCTGGCAGCTCGTATGGTTGAGAACTACGTTATCGGTATGCAGGGTACAGGCACAATGGCGTGTTTGAAACACTTTGTATGCAATAACACCGAATTCTTGCGTAGAATATCGAACTCGGTTGTAGACGAGCGTGCAATTATGGAGATTTACACCCCTGCATTTAAGGCGGGTATCGACGCAGGCGCAGGCTCTGTAATGACTTCGTACAACCTCGTGAATGGCGAGTGGGCAGGTCAGAGCAAGTATGTTATCACCGACCTTCTCCGTGGCACTCTCGGCTTCAAGGGCTTGGTGATGACCGACTGGCGCTCAGTATTCGATTGGAAGAAGATCGTACTTTCGGGCCAGAATGTTGAGATGCCGGGTGATCGCAATCAGCCACAGCACATCAACTCTGTACGTGGCTTATTGGCTTCGGGCGAATTGACCGAAAAGAATATCGACGATATGCTCCGTCCAATGATTGCCACTTGTATTCGCTTTGGTTTATACGAGCGTTTCAGGAATGGTCAGCCAAACGAGGACGCTCTTGAAGCGAAATTCCCTCACCACGAGCAGGTGTCGTATCAGACTGCTGCCGAGGGTTCTATCTTGTTGAAGAACAACGGTATTCTTCCATTAAAGGAGGGCCAGCAGGTGCTGCTTGTAGGTCGTTGGGCAAAGGTTGCTCCACAGGGTGGTGGCTCTTCACAAGTTGATGGTTTTAACTGCGTAACTTCTGAGCAGGCTCTCCGTGCTGCACTTCGTGCACGAGTTAAGGCTGTCGAGAATCCCGATTTTATACAGTTGCAGGAGGCTGATGTTGTGGTTGTCGCTACGGGTACTTTCGATAGCGAGAGTATTGAGCGCCCATTTGCTATGGAGCGCAAGGACGAGGCCTTGGTGCGTATGGCTTGCGCTGCTAACAAGAAGGTTATCGTTCTTGTTCTTTCGGGCTCAGGTATCGATATGAGCGCTTGGCACGATAAGGTATCGGCTATCATCTACGGCTGGTATCCGGGTCAGGCAGGTATGCAGGCTATCGCCGACATTATGGTTGGCAAGATTAACCCTTCGGGTAAGTTGCCTGCAACTATCGAGAAGTCGTTCAAGGATTCTCCTGCTTACGGTATGATTCCAAAGGGCTTGAAGGTTAGCCATACAGAAAAGAATGTCAATGAGTTGTGGATTGCTCCACGCCACTACGATGTGGTGTACAAGGAGTCAGTTCTCGTTGGTTATCGTTGGTATGAGGCTAAGAATATCGAGCCATTGTTCCCATTCGGCTTTGGTTTGTCTTATACCACTTTCGAGTTGAGCAAGGCTAAGGCTGCTAAGCAGATTTCGGCAGAGAAACCATTGAAGGTTACTGTTCGCTTGGAGAATACAGGTAGGATGGCAGGTGCTGAGGTTGTTCAGCTCTATGTTCAGGAGAATAACCCAACCGTACTCCGTCCAAAGAAGGAGTTGAAGGCGTTCAAGAAGGTGCACCTCGAACCAGGTAAGCAAACAACTGTTGAGTTCGAGTTGAAGCACTCGGATTTGGCATTCTGGAACGACAAGACTCACGCTTGGGAGGTTAATAAGGGTACATATACTTTGCACATTGGTAACTCGTCTGCAAATATAACGCAGACTTTGACCGTGGAGGCAGAGTAATAGTATAATCGCCGTGAGGATATATGTTACCCACCCCCAAACCCCCTCCTGTGAGGGGGCTTTTGCTTTTCGACAAAAGCCCAGTGTGTTACCCACCCCCTAAATCCCCCTCCTGTGAGGGGGCTTTTTATTCTATAAACCAACAAGGAAGACGATCCTCAAAATAACTCTTTTATCCCTATTGATACCGCACAAGGGCGTAGCCTTGCCATCGTAAAAGAATACTTATCTATCTTTGTCTGAAATAATTGCAGATGAAGATGAATAAATTTCGACCAACTAAATATACGCTGTGGTGCGTGGCGACGGGCGAAGTATTTGAGGATTGTGGGTGGTCGCTCGACTACCCCACTTGCCGCAGGCCGTCGCTGATTCGTACGCAATATGCTGCCAAGCAACTGAAACTATACGACGACAACTCACTCTATAAATTTCGCGATTGGTTGCCGATGCGTCGAATGTTGCACTGTGAAGCCTCCCACGCCACCTACAAGAGCGAGAGATTAGCCGTCGCATTGGGGCTAAAAAATCTCTACATAACCTTTAACGGCTACCTCCCCGAGCGTGGTGCTACGATGACTACCTGTTCATTCAAGGAGTGTGAGGCGTACAGCGTCTGCGCACGCATAAGCGATAAGGCGGAACGCGTTTTGGTCGTTGCATCGGCGGGAAATACCGCCCGCGCATTTGCTAAGGTCTGTTCGGAAAACAACATAAAACTTCTGCTTGTTGTCCCCGAAGACAACCTCGATGCACTATGGATCGATTACCCCATTGCGGACTGCGTGAAGGTCATCGCTTGTGCCAAAGGAGGCGACTACTACGATGCGATTGCGTTGAGCGAAATAGTCCTTCGCTCGCCGATGTTCTATGCCGAGGGTGGTGCGAAAAACGTGGCACGACGTGATGGTATGGGCACTTGTGTCCTCTCTGCCGTAACCACAATAGGTCATATCCCCGACTACTATTTCCAAGCCGTAGGTAGCGGCACAGGAGCAATTGCAGCGTGGGAGGCAAATATGCGGCTTATTGAAGATGGGCGATTTGGCTCTAATTTTATGCGGTTGATGGTATCGCAAAATGCGCCATTTTTGCCGATATACAATGCGTGGCATAACCATTCTCGCGAGATACTACCCTACGATGCTGACGTTGCTCGTCGGGATGCAGCAACTATCGAAGCGAAGGTGCTCTCTAATCGCCAACCTCCATACTCTATTGCGGGAGGGCTCTTCGACGTATTGCAAATGACCGATGGTGATGTTTTGCAGGCGACAAATTTGCAGGTACAGCGTGCTGCACGGCTCTTTCTCGATACGGAGGGCGTGGATATCCATCCGGCTGCTGCGGTAGCGGTGGCTACACTTGTTACGGAGGTGCAATGCGGTAGAATTGAACGCGATGCAACCATAATGCTCAACATTACGGGTGGCGGTGAGCGACGCTACAAGGCGGAGCGAAATATCTCTTACATCAAGCCTAGCCACATCTTTCCGCTTGCGCCCGACTGCGACGATGTAATTAGGCGGGTCGAAAAGTTATTTCAATGAAAAATTTTCTTAACTTTGCGTCCGAATAATTACGCAAAGTATGTATCCTATTAAATTCAAACCACAGCTTAAAGAGAATCTTTGGGGTGGACAGCGTCTGCTCGACATCAAGAAGGGGTTGTATCCTCGCACCACAGACAAAACGAAATCGTATGGCGAAAGTTGGGATATTTCGGGAGTAAAAGGCTCGATATCGAAGGTCGCAAACGGCTTCCTCAAAGGCAATAATCTTCAAGAGATTATTGAGGTTTATATGGGCGAATTGGTTGGCGAAGAGGTCTTTGAACGCTTCGGTTTAGACTTTCCGTTGCTTATCAAGAACTTGGACTGCAACGACACCCTTTCGGTGCAGGTGCACCCCAATGATGAATTGGCAGCCGAGCGACACAATTCGTTTGGCAAGACCGAGATGTGGTACATTGCCGATGCCGAGGAGGGTGCGGTAATATACCTCGGTTTCAAAGATAAGAACATTACGCGCGAGGAGTATATTCGCGCAGTTGCAGAGGGTACGGTTGCAGATATTTTGGAGGCTGTGCCTGTCAAAAAAGGCGACGTTTTTTTTATCCCCGCCGGCACGGTTCACGCCTTGGCAAAGGGGTTGAATGTTGTGGAAATTCAGCAGACATCGGATATTACATATCGCATTTTCGATTGGAACAGGGTTGATAGCGAGGGTAAATCACGTGAGTTGCACACAGCGTTAGCGGTCGATGCCATCGACTTCGAGTCGGGTGTTGGTGAGTGTCGTCGCACCTATGCTGCTGCGCCTAATAGTGAGGTCAATATCGTTGATTGCGACTATTTCAAGACCGATATGCTCGTGGTTGAAGGCTCGGTAGAGCTGGATTACTGCCAGCGCGACTCATTTACCATTTATATCTGCATTGAAGGCGAGGTGAAGGTTTCGCTGGATAATGAAACGAGCGAAACGCTCCGCACTGGCGAGGTTATGCTTGTACCCGCTATTGCCAACGAGGTTCTGGTAGAGGGTAAGGCTCAAATTCTTGCCACCCACCTCTAAAATTAAATTACATTGAAGGAGCTTCTGAATTTGACAAAACGCTCTATCTGCGCGGGATTGCTTATCGGCTGCGCAGGTTTTGCGTACAGTATGGTTGGCGGTGTTGTAGGCGCATTTCTATTTTCGTTCGGACTCTTCGGTGTTCTCTATGGCAGTTGGGCACTCTATACGGGTTATGCAGGCTCATTTGTATGGCGCGAGGTAAGAGATTGGGGGCGTCTATTTTATATCCTTGCCGGCAATTGGGTAGGTGTTATGGCTCTTGCGCTCATTGTTGCTGCATCGAGCAGTACGGCTATCGCCCAAGCCAACGAGGTGGTGTCTAGAATCATTGCCGACAGAGTATCTTCGGAGTGGTGGCAGATTCTTGTTCGTGCCATTGGAACAGGCTTTATTATGGAGATTGCAGTGCGTTACGGACACGAAAATAAGTGGATGACTGTGCTGCTTGGAGTGCCTGTATTTATCGTTTGCGGTCTACCCCACTGCGTTGCCGACATCTTCTATTATGGCGTAGATTGGCTTACTGCCAACGGCAGCGCAACCCACTATATTATGCCGTGGACATTTGCAATCCTCGGAAACCTTATCGGTTGCAATATACCACGTATTCTAACCGTAAAATAGGCAAACAAAATGGGTATCGAAATTTTCGATACCCATTTTTATTCTTGGTGCAATCTCTTACAACCAATCATTCTCGTTACACTCCTCTTTCGGCGCATTTGGCACGTTCACAAAGAATGTGTGGCCCGTCTTGCGCTCAATCTCGGCTACGGACATCATCTGTCGTGGAGCCTTCGCAGCGTGGTCAAACCAGAAGCCTACGCATTGTAACTCTTCGGCAGAGCACTCCTTAACCCACTTGCCACTATTGCCCGACTTGGTGCGCAGAATAACCTTGTAATAGTGAGTCGGAACAGCGCACGCCTTACCCTTGCCTTTATTGTCGTAGGCATAGCCGTGTCCCTCGGCAAAGTGTGCTCCTGTAACAACGTAGAGCGTGTCTGTACACATCCACTTCTTGCGGATATCACTCTCCAAGTTCTCCCACGTTGCTCCATTAAGCGACTGCAACTGCGGAGTCATATTGGTGTAGTAGAATGTTGTAGCATTGTCGGCATTCGACGCTACACGGTCTGCCGAAGGAAGCTGATGACCACGCGAATGGCTATACTTGTCGCCATTCTGCGGATAGTAAGCATTTCGCAAATTCGGCTCGTAGTAGTCGTCAATGCAGCACGGATCGTACCCCCACGCATTTGTACGGTCGCCTTCGCCATCGATGTAGCAGGGGTGTAACGGATATGCCACCCACACAGCGCAATACTTCACCTTGTCGAAGCAGAACGAGTAGTTGCGCAAACGGTTGTTTGAAGGTAACTTATCGTGGTAGCAATACTCCCAGGTTGGGTTACCATCAATTCTTGCAGGCATCTCCGCCCAGCCATCGGTATTGATAACCGCAGGCTTTGGGACGTCGCCGAGATTTTCATTAAATCCCGATGTCGAGCAGGCGATAACTATACCGCACAGTATCGCAAATGGCACTCTTAAATTCTTCATCGCTTTTCGAGTTTTACAACATTTTCAACGTGGTGAGTGTGAGGGAACATATCGACAGGTTGCACCGCCACGATTCGATACATTCCGCTCATCAATGCCAAATCGCGGGCTTGGGTTGCGGGGTTGCAACTCACATAGACAATGCGTTCGGGTGCCGCGTTCAAAATAACATCAATCACAGGCTCATCAACACCCGCACGTGGTGGGTCGAGTATAATTACGTCAGGACGGCCATTTTTGGCTATAAAGTCGTTATTTAGGACCTTCTTCATATCGCCCGCATAGAACGATGTATTCTCGATGCCGTTAATCTGCGAGTTGATTTTAGCGTCCTCGATAGCCTCGGGCACGTACTCGATGCCGACAACCTTCTTGCAACGCTTGGCGCAGAAGTTTGCGATAGTTCCCGTACCGGTGTAGAGGTCGTAGAGAGTGTCGCCCTCGCGTAACTCTGCAAATTCGCGCGTAACTTTGTAGAGCTCGTATGCCTGCTTCGAGTTGGTCTGATAGAACGATTTCGGACCTACCTTAAATTGCAAGCCCTCCATCTCCTCCATAATATGGTCTTTTCCGGCGTAGCAGATTGGTGTCAAATCGCCCGTCGAATCGTTCCACTTCTCGTTGATGAAGTAGATTGCCGAGGTGATCTGCGGAAACTCCTTCAATACGGCATCGAAGAGCGCAGAGATACGCTTTTGGTCGTTTTCGTTGAAGATTACCGAGAGCATAATATCGCCAGTCGAGGCGGTACGTAGGACGATTCCTCGCATCAAGCCCTCGTGCGCACGTGCATTGTGAAACGAGTATCCCTGCTCTATACAGAAGTTCTTTATAAAGTTACGAATCTCGTTCGAAGGCGATGCCTGCAAGTGGCACTCCTCGATATCGAGAATTTTGTCGAACATATTCGGAATGTGGAAACCAAGTGCCGGCTGTGGTGCGATATCGCCCTGCTGCGCAATCTCCTCGTATGTCAGCCAACGCTTATCGGCAAAGGTGTATTCGATTTTGTTGCGGTAGTAGAGTTGTTGCTCCGAGCCAAGACAAGGACGCACTTCGGGAATTTCAAGCTTGCCGATACGCACTAACTGGTCGCACACCTGCTGTGTCTTGTAGTCGAGCTGTGTCTGATATGGTAGGTTTTGCCATTTGCAACCTCCACATACGCCAAAGTGCTGACATACAGGCTCTACACGATTTTCGGACTTATGCACAAAACGCACCACTCTACCCTCCATAAAGCGGCGGTGTCGCTTGGTAATCTGCACATCCACTACGTCGCCCGGAATGGTCATCGGCACAAAAATCACCACACCCTCGTGGTGTCCCATCGCCTTACCTTCGGCGGCTAATGTTGTAATTTCCAGCCCCTCAATCAGGGGCATAGGACCTTTTTTTCTTGCCATTGTTTTCGATCTTTGGCACAAAGATAGTAAAAAACGGAAAACGGAAAGCGGAAAACGGAAAACTTTTGAGTTTTGCGTTTGGGTTGGAAAGCCCTAAGGGTAACCGACAACTGACACTTGAATTTAACCTATCAATTCCTATAACCCCTACACACCCCGAAAATTCGAGGAATGGTTTTTGCGTCTTTTATCTTTTTGTACATCTACAAGGCTGTAAGCTCTCTGGAAACCAAGAATAGAAGTTCATAAAGAGCACAAAAAGGAGCGAAAAAACTTCTCGCTCCTTTTTGTGTGTATCGTACTCCGAAACCCTACTCCGCCTTTGCCGAGCAGTAGAGGCAACGATAAACGCCACCTTCTGAAAGTTGGAATTTGTACTCTACGTTTTCGTTATTGCAGATACACTTCTTATTCGGACAAACCAAACCCTCGACCTCTACGGCCTTGTGGTTTTCGAGTGGCGCGGCTCCCTCATTTGCCCAATTCAACAACGTATATATCAGTGCCATACGCACAAACTTACCATTCTCAACCTGACGGAAATATGCAGCACGAGGGTCCGCATCGACAGACTTAGTTATCTCGTTTACGCGTGGGAGTGGGTGCAAAACTGCCATCTTCTCCTTCGCCAGCGCCATCTTCTCGGTGTCGAGGATATAGCAATCTTTAACACGCTCATACTCAGCCTTATCCGTAAAGCGCTCCTGCTGAACGCGAGTCATATAGAGAATATCCAACTCTCCAATAACCTCTTCGAGCGACGATACTTCGCGGTACTCTATGCCGTTCTTCTCGCACACGTCGTGCTTGATATAGTCGGGCAAACGGAGCGAATCGGGAGCGATAAGCACAAACTTGGTACCCTCGTAGCGCGACATAGCCTTAATGAGTGAATGAACGGTACGACCATAGAGCAAATCGCCGCAGAAACCGATTGTAAGGTTGTCGAGGTGTCCCAACTCGCGAGTAATGGTGAGTAGATCGGTCAAAGTCTGCGTTGGGTGAGCGTGCGAGCCATCGCCTGCGTTGATGATTGGTACAGGCGAAACCATTGATGCGTCCAACGGAGCACCCTCGATATGGTGGCGCATAGCGATAATATCCACAAAGTTTCCCACCACGCGAACGGTATCTTCCACCGTTTCGCCCTTGCTCACTGATGATGAATTTGCATCCGAGAATCCGAGTACGTTACCGCCCAACTCCATCATTGCAGATGTGAAGCTTAAACGAGTACGTGTACTTGGCTCGTAGAATAGTGTCGCCAACTTCTTGCCTTTGCATACCTCGCTATACTTTGAGCGATTTGCTATAATATCGAGTGCCAAAGCGACAATATCATCGGTCTCTTTGCGAGTCAAATCTGTAGGGTCTGTTAAATGTCTCATAGTATTCATTTTTTAGGGCGATTAGCTTTTAGCCATCGGCTATTATAAATCTATTTAATCCAACTCTCGTCGCTTGGGTTGTTGCGGAAGGCGAGGATACGCTCCTGCCACTCCGGAGCAATATAGCCCTCTTCGGCAGCCACCTCGACGAGTGCGTCGAGATTCGACAACGAGTAATTTACGGTGTTGGCAGCCTCGATACGCTCCACACCACGTTTCATTCCGTAGGTGAAGATGCTTACGATGCCCAGAACATCGGCACCCGCCTCGCGCAATGCATCAACAACCTCGATGCACGAGCCTCCTGTTGAGATTAAGTCCTCGACAACAACAACCTTCTGTCCCCTCTCCAACTTGCCTTCGATGCGGTTTGTACGGCCGTGGTCCTTCGCACCGCTACGAACATAACCCATTGGCAAATCAAGAATTGTAGCCACTATTGCGGCGTGAGCAATACCAGCAGTCGAAGTACCCATCAGCACCTCGCACTCGGGGAAATGCCTCTTTACCAACTCTGCCAAACCGGCCTCCACCTGTTCACGAACACGTGGTGCAGTTAAAATAAGGCGGTTGTCGCAGTAGATAGGGCTCTTAATACCGCTTGCCCAAGTGAAAGGCTGCTCCGGACGCAAAAATACAGCGTTGATCGAAAGTAACTCTTTTGCAATAGTTTTTTCCATAATAGTATATTTTTTATTCGTTATTACTCATTTAAGAACTCTTTGCAGCAACGCTCGTACGCCTCTACGGGGTTTTCGGCTGCTGTGATAGGACGACCGACAACAATGTAGTCCGAGCCAATCTCGCGTGCCTGAGCAGGTGTCATAATGCGTACTTGGTCGTCCTTCGAGCTGTCAGCAAAACGTACGCCCGGAGTGATTGTGAAGAACTCCTTGCCGCAATGCTCCTTAACGAGCGACGCTTCGAGTGGCGAGCAAACTACGCCGTCCAAGCCCGCCTCTTTTGCATTTTCGGCATACTTTGCGATGCAGTCGTTGATGGTTGCGTCGATGAGCAACTCCTTCTGCATACGCTTCTCGCTTGTGGAGGTGAGTTGTGTTACGGCAATGAGCAACGGACGAGTTCCGTCCTCACGTGTCAATCCCTCTAATGCACCACGCATCATATCTATGGTTCCGGCTGCGTGAACGTTGCACATATCGACATCGAGGCGCGACAAAACACTCATCGCTTTGCGTACGGTGTTGGGGATATCGTGCAATTTGAGGTCGAGGAAAATTTTGTGTCCACGAGCCTTAATCTCTCGCACAATGGCAGGACCTTCAGCGTAGAATAGCTCCATACCAATTTTCACGAATGGTTTGCGACCAGTAAACTTATCCAAGAATGTGAGCGTCTGCTCCTTGCTGCTGAAATCGCACGCAATAATTACATCTTTTGCCATAACTTTTTCTTTTTGGGCTTTTAGCCATTGGGCATTAGCCACTGGCTTTTTATTTTAAATTTTATTCGATTATTCCAATTATATCACTTAACTTCTCGATGCCGAGTCGCTCCATAACGTATGGTAACTCCTCGATAATCTCCTTGCAGGCGTAGGGGTTACGCAGGTTTTCGGCGCCCACCTGAACGCCCGTAGCACCTGCCATCATCATCTCGACAACATCCTCTGCCGAGGAAACACCGCCGCAGCCGATTACAGGAATTTTTACAGCGTGAGCCACCTGATAGACCATTCGCACCGCAATCGGGAATATCGCTGCGCCCGAAAAACCTCCCATTTTGTTGGCAATTACGGGCTTGCGACGAGCGATGTCGATACGCATACCGAGCATCGTATTTATTAGTGTAATACCGTCCGCACCAGCCTCCTCGCACGCCTTTGCAATGGCAACGATGTCGGTTACATTGGGCGAAAGTTTTATAAATACGGGCTTTGTGGTAACCGCTTTTACCGCCTTTGTAACGGCCGCAGCCGATTCGGGCGATGTTCCGAATGCCATACCTCCGTTATGTACGTTCGGACACGATATATTAACCTCCAAAATTGCCACCTGCTCCTCCTTGTCCAACTTCGAGCAACACTCAACATACTCCTCAATCGAAAAACCACTGATGTTCGCGATTATAGGCTTGCGGAAAACCTTGCGGAGTTCGGGCAGTTCGTGCGCTATAACTGCATCGACGCCTGGGTTTTGCAATCCCACCGAATTTATCAGTCCCGAAGGACACTCGGCGATACGAGGTGTAGGATTTCCGAAACGGGCATCGCGGGTAGTGCCTTTAAACGATATCGAACCGAGAATGTTAATGTCGTAAATCTCCGCCATCTCCTTACCGAAGCCAAATGTTCCGCTGGCAGGAATTACGGGATTATCGAGTGCCACACCGCATAACTCAACAGAAAGATCTCTTACCATATTACCTCCTCCTTCTTAAATACAGGACCATCTTTGCAGACGCGTTTTGCTCCATTTGTTGTGTGAATCGAACAACCCATACAGATTCCAAAACCACAACCCATACGCTCTTCAAGCGACACTTCGCCGGCAATGTCGAGCGAGTTGCACAACGCCTTTAACATCGGCAATGGACCGCACGAGTAGAAGTAGTCTGCCTCTACCCCGCTCTCGTGAATGGCATCGGTTACAAAACCTTTAACGCCCTGTGAGCCGTCAGCCGTTGCAAGTATTACCTTCGCGCCAAGCGCCTCGAACTTTTCGGAGTAGAATATCTCCGACTCGGTGTTGAAACCAAGCACTACAGTAACCTCCTTGCCTCGTGCTACCAAATCGCGAGTAAGGCGATAAAGCGGCGGAACACCTACTCCACCACCTACAAGCAACGGTTTTTTGCAGTCGTGCTCTGTATCGAAACCATTTCCGAGTCCTGTAAGTACGTCGAGCTGTGTTCCTTCTGCCATTTGCGACATAAGGTCGGTGCCCTTGCCCACTACCTTGTAAACAATAGTAAGCACGCCCTCGTCGTAGTTACAAACAGAGATAGGTCGGCGCAAATACAATCCGTCGAGTGCAATTTCGACAAACTGTCCGGCACGAGTTATGCCCGAGACATCACCTACGAGAGTCATCTCGTAGATGAGCGGTGTCAGAGCCTCATTTTTTGTTACGGTTAATACGACCCTCTGCATACGCTATTTTGTTCTATACTCGGCATCGATCGTCGAAACTCCGAGAGTGATCTCCTCCAATACGTCGAGCAGTGCGCTTACGGTTTCGAGCGCAGTGATAATCGACACGTTGTTCTCCACAGCTGCGTTACGGATTTCGTAACCGTCAAGGCGTGTATTGTGCTGATTTACATCGATTGTGTTGATTACGTAACTTACGTGGCCCTTCGACAGTGCTTTTACAATGTCGTTGCTACCCTCCGAAATTTTACGCAACAATCGTGTGCGAATGCCGTGCTCACGAAGGAACGACGCTGTACCTGCTGTAGCCTCGATATTGAAACCGAGGTTGTAGAAGCGACGAATCAAAGGCAGAGCCGCCTCCTTGTCCTTATCGGCAATGGTTGCGAAAATAGTACCGTAATTGACGATTGTCATACCCGATGCCTGCAACGACTTGTACAATGCGCGGGTGAGCGAATCGTCGTAGCCTATAGCCTCGCCCGTAGATTTCATCTCCGGCGAGAGGTACGAATCCACACCCTTGATCTTTGCGAATGAGAATGCCGGAGCCTTCACGAAGTGGCGCTTGCGCTCCTCGCCATAGACCTTGGTTATACCCTGCTGCGGCAACGATTCGCCCAACATTACGCGGGTTGCAATCTTCGCCATAGGTACGTTTGTCGATTTCGAGAGGAAAGGCACTGTACGTGATGAACGAGGGTTTACCTCAATCACATATACTTTATCCTCCGAATCGACGATGAATTGGATATTGTAAAGACCTACGATACCGATAGCGCGACCAAGGCGTACGGTATAGTCAATCATCTTCTCCTTTACAGCTTCGCTCAACGAGAACGACGGATAGACGCTTATTGAGTCGCCTGAGTGAACTCCCGTATGCTCGACGTGCTCCATAATGCCCGGAATAAACACATTACCCTCGGCATCGCAGATAGCATCAACCTCGGCCTCCTTACCCATAATGTACTTATCAACCAATACAGGCGAGTCCTCCGAAACCTCTACTGCATTGTGCAAGTAGTGGCGCAGAGCTTGTTCGTTACCTACAATCTGCATTGCACGACCACCCAATACGAAACTTGGACGCACCAGTACTGGATAGCCAATCTCGGTAGCTGCCGCTACACCCTCCTCAATATCGGTTACAGCCTTTGCCTTTGGTTGCGGAATGCCAACCTCGCGCATAATTGCCTCGAACAACTTTCTATCCTCTGCGTTGTCGATAGCCTCGATGCCCGTTCCAACCACCTTTACGCCCATCTTCGAGAGCGGTTTTGCAAGGTTGATAGCGGTCTGACCGCCAAGCGTTACGATGACACCGTCAGGTTGCTCCAATCGGATAATGTTCATCACATTCTCCACGGTGAGCGGCTCGAAGTACAACTTATCCGAGATTGTAAAGTCGGTCGATACGGTCTCGGGGTTATTATTGATGATAATCGCCTCATATCCCGCCTCACGGATAGCCCAAATTGAGTGAACGGTCGAATAGTCGAACTCCACACCCTGGCCGATACGGATAGGACCCGAACCGAGAACTACAATTTTCTTGCGGTTGCTGACAATCGACTCATTTTCCTGCTCGTATGTCGAGTAGAAGTATGGTACATAGCCCGAATACTCTCCTGCGCAGGTGTCGATAGTCTTATATACAGGTTTAATGCCAAGCTCCTGACGCAACTCGAATACCTCAGACTCGGTCATATTCCACAACTGTCCGATGAACTTATCTCCAAAGCCGATGCGCTTTGCTTCGTAGAGGACTTCGCGGTCGCCCTTGTGTGCCTTAACCTCGCGCTCGAAATTTACGATATTGTCCATCTTCTTCAAGAAGAACATATCAATTTTTGTGCGGTCGTAGATCAACGAACGATCCACTCCCCTGCGCAGCAGCTCTGCAATGGCGTAAATACGGTCGTCGGTTGCACGAGTAACATACTGCAAGATATCGGCTGTCGCCATATCGTCGAACTTCTTGTGGTAGATGTGGCACACGCCTGTTTCGAGTGAGCGAACGGCCTTTAATAGGCTCTCCTCGATAGTGCGGCCAATGCTCATTACCTCACCCGTCGCCTTCATCTGCGTGCCGAGTTCGTTCGATGCCTCGCTGAACTTATCGAATGGGAAACGTGCAATCTTTGTTACGATGTAGTCCAGTGCAGGTTCCGAACAAGCAGGGCCATTTGAGAGCATAATCTCGTCGAGGGTCATACCAATAGCTACCTTCGCAGTAACTCGGGCGATAGGGAAGCCGCTTGCCTTCGAAGCCAATGCCGACGAACGCGAAACGCGCGGATTAACCTCGATGATATAGTAGTTGAACGAGAGCGGATCCAATGCAAACTGAACGTTGCAACCTCCCTCAATCTTCAACGCACGAATAATTTTCAATGCACTTGTGCGGAGCATCTGTGCCTCCTTGTCGGTTAAGGTCTGGCACGGAGCAACTACGATAGAGTCGCCCGTATGCACACCCACAGGATCGACATTCTCCATATTACATATTGTAATTGCTGTGTCGTTCTTGTCGCGCATTACCTCGTACTCAATCTCCTTGTAACCCTTAATGCTCTTCTCTACCAAAACCTGATGTACAGGCGAGAGTGCCAAGGCGTTACGCATTAACTCGCGCAACTCCTCCTCGTTATCGACGAAGCCACCTCCCGTGCCTCCGAGTGTGAAGGCCGGACGGAGTACCAACGGATAACCAATCTCCTTGGCAACCTCGACAGCCTCCTCGATGGTGTTCACTACCTCCGAAGGCAACACTGGCTCACCAAGGTCTATACAGAGTTGCTTGAACAACTCTCTGTCCTCGGCCTGCTCGATACTCTTAAATGATGTGCCGAGAATCTCAACGCCGCACTCCTCCAAAACACCTTTCTTGGCGAGTTGCACCGCAAGATTCAAACCGGTTTGACCGCCCAAGCCCGGAACGATGGCATCTGGTCGCTCGTAGCGAATGATTTTTGCGACATACTCCAACTTCAAAGGCTCCATATAGACCTTGTCGGCAATAAAGGTGTCGGTCATAATGGTAGCAGGGTTTGAATTTACGAGAATAACCTCATAACCCTCCTCTTTCAATGCAAGACAAGCTTGTGTACCTGCATAGTCGAACTCGGCTGCCTGACCAATAACGATTGGACCCGAGCCGATAACCATAACTTTCTTTATATCTGTTCTCTTAGGCATTGTGATTCTCCTCCATCAATTTAATGAATTTATCGAAAAGATATGCGCTATCTTGCGCTCCCGGAGCCGACTCCGGATTGTATTGTACCGAGAAAACCTTCTCAGCAGGGTATTCGATACCCTCAATAGTGCTGTTGATAACACTGCGATGAGTAACCGTCAGCGGAGTCTTCTCCAACGACTTCTCGTCGATGAAGTAGAGTGAGCCTTGTGCTGTAATCTCGATTTTTCCGCTCTCCAAGTTACGAACAGGGTGTCCTCCGCCGCGATGTACACCTGCAATCTGCGACACCTCAGCACCATAGGCCAATGCGATAAGTTGATGGCCAAGACCAACACCGAAAATCGGCATTTTGCCACGCAACTTCTTGATCAACTCCACTACCGAAGGGACGTCTGCCGGAGCGCCCGGGCCATTCGATACGAGAATACCGTGAGGGTTGAACGCCAAAATCTCCTCTACCGAGGTGTTGAATGGTACGATGACCACGTTGCAACCGCGCTTGTTCAACATTCTCACGAGGTTTAACTTTGCTCCGCAATCCACCATAACTACATCGAAACGGTGATTAGGCGTACGCGAGTACCAACGCTTGCGACAACTTACGCGCTCTACGGCGTTGTGATCCTCTGGTGTCGCAGCGATAAGAGCCAAAGCCTTATCCCTTGACATCTCTGCCGAAACAATTGCAGCGCGACAGCTCTTCGAATCGCGGATAATGCGTGTGAGCATTCGGGTGTCGATGCCGCTGATGCCGGGGATATCACTCTCCTCCATCAATTCGGATATTGTCTTCGTATAGCGGAAGTTGCTGGGGGTCTTGCACTCCTCGCGAACTACCAAACCTCCTATCGTAAGGTTTCTCGCCTCAAAATCTTCGTCGGTGATACCATAGTTGCCGATTGTAGGATAGGTCATAACCACAATTTGGTTGGTACAGGCCGGATTTGACAAAATCTCCTGATAGCCCGCCATCGAGGTGTTGAATACGATTTCGCACACCGCATTCACATCGGCTCCAAAACCGTGCCCCAAGAACTCCTGACCGCTCTCCAAAACTAATTTTTTGTCGGGTTGTTTCATCTTTGTATATCTATTTTGTTTGTTATTTGTTTTCGCTCCAAACCGTCTTGCCACCAAAGAGTGTTAGCACGCAGCGTCCATATACTTCTTCACCCTCGAATGGCGTAGCCTTGCCCATCGACTGAAACTCCGCAGGATCAATCGTATATGGCTCTCTTATGTCGAATACTGCAATGTCGGCTCTCTCCCCTACGCGCATAGCTCCGCCCAAACGGAATATGCGGCGTGGATTTTCCGACATCAGGGCAATTAACTTCTCAATCGTAATAACACCCTTACGAACAAGGTGCGTGTAGCATATTGCAAACGATGTTTCGATGCCTACAATACCCATCGCACTACCCTTCAATCCGCGCGACTTCTCCTCGGCGGTATGTGGTGCGTGGTCGGTGGCAATAACTTCGATAGTGCCGTCCTGTATGCCCTCGATAAGTGCGGCTCTATCCTCTGCACCACGCAAGGGAGGATTCATCTTAAAGCGTCCCTCCTCTTTAAGGTCGGCATCGCATAAAATAAGGTAGTGAGGTGCTGTTTCGCACGAAATATGGTTGCAAGAGTGTTTCGCCTCGCGAATAATAGCGACACTCTCTTTTGTCGAGATGTGGCAGACGTGATAGCGGCACTTCTCCTCCTCTGCCAACTTCACATCTCGCTTTATCGGACCCCACTCACTCTCCGAACAAATGCCCTTATGCCCGTGCGCCTTAGCATATTCACCATCGTGAATGTAGCCTGCGTGCAGGAGGGCGTCGTCCTCGCAGTGCGCAGATATAATGCCGTCAATAGCCGAAATACGCTGCATAGCCTTGCGCATTAACTCTTCCGATTGAATACCGTTTCCATCGTCGGAGTAGCCCACCGAGAGGGGCTTCAAAGCCTCGATATCAGCCAATTCTCGACCTGCACGATTCGATGAAATAGTTGCAAATGGCAACACCTCGATTATTGCCTGCTCATCAATAAGGCGTTGCTCTATCGCAATGGTTTCGGGAGCGTCGGGAGCAGGTTGAAGGTTCGGCATCGAGCAAACCGTAGTTACTCCGCCACGAGCCGCAGCGCGAGTTCCTGTTGCTATGGTCTCCTTTGCCGAATACCCGGGCTCGCGCAAGTGTACGTGAACGTCAGCTAATCCGTAGGTTACGATACAGCCCTCTGCATCAAATACTTCGGTATACTCTTTTGCTGTGAGCGAATCCTCAATTGCCGCAATTTTACCATCGACAACGAGAATGTCTGCCTTGCGGCTTGCGCCCTCGGCTACCACCGTACCGCCCTTTATAAGCAACTCTTTTCTCTCCATCGTAAACCTATATTTACAAAACAGGCGACCCGATAGGTCGCCCGATAACAGTTAATGCGTCAAAACAGTGATAGAATAACGAGAATGGCAATTCGACAACAAAGGCTGCGGGGCGACTTGTGCGCTCTCGTAACCCTCTGTCGGGCAAACCAAACCATAGAACAGAGCCAATTGCTTCATTACTCTATCTTTTATTTAAGTGCAAATATAGTGTTTTTACACCAATTTACAAAGTAAATTTCTCGAAAAAATCAATTAAAGATTATTTGTACTCTATACCTCTTTCTAAACAACTGCAATTACTCGGCTTTTTTCTCTTTTCGAGTTGCCCACCACTTGCGCAAATCGTCGAAAATTGAAATTATCAACGAGATTATAGCAAATTTAGCAATCATCGCCCAAAGTCGATTACTTCCGGTATATGCTTTTGCAACCTCCCTATATTTGATTGGGTGTGCAAATTGTGAGATGGTTGTAGAATCTTTGATGTGCGAAATCGACTCCTCCATTTTTTCGTGCCACTTCACCCCCTCAACTTCATTGTTGCTTTGGCGGTGAATAAAGGAGAGAAGATTTTGAGAGGCAATAGTTCCGCTGTTAGCCGACTTTTCGAGCCACTTTATTGCGATGCTGTCGTTCTTATCAACGCCTATTCCGCAGTAGTTGCAAACGCCCAAATGGTATTGCGCCTCTGCATCATTCAGCGTAGCTGCACGTTCTAAATGCTCTACCGCAGCCTCAAAATCAAGCTCGTTAGTTAGATAGTCTATCGCTGTACCGAGCAATGCGGCGCTCTCCTCTGACTGCGTGTAATTTCTTCGTTTTGCAATACGTTCCTCTAATTCTGCAATCCTATCACGATTGGTATTGGTCTGCATTACCGCATCAGAACGCTTAAGAACCTCAAGACGTTGCTCCTCCCACATTACACTTCCAGCCAACTTTTTTGTGAGAGCGTACGACAAGGTATCCACGTGAAAAATATGAACATTATTGCGATAATAGTCGTATTCCTTTTGCTTAGCATTACTCCAGAAGAATATCGCGCCAACAAGCAATAATAAAGCATATATTTTGGTCTTCATAATTAAGAGTGTTTAATTTTATAGACTCCAAAAGGGTTGTTCGTTTTGATGATGTTATTGCGCAGGGATTTATTAACGAGGTAATACCTTTACGCCAAGTTTTGAGTATGCTCGTTCGGCTTTTGCCAAAGCGTCCTCAATGGATGTTCCCGTAGCCAATATAACACCGAAACGGCGATGTCCGACAACCTCGGGCTTGCCGAAGATTCGCATATGTACACCCTCTTCTTCGAGCACCTTTTCGATATTATCGAACTCAACCTTGTCGGTGTCGCCCTCCACAACAATAGCCTTCGATGCACTCGGCGCAATGAAGCGAACAGCCGGAATAGGCAAACCAAGTACGGCGCGAGCGTGAAGTGCAAATTCCGACAAGTCTTGCGATGCCATAGTTACCATTCCGGTGTCGTGCGGACGTGGCGAAACTTCACTAAAAATTACGTCGTCGCCCTTAATGAACATTTCTACTCCAAAGATTCCGTAACCGCCTAATGCATCGGTAATTGTGCGTGCTACCTCTTGTGCTTTTTCCCTCGCTTTTTCGCTCATAGGCTGTGGTTGCCACGACTCGCGATAGTCGCCATCAACCTGATGATGACCGATAGGTTCAAGCAGTGTAGTACCACCAATATGGCGCACTGTTAAGAGTGTGATTTCGTAGTCGAAATCTACAAAGCGCTCCACGATTACACGGCCCGCACCGGCACGACCGCCCTCCTGCGCAATTTGCCACGAGCGGTCGATATCCTCCACCTTTTTGATGGTCGATTGACCGTGTCCCGACGAGCTCATAATCGGCTTTACAACACAAGGGATACCAATCTCTGCCACAGCCTGTTCGAACTCCTCACGATTGTCGGCAAAGCGATATTCGGTAGTCTTCAAACCGCACTCCTCGGCTGCCAAGCGACGAATACCCTCGCGGTTCATCGTGAGCCATACCGCCTTGGCTGTAGGAGCTACGCGATAACCCTCTTTTTCGAGCTCTACGAGCACAGGGGTTGCGATGGCCTCCACTTCCGGAATGATAATATCGGGCTTCTCTAACTCGATAATCTCGCGCAAACGTTCACCGTCGAGCATTGAGAGCACGTAACTGCGATGTGCTACCTGCATTGCAGGTGCATTTTCATAGCGGTCGAGTGCAATAACCTCGACGCCAAATCGTTGCAATTCGAGTGCCACCTCTTTGCCTAACTCGCCAGAGCCGCAAAGCAGGGCCTTTTTTGCTACCGACGTAAGTGGAGTTCCAATCTTCATTATATTATAAGGTTTTATGGTTTCGGTTTATTTCTTATCGGATAATTGTCTCTGCGCGGTCAGGGCCTACCGAGATGATCTTTACAGGTACGCCTGTCTCCTTCTCGATAAACTCAACATACGCCTTAAATTCCGCAGGGAAATCCTCGTAGTTGCGAACATTGCAGATGTCGCAGTTCCAGCCCTTAAACTCCTTGTAGATAGGTACGATGTCGTCAGTGCACTCGTATGGGAAGTAATCCAACTGCTTGCCATCAAGCTCGTAACCTACAGCGACTTTAATTGTCGAGAACTCATTCAGGACGTCGCTCTTCATCATAATCAACTCGGTAACGCCGTTCATCATAACGGTATATTTCAACGCTACCAAGTCCAACCAGCCGCAACGACGTGGACGACCTGTTGTAGCGCCGAACTCATTGCCGATCTGACGCAAAGTCTCGCCCGTAGTGTCGAACAACTCTGTTGGGAATGGACCGCTACCTACACGGGTGCAGTACGCTTTGAAGATTCCGTAAACATTGCCAATGCGTGTTGGAGCAACGCCCAATCCGCTGCAAACACCCGAACAGAGAGTGTTCGAAGATGTTACGTAAGGATATGTTCCGAAGTCAATATCGAGCAACGAGCCCTGTGCTCCCTCCGCCAAAATTGATGTTCCGTTTTTGAGAGCCTCATTTACCATCTGCTCACTGTCTACAAATTGGAACTTGCGCATTACCTCAATGCCCTTGAACCACTCCTTCTCGTATGCGGTGATGTCGTATGAATATGCGTATTGACGGAGCATATCCTCGTGCTTTGCCTTCAAGCGGTTGTAACGCTCCTCGAAATCGGGCATCAAAATATCGCCTACGCGCAAGCCGTTACGACCTGTCTTGTCCATATAAGTTGGGCCGATACCCTTCAATGTCGAGCCGATTTTGGTCTTGCCCTTTGCTGCCTCACTCGCAGCGTCGAGCATACGGTGTGTTGGGAGAATGAGGTGTGCTCGCTTCGAGATGACCATATGCTTGGCTACATCAACGCCCATCTTCTCGATGTCGGCAATCTCCTCGGCGAGAATTACAGGGTCGATAACCACGCCGTTGCCGATGATATTCATCGCCTCGTCGCGGAAAATTCCCGAAGGGACGGTGTGCAACACAAAACTTTTGCCCTCGAACTTCAACGAGTGTCCAGCATTGGGACCACCCTGAAAACGAGCAATAGCCTGATAATTAGGAGTCAAGACATCGACAACCTTACCTTTTCCCTCGTCCCCCCATTGGAGTCCGAGTACTACATCTACCTTTTTCATTTTATATTTTGTTTTTGAGTATTCGTTTTTTCGGTTGTAAAGTTACGAGTTCCTATTATTATAGGAGGTATATAGGCATTCGCAATTATTAACATTTTTTCAACCTTGCAAAATTTATGGGCTATTAGCATTTAGCCATTGGCCGCAGGCTTGTCTTTTGTTTTGCGAACTTCGGGCGCAGGGAACAAACGACTCAACACAACAAAAGGAGGACTAAATCCTCCTTTTGTTGTGTTGAGCTGCCGGGACTCGAACCCAGAACGACAGAACCAAAATCTGCTGTGTTACCATTACACCACAGCTCAATCCGTTGCTCGTAAGCGGTGGCAAAGGTACAAATAAAATTCAAAATGCAAAATTCAAAATGCAAAAATTTTATAAAAATAGGAAGAATATAGCATTTCGCTATTCGTTTCCCGTTCTTACAGCCACCCCATTTCGTAGTAGGTAACGATTTGTTCGAGGAGGCGATCGCGTTTTTCGGGTTGATAGTCGAGTTTGAGGTCGTTGCCAAACATCTTGGCAAACATCTGCCAGAAGCCCGCGACGAAGCCTCCGCGGAAATCCTTAATTATCTGAAATGCAGTGTAGTCCGTCTCTCGGTCGATGAGTTTTAATAGTACTTTGCCCTCCGAAATAGTCATCTTCAAAATTACAGGCTTATACCTCTTAATAAGGTCCTTCTGCAACTCTTTCGCCAACTTCTCCTGCTCCTTTTTATCCTGCACGCTCATCAGTTTGTGCTCAATTTGCTCCATCTCTACTCGTACCTGTTCGGCAAGTGGATAGCACTTCTTTACGTGGCGTATAAGTCGCTGATATCGACGCATATCGGGACGACGCGAATACTTGCGCACAGGAAGTATGTGCACCAATGGAATGGTATCGCCCTCCTCCACTATCCACTCTATGTGCCAGTAACCACGGCTACGCCTCTGTGCCATAAGATTTGGCACAGCAAATGCGAAGAGCAAAAGCAGTATTATAACTCGCCTTTTCATAATTCTTTTCGCAAATATAACGATTTAGGCGAAAAAATCATTATTTTTGCGACAGAAAAAATAGAAGATATGGAGAAAGGAGCATCTTTTACCGCGACAATGCGTGTTACTGCGGAAGTTACAGCCGACTATATAGGCTCGGGCGATTTGGCAGTATTGGCAACACCTGCAATGTGCGCCTTGATGGAGAATGCCGCAATGATGGCCGTTGCACCTCATTTGGAAGAGGGCCTAACCACAGTTGGAACAATGCTCAATATAGAACATTCGCGTGCTACGAAAGTGGGTGAGGTGATTACCGCAACTGCCGTACTCACAGAGATTAACGGAAGAGCGTTGAAGTTTAATATCGCCGCTCGTGATGGAGTTGGTTTGATAGGCGAGGGAGTGCATAGTCGCTTTATCGTGAACCGCGAGAAATTTATGGCAAAATTGAAATAATTGCCGAACGGTACAATGCTTCAAAAGTGCGATTTTGGAAATATCCTCCACTACCCTGCTAAAAATATGGATATTTTTACTATCTTCGCAGCCAAATTGCGAAAATAAAAGACAAATATATGTTCGAAAAACTTACGGACCGCTTAGAACGGTCGTTCAAAATTCTTAAAGGTCAGGGACGTATCACCGAAATTAACGTTGCCGAGTCGCTCAAAGAGATTCGTCGTGCGTTGATTGATGCTGACGTGAACTATAAAGTTGCAAAGTCGTTTACCGACGAGGTTAAGCAGAAAGCTCTCGGTCAGAATGTGCTTACAGCAGTTAGTCCGGGCCAGATGATGACCAAAATCGTGCGCGATGAGTTGGCGCAGTTGATGGGCGGTGAGGCTACCGATATTAAACTAGAAGGCAGCCCCGCCGTTATCCTTATTGCCGGTTTGCAGGGTTCTGGTAAAACGACCTTCTCGGGTAAGTTGGCGTCGTTTATAAAGAGTAAGAAGGGGCGTCAGGTGTTGCTCGTTGCCGGCGACGTATATCGACCTGCTGCTATCGACCAGTTGAAAATTCTTGGCGAGCAGATTGGTGTGCCGGTATACACCGAGGAGGGTAACCAAAATCCTGTTGAGATTGCCGAAAATGCTATTAAATATGCACGTCAGAACAACTATAATGTTGTGATTGTCGATACCGCAGGTCGTTTGGCTGTAGATGAGGCGATGATGCAGGAGATTACCAAAATCAAAGAGACTGTAAATCCTTGCGAAACACTCTTCGTGGTCGATTCGATGACGGGTCAGGACGCCGTAAATACTGCACGTGAATTTAACGAGCGCCTCGATTTCGATGGTGTGGTTTTGACGAAGTTGGACGGTGATACGCGTGGTGGTGCCGCGATTTCGATTCGTTCGGTAGTGAATAAACCGTTGAAGTTTATTTCGAGCGGCGAGAAGATGGATACCTTGCAGGTATTTCACCCGGAGCGTATGGCTGACCGTATTTTGGGTATGGGCGACGTTGTTTCACTCGTTGAGCGTGCGCAGCAGCAGTACGACGAGCAGGAGGCTCGCAAACTCACCAAGAAAATTGCAACTAATAAGTTCGATTTCAACGACTTCCTTTCGCAGATAAATCAGGTGAAGAAACTCGGAAACCTCAAAGATGTGGCGTCGATGATTCCGGGTATGGGCAAGATGTTGCGCGATGTGGAGATTGGCGATGATGTATTCAAGCAGACCGAGGCTATTATCGGCTCGATGACTCCATTGGAGCGTGAGAAGCCCGAGATTATCAATGCTCGCCGCCGTGAGCGTATTGCCAAGGGCTCGGGAACTACTATGGCAGATGTCAATCGACTGATGAAGCAGTTTGATGATATGCGCAAGATGATGAAGATGGTAACAAGTGGCAAGATGAAGATTCCGAAGGGTATGCCCGGAATGAGAAGATAGGAACAGAGATTGCCAAGGCCAAAACCTTGGCAATCTAATTTGAAGATAGAAACAACTATGCATAAGAGCGGTTTTGTAAATATCATTGGTAATCCGAATGTCGGAAAATCGACATTGATGAATGCCCTTGTAGGCGAGAAACTTTCAATTATAACCTCGAAGGCGCAGACTACACGCCACCGTATTATGGGCATCGTCAATGGCGACGATTTTCAAATTGTCTACTCCGACACGCCCGGAATTTTGAAACCTGCATACAAATTGCAGGAGTCGATGATGAACTTTGTGCGTGGCGCGGTGAGCGATGCCGACGTTATCCTCTACGTTACCGATACGGTCGAGGAGCAGAGCGAACGCAATGCCGATATTATCGAGAAAATTGCCGTGAGCGCAATACCAACGATTGTGGTAATTAATAAAATTGACCTTACCACACAGGAAAAACTCGAAAAAATCGTAGCCGAGTGGCACGAGCGTTTGCCCGAGGCGGTTATTGTTCCGGCATCGGCAAAGGAGCAGTTCAATATCGAGGCGATATTCTCGCAGATTCTCGAAAAACTGCCAGAGGGCGAGCCATATTACCCGAAGGATACGCTGACCGACAAGACGTTGCGTTTCTTTGCGTCGGAGATTATTCGCGAAAAGATACTCACCAACTACGATAAGGAGATACCCTACTGCTGTGAGATTGAAATCGACTCTTACAAGGAGGAGCCGACTATTGATCGCATTTCGGCAACGATTTATGTTTCGCGCAACTCGCAGAAGGGCATCGTTATCGGACATAAGGGCGAACGACTCAAAAAAGTTGGTCAGCAGGCACGTGCCGATATTGAGGCATTCCTCGGCAAGAAGGTCTTTTTGCAACTATTTGTGAAGGTCAATGACGATTGGCGCAATAACGATCGTCAGCTATCACGATTCGGATACAACGACAACTAAACTGAAAACTGAAAACGGAACCGACGCTGCGGAGCGAGAGCAGAGGGTAAACTTGTTTGCACTATGCCGAGCCGCGAGGAGGAAAAGCCTGCGAAGCAGGATTAAAGCGGAAAACTTTTTCTATGCGTAAAGCGGTAATTGCGATATTGTTTGTGTTGTTCGCCACAACTTCGGTTGTTGCGCAGTACAATCGTGATTACTTCTTCTACATCGGTCGTCGCCAAATGGTGGAGAACGACTTTAAGGAGGCGATACGCACGCTCAATGTTCTGTTGCGCTTTGACGATAAGGCGTACGAGGGCTACTTCTTGCGCGGTATCGCAAAATATAATCTCGACGATTTACTCGGTGCCGAGATGGATTTTACCGAGGCAATAGAACGAAATCCCGTATTTACAACCGCCTTTACATATCGTGCGATAACGCGTTCGCGTTTAGGTAATTACGACGATGCGCTTGCGGACTTCCGCGAGGCTATCGAGTTGCGCCCGGACCTACCAAATCCATATTATAGCCGAGGCGTTACGCGTTTGCTAAATCAGCAATTCAAGGAGGCAATCGAAGATTTTGATAATTTTATCCGCTACGAAAAGAAGGTTGCCGATGCCTATTTGAATAGAGGTGTTTGCTATCTTCATTTGAGGGATACGGTAAAGGCTTATGCCGATTTCGAATTGGGAATTCGCACCAATCGTGAGAGCCCGATGGGTTATAATCGCCGAGGCGTGTTGTATATGAAACAGCAACGTTACGGTGAGGCGGAGCAGGACTTTGATATGGCGGTGAAGTGCGACTCGACATTGGCAATGTCCTACTTTAACCGTGCGTTGATATATAGCGAAACTAAACGACCGATGCAGTCGCTAAACGATCTGGATAGAGTTCTTCAGTTGGATTCAACAAGTTCGATTGCATACTTCAATCGCGCTATAATTCGCTCGCAGATAGGCGATTACAATCGTGCACTCGACGATTACAACAAGGTTGCGACCTACTCGCCCGACAATGTGCTTGTATATTACAATCGTGCTCTGATACACCAGGAGTTGGGCGATATTGAGAGTGCAAAGGCGGATTTCACGAGGGCAATACAGCTCTATCCCGACTTTGCAAATGCCTATTTCGGACGCAGTTATCTGCGCTATGTCTCGGGCGACTATAAGGGGGCGCGTAGCGATAAGCAGATTGCCGAACGAAAAATTGCGGAGTACAGGGCGCGCTTGAACGATACTACCTACTCGATCTACGCCGACACAACGCGTCGTTTCGATAAGTTGTTGTCGTTTGATACGAAGTTTGCGGGCTCGTCGTTTGAGCGTATCACCTCGCGCCGAACAAATAATGAGAAGATGGCTCTGCTACCGTTCTTTAAGTTTACCTTTACGCAGGATAGTGTAGAGCATACAGCCACGACTCGAAAATACTACTCGCAACGTGCAGAGGATTTCATCAAACGACTCGATAATTCGCTGTTGTCGCTTTCGTGTCGCGAGAGTAACATTGCAGCAGATTCGCTGGTTGCCATAAATCGTCGCTTGAAGGATAAGCCTCACTCCGTAGCATACTCTTTCGAGGAGTTATTTTTACTTGCTATCTCAGAGTCGCTGGTTAAGCAATATACAAATGCCGTAAATACCTATACTGCAGCTATTCAGGCATCGCCAACTAATCCGTTTGTTTATCTCAATCGAGCAACCACACAGGCGGAGATGATAGACTTTATATCTTCGATTGAGAGTGCCTATCAGCGCATCTCTATCGAGAGTGATCCGGCGAGCCAACTGCATAACCATACCACTCGTACCTACAACTACGACGAGGCGATAGCCGACTTGACCAAGGCGATAAAACTCTATTCGGGATTTGCCTACGCCTACTACAACCGAGCAAATCTATTGGCTCTATCGGGCAAGTTGCCGGAGGCGTTCGAAGACTACTCGAAGGCGATTGAACTAAATCCTCATTTTGCCGAGGCATACTACAATCGAGGTTTGATACAGATTTATATGAAGGATACACGCAAGGGTTGCCTCGACATCTCGAAGGCGGGTGAACTCGGCATCGAGGAGGCCTATGAGGTGCTCAAAGTGTATATGAATGAGCAATAACACATTTTAAAAACTTAAATAAAACAGCTATTATGACTCAAACAATTCAAAAGAAATTGAACGACTCTGCGTGGGCTCGTTGGGGTGCGATGGTGCTTATCGCACTTATGATGTTGTTCGCGCATATGTTCGTGGATGTAATCTCTCCATTGCAAGAGATTATTCAGAAGACTCACGGTTGGATGCCATTCGCTTATGGTAAATTCACCAGTTCGGAGTATCTGCTAAACACTTGCGGTTTCCTTATTGTTGCGGGTATTATCCTCGACAAAATGGGTATTCGCTTCACCGGATTGACCTCGGCAATCGTTATGGTCATAGGTGCGAGCATAAAGTTCTACGCCGTAAGCGACTGGTTTGCCGGCACTTCGCTCGAGGCTTGGTTGAACTCGTGGTGGGTAGCAATGCCCGGTAGCGCAAAGCTCGCTTCGCTCGGATTTATGATTTTCGGTTGCGGTTGCGAGATGGCTGGTATTACAGCGTCGAAGGCTCTTGCAAAGTGGTTCGAGGGCAAGGAGATGGCTTTGGCTATGGGTTTGGAGATGGCGCTCGCGCGCGTGGGCGTGTTCGCTATATTTACAATATCGCCACGTTTGGCAGGCGATATCGACCCTACCGTTGTTAAGCCCGTTGCATTCTGCGTTGCATTGCTCTTTATCGGCCTTCTCTGCTTCTCTGTCTTCTGTGTAATGGATAAAAAGTTCGACAAGCAGCTCGGTGCTGATGCCGTACAAGGAGAGAGCGAAGAGGAGTTTAAGTTCTCGGATATTATCAATATCTTCAAGAGCAAGTTGTTCTGGATTGTTGCGTTGTTGTGCGTGTTGTACTACTCTGCCATCTTCCCATTCCAGAAGTTTGCTGCCAATATGTTGCAAAGCAACCTCCATCTCTCCGCAAAGATGGCATCGGATATCTTCCGCTGGTTCCCTATTGGTGCAGCCTGCGTTACACCATTACTTGGTTGGTTCCTCGATAAGAAGGGCAAGGGGGCAACAATGCTTATTCTCGGCTCGTTGCTGATGATTGTGTGCCACCTCACCTTTGCGCTGGTGTTGCCGGCATTCCCTAATCAGATTGTAGCCTTCGTGGCAATTATTCTCTTGGGTATATCTTTCTCGTTGGTGCCGGCATCGCTTTGGCCGTCGATTCCTAAAATTATGGACAAGCGATATTTAGGTAGCGCCTACTCGTTGATTTTCTGGGTGCAGAACTTCGGTTTGATGGGTACGCCAATGCTTATCGGCTGGGCTTTGGAGCGATGCAACCCCGGTGTTTCGGAGCAGATTGCTGCCGGTGTGGAGGGCGCTGTCTACAACTACACCGTGCCAATGTTGATTTTTGCATCGTTGGGCGTTCTTGCGCTTATCTTCAGCCTCTGGTTGAAGTTCTTGGATAAACGCAACAGCTACGGCTTGGAGTTGCCGAACATAAAGGAGTAACCGAAGTCGTCATTCCAAGGGAGCAAAGCGACCGTGGGAATCTCCCACGTTACATCGAGCGAGGAGATTGCCACGAGCCTATCGGCTCTCGCAATGACGGAATGGGGCAAATGAGATTTGTGAGTTTATGAAAAGCCTTGCGTATACATACTATCCAATAAATACCATACCACTCTATATATTGGTGTAACATCCAACATAGAGCAACGAATGGTGCAGCATAAGGGTGGTTTATTAGGCGGTTTTTCAGCGAGGTACAATCTCACGCATTTGCTTCACTTCGAGGAATTTGGCAATATGGATGCAGCCATAGCCCGTGAGAAACAACTTAAAAGTTGGTCTCGCAAGCGTAAGGAGGCTTTGATAAGTGCCAACAACCCCGAATGGAAAGACTTACTTGCCGAATAGTAACGAATTACCCAAAAGTCATTATTCCAAGGGAGTATAGTAAACAAAACGTCATTCCGAGGGAGCAAAGCGACCGTGGGAATCTCCCACTTTGCATCGAGTGAGGAGATTGCCACGAGCCTACCGGCTCTCGCAATGACGGAATGGTGCAATTGAAATTGCCAGAAGCCTATCGGCTCTCGCAATGACTCAACAAGTAATTTTTTCTTGCTTACAATTTGTAATAAGCCTTCCTGTGTGGGAGGCTTATTTGTTAGCAATACCCGCCTAAAAACATAAAAATCGTAATTTAAGCATATTTATATTGATAAATTATTTGGTTTTTAATTTTTTTTAATATAACTTTGCGATAGGTATTTATCCGATTGTAGCCGAGTTTTTGGCAGGTTAGGGAGCCGAAAGCAGAGGTTGTGATTACGGAATGAAAGCCAATAAAAATTAAACAAACATTCAAATTCACTTTATTTATTAACTTTAAAAAATGTTATTATGAAAAAGGTATTTTTACTTTTGGCCGCTGTAGGTCTTGCATTTGCAAGCTGTACTCCTGATGGAGGTGGCGACAAGACAGGTAATGAGGGTGCTGGCGAGTTCGCAATCGAGGTTACGAACATTACTCCAACTTCTGCTCACATCAAGGTAACTGCAAAGGAGGCTACTCGCTCTTTCTATGCTAACGTTATGTCGAAGGCTGATTTCGCAAGTTTCGACATCAACGAGCACTACGCTGAATTGGTTGAGGCTGTTGATGCTGGTCAGTACACTTGGGAGCAACTTCTCAACGCAGGTACAGCCGAGTGGGACTCAAGCCGTGTTACTCCTGATAAGGAGTTCGTAGCGTATGCTTATGGTGTTGATACTAACGGTAACCTCACAAGCACAGCAGTTTCTTACAAGTCGTTCAAGAGTCCTGCATCTACTTTCGACACTGCACAGTGGGTAGGCTGGTGGGAGGTAACTTCTCCAAAGACCTATGTTCAGCAGACCAATCCTTTGACCGAGAAGTACGAGGAGGCTTGGACTGACGAGGAGTTGATTCGTCCAATCCAGATCGTTGATGGTGCTACTGAGCACGAGTCGTTGGAGGGTTACGCATTGGTTTATGGCTGGGATGGTTTCTTCCTCTATGATGGTTATGCAATCGGTGTTTACAACGATAACAAGATTGAGTTGCTCAACGAGGTGGTCGTTTACGAGGTAACAGAAGGTGCTAATGCCGGTATGGTATATCAGTGGTTGGCACAGAGCGAGCTCCCTACCTACGACCCAGATAATATGTATATGGTAGGTGGTGAGTATGCTCCATACACATTCGCTATGGACGCTAACGGCAATGTATCTCTCAACGCTTACAAGGGTCAGATTACAACCGGTGACGAGTTCATAGTTACTGCATTCACTATCTTCCCTGTTATCGGTGAGGATATCTACGTATGGAACTACACAGAGGCTGCTTACACTTTCTCGGGTGAGGTTATGACTGTAACTCCAACAACCGCTCCGGAGGATGCTGGCGTTGCTCCTGCAAAGTTGTCGAAGAACAGCAAGGTTAAGGTTATGCACAAGATGGCTAACCAGAAGTATGTTGCTAAGAAGTTCTCGTCGGTTCTTAACCTCGCGAAATAATTTGCAGCAAACAAATTTTAAGGCGACCGTTTGGTCGCCTTTTTTTTGTTGTTATAGGAGTGGATAGGAGGTGCCCGTTAGGGCGGTGGGGTCTGTTGGTTTTGCGGACTCCTGCCCTCATCACGGCGCAAGAGAATTAAGGGCTAGTAAGGGCTAGTAACGGCGAGTAAGGGAGCGCTGAAAGGTTTTAGTTTTCCGCTTTCCGCTTTCCGCTTTCCGTTTTATAAAGCACCTCCACCAACTTATCACACATCGTTGCCCACGAGAAGCGTTTGCGTTCATCGGGGAAGTTGGCGGCAAAACGAGATAGCGCATCGCCCGAATAGAGTCGTTCTATCGCCTCGGCGATACTCTCTGCCGTTGGCTCGCAGACGAAGCCTACCCTATCGTCAGCGACAATCTCGGGAAGACCGCCCACGCGCGTTACAATCATCGGAACAGAGAAGTTGTAGGCAATCTGCGTAACGCCACTCTGCGTAGCGGTGCGATATGGCAAAACCAGAGCGTCCGCAACCGAAAAATAGTAGCGCACATCGTCGTCCTTCACAAAACCTTCGTGCAGCACTACCCTCTCGCCCAAGCGGTCGAGAATGGCACGATATTGCTCTTTATCGTTGTAAAATTCGCCTGCAACGACCAAACGTAACTCCTTGTCCCCAATCTGTTCGAAAGCCTCCAAAAGTAGGTCTAAACCCTTGTAATCGCGAATAAGACCAAAGAATAGCAGATACCGCTTCGACGCATCAAGACCGAGTTGTTCGCACGCTTCGTTGCGCTCTACCCTCTCACCGAAGTTCTCGAACATAGGGTGTGGCGAGAATATCGCAGGAGCGGAGGTGTAGGCACGCAATTCGCCGCCCACCTGCTCCGACATATAGACAAAACCATCCACCGCACCGAGATAGTAGCGGTTGAATGGTTTATCCACAAGATGGTGTTCGTGTGGCTCGACATTGTCGATTTGACAAATGACCTTTGTCTTGCCGTTTTTGCGGGCAATGCGGGCAATAGTACCAAAGCACGGAGCCATAAACGGAGTCCAATACTTCATAAGAATCATATCGGGAGCCTCCTTGCGCAGACGTCTGCCCACCTTTACCCAATTCAGAGGGTTGCAGGTATTTACGATGCGCTCGATATGCAAATCGTGCGGTGCGGGGCTATCGACCGTTTGACTCTTACCCGGAAATAGCAACGAAGGGTATTGCAGCGAGAAGGTGTAGACCTTAACCTCATCTCCACGACGCTGATACTCGCGAGCCATAGTCTCCATAATCGACGCCAAACCGCCACGATATGGGTGCGCAGGACCAAGAACTACAATTTTCATACCTCTTCGTTTTATATTCTATACAAAGATAGCAAAAAAATGGGAAACGAAAAGCTTTTATCATTAAAACTACGCTTTGCGCCTAATAAGCCGCTGTATAGGGCGCACAGTTACACGGACAGCCGCAGAGATAGCCTTGAATGTCGGGTGAATTACGTGGCGAGGTCGCACGCCCGAATAGCGCACGCCCAAGAATATAATCGTAAAAATTGCCAACCATAGCAACCAACCATATATCTCCTTCATAGTTTCGAGCAGTGCCTGCACCTGTACCTCGCCATAGAACGACATAAACGGCGTGCGGAGAGTCGATAGATTTACGCTATCCATACCCTCGGACAGCCACGCCGCATTGCGAGCCATAACAACCTTCATCGCTCGTGCCACAATTGTTGTGCCGATAACGCCCGCCAACGATGCGCTAAATAGGTTTTGCATCATCACTCCCTGCATAAAGTGAAACGGGAACGGCAAGCGTGTAAGCGAGGTCAGCACCGCCACCGCCACGATAATATAGCCGAAAGTTCGCACGAAAATCGGAAAATATAGTGCCTCCTTCGGTAAGTTGTAGTCTATCGTGAAGTAGAAATATGCCAAATAGAGCGCAATAGCCGAGAAGGCGATGACTAACATTCGCTGATACGACCACTTGCGGCGTGCAAAGGTCTGCCAAGTAAACAACACCGCAACAACGGTACCAAAGAACGCCACCCAATTCAGAGAGATCATATTCTCGGCATCGTAGCCAAGCACACCCTCCATCAGAGCGTGTTCGAATATGTGCGACGGCGCAAGCAGCGTATCGGCAACGATAAGTATTGCAATGGTTATAGGCACGATAGGTTGTTTTAGCGTGTCGAGCATAATATATGGGTGGCGGATAAACGACGCTCGCCACAAATTCAGCGCAAGCGTAACCACTCCACAGAGCGCAGCCGCACGAATCTGCCAAGCGTACCACCAATCGTAGTACTCGCCATAAAGGCAGATAAACAGCACCGACAGAGCCGTAATACCCCACATCGACATTCCGAGCCAATCGATACCGTAGAGTGGCAGATGTGGCATAACACGGATATCCTTATATATAATCATCACAAGCAGCATCATAACCAACAATGCTGCCACTATGAAGTAGTGCATAAAGTGCCACGAAGCCCACACCGAGAAGAATACAGTGGCGATGCCCGAGAGCTGAATTGCGCTGTTCACTATAAGATAAACATAGCAGAAGAATACCGATAAATCGCGCTTCGGAGTGAGCCACAACTGAATTGTGGAGTTACACTCGAAGGTTGCCCACATACGGAAAAATCCCGCCACAAACGACACGCCAACAAGCAATGGCACATTCGTGGTGTTTATAGCAATGAGGTTTGCCGCCGCAATAACTCCCGCACACATCAGCAGCGTGGTACGAGGTCGCACAGCAAACTTCACCCTGAACATCATTCCGAAGAATAGCGCCATACCCACCAGCGAGGCGTAACCCGCCATCATTATATCCTCGTTGAGCAGTTGCGTAGTGCCGACCATTTCGCTCGCCGCTGCCAGATATACGCCGCCCGAAAATTGGATAACGATAACGAAAAGTATCACTATCCACGGGCGTAGCCACTCCGGCACAAAGGAGCGAAACTGCGGAATTTCGAATTTCTGATTATGATCGTGCATCGTTAATAGAGAACTTTACACTCCACATTCATTCCTGCGCTCAACTTGCGCATCATCGCGTCGTCGTTGCCTACAAAGTCGATACGCACAGGTATGCGCTGCTCAATCTTTACGAAGTTGCCCGACGAATTGTCCTGCGGCATAAGCGAGTAACTCGAACCAGTAGCGCCAGAAATAGAGGTTACTACCCCCTTGAAAATGTAATCTTTAATGGCATCTACCTTAATCTCCACTTCACTACCCTCTCGGATATTGGCAATTTGTCGCTCCTTGTAGTTTGCCATAACCCACTTATCGGTGTGCGACACTATATCCACAACGGTTTGACCGGGTTGCACGAGTTGTCCTTCCTGAATTTTTTTGCGTCCTGTAATACCGTCGGCAGGAGCAATAATTACTGTGTAGGAGAGATTCAACTTTGCCAATTCGAGCGATGCCGTAGCCACGCGAATTGCCGCCTCGTTCTGTTCGAGGCGAGTTTTCTGCTCCTCTCCTACGGCATTCACACTCTGCTTTTGGCTTTTAAGCACCTCGCAACGAGCCTTTGTCGCCTCGTAGTGGGTTTTAACATCGTCGTACTGCTGACGTGTAACGGCATTCTGCGCCAACAACTGCTCGAAACGACGATAGTTGCGCTCAGCATTTTTGAGCAACACCTCCGCCTCCTTGATTGTTGCCTCTGTAACGGTCTTGTTGGCATTGGTGGTCGAGATAACCTTATGCATAGCCTCCTTATCGGCTACGGCATTGATATATGCCGCTTCGGCCTGCGCAAGACGATAGTTAAACTCTGCCGGCTCGATAACAAGGAGCGTATCACCCTTTTTAACCTCGGTGTATTCATCGAAGCGCACCTCTTTGACAAATCCTTGAACACGGGCATTAACAGGTACGATATGTTGCTGAACTTGGGCGTTCTCGGTAAATTCGACATTGCCGAAATGCACAAATTTCGAGCAAACCCACACCAACGTTACAATGATGGTTGCGCAGGTTATGATATTGTAGATTATTTTCTTTGTCTTGTGTTTCATAATGTATTGAGAGTTAGAGATTTCCTGTTGTTGATTTAAGTTTGTAGTATTGGAAAATGGTGCCTATTTGCGAATTTGCCAACTGCAACTCGGAATTGAGCAGTTCGTTTGCCGCATCGACCATATCGGTAGCAATCGCCATATCGTTCTTATAGCGAGTTTCGATGACCGAGTAGTTCTCCTTGGCGAGTTGCAGGCTTTTGCGATACGACGCCAACTCCTCGAATGACTCCAAGTATTTGATATAGTCCGACTTAACAGCGAGTTTTACCCCTTCTTTCGCCTCGTCCAAGCGCGATTGAGCGAGCAACGATGCGTATTTTGCACGCTTCAAACCATTGTTCGCCTTGTAGAGCGACGACAAACTCCACGACACTCGCAGTCCAACAAACCAATAGTTGAAATTTTTGTTAATCACCGGTACCTCAATTGTTATTGGTCCGTCGAAGTGGTTTGCGGCAACCAATGCCACACTCGGCAACATATTGGCACGTGCCAAGCGTATGCCCTGTTCACTCAACTTTACGCCGAGCGATGAGCGTTGCAAGTCGTGCGAATATCTCGCAGCCTCGTTCTGCCAATACTCCTCGTTCTGCGGTGCGGAGGAGAATTTCATAAGTTGCTCATCGGGCAGAATATAGGTCTGCGGGTCGAGCGCAAGCATCTCAACCATATTGGCGTTCAAAATCTCGATGGCATTTGCGATTTTGCGACGTGCCAGCGAGATATTCTGCAAACGGAGTTCGTAGCGTGTGATGTCGTTCGCCAACGCCAAGCCCTCCTTTTCGCGGGCACGTGTGGTTTCGATAAGCGCCTCCGCCAACTCGATATTCCTATCGTAAACCTGCAACAAATTGTGCAACTTGTATAGGTCGAGGTAGAATGCCGTAAGCATAAAACGAACACGGGTGCGCGAGTCGGCAAGATCGACATTTGCCATATCCTGCTGCAACTTCGCCACAGCGACACCACTGCTGACTACCCCACCGCCATAGATAAGTTGCGAAGCCTCGACTGCGAAGTTATTGCCGAAGTGTGGCATATCGACCTTCATCGAGTTCGAGAAGTCGCGGTCGGTCAATACGCCATTGCCGAGGTAACTCGCCGTAACCGAGAGGTCAATGTTGGGCAGATGTTTCGATTTTGCCTCCTTAACAGCAATATCCGCCTCTGCCAAAGCGAGTTTGCTGCTCTTTACGCTCTTGCTGTGTTCATCGGCAAGAGCATAAATCTCTTCGAGTGTCAGCACGCGCTTGATGCGAGTTGTTGCCGACACACAATAGACCGATAGTGCTGCAAATAGCAACACTATGAGTGTGTAGAATTTACTCATATATTTAATAGATTAAAATGTGTGTACTGCTTTAATAAATGGTTGGCAAAACGCCACGAGAAGACCACTTAGGGTATGTAGATTGTTGCAGTATGGAATGCCCTTGGGCTCTTGTCTTTTTGTGTCATCGTAAGCGCAGAACTATGTGCCCTGCACTGCAAATGTACAAAAAAAATGGGAAACAGAAAATTAAATTCTCCGTTTCCGCACCAAAATTCGAGCCATAGGAGGCTAATCCTCCTCGTACTCCAAGATGTCGCCGGGTTGGCAGTGTAACTCGTGGCAGATAGCTTCGAGCGTCGAAAAACGCACTGCCTTGCCCTTTCCGGTCTTCAGCACCGATAGGTTTGCCAGAGTTATACCAATACGCTCCGACAACTGTGTCAGCGTCATTTTACGCCGATCCAACACCACATCGAGTTTCACTTTTATCCCCATTTCCCTTACATTTTTTCAGTGTAAAAACCAACTAACCAAAAGCGAAGGTAGACAAAAAAGTGGGAATTTCCAAATTTCTCGCTCTGCTCAAATCGCTCTCATATATATCCAAAAAGGCGTTTTTAGGGCGTAAAAATTGCGATTTATTGCTAAAACAACTACTTTTGCCTAACAATTAAAGCAGAAATTATGGCAGAGAAAACAAACTATAATTTTTCGGTTTCGCCCGAAAAAGTTGATTTTATGCTCCACGCAACCATCGAATCGCTCTGTTCCGATATCTTGAACGTAGCCGGAACGGATGCAAAGCACAAGGGCATTAGTGCCGACGTGTTGATGCAGCACAACCGTTCGTGGGTGCTTTCGCGTATGTCGGTCGAGATTGACCGCCAACCCGAGCAGTACGAGGATTACAATATCCTCACGTGGGTAAATCCTCACACCTCGCGCCTTATCTCGACTCGTAATTTCGAGCTTTCAGATGGCAAGGGTAAGCAGTTTGGTCGTGCCGTGTCGCAGTGGTGCGTAATAGATTTTGAGAAGCGTATGCCGGTGTCGTTGGAGGAGGTTGAACACCTCTTTACTGACAAGTTCTGCGAGGCTCCGTCGCCGTGCGATGCACCGCGAAAGGTGCGTGGCATTGAGCCGAGCGTAACTCGCAAGCACGAGGTGCGTTATAGCGATATCGACTTCAATCGCCACGTCAATACTATGCGCTATATCCGAATGATGCTCAATACCCTACCGATTGAGTATCTGACCGAGCCACGCCCACTCCGCCTCGATATTCACTTTGCGAAGGAGTGTCGCTTGGGCGAGGTGCTGACTATCGGCTACGAACAGCGAGAGAATACGTCGCTCTTCGAGATTCGCAATGGCGAAGGCGCAGTCGCCTGCACCGCAGCGATTGAGTGGAGATAGAAAAAAAAGATTGCCAAGATAAACCTTGGCAATCTTTTTTTTGCTTTTAGCCTTTGGCCATTAGCCATTGGCTTTTTTATTATTTCTCAGGGCGCATTACAACGTAAGTCATATTGTTGTCATTCAAAATTTTTGCTGCCAAAGCCTTCAAATCGTCGTAGGTCAGCTCCTCGACAACCTTCTTGTACTCGGCTGCGTAGTCTGTGCCACGGGTGTTGTACTCGTCGAGCCAATTCAACCAGTTGCCATTCATCTGCACCTGATTTTCATACTCCTTCAACAAATACTTGCGGCTCTTCTCAACGTCCTCCTTGTTTGGACCCTCGGCTGCAATCTTCTTGATCTCGTCAATAACAATCTGGCTCAACTCGTCAGCCATCTGCTCGTTGGTGTCGAATAAGACGATCAACTGATACCAAGGCGTATAGTCAGCCATTACGCGACCACCTACGCCTACGCTGTACGTACCACCCTTCTCCTCACGAATAGACTTTGTATAGCGGGTGCGCAATACCTGCGAAAGAACGTTCATCGCAACGCGGTTCTTCAAAGTATAGTCGATAGGACCTGTGTAGATGCGGGTGATGCCAACCTTTGGCTGCTGCATCTTCGCCTTGAAGTCGTTCACAACCTCGCCCTTAACAGCGTAAGCATTGTCATCAACCTTCTTGGTGAGCTTCTTTGCAACAGGAAGCGAGCCGATATACTTCTCAACGAGCGGCTTCAAAACCTCCAAATCGACGTTACCTACAATATAAGTAGTGAAGTTTGCAGCATTTGAGAATAACGCCTTATATGCAGGCTCCATACGCTCGAACTTAACCTCGTCGAGCAACGCAGGAGTAATCTGCTGACGACGGAAGTGGTTACCATAGAGAGTCTTCTGACGCTCTACTGCCGAAATGTAGTCAGGGTTAGTCTGCAAGTTCTCAACATACGGCTTCAACTGTGCCATCGCTACATCGAAGTCCTCCTTCGAGAAACGAGGCTCGGTGAACTGCAAGTAAAGCAACTGCATAAGGGTTTCGAGATCCTTTGGAGAGCCTGAACCTACAACCGATGTCTCGTAGTCGTCAGGCGAAATCTGCACGCGTGCATTCTTGCCCGAGAGTTGCTTGCGCAAGTCGGTTGCTGTAAACTTCGAGATGCCCATACGACCCATCATTGTTGGGAGCATTGCCGATGTCCAATACAATTCATCACTCAACGACGACTGTCCGAAGTGAGCAGTCATTGCAATTTGCACCTCGTCCGCTTTGAACTGTGTAGGCTTAACAACCACCTTCAAACCATTCTTCAACACCCAAGTAGTGGTGCCAAGAGCCTCGTTCTTCGACTCCTTCTTAACCGGCGAGCCCTTCAACTGCTTGTCTGGCGAGATAAGCGGCTCCTTAACGGTGTTGTCTGCATAAGGTGCGATAGTCGCAGCCTTAACCTTTGCCAAGACCTCTGCCAACTGTGCCTCGGTAGCATTTACCAATCCATCGCGCTTTGGAGCCTGAGCAATCAATACCTGATTGTGGTCGGTGATAAACTGCGCTACCACCTGATTAATCATTGGCAACTGCAAGTTTGCGATAATCATACTATCCAATTTCCACTCTGTCTCTGCATCAGGCATAGCGGCATTCTTGCGGAATGCGTTCAAATAACGCTGAACATACTGACCATTCTTGCGGTCGTTGCGGTTGTTGTAAGCCAACTCCTGCATCTTCATAACACTCTGCTTTGCACGCTCCAACTCGCTCTCGGTGAAGCCGTGGCGACGGATACGCTCCAACTCGGTGTAGGCTGCTTCTAAACCAGCAAGCAACTTGCCGTCCTGAGTATTCACTCCAACGCCTGCGCACTCCAAAGTTGGGCATATGCCGACGCTGCCGTTCATATAGTATGCCGAAGTGAATGGAGCATTAGGCTTCATTGCAATCTCCTGCAAACGAGCATTTGCCATCTCGCTCGACAATGCGTCGATAAGTGCCAACTGCTCGGCTACGATGGTGTTGTTCAAGTGCTTTGGCAACGCCTGACGCTTGATGAAGAGGGTTGCACTTGTCTCGGTCATCTCGGGATCCTCAAAAATAGAGATAATTGGCTCCTGATTGTCAGGTACCACGATAACCTCCTTCTGTGGAGCGTCCGCAGGTGAAGCAGGGATATCTGCCATCAACTTTTGCAACTTTGCCTCAATCTCATCTACGTTGATATCTCCAACGATTACCACAGCCTGATACTCAGGGCGATACCACTTCTTGTAGAAGTTTTCGAGCGACGAGTGGTCGAACGACTTCAAACCTTCGAGGTAGCCGATAAGGTTGCGGTGCTCATAGCGAGTACCCTTGCCGAGAGCCTTCAGCAGCTGAATAGTTCCACGCCACGATGCGCCGTCACGCATACGCAACTCCTCCATAATTACGCCACGCTCTGCGTCGATCTCCTTCGGCTCCAACGCGATGAAGTGCGACCAATCGTGAAGAATAAGCATTGCAGTATCAATGATGCCCGGACGAATGGTTGGAACGTCCTTCAAAAGATACTGTGTGTAGTCCCACGAAGTACCTGCATTGAGGTTTGTTCCGAACTTCACACCTACGGTCTCGAGGTACTCTATAAGCATCTTGCCCGGAAGATTCTTAGTACCATTGAATGCCATATGCTCGAGGAAGTGAGCCAAGCCTTGCTGGTCGTCGTCTTCCTGAATAGCACCCACATCGTGCGAGATGTAGAAGTCGGCGAGGTTCTTCTGTTTGTCATTGTGGCGAAGGTAGTATTTCATACCATTCGGCAGTGTTCCCACGCGAACCGCCTTGTCCGCAGGAATTACCGGAATCTGTTGCGCTCCCGGTTGCGCAGCCACCGCAAAAGCAACTAACGATGCGATGACGAATGTAAATAAACGTTTCATTTTACCAAAAATTTGGATTTTTAATTAGTTATTATCTTTTATTTTGTTGTTTGCTCATCTTAAACCATAACGCTCTGTATAGCCTCTTTATTGCGCAGTATTCTTAAATAAGACGCTCCAACACCTCGGAAAACTACACAAAAACGCAATCTCGTACAAAAATAGTAATTTCTTTCGAGAAATCATTCATTTGAGCACAAAAAAAGTACCGCTGCAATGCGGTACTTTTCGATTATTTATTTGAGTATGACTACTCTATCGTATCGACATCCTCCACAATCTGTTGTGGCAGGAGGTAGGAGTCTTTTGGAGTATTCGATAAAATCCATACAATCCAATCTGCCCACTCATTCCATTCTGTCCACAATGGAGTGCCATCGTTTGCAGGCTTGTTGTTCTCGTACTGCGCTTTCCACGCAGCAACTGCTGCATCGTGCTCCTCGTCGGTTGGAACAAGAACACCCGGAGCAGGATATACGTAGTTAGGGAAGTTATCCTCTGCCCACTTAATATGTGCGCTCCAAGCAGGATAAGCCTCCTTTGGCTCCATATCGAACTCCACATCCTCGATGCGGTTTACGGACAACTGATAGGTAGCCCAATCATCCGCATTGCCCAAATAGTCGGATTCCTGTGAATATATCTGGTATATTGCTAATACATCTCCGACTGTACCGTGTTTTGGAGCGTATTTGCCCGCAAAACGCGAATATCCACTGGTACGAAGCATATAGACACCGTGTTCAGATGTGTACTTTGGAGCGTCAAGATAAGTAAGACAGATACTACCATAGAGGGCTACGTTGTTGCGGCTATACGCCAAGTGGTACCACGGACGGTTTACAACTTGATCTGGTATAACACCGGGGATAGTCGGTAATGTCTGCTGAATGCCGCTTGTAACAATCCACGATGGGTAGATATTCTCATTTTGACCACATATGATCTTAGGATTTTCTATGATACCACCATTCTCATCAGGGTATCCTACACCGGCATAGTACACCTTTAAATTCTTAAAGCGAATCAAACGAGCAAGGAAACGAGGAGTGTTATCACCCTGAATCTTCGAGTACGAGTTTTCATCAACTACAAATATATCTGCGCTCTCATCTGTCGAACTCTCGGTAAGAGTAGTCTTCTCGCCCGGGAATACGTGCTGACGAACCTTGTGCTGGCTTACGATATTAGAGTTTGCGTAGTACTTGTAATTACCATACGAGTTGTAACTCGAAGTTGGGATATCGCCCAACGAGAGCATCATACGGAAGTTGCCGAGGTACAAATCACGTACCTTAACATATACCCACATAGACTCTTTTGTTTCGAGGTTGCAAGGATAGTCGAGGAACAAACCATTGGTCAATTTCAACTCGATAGCCGCAGTTCCGTCGAAGATATAGAGCGACTTGTAGATATTACCCTGCTCGTCGTTCGAAATAACCTTACCCTTGATGTAGTAGTTACCGGTATTGTACCAATCATTCTCCAGCTCAAATGCGGTACACTCCTTCTGCGGATCTGCTACAAAGCGGATATATTTAGTATTGTTTTGACCGCTATTTTTGCCTGTATCACTAATTTCTCCAAAAATTGCCTTCAAATCGGCAATGGAGATATGCTGCAAATCGGGGTTAAGAGTCTCGAAAGTCTCATCATCATAGATGAACGTCTCCTTCGGGGTCTCAAATTTATTGTAGCACGAGGTCAAAACCAAACCGAGCAATGCTACCAAAATCATCTTATACTGTTTCATAATCTTTCTCATTTTTTCGGTTTGACTTTTAGAAACGGAAATAAACATTTACGAAGCAAGTCGTACCGAGCAAGTAGAAGTACTTGGCGTCGAAGTGAGTATAGTAAGTTGTCGATGGGTTAGCCTCTCCCGGCATCAAACCACGCACCTTACGCATACGCATCTGCTCGTAACCACCTGTGCGGAAGCCCTGATTGTTCAAGATGTTCTTAACCTCGGCGCTAAATCCAAGGGTGTATTTACGACCGATATACCAGTTCTTACCGATGCTTGCAGCCAAAGTGTAAGCGTGTCCCAACTCCTCCTCTGCACGCATATTAACCATCTCGGTCAAAGCCCACATCTTCTGTGTATCGTCAGAACTGCTGCTGAACAACACCTTGCGGTATGGCAATACAGCATTGTCGGTACGATATGCAGGGTTCATCGAGAGGTAAATTTTGTCGTAGTAGTTGAAGTTAATCGAGGCAAACCAGTTCTTTGGACCACGGAAGTCAAGACCAACATTCACAGCAAACTGCGGAGTGCTCTCAACATAGTAGCCCTTCCAATAAACCTTATCGGTAAGCTTAATTTTGTTGCTGTTATCTACGGTCTGAACGAAGTTAGGGTCCGAAGTGTAGCGGTAGTCGCCATAGTTCAAAGCTCCCTGCAATGCCAAACCTCCCCAAATTGGAACACGTACTGCAACCTCGACACCCATATAACGCTTGTCGATATTACTCATTGCGAAGTTGGTGAACGACGACTGTGTATCATCGTAGAACGAAATAACCTTCGAAGCGTTTGTCATCTCGGTGAAGTAACCTGCTACACGAGCCTGCAAGTATGGCAAATTGAGGTTATATACCAACTCTGCGCTATATGCCTGCTCCGGTGTCAAACCAGGAGTAACGGTGTTACGAGTACGAGGCGAAACGAATGCCGAATTGAAGGTTGGAGCGTCCTGTACAGCACCCAGGTTCAATGCCAAGTGGTGTGCCTGCGAGAAGCGATACGAGAAAGTAGCCTTTGCCTTGTAGGTCAAGAAATTAAGGTGCTTGGAGTCGCCCTTCGAATCGTTCACGAAGAGACCCTTGCGCCACAAACCGTGTCGCCACAAACCTGCATAACCCAACTCTGCGCCGAGGTGCATCTCGAAACCACCTGTGCGGTATTCGTACAAGCCCCACAACTGCGCCTGACGAACGTGCGCATAGTAGTCGTACGAGAACTTGTCGCCTTCGCGAACGATGCGTGCGTGGCCGTGCTCGTTGTAGTAGTCGAGGTCATTCTGATACTTAATAGGGTCGCTACCCATATCGCGCTCTGCGAACTTATCCACATCAACCCAGAAGTCGCCACCAAGCAAATCCTTGATTTTGTCGTAATACTCGGTGCGGTTTACACGTGCCTTCACACCTGCGACGAGGTGGTGATTGGCGTTGAAGTTATGCGAGATATTCGCAGCAAAGTTGTAGTCAATCTGGTCGGTATGACGCTCCTCAATCATATAGTTCGAGCGGTGGCCATCGGCATACGGCGATGTTGTGCCGTTCTTGTTCGAGTTGATCATATTGTCGAAGTCGATACGACCTGTCCAAATCGAACGAGCGTCGGCTGCAGCCTGCAGGTACGAGAAAATCTGGTCGTTTGTTGCACTCTTGAAGATGCCTGGAATGAGATCCTGAACAAGACCATTCTGATAAGCAGTTACTGCCTCATTAAACAAACCCTTCTCGTTAAGAGCATTCATATTCTGTACCAAGAAGTTGCCAAAACCATTCTCGTCAGCAACAATCTGCGTGGTATAGTTCGAAGGCAAGTAACGATAGTAGTCAGGACGTGGGTCTGCGCCATCTTTCCAAGTCAAAGCCGAGTAGCCGTTGAAACCAAAGCGTACCGATGTAGCCGCAGTTAAGCGCGTCTTCTCGTTGATGTCGTAGTAGTAGTTGAACATAATGATAGGCTCGTGCGAACGACGAACACGGGTGTTGCGCAACTTACCATTTTGGAAGCCAACGTTAGGGTTGTAGTAGTTACTGCCGAACATATCGTATGCCTCCTGTGTAGATGCCTGCTGTGCACCACGCTGCTGCGGAGTACCGAGAATCATCAACGAGAGGCGATGCTGTGGGTTGAACTGCTTTTCAACCGCAGCGAAGTAGCCGTACGAGTTGTAATACACACCATCTACATAGCCGTTACCGCCCTGACGCGTCGAAGCCGAGAATGCGTACGACCAACCATTGTCCATCATACCTGAAGCATACGAAACAATAGCACGGAAGTTATACATCTGGTTACCTCCCGACACACTTGCGCGGAAACCCTTACGCATCTGCGACGCACGAGCATTGATGTTGGTAGTACCGCCAAATCCACCAATGCCATAGTCGGTAGCGGTCAAACCTGCGGTGCTTTCCTGATTACGTGTAGCGTCATTCATACCGCTCCACAACGACCAAGGACCGTAGCCTGTCAGCGCATCGTTGAAGCGGATACCATTGAGATATACATCGGTGTATTTCGAGTCGTATCCACGCACATTGAAACGCATCTCGCTAAATCGGTACGATGCAATGTTGTTGTAGAGGTCTTTCGATGCCGAGAGTGTCGATGGCAGAGCCGGAGAGTCGGATGACGAAGACTCAGTGTCGAACTCCGCAAAAATTGCATCGTCAAGCACCTCGCCGGCAATAGCCTTTGGTACGACGATTACGGAGTTGATATCCTTAACTCCATTTTCGACCTTAACTACGATGTCGAGGTCCTCAAACTCAGGCGCAGTAAACGATATTTTGTAGCTACCTGCCGGCACACCCTTCAACTCGAAATAGCCGTTGTCGTTGGTTATAGCCTTGAATGAGGTTCCTTCAATCGTTACCGCAGCATTTCCAACGGCACTTCTGCCGTCGCGCGACAATACCCTACCCTTCAATCCGCTCTCTTGCGCGAAAACGGACGAGGCAAGCAATGTCATTGTTGCAATAAGTAAAAATTTCAGTTTCATACCTTATTATTTATATATAATCTTTTTTCCTACTTCGAAATATAGATATAGACAGGAAAGTGGTCGCTATATCCGTTCTGGAAGTTCGTACCTACAAACGAACGCAACGGATAGTTCTTGTACTGGCCCTCCTGCTGTATCATATATGGACGATAGAAGATATTGCCGTAGAAGTTCTTAACTCTCTTCGACTTCTTCTCCTTCTTCTCGGTCGGTTTCGATTGAATCTTCAATGCTCCGGTCGAGCCTGTTGCCAAGTTCTCCGATACTACGATATTATCGAACAGGTTCCACGCATCGCGATAGCCCAAAGTGCCATAGCCGGCCTTATACATATCATAGAATGGATTGTACATATCATTCTTATCCAACTTCTTGATATTGCCCTTTGCTCCGAGAACGTCGGTAACGCTCTTGTCGGTAGCATCGTCGTTAAAGTCGCCCATAATCACAACCTTTGTTGCAGGGTTTGCTGTGCGTACCGAGTCGCAGATGTGCTTACACTTCTCTGCCACAAAGTCGCGCGAATACTGCGAAGCCTCCTTACCACCAAGACGCGATGGCCAGTGTGAAACGATAAAATAGAATGGCTCGCCCTCGATCTTACCCCACATAGCCACCAAATCACGAGTGAAGAATGTAGGACGACCAGGGAACGAGATGCGATGCGCCTCCGAGCCCTCCAACTGGAATTTGTCAGGGCGATAGAAGAAGGCACAATCCACGCCACGACGGTCTGGCGAGTCGTAGTGCACGATGCGATAGTTTGCCTTCGCCAACTTTGGCGTTGCAATCAAATCCTCCAACACGAGGCGGTTTTCGATCTCCGATACACCAATTACAGCAGGGAAATTCTTATCCTCGGCCGCGATGTCGAACAATACGCGCGACATATTTGCCAACTTCTGATTGTAGCGGTAAGTGGTCCACTTACGCGCACCCTCCGGCAGGTACTCCTCGTCGTTCTTGTTCGGATCGTTGATTGTGTCGAACAAGTTTTCGAGATTGTAGAATACCACCTTGTAAGGTTTTTGCGCAAATGCCAGCAATATAGCTGACACGCACAAAATAGATAAAAGTACTCTTTTCATAATCTGTTTATATATTGTTGTTTTGTCTTTTCGTCGTTACCAGCCCCACGCCGAGAGGTTCTTCTGCTGCTTGACCTTGTCGGCAATCGCCGGATTGAGGTTTCGGAAAAATTTAAAGCCCGAACGCTTCTCAATCTCCGCCACCGAAACTACACTCTCACTTAACGAAGCATCTGCCGAACTCTCGTTATTTTCGAAGAGGAAACCAATGCAAATCAAATCGTCTGCCGAGGTGATATCGCTGATGTGCTTGCGTGTAGTACCTGTTCTGGTACGCAACAGCAACTTGTAGCAGTGCGATGGCACACCGATAGTTCGGCTGAATCGAGTTATCGTCTTACCGTCCTCGAAAAGCGTTCCCACTACAACGAAGAGCGTATCGGCACACATCTTCGTTCGCTCCTTATTTTCAAGATTTCCCCACGCGCCACCATTAAAATTGTACTCCTGCACCATAATGTTGGTTGCGTAGCACGTTTGGGCATTTGTCTGCCAAGTGTTGTAGCGGTTTGCCGATGGGAGCATATGACCACGAGCGTAGCCATATCCGAAACCGTTTGTAAAGCAGATATTCGCCTGCTTCGACTGCGGAATTATAGGGTTTGTGTAGGTATTGTATGTATCGAGTTTCGAGTCGTAGGTACTTGTAATTTCGTAGGCGGTGTTATAGTTGCTGCTCGCCTTATATCGCGTTACTGCATCGTCGAATGCCCACGCATTGGTACGGCCCGCAGTTGTGCTACCCACATCATAGCTACGTCCCGATGTGTAGATGTTATGTGCAGGATATGCTACCCATCGTGAGCACTTCTTATCGGTGTCATAGCAAACCGAGAAGTTGCGCACTACTCGCTTATCCGAAAGAGTCGTATAGTATGTTTTGTAGATGTAATCCTCGTTTACGAGCTCCGCAGGCTGCTCTGCCCAAGCGCGGTCGTACGAAGGGTTTTCTGTTCTGACGAGTTGTTTAATGTTGAATGTGTTGGTATAGCCGTCGCTAAACTCGATGTGGACAGTTGCATATCGCTCCTTATCGGTGTTGTTTGCCGAGAATTGCACCGTAAAGGGGTTGCCGGCAAAGCCCACTTTCGTTACAGGAGTACAGAATGATGCACCCTCGGTTACCGATAGTGTCCACGTAACCATAGGATCGCCCACCGTTGTTCCCGATATTGTCGAGGTCTGGAATGATGCCACTACGGAGTTGATCTCCGCCTTCGATTTATATGGCGACCACTCCTCGTATTCGCAAGCGGTAAAAGCGAATGTAAGCACCAACATAGCCACTACGCTACGGTTGATGCTTTTGAACATAAATTCAATCGTGTTTCGTATATCTCTCATCTATCGTAAAAATCGTCTAAAAAAATAGTACCCAAGGCAGGTAATCAGCCTGCCTTGGATTGTTTTGCAGAATTACTCTGCGTACTCTACGCGAATCTTGGTGAAGTAGAATGCACCAGTAGTGTTCTTGTAGATTGCGAAATAGTTGTAGTCGCCCGAAGTAACCTCGTATGTCGAAACATACTTTGTCAAGGCACCAACAACCTCCGATGTGGTAGTCATCGACGAAGCGGCAATCATATTCGATGGAACAGTAGTACCAACTACCTGCTCTGCGCCGAGCGCGAGGTTGAAGTTAGGAGTGTACTTCTCGTTCCACGACTCAACAATAACCTTGGTGATACGCTTTGGAGTTGCAGTAACATTACCAATACGGCCCTGCTTTGCAGCGTCGGTGTTACCCTGCATCTGCAAACAGCCGGCAGTAGCATAGTTGCCAGCCTGTGGCAAGCAAACCTTGCAAGCAGCGTAAACGTCCCAAGTCAAGAATGTCGAATAGTTTGTTACATTCTGCGAGCCATAGCTGTTGGTGGTGATGTCAGGAACACCAGCAGTTACGCTAGCAGTTGTAATCTCCAATGCAGTGCCACCAACAGGAATCTCTGGTGTGTCAGGAGTATCTGGGGTATCAGGTGTGTCTGGTGTATCAGGAGTCTCAACAGTTGCCTCCTCTACCGATACAGCCATTGTGTTGGTGTACTTCGAAGACGAAACGCCAATGAGGTAACCTGCAACCTTAACGCCCTTACCATCGAGGCTTGTCAAAGTAGCCTTGATGTCATCGCCCGGATAAGAAACAGAACCCTGTGCAGTAGTTGCACCCGGAACAGTAACATTGTAGTACTTACCGCTGCTGATAGTGAGAGTACCGGTGTACTCAACATACTTAATTACAGGAGCCGAAAGGTAAGCATCCAACTTCGCACCATCCATAACCTCTGCGGTTGGGTGAGTTACGGTCTTGGTCTCGCCGGTCTTTGTTACAACCGAACCTGCACCGAACTGCAAAAGACCTGCATAAGCCGATACAGTACCCTCGATATTAACAACCTCGCCTACGGCTGGCTTCACTGTTGGGTTGTAAGCCAAGATGTAAGCACCGCTATTGTCGGTCAAGAGGCAACCATTTGCATAGGTTGCAACAACCCAAGCACCATTTACGGTGTAGTTACCGGCAGCAGTGATGTCAGCGATAGTACCCTGATTTACAACAGGAGCCTCTGGTGCCAACTCTGCACCGGTGCCACCCTCTGCGAGTTTGAAGTCGTCGAAACGACCACCACCATTCGATGCAGGAGCCTCGTACGACAAGCGTGCATAAATCTTGGTAGCGTCAGCAGCAACCTTGAACTGTGCAGTTGCAGCATACCAGCCATTGCCACCGTTTGCAACATAAGCGCAATCAACAGCGTCCCAGTTCTGACCATCGTAACCGAGTTCGAGGTGAACGAGCGAGTTGTCAACAGTTGCAAAAGTAGGAGTTCCGCTATAACCGTTCTGGCACGATACGTTGAATGTAAAGATGTAGTTTGCACCACCTGTTACAGCCAAGTTCTCGATAACGAAGTAAGCCTCTACCGGAACTTTGTTCAAGAATACGTAAGGCTGACCCGAAACGCCAACAGCGTCCTCGGTTGGCTGATAGTTCTTACCCGAAGCACGAACCGATGCGTTCTTACCTACATACTGAACACCCGAAGCGATGTCGCCCTGTGGATTCCAGCCTTGGAACTGATCGATGTATGGCCAATAGCCATTCGAGTCCTTCTCAACGTCGCTACCGCAATTCTCATAGAAGAGGTAGTCGTTAGGATCAACGCCGGTTGCGTTCTGCGATACAGTAACCTCTGCCTGTGCAGTTGTTGTGGTTGTAGTGCCAAGAGCTGGGACAGAAGTCTGCTTCTGTGCATTGAACACAATCTTGAAGTTACGATCTGCCTGTACAGCAGGAACGGTAACTGTAACACTACCGTTGCCACTACCCTGAAGAGGCTCGACAACTACGTCTGTCTGGTCGCACGATGCAGTCCATACACCATTCGAAGTAACGGTGATAACCTGCTCGGTACCCTCTAAATCAGTTGCAAACGACTCTGGGCTAACGGTGATCTTTGCCATTTCGGCATCAGCACCAGCCTCATCGCCTCCATCAGGAGTACAACCAACACCAAAGAGCATTGCTGCTCCGGCTACAAATGCAAAAAATTTTCTTGCTTTCATAATTGTTTTTTGGTTTTTGTTAATTAAAGTTATTAAAAAGTGAATTGTTTATATAAAAAGTAGCTTTTAGCTTTCAATTTGCAACAATATATCAATTATTGTGCGAATATAATACAATTTTTACAAAGAAACCATTTTTTGAGGGTTATTTTTATTAAAAATAAGATAACAATTTGTGTAGTGATTTGGCACACAAAAAAAAGAGTTGAAGCACATCTGCTCCAACCCTTCTCATTTTCTGTGATTTATGCGAATTAACTCAACAAAAGTTTCTCAATCTGCTCTACCTGCTGACGGAATAATTTTTCCGTATCCATCAAGTTCGATATCGTCTTGCACGAGTGCAGTACGGTTGCGTGGTTACGACCTCCGATTGCTGCACCGATATTGGTTAGCGGAAGCTTGGTGTGTTTCTTTGCAAGGAACATCGCCAACTGACGAGCTATTGCCACTTCGCGCGTACGCTCCGATGAACTCAAACGATCCTTATCAACCCCCATCTGCTCGCAAATAGTCGAGATGATCTGCTCGATTGTAATCTCCTTCTGATACATCGAAACGTAGACCTTCAACACCTCTTTTGCCAGTGCGATAGTGATGCGTTTATTCATAAATGTAGCATTGGCGACAAGCGAAGAAATTGCACCTTCTATCTCTCTGATATTTGCAGATATATGCTCCGCCAAATACGAAACAACTTCACTTGGAATATCAGCGTTTAACTGATTCGCTTTTGCGCGAATAATTTTGATTTTTGTTTCGTAGTCGGGAATGCGAATTTCAGCCGACAAACCCCACTTGAAACGGGTCAAAAGACGCTCTTCGATATCCTTCAACTCCACCGGTGGTTTATCCGAAATTAGCACCAACTGCTTGCCCGACATCTGCAAATGATTGAAGATGTTAAAGAAGGCATTTTGCGTGCCCGGTTTACCCGACAGCTCCTGAATATCGTCCAAAATCAAGACATCGACAGCTTGATAGTAGTGGATAAAGTTTGGAACGTCGTGATTTATTGTTGCCGCTTGGAATTGCGCCTGGAATTTACTCATCGCAACATACAGCACCTGTAACTCGGGAAAACGCTGGCGCACCTCGTTGCCTATTGCGTGCGCAACGTGAGTCTTGCCCAAGCCCGAATCTCCATAGATATAGAGCGGGTTGAAAGGGGTGTGGCTGCCCGGATTTACCGATACCGACATAGCCGCCGAACGCACCAAACGATTGCACTCTCCCTCGATAAAATTGTCGAATGTGTAATTTTTATTGAGTTGCGGCTCAATTCGTAGACGATTTATGCCGGGAATTACAAAAGGATTTCGTATATTTGACGTGTCGGTTGGCTGACTAAACGTAAGTTCAGGCGTAGTTGCATCACTTTCGCTTGGCACAGCAATTGGATGATTGTTCTTTGGTATAGCGTAGTAAAGGCGAGTATCGCGTCCAAAAAGTTGCGCGATAATAGGCTTCAATACCTGACTGTAATTATTCTCAATTGTCTTTGCAAAGTCGCGATCCGGTACCTTGATACGAAGGCGTTCGCCATCGAACTCTAACGGCTCGATGGGGAGAAACCACTGGGCAAACTCCTCTGCCGAGGTCCTTGTTTTGATCTCGCTAAGGCAATTTTGCCAAGCATCACTGTATGTTGTTGCGTTTGCAAGCATAAACATCTGAAAATAAAGCGTTTGGGTAGTTTAATAGTGTCGCACCTTGTGATTTACTTGGTTTGACATTGCAAAGGTTGAAATAAAATTGTGGAAAAAAAAACGTTGCAACTATTGTTTTTTAATTATTATTTTTTATGGAGGATAGGTGTTGGTTTTTGGGAATAAATTTTAACTCGCTGATTTACTATATTTACAAATAAATTTCGTATATTTGCAGTTGTAAAAAATCGAATACATTTTTGAAATTTCATAAATAAAACTTATACATATTATTACTATGGATAACTTGCAACAATTGGTTATGTCGAAGGCCGAAAAGTGGCTTGGCGCAGAGTTTGACGAGGCGACTCGTCAAGAGGTTAGAAATCTGATTGATAACAATCCAAAGGAGCTTATTGAGAGCTTCTACAAGGATTTGGAGTTTGGTACAGGCGGTCTGCGCGGTATTATGGGCGTAGGAACCAATAGAATGAACAACTACACAGTAGGTTTTGCAACACAAGGTTTGGCTAACTACCTAAAAATCAACTTCCCTAATGAGGAAATTCGCGTAGCGATTGCCCACGACTCGCGCAACAACTCGCGTACTTTTGCCGAGCACGTTGCCGACATTTTTGCTTCGAATGGCTTCAAAGTATTTCTCTTTGACGAGTTGCGTCCAACACCGGAACTTTCGTTCGCTATCCGTGAGTTGCATTGTCAGTCGGGCGTTATGGTAACCGCTTCGCACAACCCGAAGGAGTACAATGGATACAAAGCGTATTGGAGCGATGGCTCACAGGTAACATCTCCGCACGATGTTAATATAATTAAGGAGGTTGAGAAGATTACCGAGGTGTCGCAGGTTTTGACCGGCTTGCACGCCGAGAATATCACAATCCTTGATGAGGAGTTCGACAAGAAGTATCTTGCGAAAATTAAGGAGTTGCAGCTTTCAGCCGATAGCGTAGCCCGCTTCCACGATATGAAGATCATCTACACCCCACTTCACGGCGCTGGTGTACGTCTTACTCCGGCTTCGTTGCGCAATTTTGGCTTTACGAATATCATTTCGGTAAAGGAGCAGACCGTATTGGACGGTAACTTCCCAACCGTCGAGTCGCCGAACCCGGAAAATCGTCCTACGATGAAAATGGCGATTGATCTCGCCGAGAAGGAGCAGGCAGACCTCGCAATGGCTACCGACCCCGATTCGGACCGTATCGGCTTGGCATTGCGCAACAGTAAGGGAGAGTATGTCCTTTTGAACGGAAATCAGACTTTGGTGCTGTTGATGTGTTATCAACTTACTCGTTGGGCGGAGCTTGGTCGCATCAAAGATAGCGACTACGTGGTTAAGACCATCGTTAGTTCGATGATGCCGGACGCTGTTGCCGAGGCGTATGGAGTAAAGTGCTACAACTGTCTTACAGGCTTTAAGTTTATCGCAAAAATTATCCGCGAGAACGAGGGTAAAGCGAAGTATATTGGTGGTGGCGAGGAGTCGTTCGGATATCTCGCTGGCGATTATGTACGCGACAAGGATGGTGTTTCAGCGTGTTCATTGGCAGCCGAGGCTGCAGCTTGGTGTCGTGATACCAAGGGGGTTACGCTCTATGAGTGGTTGCAGGACCTCTACGTTAAGTTCGGCTTCTATCGCGAGGGACTCGTTAATGTTGTTCGCGAAGGCAAGGATGGCGCAGAGTTGATTCAGAATATGATGGTTGAGTACCGCGCAAATCCTCCTCAGTCGCTCGTAGGAGAGAAGGTTGTCGAGATTTACGACTACAAGACTTTAGAGTTGAAGAACATCGTAACCGGTGAGGTGTGCCCTATCCCAGGCATTACGGACAAGAGCAATGTTTTGCAGTGGGTAACCGAGAATGGCACGAAAGTATCGGTACGTCCATCGGGAACAGAGCCAAAGATTAAGTTCTATTTTGGTGTTAAAGCACCATTGGCATCGGTCGAGGCGTTTGAAAAGGTGCAGAATGAACTCGATGCAAAAATTGAGGCTATTAAGGCCGAATTGAAACTTATCTAATACATATATTATATATGACAACGAAGGAACGCATTGCGAAAGCCTTGGCTGTTGCTACCGACACCAAGGTTTTCGAGATGGACAGCAACGTACTCCACCTTGCGCCATCTATTTTCAAAGAGCAGTTTGGCAATGCACGAGCAATAGTTATTGCCGATAAAAACACTTGGCGCGTAGCCGGCGAAGAGGTTTATAAACACCTTGTCAATGCAGAGATTGAGGTGTTTAAGCATATTATTCAGCAAGACGAGTTCCACGCCGAGTGGTGTTACGTTATGGAGGTTGAAGAGGCCGCCAAAGAGGCGGATGCAATTATCGTTTCGGTTGGTTCGGGTGTCATCAACGACCTCTGTAAACTTGCGTCGCATCATCTGCATCAGCAATACCTTACAATTCCTACCGCGGCGTCGGTTGATGGTTATTCGTCGTTCGGTGCATCAATCAGCTTCGAGGGCTTGAAGCAGACCTTCGATTGCCCCGCCCCACAAGCTATCTTGGCGGACGTGGCTGTTATTGCCAACGCCCCGAAAGAGATGACCGCAGCGGGTTATGCAGACCTCGCAGCGAAGATTCCTTGCGGTGGAGAGTGGATGATTGCAGATTTTATGGGTGCAGAGCCAATAATTCCGGAGGCTTGGCACGTTTTACAGGATGTTCTCGATGACCAGCTCTCTAACCCTGAGGGTGTTGCCGCTTGCGATAAAGATGCTATCGCAGCGCTGTTCGAGGGTCTTACTTTGAGTGGTTTTGCAATGCAGGCTGCCCGTTCGAGCCGCCCTGCATCGTGCGCCGATCACCTTTTCAGCCACTACCTCGATATGACGCACCACACCTTCAACGGTAAGTTGCAGTCGCACGGATTTCAAGTGGCTATCGGAACACTCACAATGTGCGCATTTTTTGATGCCTTCATCGAAATGGACCTGCGCGACCTCGATGTAGAGAAGTGCGTAGAGGCTTGGCCGTCGCTCGAAGAGGAGCAGCAGCGTGCGCTCGACATCTTCAAGGATTTTGTGTCGCCACGTCTTGGTTACGACCAAATAACCATTAAATACAACGACAAGGAGGCTGTACGTGAGCAACTTACACTCTTTAAGAAGCATTGGCCACTATTGAAGGCTCAATATCGCAAGCAGGTCTATCCATTCGAGAAGATGCAGGAGTGCTTCCGTAAGGTAGGTGCACCGGCAGACCCGGCCGACATCGGCGTTACACGTCAGCAGTTGAAGGATATGCTGCCATTTGTGCAGCTGATGCGTTGGCGTATGAATATGTTTGATTTGGCGCGTCGCGGAGGATTCTACGACGAGTTGGTCGAGAAGGTATTTGGTAAGGGAGGACGTTGGGAGATAGCGTAACACTCCACAATAAAGCCATAGAGCCAAGCATTTCGCTTGGCTCTATCTGTTTTTTATAACTTTTCGAGTATACGTTTGATTGCGGGGATTTTTAGCACAGGTAGCAGACCGTGCGCAGGAAGCAAGCGGCAAGCGCCAACGGCAATCTTTGTAAAGAGCCCGGGAGTAGCGGTGCGACGACCGCGTTCGAGGGCACGAATACCGGCCTTTGCCAATTTATCTGCCGACATCATAACACCAAAGGCTCTCAACCATTTACGTTGCTTCACATCAAGTGAGTATAGAGGTGTATCAACTGCACCCGGGAAGACCGTGGTTACCGTAACGCCGTATGGTCGAAATTCGTACCAAAGCGACTGCGCAAAACTTTTAAGATAGGCCTTTGTGGCTGCGTAGTACGACACTGTGATATAGGGTGTCCAAGCCGTCATCGAGGACATTATCAGGATGCGTCCCTCTCCCCTACTGCACATCTCCTCGCCAAAGAGTCGGCACAACTTCGAAGGGGTTACACAGTGGAGATTTGTGATAAACTCCGCCATCGAGGGTTTAGTGTGTAGAAACATTCCGAACTGCAAGATACCCGCATTACTCACAAGGGTTGAGACCTCGATATCACGTTCCTTGCACCACGCATAAATCTGCTCGGCGGAATCCGCCTTAGAGAGGTCGGCATACAACGCAATGGCCTCTATGTTAAAGCGATGTTTAAGGTCGGAGGCAACCTCCTCGTTGCGCTCCTTTTGGTTGCTCACAACAATGACATTCTCGCCTTTGGCGGCAAATTGTTCGGCATACGCAAGACCTATTCCTGACGATGCACCTGTAATCAAAGTAAATTTCATACCGCGAAGGTACCTATTTTTTGCCAAATATGGTCGCAATTCACCAAATTTTTAATAATTTCGCGACGGAAAACAGCCAACAGCCAGTGGCTGATGGCTAAAAGCAAAAAAAATATGATTGGAAAAGGACTCTCTACCGTAGGACTTTTGATATGTTCAAACCTCTTTATGACCTTGGCGTGGTATGGTCAGGTGATGTTCAAGAGCAAATTCGAACGCATTGGCTTGATTGCCGTCATCTTTATCAGTTGGTTGGTGGCATTCTTTGAATACTGCTTTATGGTGCCGGCAAACCGCCTCGGAAGCGCCGAGTACGGCGGTCCATTCTCCATTTGGGAGTTGAAGGTTATTCAGGAGGTGGTATCACTTACAGTCTTTGCTGTAGTCGTGCAGATGATAATGAAAAACGAGGCGCTCCGCTGGAACCACCTTGCAGGATTCGTCTGCCTCGTCTTAGCGGTGTTCTTTATTTTTAAGAAATAGTTTTTTTGGCAAAAAATAGTTATCTTTGCGCCCGAAAGAAAATTATATTATAAAAATGAATATCGAACAACACATTACAAGCGTGGTTAAGGCAGCCGTAGAGGCTCTCTATGGCGAGGTTGCCGACTCGCAGATACAGATTCAAAAGACTCGCAAGGAGTTCGAAGGCGACTATACTCTCGTGGTATTCCCACTCGTTAAGATGGCACGTAAAGCCCCCGAGGCTGTGGCAACCGAGATTGGCGAGAAGGTAGTTGCTTCGGCAGCCGAGTTCAGCGCGTTCAATGTTATCAAAGGCTTCTTAAACCTCTCGCTCGACCAGAAGTTCTGGGTGGAGCGTTTCGAGGAGGTTGCCGCAAATGATAACTATGGCGTTGCCGAGCCTACGGGACGTACGATAATGATTGAGTACTCGTCGCCAAACACCAACAAACCACTTCACCTCGGACATATCCGTAACAACCTTTTGGGTTATTCGGTAGCGCAGATTTTGGCTGCTAACGGACATAATGTAATCAAGGCTAACCTTGTGAACGACCGAGGAATACACATCTGCAAGTCGATGGTTGCGTGGTTGCGTTATGGCAATGGTGCTACACCCGAATCGACAGGCAAGAAGGGCGATCACCTTGTAGGCGACTACTATGTAGAGTTCGACAAGCACTACAAGGCAGAAATCAAAGAACTCATCGCTGGCGGAATGAGTGAGGAGGAGGCAAAGAAGCAGGCTCCGATACTCCTCGAAGCGCAGGAGATGTTACGCAAGTGGGAGGCAAAAGATGAGGAGGTTCGCGCACTTTGGGAGAAGATGAATGGTTGGGTTTACGACGGTTTCGATGTAACCTATAAGACTCTCGGTGTTGATTTCGATAAGGTTTATTACGAGTCGCAGACCTATATTCTCGGTAAAGGACTTGTCGAGGAGGGTTTGTCGAAGGGTATCTTCTTCCGCAAGGAGGACGGCTCGGTTTGGATTGACCTAGAAAGCGATGGACTCGACCAGAAATTATTGCTTCGTGGCGACGGCACATCGGTATATATGACGCAGGATCTTGGAACCGCATTGCAGCGTTTTGAGCAGAATGCCTTGAACGGCATTATCTATGTCGTAGGTAATGAACAAAACTACCACTTCCAAGTTTTGAAGTTGATTCTCAAAAAGTTGGGCTACGAGTGGAGCGACGACATCTTCCACCTTTCGTATGGTATGGTGGAGCTGCCTGAGGGTAAGATGAAATCGCGCGAAGGCACCGTTGTCGATGCTGATGACCTGTGCGAGGCGATGATTTCGACGGCCCGCGAGATGTCGCAGGAGTTGGGCAAGTTGGACGGCTGCAGCGAGGAGGAGGCATCGGCAATCAGTTCGATGGTCGGTTTGGGTGCGCTCAAATACTTTATTCTCAAAGTCGATCCAAAGAAGACGATGCTGTTTGACCCACGCGAGTCGATTGACTTCAACGGTAACACAGGTCCATTTATCCAATATACTCACGCTCGTATCTGCTCCGTATTGCGTAAGGCTGCCGAGCAAAATATCACATTCGAGAGTGAAAAAATCGCTTGCGAATTGTTGCCGGAGGAGGTTGAGCTGGTGAAGATGTTGTGCGACTACCCTGCTACCGTAGCGGCTGCGGGCGAAGCATTCGCGCCATCGATGATTGCGGCTTACACATACGAGTTGTGTAAGACATTCAATGGCTACTATCACGATCATTCGATACTCCGCGAAGAGAACGAGGCAGTCAAGAAAATGCGTTTGGCGTTGGCACAGCAGGTGGCACGCGTAATCAACCGCTCGATGCGACTCTTGGGTATCGATGTCCCTGAGCGAATGTAGTACACAAATTAGAAATTAAGAATAAAATTGTAGCCAACGGCTAAAAGCTAATGGCTAATAGCTAAAAAGATATGGCTGGTTCGAATTTTGTCGATTATGTAAAGATATTTGCACGCTCAGGACACGGTGGTGCCGGTTCTGCACACTTCCGTCGCGAGAAGTTTGTCGCCTTCGGTGGTCCCGATGGTGGTGACGGTGGAAAGGGCGGTTCGATTATCTTGCAGGGCGACCGTCAATACTGGACTCTTATACACTTAAAATATCAGCGACACCAATTTGCCGAAGATGGCGAATGTGGCTCGGGCGCACGCTCTCACGGCAAGGATGCAAAGGATATTATCCTTCCTGTGCCACTCGGAACAGTTGCACGCAATGCCGAAACGGGCGAGATTGTAGGTGAGGTTACCGAACACGGGGAGCAACTTGTTCTCCTGAAAGGTGGTCGTGGCGGTTTGGGCAATTGGCACTTCCGTACCGCTACAAATCAGGCTCCACGCTACTCGCAGCCGGGTGAGGAGGGCGCTGAGGGTGCATTTATTCTCGAACTGAAAGTGTTGGCAGATGTTGGTTTAGTAGGTTTTCCGAATGCGGGAAAGAGTACGTTGCTATCGGTCGTTTCGGCAGCGAAACCTAAGATTGCAAACTATGCATTCACGACATTGGAGCCAAATCTCGGTATCGTAGAGGTGCGAGATGGACACTCGTTTGTTATGGCCGATATTCCGGGTATTATTGAGGGTGCACACGAGGGTAAGGGTCTTGGAACGCGTTTCTTACGCCATATTGAGCGAAATTCTATTTTGCTTTTTATGATTCCTGCAGATAGCGACGATATCCGCAAGGATTACGAAATTTTGCTCGGTGAGCTAACGCAATACAATCCCGAACTGCTCGACAAAAATCGTATTTTGGCAATCACAAAGTGCGATATGCTTGACGATGAATTGATAGAGGAGATGAAATCCCACCTGCCCGACAGAGTAGAGACGGTATTCATATCGTCGGTTGCAGGCTTGAATATCACCAAGTTAAAGGATATGCTTTGGAGCGCTTTGCACGAGTAATGCGAGGCTTACGACACATATTCATTGCGCTATTTCTACTATGTTATAGAGGTCTCTCCGCCCAGGAGTTCGACCTCTATGATTTTAGATATTACAAGCGTTTCGACACCGCCGAGGAGTTGGTGGCACCCGAGGTAGATAGCGTTTCCATACCACAATTCACTCTAAATCGTCGTTTCTCGACACGGGCTCTCGATTACAATTTTTCGCATATTCGCTATGCTCGGCGCGGTGTGCCACACTATGAGCGCAGGTTCTATCTTAATGGTATCGAAATACCTTTTGTCAGCTGGTCGGCTGTTCGGGCACTGCAACTTAAAGAGGAGCGTATCCTCGACGAAACGTCGCTACGCATAGATACATTGCACAGAGAGCGGACTTCGGAGGGTTTCTCTTTCTCTTCTCGTAATATGCCCTACTCTATTTTGGCCTCTACCGCACATAAATTAGAGAATGGCTGGTCGTTTGCGGTAAACTTTGATGCTCGCACAGGACGCGATTTACACATCGACGGGTTGTTTGGCAACTCGCTAAGTGTCAATTTTATGGCAACAAAAAGTTGGAGCGATAAACACACCTTATCAATGGCTCTTTTTGCGCGTCCTTCGATGCGTAGCACACGCACGGCATCAACCGCTGAAGCATTCCGATTAACGGGGAATAACCGCTATAACCCGGCGTGGGGTTATCAAGACGGCAAGATACGCAATTCGCGCATAAGACGCGAATTTCTGCCAACGGCATTTGTAGGTTACGAATGGCGTATGAATAAACGTACACGGCTGAATTTTGCAATGGCATTAACGGCGGGAATCGAGAAACATAGTTCGCTCGATTGGTTTGATACTCAGACACCTATACCAGACAACTATCGCTATATGCCAAGTTATTTCAACGACGAGGATGATATATTTCACGTTGTAGAGAGTGCTTGGATTACGAATGACGCCCGCTACACTCAAATAGATTTTGATCGCCTTATCGCAACAAATCGTCTCAATGGCGGCGAGGCATCATACGCCATCTCCGACCGCGTGCTACGTACAGTTATAGCGAACTTCCGAGGTGGAGCAACTACTACTATATCAGACAAAGGCTCTATCTCATACGGCTTAGAGGTTAGCATAGTCAATTATCGCAATTACAAGCAGATGCAAGATTTACTTGGAGCAAAATATATTGTCGATTTAGACTACTTTCTACTCGATGATGACACCTTCGGAAACTCTCTGCAAAACAACACTTATACACCCAACCGCCACATCTCGGAAGGTGATCGTTTCGGCTACGACTACTCCATTCGCAGATACGATATTTCGGCATTTGCGGAGTATCACTATTCTGCCGACAGACTCGACCTCGACTTTGCTGCAAAGGTGGGTTATAGCGATATCTCTCGACGAGGATTCTATCGTAAGGAGCTCTTTGCTGACAACTCGTTCGGTGTGTCTCGACATCTGAAATTGTCGCCCTATTCTTTGCGGGCCAAGGCTGGATATCTTATTGCAGCTCATCACTTTATAGAAGGCATTATAGCAACCGAAGCGAAGCCTTGTGAGGAGGAAAATCTGTTTGTGCAGAGCCAATATAACAACCGCAGTATCGACAATCCAACGCTCCGAACATCTTATAATGCCGAATTGCGTTATACATTTCAAAATGCAAAACTCGCACTAAACACCGTCCTCTTTCTATCAGCAAAGACAAACGATGTAGAAGTACGCCATCTTTACGACGACTTGTCGGGCGAGTATGCAGATGTGGTGATAAGCAATATCAATAAATTATGCTATGGATTGGAGGTTGAAACCGAGTATCGTTTTGCAGACCATTTTCGAGCAGTTGCAGCATTGTCGCTCGGCAGATACAAGTATGCAACTAATTCTGCTATAACAATTTATACCGACACATCTAATCTTCTACTTGCGGATCGTGTTCAGGGTAAAATCAAAGGTCTTTCGCTCGGAAATATGCCGCAACTTGCAGCAACGGTAGGGCTATCTTATTACAATAAAGGTTGGTGGGCGGCGATAAATGCCAATTATGCCGGTTTGCGCTACATAGAGCCATCGGCAGTGATGCGTACCGAGCGAGTATTTACGATGGCTACTTCTGCCGAGCAACTTTCGTCATTGACCACTCAGGAACGATTGCGAGATGCCTTTACATTAGATGTATCTTTGTCTAAGACATTATATCTTAACCGTTTAAGCAAACGTATATATAGTACTGATGCAGTTCCGCATTTCGAGGATCGCTACCCTCGCAGTCGTTTGATATTCCGAGTGGGTATTCGCAACATTTTAGGCTCAACAAATATAGTATATAACGCCTACGAATCATCTCGCCTACAACGATATAAGCTGGCTAATGAATATATCTACGACCGCCAAGCATCGCGTTATATGTACGCCTATCCACGTACGTTCTACGCTTCGGCGACTTTTGCATTTTAACAAGCAGATTCCACATACACAGGAGCCTTAACTGACACCTTTGACTCTCCTGTTTGACAAGCTACTCATATAGCCCGAAACCACAGCTTCGAGCTATTCCCATCGAAAATTAAGTATTAAGAGAGATTACTCCTTGTAACTGAAACCCACCCCTTTGTAGGTTGCGATGTGGCTATCGCCAATTTTGCTTCGTAGGCGGCGAATATGAACATCAAGTGTGCGTGAGCCCACAACGACATCTGCTCCCCACACGCTGTCGAAAATCTCCTCGCGCGTAAAGATGCGAGGCTCGGAAATAAGAAGTTTTAAAATCTCGAACTCCTTAACGGCAAGCGACACTTCAACGCCATTATCAGCAAGATACGAATGACGCTCCCTGATAAGTCGTGCCGAGTCGGAATCGTTCTTCGTATCTCGGCTCGAAATACGCTTGCAGATAGCCCCGACTCGCGAGCACAACACCTTCATACTCACAGGCTTGGTAATGTAGTCGTCCGCCCCCGCCTCGTAGCACTCCACAAGGCTGTCCTCCTCGCATACTGCCGAAAGAAAGACTATCATTGTCTTTGCAGTCAGGGGATTTGCTCGCAATGCACGGCACGCTTCACGACCGTCCATCACAGGCATCATCATATCCAATAGAATCAGGTGTGGGCGAAAATTCACGGCTTGTTCCAGTGCCTCACGTCCATTCGTGGCGCACGCTACTTCGTAGCCCTCCTTCACAAGGTTGTACTGCACAAACTCGCGAATATCCAACTCGTCATCAACAACAAGTACTCGCATAGTGTTCGGGGTTTTAAAATTAAGGCGCAATGGAAGCCATTGCGCCCTTAAATCGGGATAGTGTTGTCGATATTAGTCGTGCAATGCGCTCAACTTCTCGAACAACTTACCGTAGCCCTCTACCATCTCGTTGCGGAAAGCTGCGTAGTACTTGCGCACCAATGAAGGGTTCTTTGGCTCAACCGGGTTGTTAGCCTTGTGATAAAGCTCATTGCGAAGCTCTACGCCCTCCTGCATAATTGCGAAAATCTCCTGCTCCTTGTCCGGACGGAAGTAAATAGTCATGTCGCAATCGAATACTAACTCTTCGAGACGGTAGTCGATCTCTTTCTTCAAAAATCGTAAATTTGCCATAGTTTTATTCTATTTTTTGTATCTTTCGTAGCACAAAGATAAGAAAAAAAGAATATCACGCAAAGATTTTCAAACTTTTTTATCAAATTACCCCGATTTTTACCAATAAATTGCCTCGTATTCGCCTACAACGCGTCCTTTATTGCGTTTATCCTCCTTCCGGCGGTGTCGTTTGTCGTCATTTTCGGAGTCGTGTTTAGGTGTGGCAATAATAATTCCCATCTCCTCCTCCACTACGACCGGTTCTGTCGGTGTGGTTGTTGCAGGTTTTTCAGGCTCGGTGTTAGCAACCTTTGTTGTGCGAGTTATGTACTCATCTACGCCGTAGTCAAACTCGATGTCGGCATAACGCATCTGCGGGAGGATATTTGTGGCCAGATAACTCCACGCCTCGGGCAACTGGCGCAATGCAGCCTCCTTCTGAGGCTCGGTGTGCGAGGTCGATTT
>JAFXFM010000011.1 GCA_017520545.1 Alistipes sp. | reverse complement strand
CCTGTTGAAAAAGGGGGACTTGGTCCTGCTTCGCAGGATAAAATGTCCATTGTCGGCTGATGCCGAATAAAAAAAGGGTAAAGTATTGACATTCCCCCTAAATCCCCCTGTTGAAAAAGGGGGACTTGGTCCTGCTCCGCAGGATAAAATATCCATTGTCGGCTGATGCCGAATAAAAAGTTGAGTCCAATGGGACTAATGGAGCTAATAGGGATAAGAAAATGCCCATCCTCTCGTCTAAAACTAAAAGTTTTCCGCTTTCCGCTTTAACCCTGCTTTGCAGGATTTTCCTCCTTCTTGCAAGGCATAGTCCGCAAGCGGCCTCTGCTCTTGCTTCGTGCGTCGGTTCCGTTTTCCCTCTCCAAGCGAAAATAGAAAAACTAAAAGTTTTCCGCTTTCCGCTTTCCGTTTTCCGTTTATTTTTGTATTTTTGCCCGAATTATTAAAAATAGGTATATGCAAAAATCTATGACCGGCTTCGGTAAGTCCGAAGTTGTGATAAATGGCAAGACTATTACGGCGGAGATTCGTTCGCTCAACTCCAAGCAACTCGACCTTGGTTTGAAGACCCCGACCGCATACCGAGAACTCGAAAATGAGATTCGTTCGCTCGTATCGAAGCGTGTGGTTCGCGGCAAGGTTGATATGGTTGTTTCGGTGGTATCTACCGAGGTAGCAACCGCCTCACGCATCGACAAGCCCCTCTTTGCCGCCTACATCAAGCAGATGAATGAGGCGTTGGCGTATGCGGGCATTGATGTCGATTACGAGGCTATTGTGCCAACCGTAATGAAGATGCCGAACGTTATTCAAAACGACACTGCCGACACCTCCGACGATGAGAAAAAGGCTGTTATGGCTGCTGTGGAGGGTGCAATAGACAAACTCGACGCTTTCCGCAAGCAGGAGGGTGCGATTTTGATTGCCGACCTGTTGCGTCGCGTCGATTTGATAGAGCAGATGCGCAACGAGATTATCCCATTCGAGGCGGCTCGTACCGAGGCTATTCGCCAGCGTATCCGTGAGGGTATCGAGAAGTTGGGCATAGAGGTAGACAACAATCGCTTGGAGCAGGAGATGATTTTCTATATCGAGAAGCTCGACATCACCGAGGAGAAGGTGCGCCTCGAAAACCACTGCAAGTATTTCCGCGAGGTGGCTCACAACGAGGAGCAGGCAGGACGCAAACTCGGCTTTATAGCGCAGGAGATGGGTCGCGAGATAAACACCACCGGCTCGAAAGCCAACCAGCACGATATTCAGAAGTTGGTGGTAAAGATGAAAGACGAACTCGAAAAGATTAAGGAGCAGGTACTTAACATTTTGTAAGGTTTTTAGCCAACGGCTAATGGCTAAAAGCAAAAGAATTATGAACGGTAAACTAATTATATTTTCGGCACCGAGTGGATCGGGCAAGACAACAATCGTTAGGGAGTTGTTGAAGAATTATCCGCAGTTTGAGTTCTCGATTTCGGCAACTTCGCGTGCACCACGAGGTGTGGAGCAGGATGGCGTAGACTACTACTTCCTCACGCAGGAGGAGTTTGCTGCCAAAGTTGCAACCGACAGTTTCGTAGAGTGGGAGGAGGTCTATGCCGGCACCTGCTACGGAACTCTCAAAAGCGAGATGGAGCGCATCTGGTCAAAGGGTAATGTTATCATTTTCGATGTGGATGTAATGGGTGGCATCAACCTCAAAAAGATATTTGGCGAGGCCGCTTGCTCCATCTTTATTATGCCGCCATCGGTGGAGGAGCTACAGAAGCGATTGGAAGGTCGTGGCACCGATGCCCCTGAAGTAATTGCGAAGCGTGTAGCAAAGGCTGAGTTCGAGATTTCGAAGGCTCCGGAGTTCGACCACAAGGTCATAAATGACGACCTCGCAACTGCCGTAGCCGACACCCGTGCAATTATTGACGCGTTCCTCGCAAAGTAATTTTGCATTCTGCATTTTGAATTTTGAATTTATGAAGCGTGTAGCGTTATATTTCGGCTCGTTCAACCCCATTCACAAGGGGCATATAGCCCTTGCAGAGTGGGTGGTAGAGCAGGGTTTGTGCGACGAGTTGATTTTTATAGTGTCGCCCCAAAATCCGTTGAAGGAGCAGTCGGAGTTGGCTCCCGAGTTCTCGCGCTACGAGATGTGCGAGCTGGCTTGCAAGGCTTCACGCTATCCGGAGCAGATAAAGGTCTCGGCGGTGGAGTTTGTGCTGGAAAAGCCCTCCTACACCATAAATACGCTACGTTATCTACGTGAGAATTTTGGCGCGGAGATGAAATTTTCAATACTGCTGGGTGCGGACAATATCGAAAATTTCGACCGCTGGCGTGAGTACGAGGAGATTTTGCGCGACTATCCGCTGTTAGTCTATCCGCGTGAGGGCTACTCGGTGGAGAAGTTTGCCGATAAGATAACATTTTTGGAGAACGCACCGTTATTTGATTATGCTGCTACCGACATTCGTAAGTCGATTTCCGAAGGCGAGGATTTCAGAAACAGGCTTTGCGCGGAGGTGGCTCATTACATATTACAGAATAAGTTATACAAGTAGATATGAAGAAGCTTAAAATTGCGCTTTTGGCAGGAGGAGATTCGTCGGAGCGTGAAATTGCACTCAACAGTGCGCATCAGATTAGCGAGGCTCTCGACGCCACAAAATACGATGTTAAGGTCATTGACCTTCACCACCGCAGTTGGACATATACGGCTGCCGATGGTCGCAAATACGAGGTAGATAAGAACGATTTTTCGCTGACAGTAGAGGGTGAGCGTACCGAGTTCGAGTATGCGCTGATTATTATCCACGGCACACCGGGTGAAGATGGCAAGTTGCAGGGATACTTGGATATGATGGGTATTCCGTACTCGTCTTGTTCGCAGGTCAGTTCAACCATCACGTTCGACAAGGTTTCGACCAAGCGTGCTGTGGCAGAGCGTGGTATCAACGTTGCAAAGGAGGTCTTCCTACATCGTGGCGAGGCTTTCTCGGCAGAGGCTATCGTCGAGGAGTTGGGATTGCCTCTCTTCGTTAAGCCTAACGCAAGTGGTTCGAGTTTTGGCGTTACGCGAGTTACCGACGTAGCACAGATTGAGGAGGCGGTAGCCTTGGCGTTTACCGAGAGCGACGAGGTGCTGATTGAGGAGTGCATCACAGGTCGTGAGTTCGGCTGTGGCGTGCTTATCACCAAGAACAAGACGCTTGTATTGCCAATTACGGAGATTGTGTCGAAGAAGGCATTTTTCGACTACGAGGCTAAATACACCGAGGGTATGAGCGACGAGATTACCCCTGCCCCAATCTCGGAGGAGTGGAGCGAGATGATAGCCGATGCGGCAGTCGAGGCGTACAAGGCGTGTCGTTGTCGTGGTATTGTCCGCATCGACTTTATTGTTACCGAGGAGGGCAAGGCGTACCTTATCGAGGTAAACTCTATCCCCGGAATGTCGAGCGGCAGCATTGTACCAAAGCAGGCTCGCACAGCAGGCATATCGCTCGGAGAGTTGTATGATTTGGTGATAAGCGATACGATGGCATAGAGTGCCTTTACGAAAAAGAATTTATGATTGAAATTGAAGGCAAAATAGTTAGTACCGACCTGCTGACTGAGAGGTTTGCGTGCGATTTGTCGCAGTGCAAGGGGGCGTGCTGCATCGAGGGCGATGCGGGGGCTCCTCTCGAAATCGAGGAGGTCGATATTCTCGAAGAGGAGTACGAGAATTACAAGCCCTATATGACCGCAGAAGGCATTAAGGCGGTCGAGGAGCAGGGCTTTATGGTCGTAGATGTCGAGGGCGACTACACCACACCGCTTATCAATGGTGGCGAGTGTGCCTTCACCTGCTACGACGAGAATGGAGTGGCGTTGTGTGCCATCGATAAGGCTTTTCGTGAGGGTAAATGCTCCTTCCAAAAACCCATATCGTGCCACCTCTACCCAATTCGTGTGTTGAAATTCAAGAATGGAGGCGAGGGGTTGAACTACCACCGCTGGTACATCTGCAAGTCGGCTTGCGAGAATGGTTGCAAACTCGGCATACCCGTATATAAGGGGTTGCGCGAGCCTATCATTCGCAAGTGGGGCGAGGAGTTCTACAAGGCCCTCGAAGTGGCAGAAGAGTTACTTAGAGCCGAAAACAGAAAATAAGATAAAATTGTAATATGAAGAAGCTACTATTTTTTATCGTTGCGACCTTGTGTCTTATAGGTGTCGCAGACGCACAAAAAACGAAGAAGAACAGAAGAAATCGAGCGCAGTTGGAGGTGGTGGTTCCTCCACAGACAACGATTGAACCTGAACAGGCTCCGACTGCACCCAAAACCGAGGTACAGCCCGAGATAAAAGCAGATTCGGCTACCACCGTACAGCCGCAGGAGGTAAAGCCGCAGGAGGCGGTAGAGATTAAACCTAAAAAGGAGGAAGAGCCACAGCTTCACGTACCGCAGATAGAGATGAACGATTCGCTACGGAAGGCTCCTATTCGTCCGACAAAGCCGATTAACGTCGATTTGATAATCGACACCCTGCCAACCGCCGACAAGAACCTATCGGTAATTCTCTTCAACGACAACACTTGGCGCTATGTAAGCACGGGTAACACCAAGGCGAATGATAAGGTATTCTCGGATTATTGGAGCGAGACCTACCTCTTCCCATACTACAACGTGCCATTGAGCAGCATTCCCGAAACCATACCTATACAGCTCGTTGGCGAGGACCGAGCATACCACTATCCATACAAGGGCTATGTAACTTCGCGTTACGGTCCACGAAACGGACGTCGCCACGCCGGTATGGATATTTCGCTGCATACGGGCGACACCATTCGTGCCGTATTCAATGGTAAGGTGCGCTACTCGCAATATCACGAGAACGGCTATGGCGAGCTTATAGTTGTTCGCCACGACAACGGACTCGAAACATACAACGCCCACCTCTCCAAGCGATTGGTTAAATCGGGCGAAAGGGTAGTTGCAGGACAGGCAATAGGTCTTGGCGGAAGTACAGGTCGAAGCACAGGTCCACACCTTCACTTCGAGTTCCGCTATATGGGACACGCATTTGACCCTGAGCGCATCATCGACTTCAAGACGGGCAATTTGCGTCGCGACTTCATTCTATTGAAACGTACCTACTTCGATACTACATCGCGATATGAGCAGGATTGGAACAGCGAAAAGACTCCTACCCCTGCAAAGCCTGCGACAACCGTTACCAAGACCACACCGACAAAGCCAAAGGCTAAGCCGAAGCCAAAACCACAGCCTGTATATCACACTGTGGATAGTGGCGAGTACTTGGGAGGAATTGCCAGAAAGTATAAGACCACGGTCGATGCTATTTGTCGTTTGAACAACATCGACAACCCCGACAAGGTGCGCAGTGGTCAGAAGATTCGAGTAAAATAGCACGTAGATAATGAGCATAAGGCAGAAAATAGTGGCGTTACACGCTTCGTTACCGCAGGGAGTCAGACTCGTTGCGGTATCGAAGTTTCACCCCGCAGAGGCTATAAAAGAGGCATACGACGCAGGTCAGCGCATCTTTGGCGAGAGCCGTGTGCAGGAGTTGGTGGTAAAGCACGAGGCTCTGCCTAAGGATATCGAGTGGCAGATGATAGGTCATTTACAGACCAACAAAGTGCGTCAGATTGTACCGTTCATCGCGCTTGTGCAGTCGGTGGATAGTGTGCGTCTTATCGAGTGCATCAACCGCGAGGCGGAGCGCATCGGCAGGGTAGTGGATATCCTGCTCGAAATACACGTTGCGCAGGAGGATAGCAAGACGGGGTGGCGATACGACGAACTCGAAACATTTTTGCAGGGCGAGGGTTTCAAAAGCCTGAAAAACGTTCGCGTTCGTGGCATTATGGGAATGGCAACAAACACCGATGATGAGGCGGTTATTCGAGCCGACTTTGAGCGTCTTGCAGGGCACTACAACGCCTTAAAACCTCGGTTTGACGAGTCGTTCGACACGCTTTCGATGGGTATGTCTGACGACTACAACGTGGCAATAGAGTGCGGTTCGACAATGGTACGCATAGGCTCGTCGATATTTGGAGAGAGATATTAGACCAACAAAATAGCAATTTATACTATTATGAAAAGAGTGATTACTACACTATTGATGCTTGGACTTTGTTTGGCAGCAACGGCAGAATCGTATGTTCCTCGCGAAGGAGAAGTGAAATTCAAAATGTTGCGAACCACCCAAAATGAAGCTTTTCGCGAAGTACGCAACTCGCCATTTACAAAGCACTTCTATTCGCATCCGACCTATAAAATCATCGACCTCGATGCAGCTAAGCCGATGCACGACTATCTCGGCATTGGTGTCTCGATGACCGATGCTTCGTGCTGGCTACTATCACAGATTGACGCAGAGGTTCGAAACGAATTTCTCAAAAACACATTCACAAAGTCGGGTCTAAATCTCTCTATTGTTCGTCTAAACTGTGGTTCGAGCGACTATGCTACGGAACTCTACAACTACAACGACCATAAAGGCGATGTCGAAATGAAGAACTTTTCGATTGCTCGTGACGAAAAGTATATGATTCCGACTATAAAGATGTTGAAGGGCTACAACCCCGCCATCTACTATTTCTCGTCAATATGGAGCGTTCCGGGCTGGATGAAAACAAGCGGTGAGATGTGTGGCGGTGCACTTCTTGATGAGCATATACCGTCGTTTGCAAACTATTGGGCTGCATACCTTAAAGCCTACAAGGAGCAGGGTATTGAAATTGATGCCATTACCATACAGAACGAGCCACTTACAGACCAACGAGGTGGTTGCCCTGCAACATTCGTATCTGCCGAGCAAGAGGCTCAACTTGCGGGTAAGTACCTTCCGCAGGCATTCAAAAAGGCCGGCGTAAAGACCAAAATATGGATTCACGACCATCAATACGATGCATATAAGCGTGTTCTTGACATTTTGGAGAACAAGGAGGTTGTTCGTCAAATTGATGCGGTTGCTTGGCACCCATACAACGGAGAGCCATATATGATTCGTGAGGTTAAAGCAAAACACCCGAATATCCCGATGCATCTTACCGAGCGAGGTCCAAACCTTGCAATGCTCGATGTGCAAGATGTAAAGTGGTGGGCAGATGTGGTTTTCGGGGCATTCAACAATGGCTGTCAGTCGTACTGCTCGTGGAATTTGGTCTTGGACGCAGATGGACAGCCTAATGTAGGCAAATTCCCTTGCGGAGGTCTATATACTATTGACGTAGAGAAGAACACCTTCACCGAAAGTGCGCAAGCAAAGCTCTTCCGCCAATTCGGTCCATACGTGGATCGTGGTGCAAAAGTTCTGTCGATTGAGCAGCCAAGCGAAACAATCAGCGCAATTGCCTTCCAAAACCCCGATGGCAACTATGTAGTATGTTTGGTAGCGAAGAACGTACCTAACAAGCGACAGACTCTACAAATTAAATATAGAGGCGAGTATATGCTGGTAAGTCTGCCATTTAATACGTGGTCGATGACTACAATACTGATAGAGAAATAGCCTGAATTTTTTGTACACAATGAAAAAACTACTCTTAGCATTTACATTTTTAACAAGTACGGCAACGGTATTTGCCTGCACCAACTTTATAGTTACGAAGGGGGCTTCGACCGATGGCTCGGTGATGGTTACCTACGCTGCCGACTCGCATCAGCTATATGGTGCGCTCTACAAACACAACGGCGGCAAACAGAAATCGAAGATGTTGAAGATAAACGAATGGGATACAGGTCGTTACCTCGGACTTATTGAGCAGTCGGCTGTACCGACATACGCCACCGTAGGCAATATGAACGAACATTCGCTCATCATTACCGAGACGACATTCGGAGGCCGTTCGGAGTTGGAAGATAAGAATGGCATTATGGACTACGGCTCGTTGATTTACATCACTTTGCAACGAGCAAGGAGTGCGCGTGAAGCTATCGCAACCATCGTTTTCTTGGCTAATCGCTATGGCTACGCATCGTCGGGCGAGTCGTTCTCGATTGCCGATACCGAGGAGGCGTGGATTATGGAGTTGATTGGTAAGGGCTCAAAGCTCGACGAGAAGGGTAATAACCTCCGCAAGGGTATTGTGTGGGTTGCTCGTCGTATTCCCGATGGATATGTGTCGGGACACGCCAACCAAGCCCGCATTTCGACCTTCCCGTTGAACGACAATAAGAATTGTATGTATGCACCCGATGTAATCTCGTTTGCTCGCGAGATGGGTTATTTCAGCGGCAAGGACGAAGAGTTTTCGTTCTGCGACGCCTATGCACCAGTCGATTTCAGTGCATTGCGTGGCTGTGAGGCTCGCGTTTGGGCATTCTTCCGCTCCGTAGCGGAGGGAATGGACCAATACACCGACTACGCTATGGGATACAACCCTAATAATCGTATGCCGTTGTGGGTAAAGCCTACGAAGAAGGTGGCGCCAAAGCAGGTATTCGACGCTATGCGCGACCACTATGAGGGTACTCCGATGGATATGACCACCGATATTGGTGCGGGTGGAAATGAGTGTCCGTATCGTTGGCGTCCGATGTACTTCAGAGTTGATGGCAAGAGCTACTGCAACGAGCGTGCTACGGCTACACAGCAGACAGGTTTCTGGTTGTGCGGTCAAGCTCGCAAAGATAAGGTAGGTATCTTGTGGTTTGGCACTGACGATGCGGCAACGTCGCCACTGACACCAATCTACTGCAACACTACCGAGGTGCCGTGGTGCCTCTCGGAGGAGAATGGTTCGATGCTGCACTACTCGCCAACCTCGATGTTCTGGGTAACAAACCGCATCGCCAACTTCGCATACTTGCGCTACAACGTTATCGGCAAGCGCGTACGCGAGGAGGTTGATAAGTGGGAGAACGAAAAGCTCGCCGAGGTAGAGAGGGTAGATTCGAAAGTAGCAACGCTCTCGGCTAAAAAGGCGCAGAAACTGCTCACCGACTATTCGACCGTTACGGCACAGGCACTGTTCGAGAAGTGGGATTCGCTCGATAAGTATCTGCTTGTCAAGTTTATCGACGGCAACACCAAGGCGGAGAACGAGAGAGGTTTTATCGACAACGGAAATGGTTGCAATATCCCTGATAAAATTAAGCAGTCGGGCTACTCTGAGAAGTGGAAGAGAGCCGTTGTGGAGGACAATGGTGAAGTTTTAAAGGTTATCAACTATTAATACTACAAATATGAAAAGATTTTTTTTGGCGGCGGTATTTGCCGTTGCAGCAGTGAGCGCAGAGGCGCAAATGACATTTCCTCGCTCCTATGCCGAGGATACAAAGGGCTATATGAGCGAGGCGTATTGGAAGATTTGGAACGCCGAGGAGCAGGCTCGTATTGATGCCGACATCGAGAAGTACCGCAAGGCGGATGGCGAGATTGTACTCGCAAACATCGGTCGCAAGCGCGATGTGAAGATTGAACAGGTGTCGCACGAGTTTATCTTCGGTGCGCACATCTTCAACTTCAACCAGCTCGGCAAAACCGAGTGGAACGAGCGCTACAAGCGTATCTACGGCGAATTGTTCAACTCGGCAACCGTACCTTTCTATTGGAAGGAGTTCGAGTTGGAGCAGGGCAAGCCTCGCTTCGCTACCGAGTATCGCGACACGGAGGAGTTCTGGAACAACTGCAAGGATCCATACGACCAGCCACATTGGCGTCGTCCTTCGACCGACCAACTCGTGGAGTTCTGCGAGCAGAAGGGTATTCGCGCTCACGGACACGTTTTGGTGTGGGGCAACCGCAAATTCCAGCGTCCAAGTTGGTATTTCAACCTCTTCACCGAGAGGGAGCGTGCCGAGCACAAAAGATTGTTCCCGAACGAGCCTAATCGCTACCGAAGCAACGATGCGCAGAGTGCCGAATGGACTGCAATGTCGTTCGAGGAGGTTGCTGCTACCTTCCCTGACTATGCAAGAAGAATGCCTCAGGTTATGGAGGAGCGCATAAGCATCATTGCCAACCACTACAAAGGACGTTTGCAGAGTTGGGACGTGGTGAATGAGAGTGCTCTCGACTACGACCGAGACCTTCTGCCCGAGAACTATCCAATCTCGAAGAGCCGCTATGGTCTTATGTATGGCGACTACCCATATCACGCATTGAAGACAGCCGAGAAGTACTTCCCTGCGGAGGTTAAGTTGAACATCAACGACTACCACCGCAAGCCCGGCTATGCAGCGCAAGTGAAGCGTTTGCAGGAGCGTGGTTGCAAAATTGATATTATGGGTATTCAGATGCACCTGTTCGATGTGCAGCACTGTCAGGATATGGCAAATGGCACAAAAATTCAGACACCTTCGCAGGTGCGCGAGTATATAGGTTGGGCTTCGGAAGTGGGTATTCCGCTCCATTTGAGCGAGGTTACCATCACCTCACCATCGCAGGACGAGCGTGGCTTTATGATTCAGGCTATCCTCACACAGAACCTCTATCGTTTGTGGTTCTCGCAGGAGAAGATGATGGGTATCACCTGGTGGAACGTACTCGACAACTGCGGCGTTAAGGGCGAGCCTACCGTGTCGGGAATCTTCACGCGCGATATGAAGGAGAAGCCTGTATATTGGGCTATGGACCAGCTTATCAACCACGAGTGGAAGACCAACACCACCGTTAAGGCGGACGCGAATGGTAAGGTGTCGTTCCGTGGTTTCAAGGGCAAGTACCGCATCACCTACAAGGACAAGCGCGGCAAGACTCAAACTGTGGAATACATTTTGAAGTAAACGGAAAACGGAAAGCGGAAAACGGAAAACTAATTCCTAATTCTCAATTTTTAATTTTTAATTCTTAATTCTTAATTTAAAAAGAGGTGTTCGATTTAATAGTTATCGGTGGTGGTCCTGCGGGATATGTGGGAGCCATTCGCGCAGCAGAGTTGGGCGCAAAGGTTGCCCTTGTGGAGCGTGCAGAGTTGGGTGGCACGTGCCTGAATTGGGGTTGTATCCCTACAAAGGCGCTGCTCAAAAGTGCGCAAGTTTATCACTATTGTCGCTCGGCAAAGACGTTCGGTGTGGCTATCGAGGGCGAAATTAAAGCCGATTTAAAGGCTATGGTGGCTCGCTCACGTCAGGTGGCACAAACCACAGGTCGAGGTGTCGAAATGTTGCTCAAACGCAGTGGGGTAGAGGTTATTACGGGCTCCGCCACGCTCCTCTCCGACCACGAAGTGCAGGTGGGCGAGGCGACCTACGAGGCTAAACATATCCTACTCGCTACGGGCGCTTCACCACGCGAAGTGCCTTCGATTCCTATCGACCACGTGAACGTCCTCTCCTCGCGCGATGCACTTGTTTTGGAGGAGTTGCCCGAAACGATGGTCGTTGTGGGCTCGGGTGCTATCGGTAGCGAATTCGCCTTCCTCTACGCCTCGTTGGGCGTGAAGGTTACCGTAGTGGAGTATATGCCACAATTTATGCCACTGCTCGATGCCGAGGTTTCGGCTGCCGCCGAGCGTGCTTTCCGCCGTCAGCGCATTACCGTAATGACCGACACCGCAGTTAAGGGCGTTTCGGTTGTCGATGGCAAGTGCGCAGTCGAGGTGGAGCAGAAGGGCGAAGCGAAGCAAATCGTCGCCGACAAGGTACTTTCGGCTGTTGGTATCAAATCGAATATCGAGGGTCTTAACCTCGATAAAGTAGGCGTTAAGGTAGAGCGAGATAAAGTAGTGGTTGATAACGACTTCCGTACGTCGGTTTCGTCGATATTTGCCGTAGGCGATATTATCGCATCGCCAGCCTTGGCACACGTGGCATCAGCCGAGGCGGTGAACTGCGTGGAGCGTATTTTCGGACTCTCGCCAAAGGCTATCGACTACGCATTGACACCAGCCTGCATATTCACTACGCCCGAGATTGCATCGGTGGGTTTAACCGAGGAGCAGGCGCAGAAGCAGGGCATTGAGTATAAGGTTACGCGCTACAACTTCGCCTCGTCGGGTAAGGCTGCGGCTGCGGGCGACCGCGATGGTTTTGTGAAGTTGATATTCGACAGCGAGAAGAGGTTGCGTGGCGCACATATCATAGGTGCTAACGTTGTGGAGATGCTGGGTGAGCCATCGGTAGCGATGACTTTGGGTGCTACTGCCGAGGATTTGGCAAGCACCATTCACGCCCACCCTTCGCTCTACGAGGGTATATACGAAGCGGCCAAGGAGGCAGAGAGGTAAAACCGTAACAAGCGTAACAGCATAACAAAAGCGTAACACCCGTATCACGTGTTACACCTGTTACGTTTGATACGTTTGATACGTTTGATACGTTTGTTACGGTTGTTACGGTTTAGAGTCGTTAGAGGTAATTTTT
>JAFXFM010000001.1 GCA_017520545.1 Alistipes sp. | reverse complement strand
TAATTTTTAATTTTTAATTTTTACACTATTTACACCCTTGTAAATGTGTAAATGTGTAAATAGTGAAAAAAATAGTAACCCTATGAAGAAACGATTGGAATCTTTGGACGTATTGCGGGGTGCCGACCTCTTCTTTCTGATGGCGGTAGGACCTGTTATGCGTAAGTTTATCGCTGTGGCAGATGTGCCGTGGCTCAACAACTGCAAGTGGCTCTTCGACCACGTCGAGTGGCAGGGCTTCTCGCCGTGGGATATCATTATGCCGTTGTTTGTCTTTATGACGGGCATAACCATACCTTTTGCGCTGGGGCGTGCACGCGAGGAGCGCAACTACGGCTCGGCTCTGTGGCGCATAGTGCGTCGTGTGGTGGTGCTGTGGGTCTTCGGTATGATTTGTCAGGGTGGACTCTTCGATAAAGACCCCCATACCGTCTATCTCTACTCCAATACGTTGCAGGCTATCGCTGTTGCCTACGCTGCGGCGGCGTTGCTGTTCCTCTTTACGAAGTTGCGCACGCAGATTGCAGTGGCAGCGGTGCTCCTTGTGGGCTATTGGGCGGCTATGGAGTTTATCTCGGTCGATGGCTATGGCGGTGGCGACTACTCGCCTACGCATAACCTTGCCGAGTGGGTGGATAACGCCGTGCTTGGTCGCTTCCGCGATGGTGCGAAGGTCGTGGATGGGGTAGTGGTGTTCAAAGAGGGGTACCACTACACGTGGATACTCTCCTCGCTGAACTTTGTGGTTACGGGCTTGCTCGGAGTGTTTGCAGGCGTTGTTGCCAAGTCGCCTATGGCGGAGAAACGGAAGTTGTGGTGGTTTGCAGGTGCAGGTGTGGCGATGGTCGTAGTGGGTCTTATTTGGGGCATTTGGCACCCTATAATCAAAAAGATATGGAGCTCGTCGATGACGCTCTTCACGGGCGGAATATGCTTCCTGCTGCTGTGGTTGTGCTACTATCTTATCGACTACAAGGGCTATCGTCGTGGTCTGACACTCTTTAAGGTCTATGGTATGAACTCCATAGCCGCCTATATGATGCCCAAATTCCTCGCTTTGCGCAAGATTTTGGGCGGTTTGTTGGCGTTCTGCCCACTCCTCCTCGGCGAGGGCTGGGGTGGCTTCATCATCGCCCTAATGGTCGTTGTGTGCCAATATCTGCTATTATATTATATGTATAGGAAGCAGATATACTTGAAGGTTTAGACGAGGGCGCGAGAGTTGGCGCGAGAGATAAGGGCGAGTAAGGGCAAGTAAAGGCAAGTAAGGGCCAGTAAGGGTGCGCGCTTTCATTACTAGCCGTTATTAATGCTTGCGCCTTGATAAGGGTAAGAGTTCGCTAACAAAGATTTTCAATTTTCACTTTTTTCACTTTTTACACCCCTGAAAATGTGAAAAAATGAAAATAATGTAAATTGCGCCAACCGCAAAACTACTCTCTACTCTCTACTAACTAAAAAAGGCAACCTATATTTGGGGTTGCCTTTATTGTTATCTATGTGCGCTCGGCTATTTGTAGAATAGCGACGATATAGACTGATAGTTGTGTACGCGCTCGATGCACTCGGCAATGATTTCGGCGCACGAGAGTACCGTGAACTTCGACAAATCCTTCTCAGGGTTGAGAGGGATAGTGTCGGTTACGATAACCTCCTGCAATGCGCTCTCGGCAATGCGCTCGTATGCCTTACCCGACAATACAGGGTGGGTAATGGCTGCACGTACGCTCTTTGCTCCGCGCTCCATCAACATATTGGCAGCCATACAGATGGTGCCTGCCGTATCAATCATATCATCTACGATGAGTATGTTGCGGCCCTCGACCTCGCCAATAGCGGTCATAGAGCCTACGACGTTAGCCTTTGAACGCTCCTTGTGCGAGATGATGATAGGCGTTTCGAGCAGCTTGGCATAGGTGCTTGCTCGCTTTGCGCCACCCATATCGGGCGAAGCAATAGAGAGGTCCTCGATGCCGAGTCCCTTGATGTAAGGGATAAAGATACCGCTTGCGTAGAGCGCATCAACAGGGACATCGAAGAAGCCCTGTATCTGGTCTGCGTGCAAGTCGAGTGTCATTACGCGGTCTGCACCAGCCACTGTGAGCATATTAGCCACGAGTGCGGAGGTGATAGGTACGCGAGGACGGTCTTTGCGGTCCTGACGTGCCCAACCAAAGTAAGGGATTACCGCTACAACCTTGTATGCCGAAGCACGCTTGGCAGCATCAATCATCATCAACAGCTCCATAAGGTTGTCCGACTTAGGGAATGTTGATTGAATGATGAACACTGTACAACCACGAATCGACTCGATGAAGTGCGGTTGGAACTCGCCGTCGCTGAACTCTACGATTTCGCACTCTCCGAGTGTGGTACCGTAGGCAGCAACAATCTTTTCAGCAAGGTAGCGCGATGCACGACCTGTGAAGAACTTAATTTTGTGGATAGCCATACTATATAATTTATTTAAGTATAAGTTTTCTTTTTTTCATTATTTTCATTTTTTCACATTTTCAGGGGTGTAAAAAGTGAAAAAACTGAAAATTAGCCATTAGCCATTAGCTTTCTGCTGCGCCATTTTTCAATGACATTGAATGGCATTCGGGCTTTCAGCCCTTAATGGCATTGAATGGCAGCGCACTCCAAAGGAGTGCTTAATAACAGGCGCATTTGCCATTCAGCGACCATCGGGAGCGATTGTCATTCCTTGCCATTCAGCGAGTGCAACGAGCGAATGCCATTCTGCTGCGCCAACTCTCGTCTAAATTTTCATTATTTTCACATTTTCACATTTACAGGGGTGTAAATTGTGTAAATTGAAAATTGAAAATGCTCCATCTTGTCCTGCAAAAGTAGCACTTTTTACGCTTATTCTGCGCTTTCAGCCAAAATTTTATTAACAAATTCTAATATCTCGGTGCGACCTTGCCCATTTTCGCTCGACGAGAGCAACATTGGCGGCAACTCCTCCCACTGCTCCGACAAACGCTTTTTGTACGCTGTAACAGCACGTTGCGTCTGCGTGGCGGACTGCTTGTCGCACTTGGTGAAGATAAGGGCAAAGGGAATGCCACCCTCGCCCAACATCTCTATAAACTCCAAATCTATCTTCTGTGGCTCCAAGCGCGAATCGACCAATACAAAGAGAAAGTGCATCTTCTCGCACTTGAAGACATAGTCGAGTATGATTTTGGCGAATGCACCGCGCTCACGCTTCGAGGTGCGGGCATAGCCATAACCCGGCAAATCGACCAAATACCACTCCTTGTTTATGAGGAAGTGGTTTATCAACTTGGTCTTACCCGGTGTTGCCGAAACCTTTGCCAATCCCTTGTGGCGAGTGAGCATATTTATAAGCGACGACTTGCCCACATTGCTTCGCCCGATGAAGGCGATATCCTTCAACGAATCCTTCGGCACCTGCGAAATACGCTCCGACGAACACTTGAACTCTGCTTTGGTTATCATAATCTTCTTTGGGCCGTTAGCTAAATTAAAAATTAAAAATTAAGAATTAAAAATTTTGCATTTTGCATTTCTCAGTTTTCCGTTTTCCGCTTTAATCCTGCTTCGCAGGCTTTTCCTCCTTCGCGTCAAGGCATAGTCTGCAAGCAGCCTCTGCGCTAGACTTGGCGTCGGTTCCGTTTTCCGTTTTATTTAACTTCCGTCAGTTCGAGCACCACGCTGCGCCAATCGTTTGTGGCACGCATCTCGTTCAGCTCAACATTCGACTTGTACCACTTTGCGAGTTCGGGAATTACGATACCCTCCTCCATCAACATCTTGCCACTTACGACCTTACCATTAAGGCGTATAGGCTTGCCCTCGAACTCGGGCGCAACCTCGCGAATACGATACTTTGCATCCGCCTTCAACCCCTGCAAACGGATTATAGGCATCGCTGTTTCGCGCCAAATAAGGTGGCGATAAGCGAAGAGTACAGCCCTATCCTTCGCCTCGCTGACATACATCAGTGAGGTGTAGTTCTTGTCGCCCTCGTATGGCGAGATAAGGCGGTAGAGGTCGCCCTGCTGCACGATAGGACGTATAACCTTATACTCGGCAATAGCGCGTTTTGCGTAGGCACGCTCGGCGTCGTCCAACTTGGCAGGTACCATCTCCATACCGAGTCGGCACATCGAAGCCACGTCGAAACGGAACTTTATAGGCACCAAACGCTGTGTGTATTTGCTGTATTTCGAGCCCACGTGCGCAGCCAACATATTCGCAGGGTAGAAGTTCATCGAGCCCCACTGAATGAGAATACGGTGGTAGGCATCGGTTTGGTCGCTTGTCCACATCTCTTGGAAGTAAGGCATAAAGCCGTAGTTCAGGCGAGTACCGCCCGAAGCACAGAGCTGAATTACAACCTCGGGGTACTTGGCACGAATACGTTTCAAAATCTTTTCGAGTGCGAGTGCGAACTCAACCTGCAAGTTCGACTGCAAAGCCTTTGGCAGGTAGAGCGATTGCGCATTTGTCATACCCATATTGTTGTCCCACTTAATGTAGTAGATGTCAGGATTTTGGGTGAGCAAATCATCAACCACGCCGAAGACGAAATCCTGTACATCGGGGTTGGTCAAATCGAGCAGCAACTGACCTCCTCCACGACCATAAGTAGGGGTGTAGTCTGCGTGGCGCAATACCCAATCGGGGTGCTTCTCGTAGAGTTCGCTCTCGACGTTTGCCATCTCGGGCTCAATCCAGATGCCGAACTTCATTCCGTTCTTGTGTGTGAGGTCGATGAGTGGGCGAATACCGTTAGGCAACTTCGACTTTGCAACGCCCCAATCGCCGAGCGACGACTTTGCATCGTTGCGAGGGTATTTAGGGCCAAACCAACCATCGTCCACCACGAACATCTCGCCACCCAGCGCGGCGAAGTCCTTAATCATAGGCTCCAAGTTCGCCTCGGTGGTGTCGAAGTGTACCCCCTCCCACGAGTTGAGCAGAATTTCACGCTCCTTGGTGCCGTCGAGCAACTGATACTTACGGGCCCAGCGGTGAAGGTTACGCGAAGCCTCGCCCTTGCCGTTTGTGGTGTAGGTGAAGACCATTTCAGGCGTTACAAGCGACCTCTTGCCTGCCAAGGTGTAGTCGCTCGCTGCGGGGTTTATACCGCCCATAAAGAGCGTTTTAGCAACGGTTTTGAGCGTGTTGTGGAACTCGAAGTGGAAGTTGCCCATCCATAAGAGAGTGCCGGCAACAACAGGGCAATTTGCCTCGTCAATACGACCATCTAAACCGAGCATAAACGATGCGTTCTCGAACTTCGCCACCTGCGAGCCCGACTGCGTAGCAATAACACGAATACCATTTGTGAGTGGCTCGATATGCTCGTTGCACTCGTTCTTTGCAGTACCGTCGAGGTGGAGCAGTACGCAGTTGTCCGACTGTATAGGCAGCACTGCCGACATATACTTCTGCAATACGATAGGCTTCTTGCCCTCGTTGATGTACTCGGTATTCATCTTCACGATATCGCAATCGGAGTATGCCGAGTAGTTCAACTTCACGGCGAGTGTAGGGTGTGCTGTGTCGCGTAGCAAAATCGAAAGGGTAGAGATAGTGCCTTCAACGCTTTCTGATACCCTCTCCACGACGAGATTTACGGCATTATCGCCATCGTACTGCTTGACCAACGAGGCGAACGGCCTATCGCAATGGGTGCCGTATGCAGGGTATGCCTCCTGCTCGGAGAGGGCTCTGCCCGCCGCCTTAACATCACTAACCTCGGCACGTGAGCCATAGTAGAGGAAGTGAGGTGCTTTGCCTTCGGTGGCAGAGATGATAAGTGTCGAGTTTGGTGTCGATAGCGCGTAATCTTTCGCCTGAGCCGAGAGAGCCACAAGCACTGCGCCAATCAGTAGAAGCGTTTTTTTCATAGAAAAAAGTTTTAGTTTTTGGGCCTATTTTAGACAAAGGTAGTAAAAAGTCTGAAATAAAGCATAAAAAGTAAAACTTTTTTGTATATTTGCACGTTAATTAAACGGAAAACTGAAAACGGAACCGACGCTGCGGAGCGAGAGCAGAGGGCAAACTTGTTTGCACTATGCCGAGCCGCGAGGAGGAAAAGCCTGCGAAGCAGGATTAAAACGGAAAACGGAAAACGAAGGGAAATGGAGAATTACCCCAGTAATCCCCAGTAAGCACCAAAGGTGCGCCCCCAGTAACCCCCAGTAACGCCCCGTAACCCTAACAATAAACGTAAACAAAACAAACAAAACATAACGAAAATTATCGGAGCGAAGCGACAAGCCGCCCTTTTCCAAAGGGAGGTTTGGAGGGAATGTAAAGATGTATCTTTTTTCATAATCCTCCATTTCGCAAAGCGGCTAAACAAAGGCAAAGCATAAAGTAAGCAAACAAACAAAACATAAAGAATCATTATGAAAAAAGAGTGGAATGATGTTCGTGAATTTCACGAGAAGTTCGGACATCCGGTAGCGGAGCAACCTGTGATGATTGCCAAGAAGCGTGCATTGTCGCGTGCAAAGTGGATGAATGAGGAGGTTGCCGAGTTTCTGATTGCCGATGATATTTACGAGCAGGCGGATGCAATGATCGACTTGATGTACTTCGCCCTCGGCACAATGGTCGAGATGGGCTTGGAGGCTGACGAGTTGTTCGATATCGTGCAGAAGGCAAATATGGCGAAGTTGTGGCCCGACGGAAAGCCGCACTACAACCCGAAGGATAATAAAGTCATTAAGCCCGAGGGTTGGGAAGATCCAAAGCCGAAGATTAAGGCGTATATCGACTCGGTAATTGCAGCGAAGAGCAAGTAGAAAATATGGTAAAGGTAGAAGAGGTAATACAGGAGTATCTGCTTTCGAATCGTAGATTGGTAGTACCCGGTTTCGGAGCGTTTATGGCGAAGGAGTCGGGCGAACGAGTCTTCTCGGACCTGCTACGTACCGACGATGGAGTTCTCACCTCGCTGTTGCGTGAGCAGGGAATGAGCGAGATGGAGTGTGCGGTTACAATCGACCGTTTTATCTTCGAGGTGCGCCACGAGTTGGAGGAGTATGGCTATTGCCGCTTGGGTGCGCTCGGAACGCTTCGTATCGACCCCGAGATGAAGGTTTTACGCCTCTATCCGCCTATCAAGAGCGAGATGCAGCCGACTACGCAGTCGCCATATATCCCCGAGCCGATTGCGGAGTCGGAGGGTAAAGAGTTGGAGGCTTATGTTGCCAAGTCGGGTGGAGAGTCCGATATAAGGAGGAGGATACTCTCTTTGTACGACGACCCACAACCTGCGGTCGCAGTTGAAGTCGAGGTTAAACCAAAGGAGAGTGTTGTCGAGGAGCCTGTTGCAGAGTCCGAAAAGCCTGCAATAGAACCCGTAGAGGAGCCCGAAAAGCCTGCCGAGGAGCCTGCTGATGAGCCGGTTCCTGCGCCGCAGCCAGCACCTCGCAAACGTAGGCGCAAGGCTCGTAAAGGGGCAGATTGGGTGATGATATTGGCTATAACGGTTGCTGTGTTGGCGCTGCTTGGAATAGCTTATGGCTGGTACGTATCGACGCTCGACTATGTGGATACCGCCACCGACGACGAGGCGATGTCGCTCTTGCGTATTCAACCCGTAGAACAATAAATAGAGAAGAAAGATAATGGATAGTAACGTACTACTCTCTGTAAAACAGCGATTTGGAATAATTGGCAACTCTCCGCTGCTCAATCGGGCATTGGAGGTGGCGTTGCGTGTTGCTCCGACCGACTTGACGGTGCTTGTAACAGGCGAAAGTGGAGTAGGAAAGGAGTTCTTTCCGCAGGTTATTCACGCTCACTCGGCACGCAAGCACAACAAATACGTGGCGGTGAACTGTGGTGCAATACCCGAGGGCACTATCGATTCCGAGTTGTTCGGCCACGAGAAGGGAGCATTTACGGGTGCAATAGATTCGCGTAAAGGCTACTTCGAGGAGGCTGATGGTGGCACTATATTCCTCGATGAGGTGGGAGAACTTCCGCTGGCTACGCAGGTGCGTTTGTTGCGAGTGTTGCAGACGGGAGAGTTTATGCGTGTAGGCTCGGCAAAGGTGCAAAAGACCAATGTGCGAGTTGTGGCGGCTACAAACTCCAACCTGATGAAGGCTATTGCAGATGGACGTTTCCGTGAGGATCTGTACTACCGACTCAATACAGTGCCTATCACAGTTCCAGCGTTGCGAGAGCGCCCCGAGGATATTCATCTCTTGTTCCGTCGATTTGCTACGGAGGTGGCAACGCAGTACAAGATGCCGCCAATTGCTCTGAACGAAGAGGCTCGCACAATGCTCGAAAACTACTATTGGCGCGGCAATATCCGCCAACTCAAAAACGTTGCGGAGCAGATGTCGGCAATAGAGGAGAGTCGCGATATAACGCCACAAATTCTCGCTAAATATCTTGTCGATGAATCGTCGGCAGCCTCCCCGAGTGTTACCCATTCGGCGAAGATGGAGGATTTGAACTCCGAGCGAGAGTTGCTCTACAAGATACTCTTCGATATGCGTAGCGATATCAATAACCTAACCCGAATGGTTGGCGATTTGCATAGCGGGTATTCGTCATATCGCTCTACCGCTCCTGCAAGTGCCGAGCATAACGAGGTGAAGGCTCTCTTGCCGCATAGCCCCGTAGAGTCGGAGTATGCCGAAGAGTATGCCGAGAGTGTGGTTGTTGAGGAGGATATGCCCCGTGAGATGACAAAGGCGGATATGCAGCGAGAGCAGATAGTTAAGGCTCTACGCCGCAACGGAGGTAGCCGACGTGCTGCTGCTGCCGAGTTGTTTATGTCGGAGCGCACCCTCTACCGCAAGATAAAGGAGCTGAACATTGAGGAGTAAAGAGGATAGAAAAACGGAAAACGGAAAACGGAAAGCGGAAAACGGAACCGACGCTGCGGAGCGAGAGCAGAGGGCAAACTTGTTTGCACTATGCCGAGCCGCGAGGAGGAAAAGCCTGCGAAGCAGGATTAAAACGGAAAACGGAGGGGAAATGCAGAATGCAGAATGCAAAATGGTTAATGGAGAATAGATAGCGACACAAAATAAGTTGGTAGCGCACCCCAGTAAAGGGCGGAACGCCCGCCCCCAGTAAGCACCAAAGGTGCGCCCCCAGTAACCCCAGAACAGTTGCGCCGTGAAAAGGGTAAGAGTCCGCAGTTGGTAGCGCCCCCGGAACCCTCAGTAACCCCAGAAACAAAAAAAAGACTATGAAAAGAATAATTTTCGCCTTGTGTGCCGTAATGCTCTTGGTAACAAGTGGTTGTACGGTCAAGTATACTCTTTCGGGTGCGTCTATTCCGCCCGATGCAAAGACCTTTTCGGTGGCATATTTCCCAAATAACGCACCTATGGTTGCTCCAATTTTGAGTGGTACGCTGACCGACGAATTGACGCAGCGTTTCGCAACGCGAACACGATTGGTGCAGGTGCCCGAGGGTGGCGACTTTGCGTTCGAGGGCGAGATTGTGGGCTACACCTCAACAACCTCGTCGGTGTCGAGTGGCGACTATGCGTTGCAGAACCGATTGACTATTACGGTGAAGGTCAATTTCACGAACGTCATCGACGATAAGGCGTCGTTCAAGGCGAGGACCTTCTCGGCGTATGCCGACTATGACTCCACAAAGTTGCTCACAGAGGTTGAGAGCACACTTATCCCCGAGATTGTGGACCAGCTCGTAACAGATATTTTTATGGCAGCAGCCTCGAACTGGTAGGAACGGAAAGACGAAAGAGTTTAGCTCGTGCCCATTTAATAATTTAACACGTTTACAGGGGTGTTAAATTGTTAAAATTGTTAAAAGTGATAAAAATCTCGTGGCTGACGGCTAATAGCCCCCAGAAAAAACTATGACAGAAGAAAAAATAACCGAACTCCTTGCGAAGTACCCGTGGTATGAGGCGGCACGAGTAGTGCAGTCGGAGGGTGCTGTGTCGCGTTATGAAATTGACGTAGAGAAAATTGCGGAGGTTAGCGAGGGCGAAATAATCAGTCGCTTCCTGCGCAAAAACGACTATCGAATTGTCGCCGAAGAGGGCGAAGCCGAGAGCGATGTTTGCACCGAGGCAGAGATTGACGACGAGGACGATATTGTAAGCGAGGAGTTGGCGGAAATATACCTTGCGCAGGGTCTAAAAAACGAAGCAATAGCGATATATCGCAAATTAAGTTTGCAAAATTCGGAAAAAAGTATTTACTTTGCCGAGAAAATCGAAAATATCGAGGGAAATAATTAAAAAACAGATAAATTATGTACATATTTTTAATTGTAATGATTCTTATCGCAAGCATATTGATGGTGCTTGCTGTGTTGGTTCAGAACCCAAAGAGCGGTATGGCATCGAACTTTGGCGCATCGAATCAGGTTATGGGTGTTCGTCAGACAGCTGATTTCTTGGAGAAGTTCACTTGGGGCTCGGCAGTTGTAGTGTTGCTCTTGTCGCTCCTCTCGATTGTATTTATCCCTACCGAGAAGGTTGTAAGCGCAAAGTCGCAGGATGCTCAGGAGATTGTTAATTCGACAAATAATGTAGAGACAGTTGAGATGCCGCAGGCAGAGGTCCCTGCTGAGACTCCTGCTGAGACTCCTGCTGAAACTCCTGCAAAATAGTAGCCGAGTTAGTACAATTGGATTAGGACCGAGCAACAATATCGCTCGGTCTTTTTTTTGTGCCTTGGAAAGGAGGGATTTTCTTGCTTCGATACGAACTTTTTATTAACTTTGTAGTAAAACTACAAGTAGGTCTATATGATAGTAATAGCAGATGGGGGCTCAACAAAGTGTGATTGGGCAGTTGCCGACGATGAAAATGGGACGATTGTCGAGCGATTTAGGACGGAAGGCATAAATCCCTATGCCGTATCGGTTGAACATATCCGCGAGGTGCTGCAAACCTATTTTGCGCCTGTGGCGGGCAAGTACGACATCTCGGCAGTGTGGTTCTATGGCTCGGGTTGCGCATTCTCGGCGGTGGATACTATGAGGTCGCTTCTTGGTGAGATACTCCCTGCGGCGGAGATATGGGTAAGTTCCGACCTCGATGGTGCGGTGAAGGCCTGCTGCCCTGACGGTAACGGCATCGTCTGTATTCTCGGTACGGGCTCAGCCTCGGCACAGCACGAAGGGGGCGTTCGCACCAAGCAGGTGCCATCACTCGGCTATATGCTTGGAGATGAGGGTAGCGGAACGGTTATGGGGCGTCTGTTGTTGTCCGATTTCTTGAAGGGCATTATGCCTGCACACCTTGCCGAACTCTTTGCCGAGGAGTATGGCGTAACGCAAGCAGATGCGCTCGAAAGGGCGTATCATCAACCTGCGGCAAACCGCTATTTCGGCTCGTTTGCGCCATTTTTGTCGAAGCATCTGCAAGAGCCGTATATCCGTGCTTTTGTGAGGGAGAATCTGCGCAGATTTGTGGTGCGAAACATCTGCCAATATCGCACCGACCTCTACGTTGCACACTTTGTGGGTTCGATAGCCTCGACTTTCGAGGAGATTTTGAGCGAGGTACTCGCCGAGGAGGGGGTACGCAAGGGTATCGTAGTCGCCTCGCCAATGGAGTTGCTTGTTAAATATCATTCAAAATAGAACGTGGATATGGGTTACGTGAAAATCACCGAGCAGCCGTCGCTCTACAACGACTTGGAGAAGATGTCGCCACTCGAAATTCTCACCTGCATCAACCGTGAGGACCACAAGGTTGCAGATGCCGTGCAGGAGGTGATACCTGCTATTGAGCGATTGGTCGAAGGGGCAACCGAGCGAATGAAGCGTGGTGGTCGTCTGTTTTATATAGGCTCGGGTACAAGTGGTCGTGTTGGTGTTGTTGATGCCTCGGAGATACCGCCCACTTTTGGTATGCCGTCGTCGTTGGTTGTGGGTATTATTGCAGGTGGCGATAGAGCCATTCGTTGCGCTGTTGAGGGTGCAGAGGATAATGCCGAGCAGGGCTGGAAGGAGCTCGAAGCCCACAATGTAAGCGAGAGAGATACCCTCGTCGGAATTGCAGCTTCGGGCACAACGCCTTATGTTATCGGTGCGTTGAAGGAGGCTCGCAAGCGCGGACTATTGACCGCCTGTATCACCTCAAACCCCGACTCACCCATAACCGAAGTTGCCGAGATAGCCATCACCCCCGTTGTGGGTCCCGAGTTCGTAACGGGCTCGTCGCGTATGAAGTCGGGTACAGCGCAGAAACTAATCTGCAATATGATTACAACCTCCATAATGATTGGGCTTGGTCGTGTGCGTGGCAATAAGATGGTTAATATGCAGCTCTCGAACCGAAAACTCGTGGATCGCGGAACGCGAATGTTGGTCGAGGAGTTGGGTTTGTCGTACGACGAGGCGAAACAGTTGCTTTTGGTGCACGGCGAGGTGCAGCGGGCACTCGAAGCGTATCGTGGCGCAGATGGCGATTAAATGCGAAATAAAGTGCAAATTATACCTCTAAATAGAGGTATTTTCAATTTATTTTTGTATTTTTGCGTAGTTTATGAGATATAGTGTTGCTATGTTTAGAAAAGGACTCTTTTTGCTGCTTGCAGTGGCTTTAAGTATAGGCGTTGCGAACGCCGATGATATGATGGATATCAAGCGCGGAACCGAGCGTGCGATATCGCTTATGGAGCACGGCAGATTTGCCGAGGCTCGCCATTCGTTGAAACTCCTTCGTGCGAAGTTGCCAATCGACGAGGAGGTGCTGTTGCGCCACGTCGATTATCAGTTGGCGCGTTGTGCCTTCGAGTTGCGCGACAACGAGTCGGAGAAGATTTTGCTCGCCTTCCTGCGTCGCTATCCCGAGTCGGTACACGTGAATGATGTGCGCTTTATGCTGGCTATGTTCTATTGCGAACGTAACGACCACACCAAGGCTCGTGCCTGCCTCGATAAGGTCTCCTACAAGGCTCTCACTGCCGATGAGCGCGAGAAGTACAATATGCGAATGGGCTATATCGAGTTCTCCGCCAAGAACTACGACAAGGCATATCGCCTCTTCTCGGAGCTCTCCGTGGCGGGCGACTACGCTGACCACGCCATCTACTACAAGTCGTATATTCACTACGCTCGTGGCGAGTACAAGGAGGCTTACAAAGGCTTCGCTTCGTTGGAGAAGAGCGCGAACTACTCGAAGGTTATCCCATACTACCTCTTCCAGATAGAGTTTGCACGTGGCAACTACAAATACGTAACAAGCAATGGCGACAAACTCTTGAAACAATCGGTGGAGGGCGAGCGTGTGGCGTTGATGCGAGTTATCGCCGAGGCGTGGTATCGTTTGCAGGGCTATAACAAGGCGTTTGTCTATATCTCGATGTATAAGTTCTCGGGTGGCAATATGGGCCGCGAGGAGAACTATATTCTCGGCTATTCGGCGTATCGTTCGCACGACTATACGCTGGCTATCGAGTCGCTGCTTAAAGTTACCGAGGGACATAGCGACGAGTTGGCGCAGAATGCTTCGTATCACTTGGCAGATTGCTATATCCGCCGTGATGACAAGCAACGTGCAATTCACGCCTTTGCAATGGCTGCGGACGAGAGGTACAACAACGCCATCGCCGAAGATGCTCTCTTCAACTACGGAAAGTTACTCTTCGAGACGGGTGGTGGCACCTTCAACGAGTCGATAAATGTGCTGACTCGCTACGTTACGAAGTATCCTGACTCGGAGCGATTGGAGGAGGCTCGCGAGTTGCTTATCGCTGCCTACTACAACTCGCACGACTACGATATGGCGTATAAGGCGATTAAGGCGTTCCCTAATCCCGATGCAACGATGCGTACCGCTTTGCAGAAGATAGCCTACTTCAACGGCTTGGAGGCTTTTGCTGCCGGCGACTACGAGAAGGCAAAATCGAAACTCGACGAGGCTTACAAAATTGGTGTGAGTCCGAAGTATAACGCCTTGTGCCTCTTCTGGCTGGGCGAGATATCCTACAAGGGCGGCGACTACGAGATGGCTGCCAAGTACTATGACTACTACATTCGCCGTGCACCAAAGACGGAGAATGAGTACAAAATGGCTCTCTACAATCTCGGCTACGCCTACTTTGCGCAGAAGGATATGGCGAAAAGTCAGAAGTCGTTCAGCGACTTTGTGAATTTGTACAGTGCGCGGGATAGGTATCTTGCCGATGCCTACAACCGCATTGGCGATACGCAATACTCGCAGAGTAAGTACGATAGTGCCGTAAAGAGTTACGAGAGTGCCATTGCGCTTGGTACGACAGACCAGTACTACGGCAAGTATCAACGAGCAATATCGCTCGGCTTGGCGGGTAAGACAAATGCGAAAATCGAGGCGTTGAAGAGGTTGCAGGGGGAGAATTGTGGCGACTATAACGACGATGTGTCGTACGAACTTGGACGTACATACGTATCGTTGAGTCGTTACTCCGACTCGGCAGCGGTTTTGGAGCCGTTTGTGGAGAAGTTTACACAGTCGCCATACTACATTCCTGCGTTGCTCGATTTGGGATTGGTTCATTTTAACCTTGGAAATAGCGACAAGGCGTTGCACTTCTACGATAAAGTTATCGTTACAGCACCGCAGTCGGTGGCGGCAAAAGACGCGTTGCTGAGTGTGCGCGAGATATATGTTGAGCGAGGCAGTATCAACGAATACTTTGCATACGCAGAGCGTACGGGCGTGGAGTGCGATTTAAGCATTATGACACGCGACTCGTTGTCGTTCCGTTCGGCGCAGAATATCTACTTGGCTGACCGCAAGGCGGAGGCGATAACCCACTTCAACCGATATTTGACAGAGTATCCGAAGGGCTATTACACGAATGAGGCGTTGTTCTGTTTGAGCGATTGCTACCTCAAATGCGACAGTCTGGACGGTGCAGTCAAGAGCCTGAAACTCCTCTCGGAGCAGCCGCAGAACCAATACACCACACTCGTAACCGAGACGTTGGCGCGAGTAACCTTCGAGAAGAAGATGTACGAGGAGTCGGCTCCTGCATATCGTCGTATGTATACCATTGCCGAGAATGCTGCAAAACGTACCGAGGCGGCAAATGGATATGCCGAATCGGTTATCTTGCGCGGTGATGGAGATGCGTTGTTGGCTATGGCAGGCGATTTGGATACTCTGGTCGATGTCGATGCTGCAATGTTACGCAGAGTGCATTTCGAGAAGGCAAATGTGCTTGCTGCACGTAACGAGGTGATAGATGCTCGTGCGATATATACGGAGTTGTCGGAGGATATGTCCACCGCCGAAGGTGCCGAGTCGGCATACCGCATTATCGAGTGGTTGTTCCAAGATGGCAAACTCGATGAGTGTGAGCAGAAGGTGTATGCCTTGGCGGATAGCAAAACTCCGCACACCTACTGGTTGGGTAAGGCGTTTATTTTGCTGGGCGATGTCTATATGCAGCGCAAGGACCTCTTCCAGGCGGAGGCTACATATCGTAGTGTTGTTGATGGTTATGCACCTGCCGACGACGGTATCGTGGCAGAGGCTCAGGCTAAGTTGGATAAATTGAAATAGTGGCTATTATGAGACGATATATAACAACCCTTTTTGCTCTGTGTGCGGTGTCGTTTGCGGCATCGGCACAGGTGGTTGATAAGCAGGTGGAGGTAACAAAGAAGTATGCCCCCGAGATTGGCGAGGCGTACAAGATGGAGGTCGCGCCTAATATGGTCGATACCATAACTATTCGTCCCGAAATTGACTATACGGTTACGCCTCGTTCGTTTGCATCGGCGCTTGGAACGCACCGCTTCAACCCTGCAACCGTAACATATTGGGAGTATAGACGTCAATATCCATTCTATTTGAAGTTGGGAGCAGGTTATCCACTCAATTCGGTGGGCGACCTCTACGCCTCGACTCACCGTGCAGATGTGGGCTATCTTACGGGCTATATCAATCACTACGGACAGTACTCGAAATTGAAGTATGTGAATGGCTCGGACGGCAAGAACTACAAGGACAATCGCTCGTTGCAGATGAACAATAAGTTTGGCGTAATGGGCGGCAGATACTTCGGTCGCTACACATTATCGGGCGATTTATACTATCGTATGGACCTCTATCATCGTTATCCGTTCCACAATGAGTACGATGCAGGCGGAGTACCTGTTTTGGAGTATAAACGACGAAAAATAGACTTCGAGGATGTTAATTTCTCGATGGCATTTGGCGATTCGTTTACCGATTACAGCCACCTGAATTTCAAGGTCTACGCTACGGCAAATTGGTATAGAGATAAGTCGGAGACCTTTGCTGCCGGCGCAAGCTATCAGCAGATGAATGTCAAGGCAGGAGGCGCCTTGGCTCGCGAAATAACCAAGCGTAGCGCCTTCTCGCTCGACCTCGACTACGAGGGCTACTATGGCTTAAAGTCGTTGAAAATGTATCGGAACTCGATGGTCGGTGCCGACTTACGCTACCGCTATCGCTCGGGAGGGCTTGTCGATTTGACCGTAGGTGCAAAGCTCGTATACGATAGAAATCCGGCGGACGAGGTTAAGCAGAATAGGTGGCACGGCTTCCCTTATGTGTTGTTTTCGTTGAATATCAACGATAAGGGCGCATTTGTGCCGTACGTAGAGGTTAATGGCGAGGTGCAGAATAACAGCTACTACTCGTTGGCTCGCCGCAATCCATACGTCGCAATTTTGGGCGGCAATAATGGGGCACTTATGGCAAATACGGCAGTTCCGAATACCGAGTTATACAACGTCCGTTTCGGAGTGTCGGGACATTCGTCGAGTAGCAAGTTTGCATATCGCTTCTACGCCAATATGTCGTTTATGAAAAATGCCGTCTATTGGTACAATATCAACCAAATGTTCTTCGGTGTTGAGAGTGCTTCGCGCAATATATGGTCGTTGTGTGGAATGATTGATTACAAGCCTATTTCGGAGTTGCTTATCACGGCACAGGTTAAAGGCTCGCTCTATACCAACTTTTCGACCGTAGAAGACGCTATGCCGAATGTCGAGGCGTTGGTGCGTGCAAGATATACCCACAAAAAGTTTACTGTGGGCTTGTCGGCAGAGCTTATTGGTCCAACGAAATGGACTTGTGTGCAGGACTATACGCTCTTTGTTCCGACATCGACATTACCTGTGCAGACGGGCGTGTTTAAGGCGCCACTATCGCTCAATTTGAGCCTCTATGGCGATTACCACGTAAGCAAAACTTGTACGGTCTATGCCGAGGTTAATAATATCGTAGGCGATGTGATGCCGACCTACCACTGGGCATTCTATCGCGAGATGGGCGCGTCGTTTACGGCGGGAATAAAGGTCCAGTTCTAATGCAAAACATTAAGTTGAATTATGGATAGTAGCAAAAAGCAAAAAACTATGAGTAACAAAGGCTTCTATACGATTCCGTTTGTGTGGAACAGAAAGTTGTGGGTGATGACATTCGCCTTCTTTGTCCTTTGGATAGGTGTGTCGGGGTATATGCTCTACGAGGTTTGCACGACAGAGCAGAATATCGAGGAGATAATCTCGCTAATCGTCTTCAATGTCGTGATGTTGCCTACGATGTTGCTCTGCGAAGGGTATGCTCCGCAACGTTTGGAAGTGGGGGAGTCGCAGATAGTTATTTTGCGCCGTTATAATAGTGTAACCATTCGACGCGACGAGATAAAGAGCATTGAACGCCTGCCCAAAAATGCCTTGCGAGGCGCAATTCGCACGGGTGGGGTAGGTGGTTTGTTCGGCTATTATGGTAGCTACTATACTCGCACAATCGGCAAGTTTTCGCTCTACGCGACGACTTCCGAAAACCTCTTCCTTGTTCGCAAATTTGACGGCACTAACATTGTTTTTTCCTGCTCTGAGCCCGATAAGATGGAGGCGTTTTTGACCGCTGGCTATTAGCCGTTAGCCATTGGCCATTGGCTTTTTTAGTGAATATAAGGAGATTAGTGGGTCTATGTATTGGCGCATCGCTAAACTCCCTATATTCCCTATCTCTTGCGCCATCTCTCCGTTCTCCGTTCTCGTCTTTCGTCTATTTTTTATTCTAAAAAAAGTTGGTTTATTCAAAAAATTATTTGTACCTTTGCGCACTCGCAAAGTGCGAGGTTGGATTACAAACTTTTTTAACAAGTATTAGATGGATTCATTAAGTTACAAAACTATCTCGTTGAATGCAGCGACAGTCAACAAGGAGTGGGTTGTCATCGACGCTACCAACGAGGTATTGGGCCGCTTGGCTTCGCAGATCGCAAAGATTCTCTGCGGTAAGAACAAGCCGGGCTACACCCCTCATGTAGATTGCGGTGACAATGTTATCGTTATCAACGCCGAGAAGGTGAAGCTCACAGGTAAGAAGTTGACCGACAAGGTCTATGTCCGCCACACCGGCTATCCGGGTGGTCAGCGTTTCGCTACTCCTGCCTTATATTTGGCAAAGAAACCTGAGTTCGTAATCGAAGAGGCAGTTCGTGGTATGTTGCCAAAGAACCGTCTTGGAGAGGCTATTATCAAAAACTTGAAGGTTTATGCTGGTGCAGAGCATCCTCACGCAGCACAGAACCCAAAGCAAATTAAGTTAAACGAGATTAAGTAAGAATTATGGAAGTTGTAAACACAGTTGGTCGCCGTAAGGCAGCTGTAGCTCGCGTATTCGTGAAGCCGGGAACTGGTAACATTACAATCAACCACAAGGCTCTCGATGTCTATTTCCCATTGAACATCTTGCAGTACGAGGTTAAGCAGCCATTGCTCGTAACCGAGACTGCCGAGGCATATGACGTTGTTGTAAACCTCGTAGGTGGTGGTATCAAGGGTCAGGCAGAGGCCGCTCGTATGGGTATCGCTCGCGCATTGTGCGAGATCAACGCAGAGTACCGTTCGGTGTTGAAGAAGAACGGATTCCTTACTCGTGATGCCCGTGAGGTTGAGCGTAAGAAGCCGGGACAGCCTGGTGCACGTCGTAAGTTCCAGTTCAGCAAGCGTTAATTTTTATTTCGTAAGCGGACTAACATTCGGCAAAGCACGACAAGGGTTATTCAAAGCAAGCAAGACCACATATACTTATATATATTATTATATAGAGCTAATGGCCAGTGGCTAATAGCTAATGGTCAGAACAAAAAAAGTGCTACTTAGCTGCTTGCCCTGTCGCGGAAAACTCTTAGGATCGACAAGGTCGCTACCATAAGAGTTGAAGTAAAGAGAATTAAAATTACAAAAAACAGAAACTAAAATGTCTAGAACAGATTTTAATACATTGTTGGAGGCTGGCGTTCATTTCGGTCACTTGAAGCGCAAGTGGAATCCTAAAATGGCTCCATATATCTTTATGGAGAAGAACGGCATCCATATCATCGACCTTCACAAGACAGTAGTGAAGTTGGATGAGGCAGCTGCAGCACTCAAAAACATCGCAAAGAGCGGTCGTCGTGTGTTGTTTGTTGCAACCAAGAAACAAGCAAAGGAGATTGTTGCCGATAAGGTAGCAGCCGTTGGTATGCCATACGTAACTGAGCGTTGGGCTGGCGGTATGCTCACAAACTTCCCAACTATACGCCGTGCTGTCAAGAAGATGGCTACCATCGACAAGCAGATGGCAGACGGCCTTTATGACAACTTCTCGAAGCGTGAGAAGTTGCAGATTTCGCGTCAGCGTGCTAAATTGGAGAAGAACCTCGGTTCTATCGCTGACCTTACTCGCCTTCCTGCTGCATTGTTCGTAATTGACGTGCAGAAGGAGCAGAACGCTGTTAAAGAGGCAAAGCGTTTGAACATTCCGGTATTTGCAATGGTCGATACTTGTTGTGATCCAACCGACATCGATTTCGTGATCCCTGCAAATGACGATGCTACAAAGTCAATCGCTACTATCCTCGATACAGTATGTGCTGCTATCGCTGAGGGCGTAGAGGAGCGCAAGCTCGAGAAGGAGAAGGAGGCTGTTGAGGCTGAGGCCAACACAGAGGCTCCTGCAAAGAAGCCTGCCAAGACTCGTATCAAGAAGAGCGTAAAGGCTACTATTGATGCTGAGGAGGCTATCGCAGCAGAGGTTGTTGCCGCTGTTGAAGAGGTAAAGGCTGAGTAATTATTAACCAAGAAAATTAGGAAAAACTATGGCAATAGAGATTAAGGCAGCTGATGTAATGAAGTTGCGCAAGATGACCGGTGCCGGTATGATGGATTGCAAGAAGGCTCTTGTTGAGTCGGATGGCGATTTCGACCGCGCTAAGGAGATCATCAAGGAGAAGGGTAAGCTCGTAGCAGCAAAGCGTGCTGACCGCGAGACTTCTGAGGGTGCTGTTATTGCAAAGGTTCAGGACGGAAAGGCTATCGTAGTAGGTCTTGGTTGTGAGACTGACTTCGTTGCTAAGAACGCTGACTTCCAGGCACTTGCTCAGGCAATCGCAGAGGCAGCTATCGTAAACTTCCCTGCTGACAAGGAGGCCCTTATGGCTTGCTCGCTCGCAGACGGCCGCACTGTTGAGGCTGCTGTTACCGAATTGACAGGTCAGACCGGTGAGAAGCACGTTGTTGCAGGTTACGAGGCTATCGAGGCTCCATTTATTTCGGCTTATATGCACGTAATTACCGGCAAACTTGCAGCTGTTGTAGGCTTCAACAAGGAGCTCGACGCACAAGTAGCTAAGGGTGTTGCAATGCAGGTTGCTTCGATGAATCCGGTAGCAGTATCGGCTGCAAATGTTGAGCAGAGCGTTCTCGATGCAGAGTTCAAGACTGCAGTAGAGAAGACCAAGGCTGAGCTTATCCAGAAGGATATCAACGCTGCTCTTACAAAGGCTGGTATCAACCCAACTCACGTTGATAGCGAGGATCACATCGAGTCGAATCAGTCGAAGGGCTGGATTACTGCTGAGCAGGCAGCTCAGGCTCGCGAGATCATCAAGACCGTAGGCGAGGCTAAGGCTGCAAACCTCAATCTGCAGATGATTGAGAGCATCGCTAAGGGTCGTGTTCAGAAGTTCCTCAAGGAGAACACTCTCGAGGAGCAGGGCTATCAGATGGGCGATGGCAAGACTCCTGTTAAGGACGTTATCAAGGCAGCTGATGCCGAGGCCAAGGTTCTCGTATTCAAGCGAGTATCTCTTGCAGACTAATAATTAGGGAGGGCAAACTCCCAATATGAAAGCAGCACGATTTATCGTGCTGCTTTTTTTGTTTTTGCGAATTTTTGCACTTTTTGTGAATTTTTTCGCAAATTTCTTTATTATTATTATTATTATT
>JAFXFM010000004.1 GCA_017520545.1 Alistipes sp. | reverse complement strand
TTTTGAATTTTGCATTATGAACTACACGTTTGATCACGATCTTTTTCTTTGGCTGAACTTCGATGGAGGTAAGGCGATGGATTTTATTATGGAGACCATATCGGGAACGCTGATGTGGTTGCCGCTCTACTTCTTTATACTCGCCTTTGTGTGGTATAAATTTGGTTGGCAACGTGCCCTTGGCTTTGTTGTCTGCTTGGCATTGGCGATAGGTCTATCCGATATTCTATGTGGAATTTTCAAACACTCGGGACCACTCAAAAATCTTTGGGCTTCATTCCCGGGACGCCATCGTCCGATGTTCGATGCAGCGGTGCGGGCGTTGGCGCACGTTCCGTCGTACGATCACGGTCTTTATGGTACCGTATCGGCGCACGCTGCGACAGTGGTGTCGTTGGCGTGGTTCTCGGCGCTTGCAATTCGCAAAAAGTGGTATAACTGGGTGATTGCAGTAGCGGTAGTTTTGATATGCTATTCGCGCATCTATCTCGCTTGTCATTTCCCTATGGATATCCTCCTCGGAGCGATAGTCGGTACAGTTTGCGGTCTTTCGATGTTTTTCCTATGGAAAAAATTTGACAAAGTTATCGAAAAAAACTACCTTTGCAGCGCAAAAAAAAGAGTAGAATAAAAACAAGATACAATTATGGAACATTTGAGTGAACAAGAACAGTTGCGTCGTCAGTCGCTTCAAGCGTTGCGCGATCTCGGTATCAACCCATATCCGGCAGAGCGTTTCGACGTGTCGGCTACCGCAGCGCAGATTGCGGCAGAGTTCGATGCCGAGCCTGCAAAGTTCGAGGCTGTAACCATCGCGGGTCGTATTATGAGCCGTCGTATTATGGGTAGTGCATCGTTCTTCGAGTTGCAGGACCACACAGGTCGTATTCAGGTATATATTCGTCGTGATGACGTCTGCCCCGAGGGCGACCCAACACTCTACAATACTGTATTTAAGAAGTTGCTCGATATTGGCGACTTCGTCGGCATTGAGGGTTTTGCGTTCCGCACCAACACAGGCGAGCTGTCGGTACACTGCCGTAAGTTCACCGTTTTGTCGAAGTCTATTCGTCCGCTCCCTATTGTTAAGGAGAAGGACGGCCAGCAGTTCGACGCTTTGACCGACCCTGAGGTACGCTACCGTCAGCGTTATGTCGATTTGGTGGTTAATCCGAAAGTGCGTGATGTATTTGCAAAGCGTGCGAAGATTATTGCCACTATGCGCGAGTACTTCAACGAGCACGGTTGTTTGGAGGTTGAGACTCCGATTTTGCAACCGATTCCGGGAGGTGCTTCGGCTCGTCCGTTTATCACTCACCACAATGCGCTCGATATCGACTTCTATATGCGAATAGCAACCGAGTTGTACTTGAAGCGCCTTATTGTAGGCGGTTTCGACGGCGTATATGAGTTCGGCAAGAACTTCCGTAACGAGGGTATGGATAGAACCCACAATCCGGAGTTTACTTGTATGGAGATCTACATCGCCTACAAGGACTACCGCTGGATGATGGAGTTTACCGAGAATATGTTGGAGCGTATCGCTTTGGCTGTTAATGGTACCACTGAGGTGGAGATTGATGGCAAGCAGATTTCGTTCAAAGCTCCATTCCGCCGTTTGACTATGACCGATGCTATCCGCGAGAAGACGGGCTACGACATTACAGGTCAGAGCGAGGCGCAATTGCGCGAGGCTTGCAAGCGTTTGAACGTGGAGATTGACGACACGATGGGTAAGGGTAAGTTGATTGATGCCATCTTCGGACAGTACTGCGAGGAGGATTTGGTGCAGCCAACATTCATCTGCGACTACCCAATCGAGATGTCGCCACTCTGCAAACGTCATCGCGATAACCAAGATTTGACCGAGCGTTTCGAGTTGTTCGTTGCGGGTAAGGAGTTGTGTAACGCCTACTCGGAGTTGAACGACCCAATCGATCAGTTGGAGCGTTTCCAGGAGCAGATGCGATTGTCGGAGCGTGGCGACGACGAGGCGATGTTTATTGATATGGACTTTGTGCGTGCGTTGGAGTATGGTATGCCGAACTGCTCGGGTATGGGTATGGGTATTGACCGTCTTACAATGTTTATGACGGGTCAGACCTCTATTCAGGACGTTCTCTTCTTCCCTACAATGCGTCCGGAGAAGAAGGTTGTAGCCGATGGCGAGGAGGTATATACCGAGGCGGGCATTCCTGCCGAGTGGGTTGAGGCTATTCAGAAGATGGGTTACATCACCCTCGAAGCCTTCGCCAACACCGCAAAGAGTGGCGGTATGAAGCTCTTTAACGACCTCTGCGGCTTCAACAAGAAGAATAAGTTGGGCTTGCCTACTGCCGAGATTAAGGCGTGGATTGAGTCGCAGAAGGAAGAGTAATTAAAACGAAAACAAAAAGTTTAACTTAAATTAAATATCAGAAACTCCTACCACCTTGTCGAATGGCTATTTAATGGAGTGCAGCGACAAGTCCCCTTTTTCCAAAAGGGGATTTAGGGGAAATGTAAAAATGTTCATCTGACAGTTTTTTGCTTGCGACTTACTTATTGCATCGTTCCGATGCATAATTTAAGTTTAATAATGCAAGCATTGTTAAAGATGTAAGATTTGGAGTTGTCTGATAAGCGAAATTTGAAAGCATTATTAAACTTAAATTAAATACAGAAAATTATGGCAAGAAAAAAGATTGTTGCAGGTAACTGGAAGATGAATACCCTTCCTGCAGAGGGTGTTGAGTTGGCAAAAAATGTTGTTGCCGGTCGTGGCGAGGTTTGCGAGTGTGTAAACTTTATAGTTTGCCCTCCATTTACCCACCTTTCGCAGGTTGTTGAGGCTGTTAAGGGCTCGGATATCGCAGTTGGTGCGCAGGATTGCGCTACCGAGGCAAAGGGTGCTTACACAGGCGAGATTGCAGCGCAGATGATTGCAGCTCTCGGTTGCAAGTATGTTATCCTCGGCCACTCGGAGCGTCGTCAGTACTACGGCGAGACTTCGGAGACTTTGAACAAGAAGATGGCTCAGGCTTATGCTAATGGCTTGACTCCTATCTACTGTGTAGGTGAGAACTTGGAGGAGCGTGAGGCTGGTAACCACTTTGCAGTTTGCAAGGCACAGATCGAGGAGGTAGTATTCAACCTCACCGAGGAGCAGTTCGCTAACCTCGTTATCGCATACGAGCCGGTTTGGGCTATCGGTACAGGTAAGACCGCTACTGCTGATCAGGCACAGGAGATTCACGCATATATCCGTGAGGTGTTGCGCTCGAAGTTCGGTGCTGCTGCTGAGGAGTGCCCAATTCTCTACGGTGGTTCGTGCAAGCCATCGAATGCTGCCGAGATTTTTGCAAAGGCTGATGTTGATGGCGGTCTTATTGGTGGAGCAGCTTTGGTTGCAGGCGACTTCCTCGCAATTGGCAAGGGCTTTTAATTAGAGAAATCTACCTCAAAAGCACTTTTTCAAAATTGTTTCGTTATAAAGCAATTTTTACGATTGAATCAACAAATTGCTAATTTGGGCTATTAGGGTTTTACCTTACTAGCCCTTATTAGCCTTTACTCGCCCTTACTAGCCGTTATAATATGAAAGAGAGATACATCAACATCAACGACTACGACTATCCATTGCCCGACGAGCGAATTGCGAAATTTCCACTCTCGGAGCGTGATTCGTCGAAGTTGCTCGTGTATCGTGGTGGTGAGATTGCGGAGCGACACTTCTCGGATATTGGTGAGGAGTTGCCCGAAGGCTCTCTGCTCGTATTTAACAATACGAAGGTAGTGCGAGCGCGACTCGTTATGCATAAACCTTCGGGTGCGCGTGTCGAGGTCTTCTGCCTCGAACCTCACACTCCTGCCGACTACGAACACGCTTTCTCGGTGAAGGGCGAGTGCGAGTGGTCGTGCATTGTGGGCAACCTCAAAAAGTGGAAAGAGGGGGCTGTTGAGATACCTTTCGTGTATGAGGGCGCGGAGTACACCCTCCAAGCCTACATTGCCGAGCGAGGTACTCGCGAACATATTGTGCGCTTCGAGTGGCAGGCACCGATGACCTTCGGCGAGTTGTTGGAGTATCTCGGTCGTATCCCTATTCCGCCATATCTCAACCGCGAGAGCGAGGAGATTGATAATACTCGCTACCAGACGGTCTATTCGCGTTTTGAAGGCTCAGTGGCTGCACCTACCGCAGGCTTACACTTTACCGAGCCGCTAATCGAGCGAATGAAGGCGAAGGGTTTCGACTTCGCCGAGGTAACACTGCACGTGGGTGCAGGTACTTTCCTCCCCGTAAAGGACGAGGATGCCACAAAACACGCAATGCACACCGAGCATTTCGATATTACGCTTACAACACTGCGTAAGTTGCGAGAGAACTACGGCAAAATTGTCGCCGTAGGTACAACTTCGGTGCGTACTTTGGAGTCATTGACGGCATTGGCGTGGCGTATTAAGAGTGGCAGAGCCTACGATGATGGGGTAGTGGGGCAATGGGAACTCTACGATATACCTGTCGACTTCTCAGGCGAGGAGGTCCTCGATATACTTATATTATATATGGAGCAGTCGGGCATTGAACGGCTTCGTGCTGCTACCGAGATTATGATTACTCCGTTGGGTTACAACTACCGCATTGTCCGCAATATCGTAACCAACTTCCATCAGCCAAAATCGACCTTGCTGTTGCTGGTGTCGGCCTATGTAGGTAATGATTGGCACAAGATTTACGATTATGCACTCTCGCACGATTTCCGATTTTTGTCGTATGGCGATTCGTCGCTGCTGATACGATAAAATTCAAACAATAGACCCTCTTAGAATAGAAGTAAATTGTCTAACCCCAAAAACTAATCGCTATGAAAAGTATTCTGAAAAGTTTTGCTGTGGCGGTATCTATGCTGGCCCTGTCTATGTCTGCATCAGCGCAAAAGTATGTGGTGTCGCAGGATAAGATGCTCGACCGATTGTTGAGCTATGTGAAGATTGATAGCCAATCGGATTACAATCTTCCAATAACCAAGGGACAAGAGAAGATGGCGCAATTTCTCGCAGCCGAGGCAGCGTCGCTTGGAGCAAAGGTATATGTTTGCCCAGATAGTTATGTCTATGTGGAGTTGCCTTCGAACGTGAAGTTTGACTTGCCGACACTCGGAATCAGCTGCCACTATGATGTAAGCCCCGAGGCTGTGGGCGGAAAAGTAAAGCCTATTGTTACAAAGTATCAGGGTGGTGTCGTTGTGCAGAGTAAAGGGCGAGTTATAAGCCCGGATGCTATTATTGGTCAAGACCTTAAAAATCATATCGGCAAGACGCTTATTCATACCGATGGCTCAACGCTGCTTGGCGGTGATGACAAAAATGGATGCGCTATTACAATGTCGGTATTGGAGTCCTTGATTAAGGGTGGAGATAAGGTCGAGCACGGCAAAGTTCAATTTGTTTTCTGTCCGAATGAAGATGTCGGTCGCTCGGCTGAAAAAATTGACATAAAGCATTTTAACCCTGATATACTCTTTGATATGGATGGCGAGGGCGGTCAGGATGTTACTGTGTCGAATTTTACGGCATACGGCTACAATGTTCGATTTACGGGCACTTTGGCACATCCCGGTGAAGCCAAGAAGATGAAGTTTGGTGATGCTATGGCTGCGGCTGCAACATTTGTCGCTTCTGTGCCTGTGGAGTATCGTCCGGAGAATAGCGAAGGCAGACAAGGTTATATCCATCCTTTCCAGATGGAAAAGGTAGAGGCAAAGAGAAATGCGCAAAACAATACAGCGGATGATAGTGTTGTATACGAAGTATCAACCCGTATTCGCTACTTCGATAAGGCCGATGGCGAGAAGTTCAAGAGTATTATGAATGCCGCTGTTGCACAAATCAAACGCGATTTCCCGAATGTGAAGACCGAAGTGATATACGATGATGTTCAGTATGAGAATGTTGAGTATACGATGCACCCCAAATCAAAGGATATAATCGCGGTTGCTGCTGCTAAGTGTGGTGTAAAGTTGAATTTTGTTGATGGTCGAGGAGGTTCTACCGCTTCGATGTTCTGCACAAGAGGTTTGAAGGGTGGTATGAATGTCTTTACGGGACAATATGTAACTCATTCGACAAATGAGTATTCGGTGCTCGAAGATATGTACGATGCTTATCGATTGATGATGGAGGTTGTAAATCAAGTTGTCTTGCAGAATAAGTAGAACGGTTACTCTCAAAATTAAAGAGGCGGTATATTAACTCCTCGAATAGAAATCACCCCTGTCAGATAAGCTTCTGACAGGGGTGAAATTGTGAAATTTATACTTGTTGAACATTACAAAAAAAACGGACCCCGAAATTTTCGAGTCCGTTTCTTATTGGGTTGTCTGTCCGATTACTCAGCAGCAACAACCGAGAGAGTGATCTCTGCCTTAACCTCGCGGTGGAGCTTAACAGCAGCCTTGTACTCACCTACGGTGTTGATAGCCTCAACGGTTACGTTCTTCTTCTCAACCTCAACGCCCTTCTCTGCAAGTGCAGCAGCGATGTCGGCCGAAGTGATAGTACCGAAGATGCGACCCTCCTCTGCCTTTACAGCAAAGGTGAGTGGGAGGTTGGCGATCTTCTCGGCAAGAGCCTGAGCGTCAGCCAAAATTTTAGCGTCCTTGTGAGCACGCTGCTTGAGGTTCTCTGCCAAAATCTTCTTTGCCGAAGCTGTAGCACTCTTTGCGAAACCCTGTGGAATGAGGTAGTTGTTCGCATAACCAGGCTTTACATCAACGATGTCGTTTGCGTAGCCGAGGTTCTCTACATCCTTAATCAAAATAATCTCCATAGTCTCGCCCTCCTTTATTTCATACAATCGGTTACGAATGGCAAAATTGCAAGGTGACGCGCACGCTTAACAGCCTGTGCTACCTTCTTCTGGAACTTCTGCGAAGTACCGGTCAAGCGACGTGGAAGGATTTTTCCCTGCTCGTTGAGGAACTTCTTCAAAAATTCGCCATCCTTGTAATCTACATACTTAATGCCGAGCTTCTTGAAACGGCAATACTTCTTCTTCTTAACATCAACCGTAACTGGGTTGAGGTAGCGCAACTCGCCACCCTGATTCATCTCTGCCATAGTTTACTCCTCCTTGTTTTTGTTAGCAAGCTTGGCACGACGCTTCTCAGAGTACTCTACTGCGTACTTGTCCTGCTTGAAAGTTAAGAAACGGATAACTCGCTCATCACGGCGATACTGTGTTTCGAGGGTGTTGATCAACGAGCCCTCACCGGTGAACTCTACCAAGAAATAGAAACCGGTTGTCTTCTTCTGAATCGAGTATGCAAGCTTCTTCAAGCCCCAATTCTCTACATTCACAATCTGACCGCCGTTCTCGGTAATGATTCCCTGGAATTTGTCAGCAACCTCTGCTACCTGAGCCTCAGAAAGCACCGGAGTGACAATGAAAACGGTTTCGTAATTGTTCATAATTGTTTAATTATTAAATGTTTTGTGCTATTTAGCGGGTGCAAAGGTACGATAAAAATTTAGAATTAAAAATTAAAAATTAAAAAATTTCCGAAAAAGTTGATTTATTGTGATTTATTGCGTCGTTACGAGAAAAAACACTACATTTGTCTACTAAAACCAACAAATTTCTAAAAATGAATAGAGTTCTGCCTATATTGGCGGCTATATCCATCATCGTTGTGGGTTGTCAGCCCGATAATGGCGGTGAAAGCGTTGATGTTCAGGACGATCGTACGCTGACCATCTCGCTCCCGCAAACCACTCGTACCTTGTTAGGTGCAGGCGACGACAACCATATCTACCCAACCCATTGGAGCATAGGCGACCAAGTTGTCGTAAATGGCGAGTTGTCCGACGAGGTTTCAGCAGACGAGCATAACAAGCCGACTGCCGAGTTTGAATTTCCCGAGAGCGACATTGCTGCCCCATATAGCGTGACATATCCATTCTGCTCGTTTACCTCGGCAGAAAAGACCTATGTGGAGTTCCCTGCGACGCAGGAGTTCGTCGATGGAACTATATCGCCAAATAGTGCGCCAATGTGCGGTTATGCCGAGAATGGCAAAAAAATTACCCTTCAACACCTATCGGCAATTTTGCATTTTCCTGTCAAGGCGAAGGGTAGGAGCGTCAATCTGAAAGAGGTTGTTGTAACCTCTACTTCGGGCGCGATGCTGTCGGGTGTGTTCGCGGTTGATTGCCGAAATGCAACAATCTCTGCAACAAATAGTTGTAAGAGTAAGACAACCTGTACTTTCCCGACAAATTACACTTTGTTGGCTGCCGAAATAAGCGACCTGTATATGGTTGTTCCTGCGGGTGAGATTGGCGATTGTACGATTGAGTTTGTAGAGGCTTCAGGCGAGAAAATGACCGCTACTTGGAGTCCGAGCGAGGCACTGCCAAGGGGCGTGGTGCAGGAGTTTAAGACTATTTTCTACGACAAGGGGTTGCCGTGCGAGTTGGAGTTGCGCGATGTGTCGGTGCCGACATTCAAGAAGTATGCGAGTGCAGACGAGGTGAAAATTATCAGTTTCAATGTGCGCACGGCGCTCACCGAGTCGAATCATCCGGGAATTACTTGGGATAGTCGCAAGGAGGCCTGTGTGGCACTTCTCAAAGACCATATGCCGACTCTAATTGGCGTTCAGGAGGCGAAGTATGCATACCATTGGACCTATCTGAAAGAGCAACTCGCCGAAGAGTACTCGGGTTTTGGTGTAAATCGCGATGACGGCAAGGAGAGCGGCAATGGTGAAACAATGGGCATATTGTATAATAAGAGAGTGGTCGAGAAGTTGGACGGCGGAACTTTCTGGCTCTCTGAAACCCCCGATGAACCTTCGAAGGGCTTTGGCGCAAACTATTGCAGATGTGCGACGTGGGGTATCTTTAAGCATAAGGCTACGGGCAAGAAATTCTGCTACATAAATACCCATATCGACCATCAAGTAGAGGCGGCGAAAATTGAGGGTATGAAGGTCGTGTCACGCTTCTTTCAGAAGTATAGAAAGGATCACTTATTGTTTCTCACTGCCGACTTTAATATGACCTCCGACCACGAGGCAATGGATGTAGTAGAGTCGTATCTGTATAATACTCGTGAGGTTGCACCTGTGGCATTGACCGACTATAATACCACGTATAACGGCTACACGGATAGCAAGCATAGCATTATTGACCACATCTATTGTAGTAACTATTTGAAGGTTGTGGAGTATCACACCATAAACGAGCAGTACAACAATACGACCTATTGTTCGGATCACTATCCGGTATATTCGATTATCAGACTGGAATAACGGCAGAAGTTGCCCAACAATGATACTTTGCTGATTGCAATTGAGGGCGTAGAAATACGCTCTTTTTTGTTGATTATAAGTTGTTTGCGGTGAGTAGCCAGATGTAGTACCACGCTACAAAGCGACCGAATTTGCCGATAAACATAAAAAATGCCGATGGGAGGAATTTTGTGCGGTAGAAGCCGAGTGCTACGGCGAGGACGTCGCCAATAAATGGCACCCACGAGAGCAGTGCCACCCACGCACCATACTTATCGACCTTCGCCTTCTGCTTTTCGAGAGTCTCGGGCTTAACGCCGAGTTTTTCGATCCACTCCCACTTGCCGATGCGACCAATGCCATAGGAGGTCAGACCGCCTATGAAATTGCCGGCTGTGGCTGTACCGATAACCACCCACGGCGAGCCTCCCGCAACGAGCATACCCACCAACAATACATCTGCGCTGAATGGGAATATCGTCGCTGCCAAAAACGACCCGATAAATAGTCCGGCATATCCTAAATCCAACAACCACTCCATAGCGGGGACAAAGATAGGAATTTGGAATGCAAAATGCAAAATGCAGAATGCAGAATGCAAAATCAGTTTTCCGTTTTCAGTTTTCCGTTTTCAGTTTTCACTTTTCCGTTTTAATCCTGCTTCGCAGGCTTTTCCTCCTTCTTGCAAGGCATAGTGTGCAAGCACCCTCTGCTCTTGCTTCGTGCGTCGGTTGCCCTTCGGGCTTCACCGCTCCGTCTTGGCATAGCCTGCAAGCAGTCTCTGCTCTCGACTTAATCGCGGCGGTCCGTTTTCAGTTTTTAGTTTTCCGTTTTCAGTTTTCCGTTTTCAGTTTGTTTGGTCTGCTCTTTGCAGGAGTTGGTACAAAATCAATGCGATTATGAAAAAGTTTTTTGCCTATTTTGTCCCCATAGTGCTCGCCTTTGCCATAGGTGCGCTCGGTTCGTATATTCAGGGTGATGCGCTCCAAGAGTGGTATCCTTATATAGTCAAATCGCCTGCCACACCCCCTGCAATAATTTTTCCTATTGCGTGGAGTATTCTCTATCTGCTGATTGGTATCTCGGCCGGTACAATGCTGGTGCGTGGAGATATGAGCGTTATGCGTCTGTGGCTGTTGCAGTTGCTTTTAAACTTTCTTTGGAGTGTCTGCTTCTTTGCACTCCGTAGCCCGTTTATGGGACTTTTGATGATACTCGCGCTCGATGTTACGGTGCTTGCTTATATTATCTATTCGGCAAACAGAAGAATGGCGGCGGCGTGGCTTTTCGTGCCATACTTTTTGTGGCTGCTTTTTGCAACCTATCTCAATGCGTATGTGTGCATAAATAATTGAGAATGTGGTTTGCATATCTTCTTGAAATAACGCCTCTCTGATATGCGATTTTATGGGGGGGGGTGCCGAATTTCTGTATCTGAAAAGTTTTGATATTGAGGTTGTTTGAGGGTTTTTGCGACGGTTATTTATGTTGTGGAAAATTATCGTTGTGTAACCGTTTGTAAATCAACAAATTACCCCCCCCCGATTTTTTCTACCAAAAAAGTATCTGCAAATTTGTTATTCTAAGAATAATTGCTTACATTTGCGACGTATTAGTGTAACGGGATTGGACGCTCTAAAAGTTTTATTTTCAGTTTTAGTTGTTGGTTAAATCCGTGTTGTTGGCGATAAAACGCTGTAAATCAGTGTGTTATATTATTGCCAAAGCCCCAGAGGTGTGCCCTGTTGTGAAATTCTGTTACGCAAATATGTAAATCGAAAAAAGCATTTACCTTTGGTAAAAACAAATAACCCCCTTTAAACAAAAATAGCTATGATGGGCTTGGTCGGAGTGTTGGTCGCGTTTGTTGCTGCATTGGTTGCGGTAACATTGGTCTATCCGCGAGTGGTGGACTTTGCAGTGAAGCGACAAATCGTGGATAATCCGGATGCTAGAAAGTTGCAGCGAAATCCCGTTCCAGTTTTGGGCGGTGTTGCGGTGTTTTTTGGTTTGGTCGTGGGACTCTTTACGGCTGGACTTTACGAGGCGTTTGCTCCGCTGATTATCAGGGAGTGCGCTTGTGATGTGCAGTATACTCCGCTCAATGTCGTGGGTATTCTTCCGATGTTTCTGGCTATGTCGATTATGCTTGGTGTGGGCATTGCCGATGATGTGTCGGAACTCTCTCCGAAATTGCGTTTCTTGGTTGAAATAGCGATCACGGTTATGCTGATATTCTGGACAAAGGTGTCGTTGAATGATTTTCAGGGACTATGGGGGGTAGATGAAGTTTCTTTGTGGGTTTCAATTCCATTGACCATAGTTGCTGTTGTCGGTATAATCAATGCAATAAATCTGGTGGACGGGGTAGATGGACTATCTTCGGGTTATTGCATTATGGCAAGTGCCGCTTTCGGGGTGTTGTTCTATCGCACCGGAGATTATCTGATGCTTATGTTGTGTTCGTTGGCGGTAGGCTCTTTGTTGCCTTTCTTCTTCCACAATGTTTTTGGCAAAACATCAAAAATGTTTATTGGAGATGGTGGCTCGCTGATGATGGGCGTGGTGATGTCTACGTATGTTGTAGTGGCTGTTACATCGGGTAGCGGTTGTGAGAAATTTGTGTCGGAAGGCTTCGGTGTTGTACCATTTACCCTCGCGGTAATGTGTGTGCCGGTTTTCGATACGGTGAGGGTTATGGTTGTGCGAATACTCCGAGGAACATCGCCATTTCATCCGGATAAAACGCATCTTCACCATCTGTTTATCGAACTTGGATATTCGCACTTTGGAACTACGGTTAGCGAGTTGCTCTTGAATATACTGGTTGTTCTTGCTTGGTATGCAACCTATAAAATGGGAGCGTCAATAGATGTTCAGTTCTATGTCGTAATGGGTGTAGGAATTGCACTTACGGCGGGATTTTATAAGTTAGTGAGGGTAAGTCAGAAGCGTAATACCGCTCTTTTCCGCCTCTTAAAACGTATCGGAAAGTTCTCTCATTTCGAGGAGAATAAGGGTTGGCTCTCATTGCAGAAAATCGTTGATTTTAAATAAATTTCACAAAATGAAAATCGCAGTAGCAGGTACGGGTTATGTGGGGATGTCGATGGCGACATTGCTTGCCCAGCATAACGAAGTTGTTGCGGTGGACGTAGTACCCGAAAAGGTCGAGAAGATAAATCGTCGAATCTCGCCTATTCAGGATGAGTATATCGAGAGATACCTCTCGGAAAAGGATTTAAATCTTCGAGCAACGCTCGATGCAAAGTCGGCATATCGCGATGCCGATTTTGTTGTGATTGCCGCTCCTACAAACTACGACCCGCAAAAGAACTTCTTCGATACCTCGGCTGTGGAGGCGGTGATAAAAACGGTGTTGGAGGCAAATCCCAAGGCGATAATGGTCATTAAATCGACTGTATCGGTTGGATTTACTGAGGCAGCACGACAGAAATACAATACCAATAATCTGCTTTTTTCGCCCGAGTTTCTGCGAGAGAATAAGGCTCTGTACGACAATCTCTATCCGAGCCGTATTATCGTGGGACGCCCCGAAAATGATGCGCAGCTTAATGATGCGGCACACTCTTTTGCCAAGCTGCTACAAGAGGGAGCCTTGAAGGATAATGTTCCAACGCTCTTTATGGGATTGACCGAGGCGGAGGCGGTAAAACTATTTGCAAACACCTATCTGGCACTGCGAGTGAGTTATTTCAATGAGCTGGATACCTATGCCGAGATTAAGGGGCTTGACACGAAGGCGATAATCGAGGGGGTGGGGTTGGATCCTCGCATTGGTACGCACTACAATAACCCTTCGTTTGGATATGGGGGATATTGCTTGCCGAAGGATACAAAGCAGTTGCTGGCGAACTATGACGATGTGCCGCAGAATATGATGTCGGCGATAGTTGAAAGCAACAGAACTCGAAAAGATTTTATTGCGGAGCAGGTGTTGCGAAAGGCGGAGCAGATGTGCGCAGCGGAGGCAACGGTGGTAGGAATATACCGTTTGACGATGAAGACCGACTCGGATAACTTTCGCCATAGCGCGATACAAGGCATAATGCGCCGATTGCGGGCGAAGGGTGCCGAGGTAGTGATTTACGAACCGACATTGCAAGATGGAGAGAAGTTTTTCGATTGCGAGGTAGTGAATGATATAGAAAGATTTAAAAGCATCTCGGGCGTAATTTTAGCCAATCGTACCGACGACCTTCTCTCCGATGTCGCCGAGAAGGTCTACACACGAGATGTCTTTGGACGGGATTAATCAAATTAACACAATAAGTATATGGCTTACAAACATTTAGTTTTTCCGAAGGATTCACTTTTTTTGGTGACAGGCGGAGCAGGTTTTATTGGTTCTAATCTATGCGAAGCGATACTCAATATGGGTTATCGTGTTCGCTGTTTGGACGATTTAAGTACGGGTAAACAGGCTAATGTTGATATGTTTATCGACAACCCAAACTATGAATTTATTAAGGGAGATATTAAGGAGCTAGATGTATGCCTTAAAGCGTGCGAAGGTGTAGATTTTGTTCTTAATCAAGCAGCTTGGGGTAGTGTGCCTCGTTCCATCGAAATGCCTTTATTTTATTGTGCCAACAACATTCAAGGTACTCTCAATATGTTGGAGGCAGCCCGTCAGTGCGGTGTCAAGAAGTTTGTGTATGCTTCGAGTTCTTCGGTTTATGGAGATGAGGCTCATTTGCCAAAGAAGGAAGGTGTTGAAGGAAACTTGCTTTCTCCATACGCTCTAACAAAACGTTGCGACGAGGAGTGGGCAAAACAATATACAAAGCATTATGGCCTGGATACGTACGGGATGCGTTATTTCAATGTATTTGGTCGTCGTCAAGATCCATACGGAGCATATGCAGCCGTAATACCAAAGTTTATCAAGCAGTTACTCAACGATGAGCAGCCAACCATAAATGGTGATGGTAAACAAAGCCGCGATTTTACCTACATAGAGAATGTTATTGAAGCGAATTTGAAGGCCTGCTTGGCATCGAGTGAGTATGCAGGCGAGGCGTTCAATATCGCATATGGCGGTCGCGAATATTTGATAGATATTTACTATGCTTTGACAAAGGCTCTTGGAAAGGATATTGAGCCCATTTTTGGTCCTGATAGAAAGGGGGATATTAAGCATTCTAATGCAGACATATCGAAGGCTCAAAAGATGCTGAGTTATGACCCCGAATATGATTTTGAGCAAGGCCTTAATGAGGCAATAGAGTGGTATAAGAATAATTTGTAAACTTTAGAAAATATGAAAAAAGAGACTAAAATTTGTGTTATCGGACTTGGCTATGTAGGATTGCCTCTGGCTCGATTGTTCTCAACAAAATATCCCACAATTGGTTTTGATATGAGTCAGCGTAGAGTTGATGCGTTGATGGCTGGACACGATTCTACACTTGAGGTTAGTGATGAACTGTTGCAGGATGCAATAAACAACCACGGATTTGTATGCACTACCAAGTTGGAGGATATCAAGGATTGTAACTTTTATGTTGTTGCAGTACCAACTCCTGTTGATGAGAACAATAATCCCGATTTAACACCATTGTATGGCGCAAGTACTACTGTTGGTAAAGTTATTTCGAAGGGAGATGTTGTGGTGTACGAATCTACTGTTTACCCAGGCGTTACCGAGGACGAGTGCCTCCCTGTTGTGGAGAAGGTTAGTGGATTGAAATTTAACGAGGACTTCTTTGCTGGATATTCACCAGAGCGTATAAACCCGGGAGATAAGTTGCATACCGTAGAGAAGATTAAGAAGGTTACATCGGGCTCGACTCCGGAGATTGGAGTGTATGTAAATGAAGTTTATTCATCGGTTATTACGGCTGGAACACATCTCGCTCCAACAATCAAAGTTGCAGAAGCAGCGAAGGTTATTGAGAATTCGCAGCGCGATATCAATATCGCCTTCGTAAACGAGTTGTCTAGAATATTTACAAAGATGGGTATTGATACTCTTGATGTTTTGGAGGCAGCCTCTACAAAATGGAACTTCTTGCCATTTAAGCCGGGTCTGGTCGGTGGTCATTGCATTGGCGTTGACCCATACTACTTGGCACAGTGCGCTCAACGATATGGTTATAATCCAGAGATCATTTTGGCAGGTCGCCGTATGAATGACGGTATGGGCGAGTATGTTGCTAATCAGGTTATTAAACTGATGCTGAAAAAGGGTATTCAGGTGTTGCATTCAAATATCGTGATACTTGGCTTTACATTTAAGGAGAACTGTCCGGATGTTCGTAATACGAAGGTTGTAGATATTGTAAATGCCCTGAAAGAGTATAACTTGAATATCACTATTTATGATCCTTGGGCAAACCCTGCAATTGCAGAACATGAGTATGGACTTGTTGTAACAAACGAGTTGCCAACAGATAAGTTTGACGCAGCGATAATGGCTGTAGCCCACAATGAATTTAAGGCATTGAATGTTTCATCGCTCGTGAAGGGGAACTCGATAATCTACGATGTTAAGGGCGTATTGCCACGCGAGATCGTTGATGGAAGGTTGTAAAAGTTAGACTAATCCGTGGCACTATCTACATTTTCCCGACTTGCCAAAAATACCGTATATATGTATTTACGTATGGCGGTATTGATGGTTGTGACCTTATATACTTCCAGAGTTGTTTTGCAACAACTAGGTGTTGAAGACTATGGTGTATATAGCGTTGTTGGTAGTGTAGTTGCTTTTTTTAGCTCGTTGCGCGGGATGTTTTCCAGCGCAACGCAGCGTTTCTTGAATTATGAGTCTGGCAGAGGAAATACATCAAAAATGAGAGATGTATTTTCCACTAGCGTTATAATACATCTATGTGTCGCAATTTTATTTTGTATTCTTTCGGAAGCAATAGGAATATGGTTTCTTGAATATAAAGCCAATATCGCGCCTGAGCGCATGGTGGCAGCACATTATGTGTTACAATTCTCGATAGTATCAGCGGTCATAACGATTATGACGATTCCGTATGATGCCGTGATTATTTCAAGAGAAAAAATGGGGGTGTATGCGTATATGTCAATAGCCGAGGCGTTGTTGAAGTTGCTATCTGCTTACATGCTAATTATCGTCAAAACAGATAAATTAATCCTCTATGGAGTACTTCAATTACTTATTGCGGTAATAATGCGAATAGCAAATGGAGTGTACTGTAAACATAAATTTGAAGAGAGCCATTTCGCTCTTTGTTGGGATAAATCCCTTATGAAAGAGATGTTTAGTATTGCAGGATGGAACTTCTTTGGAAATACATCGTTTGCAATAACAAACAATGGGTTAAATATGCTGCTTAATGTATTTGGCGGTCCAGTTGTAAATGCAGCAAGAAATATAGCATATCAGGTGTCTGCTGTTCTTTCCCATTTCGTTTCAAATATTGCGGTCGTTATAAATCCTCATAGCGTTAAATCGTATGCTGCTGGTGATATGAAGAGGGTTTCTGATGTATTCTTTTTCTCATCGAAGGTTTTCTTTATAATACAACTAGTGTTGGTCGTAATTGTTGTGTTTTTAACGCAACCGCTGTTACAATTGTGGTTGGGAGAAGTACCGGAATATACGGTGTTGTTTGTTCATTTAGTTATGTATCACTCGTTGGTAAGAGCATTCCATTCGCCAATCAATACATTATTTTTGGCAAGTGGTAAAATGAGAACTTATCAAATAACTGAGGGTATTGTGCTTGCAATGCCTTTATTGGCAACTTATATAGGATTAAAGAGTGGCGCACCATACTCTTTTGCATTTGTTTCTATGATATTTTTTGAACTTGTAAACCTCTGTTTAATAGTTGCGTTGGTGCATAAAGTTACGAGCATTTCCATTACTAAATACTTTATAAATGTGATATTGCCAAGTTTGATATGTTTTGGTGTTGCCTCTTTGTTTTATGTGTTGAATGAAGGACTAAAGTCAGAATTTTGGTATTCGGCTATATGTGCGATGGTTTGCATATGCACTATCCTATTATTGATGTTTTTTATGGGGATGTCAAAAAATGAAAGATATCATATATATAAATTACTGAGAATAGTGAAATAGTATGTATAATAATAAATCACATAATAATACAATTTGGCTATTAGTGTCATTCTGTTGGCTCTTTGCCTCGTTGATATTGGCAAAAATATTTGAGGATGCAACAACAATAGAGAATCACAATATTCTCGTAGTGGCAAATGTTGTATCATATGTTTTGTGCCTTTATGGGTGGATAAAATCCGGAAACAAGGCAATATCAATATATGTGTTTTTTGTTGTGTATCTTTTCTTTTCAACTATAGCCCAGTCTGTATTGTATGCAGTAGGCTTCTCATGGGAGATTGCGCAGTTGTATTATGAGTGCACATTGCAACAAATGAACCAATATCTATGCTTTAATTTGACTTGCATAGCAGCTTTTAATATGGGCACAGCCCTAGTAGTGTACAAAAGAAGCAATTGCGTAACAGTAGAGTCATTGGTGCAATCTTATAACTCTCGAAGCTCTGTCAATGATAGCTCTGTCGAGAGCGCCTTTTTGACAATCCTTACTGTGGTAGCTTGGCTATATGAAATATTGTTTGCAGCTAGATTATTGCTAATGCGTCAAACTATGACATATTCCGAGGTTTATGAGAATGCGTCAGAGGTTGGTGGCTCATTGGGATCATATATATCATACATAGCTCTATTCCTCGCATTAATAAATATTCTGCAGAAGAAAAATGTAAAATTGGTGTATGCGTGTTTATTATTGACCGCAATAATATTTCTGCTTGTCGGAACTCGTAGCCGAAGCATTGTGCTAATTTCAATAATGATAGTGACTTTGCCTATTGTAAAGCCGCAATGGTTTAAGAAGAAATATATAATCGGCTGGCTCGGTGCAGCAGTGTTGTTTTTTGGTGCTTTAAGTTTCATCACAAGTAGTAGAAGTAGTCAGTTGGGTTCTGACACAAGTGTATCAATGGACACTTTTGAAGATGTGAGCCCAGTTGTTAGTACGATGTTGGAGATGGGTGCATCTGCAAAAACCGTAGTATTGACAATGGAGGCTGTTGATGCAGGTTTTCCTCATCATCAAACGATACTATATAGCACATTAAATGCGATTATCCCTGGATTTAACTATACGGGAGTATTAGCAAACGAGTATCTGCAGTTATCAGGTTGGGTTACCGATTATGCAAATTCTCTATTTTCGGGACTTGGCTACTCTATCATAGCGGAGGCTTATATGAATTATGGGCGATACGGTTGGATATTTATGATTATATATGGCTTTATTTTAGCATATGCAGAGATATTTGCCTACAAAAAATATCGAACTGGAGAGTATTTGATACCGGTTATATTACTGCTTCTATTATCAAAAAACGTGTTTTCTGTGCGTGGAGAGCTCGCATTACTTATAGGTCATGTTAGAATGTCTATATATATCTTGATTATAACACTATTATATAAAACAATTAAAAGATAGTGAATGATATGAATGTAGTTATAGAATTTATAGAGACAATAGCAGATGGTGGAGCAGAATCATTAGTTAGAGATTATGCTACATTAGTGAGTAATAACGAGTTTAAAGTTGTTGTTGTTACCATATATCCACCTTTGAAAACGTCTGCGAATTATAAGATTCTAAAACAGAATGGGGCTGAAATTATTTCTATTTTCCCAGATCATAGGTTTAATATTGTCCATAGAATATGGAATAAAATGACTCGCAATCATTATATTCAAGAAAGATTGTTGAAAATTATACAAGAATTAAAAGCCAAGACCATTCATGTTCATTTGCCCATATTGAAACATCTAAAACCTATTGCAAGCAGGATAAATGGGGTCAAACTGTTTTATACATGTCATAGTGAGTCTTCTCGTCTTTTTAACACAAACAATAGGGCTGAAGAATTTGACGCTGCAATGTTTTTGATGAAAAATAATGGCTTGAAATTGATTGCGCTACATGACAAGATGCGCATGGAGTTAAATGCTATGTTTTCTGTTGACAATACAATAGTGGTTCACAATGGTGTTGATGTTGATAGGCTCGCAAATGTATCGGATTGTCGAAAAGATATTCTACATCAGTTAAATATTCCAGACGATGCCTTTGTTGTAGGGCATATAGGAAGGTTTAGTGCTCCGAAAAATCATATGTTTCTATTAGATATCTTTGATGCGTTAAAAGATAAACAACGCAATGCTTTTCTGTTGATGGTTGGTAGCGGACCATTAAAAGAGCAGGTTGAGCAGAAGATATTGGAATTGGGCATACAAAATAGATGTAAAATTTTAGAGCACCGTACAGATATTCCTGAATTGCTTAAAGCAATGGATGTTTTTTTATTCCCGTCTGTGTATGAAGGCCTACCGGTAACATTGGTAGAAGCGCAATTTGCTAATAAGAGATGTGTGGTATCGGATACAATTACCTCTGAATGTTTTTTCTCGCCAGATGTCGTACCCCTGAGCCTTTCTAATACTCCTCAACAATGGGCAGATGTAGTATTGGACACGAATATTAAGGGAGTATATCAAGGGGATATATCAAAATTCGATATGCGAAATGTAGCGGAGCATTTGAGAGAGATTTATCGATCTTAAGAGTCGCTAAGTATGAAATGGACATCTAAGAATATTACATTTTTTATCTGCTCAATGAGTAGTGGCGGGGCAGAACATCAGTTGTCTATACTATCAAATCTGCTTGTAGCGAGAGGCTATAATATTACCATTACCACATTTGGTGACAACGATGATCATTATTCGATAAACAGTAGTATTAAGAGAGTTCGCCTTGCTGAAAAAAGGTCGAAATGTGTGAAATTTTTGGCTATATTTTGGTATTTTTTAAGTATTAAAACAGATGTTATTATCAGTTATGGCCAAAGAGAGAATTTTTTTGCACTACTGCCTCTATGTTTTAGAAAGGTTCGTTTTATTGCGAGTGAAAGATCATTAAGTATTAAAAAACAGAATATCAAAGAACGATTGTTACATAAACTGTTGTACAGAAGAGCAGATGTAATAGTGCCAAATAGCCATTCTCAAGGTGTCTATATCAAACAATGTTCACCACATTTAGCCAACAGAGTTGTAGTTGTAACTAATTATACCGATTTAGAACACTTTGCATATGTAGCGCCTCCATGCAATGATGTTTTGAGAATAGGTGTTTTTGGAAGGTATAATGAAGCCAAAAATTATCAAAGACTAATACGAGCTGTTTATATTCTCAAGCAGCAGAGGCAATATGAATTTCAAATAGATTGTTATGGTAATCATCATTTCAAAGGAGATCTGATGAATGAAAACTATTTGGAGTATCAGAGAATGGTTGATGAATTAAGAGTAGGCGATGTAATACATCTTAATGATCACGTGCAGAATGTGGCGGAACTGATGCCAATGTTTGATGCGATATGTTTACCTTCGTTGTACGAAGGGTGGTCCAACTCAATATCCGAGGCGATATGTTGTGGCAAACCAATGCTTGTTAGTGATGTTAGCGATAATAAGTATATGGTTCACGATGGCGAGAATGGTTTTTTGTTTAATCCTGAATCTATAGATGACATTGTTTGTGTTTTCAACAAATTTTTCCAACTAAATGCTGTGCAACGAGTAACTATGGGGCGAAAAAGTAGAGAAATTGCAGAGCAGTTATTTAATGAGGGTGAATTTGTTGATAAATACATTCAATTAATTGAATATTAGCTATGTATAAATTGTTGGCGTCTTGTGATGATTACTGTTACAGCGTAAATGGCAAATACTATCTGCGACCATTTGGCAGCACTCTGTTTAGGAGATATTTATCAGTATTTGATAAGGTTAGAGTAGTTGTAAGAACCAAATATGTGAGTAGTGAAGAAGAATTAGGCGCATATTGCGAACCGATTGATCCTAATATTGAGATTGTGCCTATATGCTTTTTTCAAGGACCAATGCAGTTACTCCAATCAATAAGGACTATTAAGGAGCAATTAAGTCGCGTCACAGATGGTTGTGATGCGTGTATAGTTAGATTGCCATCTAGCCTTGCTTTTATGGTTCATCAAATAGCTAAAAAACGTAATATGCCAATCGGTATTGAGGTCGTAGCAAATCCGAAGGAACTATCGCAAAGTGGAAGTCTCCTTTCTCGACTTTGTTGGAAGTATTTACACTATAAGTTGAAAAGCGCTTGTGCAACTGCTGATGTTGTGTCGTATGTAACGGAGTATACACTGCAAAAAATATATCCTGCAAAGAAAGCAGATAGTTATACGACTCATTATTCAAGTGTTGAGTTGCCTTTGGAATATTTCACTTCATATCGCAGCGGCCTTAAAAATGGCTCAATTATTCTTTGTCATGTTGCTCATCCAATAAATAATATGTCAAAGGGGCACGACGTATTTATTGAGGCGATCAAGAAATTAAGAGATTCTGGATATAATGTTATAGGAAAGATTGTTGGAGAAGGAACATTCTCAACGTATTATAAGGAGTATGCCGCATCTTTAGGAATAGAGGAATATGTTGATTTTATGGGATTTCTTAATGCCCAACAACTTCACCAATTGTATATAGAATCGAATATAATGTTGTTTCCTACGCTAACAGAGGGTTTGCCAAGAGTGGTTATTGAGGCGATGGCTACAGGCTTGCCGTGTTTATCCACGCCAGTTGGTGGTATTCCAGAGTTATTATCGGAGAAAGATATGTTTTGTCCGAAAGATGTAGATGGTTTCGTACAAAGAATAATCGAACTTGTTTCAGATGGTAATGTCTATGAAGCATTGAGTAAAACCAATTTTGAGAAAGCTAGAAGATTCTCATCGTCTGTATTGTCAAGTCGCCGTGTCAATATGTTTGCAGCATTAAAAAGTAAAATAATTGAAAATAATAAATAACACCCCAAATGTCAATTTTTAAAGACAAAGTCCTGTTGATTACGGGCGGTACGGGCAGTTTCGGAAACGCCGTGCTTCGTAGATTCCTTGATTCCGATATCAAGGAGATTCGTATCTTCTCGCGCGATGAGAAGAAGCAAGATGATATGCGTCACGCATTACAAAACCCAAAAGTCAAATTCTACATCGGTAATGTCCGCGACAAGCAGTCCGTTGATGTTGCAATGCGTGGTGTGGATTACGTCTTCGCAGCAGCAGCTCTCAAGCAGGTGCCTTCGTGCGAGTTTTTCCCTATGGAGGCTACTATGACCAACGTCATCGGCACCAACAATGTTCTCCTCTCTGCCATCGAGCACGGAGTGAAGAATGTCGTTGTCCTCTCGACCGACAAGGCCGCCTACCCAATCAACGCTATGGGTATCTCGAAGGCGTTGATGGAGAAGGTCGCTATCGCCAAGGGTCGTGAGCTCGGTCAGAACGCCGCAACAACAATCTGCTGCACTCGCTACGGCAACGTTATGGCGTCGCGTGGTTCGGTTATTCCGTTGTGGGTTGAGCAGATGGAGCAGGGTAAGCCTATCACCATCACCGATCCCGAGATGACTCGTTTTATGATGACCTTGGACGACGCTGTCGATTTGGTAATCTACGCCTTCACTCACGGCGAGAATGGCGATTTGTTCGTGCAGAAGGCTCCGGCGGCCACTCTCTCTGTATTGGCAGAGGCGTTGAAGCAGACCTATGCAAAGGTTAATCCGGCGTATGGCGAGACCGAGGTTAAGGTTATCGGTACCCGTCACGGCGAGAAGTTGTACGAAACCCTCGTAACACGTGAGGAGATGGCGAAGGCTATCGATATGGGCGACTACTACCGTATCCCTTGCGACACCCGTGATTTGAACTACGACAAGTTCTTTGTTGAGGGCAACGAGAAGGTTTCAAAAATTGAGGATTATCACTCGCACAACACCCGTCGTCTCGATGTTGAGGGTATGAAGGAGTTGCTGTTGAAGTTGCGCTTTATCCGCGAGGATTTGGGCTTGCAGCCACGTTCGAAGGCAAAGGAGATTCGCTCGGAGTAAAAGTCGTCTAACAATGTTAATTTGTCGTTGCGCTTGTTTCGCAACTTTTCAAAACAAATTGTAATCGTCAATCAAAAAAAGCCAATGGCCAATGGCTAATGGCTAAAAGCATAAAAACAATGGCAAAGGTAACAGTTGTTGAAGGTGAGATTTTCCGCGATGCTCGTGGACAAATCTCTTCGTTGAATGCTTTTCGCTTTCCGGGCGTGGAGCGTTGCTACTTTATCCACCATCCCGACGTTTCGGTAATTCGCGGTTGGCACGGACACCAATTCGAGAAGAAGTGGTTCTACTGCGTTAAGGGCTCCTTCACGGTGGCTCTTGTCGAGGTCGATAATTGGGAGAATCCATCGCCCGATTTGGAGGCAGAGATTTATGAATTGACCGATAAGGACAGCAAGATAATCTGCGTACCAGAGGGTTACGCCAACTGCATCAAAGCGCACGAGAAGGACTCCATTCTGCTCGTATTTTCGGGTAAGATATTGGAGGAGGCGTTGAAAGATAGTTGGCGCTACGATAAGAATATGTGGGTAGATTGGGATAACTATTAGAGTATGAGAATTTTAGTTACAGGCGCAAAGGGTTTTGTTGGTCAGAACCTCTGTGCGCAGCTCAAAAATATACGCGACGGCAAGGCGAAGTGCTATGGCGATGTCGTAGTAGAGGAGGTTTTCGAGTACGATATCGACTCCACGGCAGAGGAGTTGGAGCGATACTGCAAGGAGGCAGACTTTGTCTTTAACCTTGCAGGCGTAAATCGTCCGCAGAACAACGAGGAGTTTATGGCTGGCAACTTCGGCTTTGCTTCGACGCTGCTTGAAACGCTCGAAAAGTACCACAACACTGCTCCCGTGATGTTGTCGTCGTCTATTCAGGCGACTTTGGCTGGCCGCTTTGGCGATAGCGAGTATGGACGTAGCAAACGTGCCGGTGAGGAGCTATTCTTCAATTATAGTACGCGCACGGGCGCACGCGTATTGGTCTATCGCTTCCCGAACCTGTTTGGTAAGTGGTGTCGTCCGAACTACAACTCGGCAGTGGCGACCTTCTGCAACAATATAGCCAACGATTTGCCAATTACGGTGAACGATCGCTCGACAGAGTTGGAGTTACTCTATATCGACGACTTGGTGGACGAGATGATAGGTGCGCTGAAAGGCGAGGAGCATCACTGCGAGTTCGAGGGTGTAGAGACTGTTTTGTGCGATGAGGGCAGATATTGCGCAGTGCCTACGACGCACAAGATTACGCTTGGCGAGATTGTAGATTTGTTGGAGGCGTTCAAGGCGCAACCGCAGACACTTGTGGTGCCGGAGATTCCTGACAACTCCTTTGCGAAGAAGTTGTACTCAACATATTTGAGTTACCTGCCGAAGGAGAAGGTGTCGTTCGAGTTGAAGATGAACTGCGATGCACGAGGCTCGTTTACCGAGTTGCTGCGTAGCGAGAAGTGCGGACAGGTGAGCGTAAATATCTCGAAACCGGGCATTACCAAGGGCGAACATTGGCACAACACCAAGTGGGAGTTCTTTATTGTAGTGTCGGGACACGGCTTGATTCAGCAACGACGTGTAGGCTCGGACGAGGTGTTGAACTTTGAGGTTAGCGGCGAGAAGATTGAGGCAGTACATATGCTGCCTGGCTATACCCACAATATCATCAACCTTTCGGATACAGAAGATTTGATAACGGTGATGTGGGCAAACGAGGCGTTCGATCCGAGTAAGCCCGACACCTATTTTGAGAAGGTGGAGAAATAAAAGTCTATTAATATGAAAACTTTTAGTAACATTATCCAAAGATTCAGAAAACTTATTTATACTCCGGAGAAGTGGGCTCGTTATATCGGGGTTACGATTGGACACGATAATTTAATTGGTAAGAATCATTGGAGTTCTGAGCCGTATTTGATTAGTATAGGTTCACATTGTAATCTATCTGATTGTAGGATATTCACACATGGTGGAGCACGCTCTATCAGAAGCAAATATCCTAATTTCGATTGTTTTGGTAAAGTTGTAATAGGAGACTATGTGTATATTGGGAGAGGAGTACTTATAATGCCTGGCGTAACAATTGGTAGTAATGTGCTTGTAGGCGCTGGTAGTGTTGTTACGAAATCAATTCCAAACGGAATGATGGTAGCTGGCAATCCGGCTAGGATAATATGTACAATCGATGAATATTACGAACGCAACAAGAAATGGGATATAGGTTCTAAGGGCATGTCTGCGAGTGCGAAGAAAAAGTTGTTGTTGGAACTTCCAGAAGATAAATTTATAAAAAAATAGGTTTGTGATATGAATATAAAAACAGACTTTTCAAATGTAAAATTTGCCGATAATGGCAAACTCAAACTCTTGATTATCGTGGGCACTCGCCCCGAGATTATCCGCTTGGCGGCGGTAATTAACAAGTGCCGAAAGTACTTCGATTGTATTCTTGCACATACGGGACAGAACTACGACTATAACCTTAACGGTATCTTCTTTCGCGACTTGAAGTTGGCGGAGCCGGAGGTATATCTCGACGCCGTAGGAGACGACTTGGGCGCAACGATGGGCAATATCATCAACGCATCGTACAAGTTGATGGTGGAGATTAAGCCCGATGCGGTGTTGGTGCTTGGCGATACCAATTCGTGCCTCTCGGTAATTGGTGCAAAGCGTCTGCATATCCCAATTTTCCATATGGAGGCCGGAAATCGCTGTTTCGACGAGTGTCTGCCGGAGGAGACAAATCGCCGTATCGTGGATATTATATCGGACGTGAATATCTGCTACTCGGAGCATGCACGTCGCTACCTCAACGCATCGAGCGTGTCGCAGGAGCGCACATACGTTAGTGGCTCGCCAATGGCGGAGGTGCTGCACGAGAATTTGGCAGAGATTGAGGCGAGCGATATCCATAAGCGATTGGGCTTGGAGAAGGGTAGATATATCCTTTTGTCGGCGCACCGTGAGGAGAATATCGATACCGAGAAGAACTTTACATCTCTCTTTACGGCGATAAATAAGATGGCGGAGAAGTACGATATGCCGATTTTGTACTCGTGCCACCCGCGCAGTCGCAATCGTTTGGTGTCGAGCGGATTCGAGTTGGATAAACGCGTTATTCAGCACGAGCCACTCGGTTTTCACGACTATAACTGCTTGCAGATGAATGCCTTTGCGGTGGTGTCGGATAGTGGCACACTGCCGGAGGAGAGCTCGTTCTTTACAAGCGTTGGACATTCGTTTCCGGCGGTATGTATTCGAACCTCGACCGAGCGTCCCGAGGCATTGGATAAGGGTTGCTTTATCTTGGCGGGTATCGACGAGCGATCGCTGTTGCAGGCGGTAGATACAGCGGTTGAGATGGTTAAGAATGGCGATAACGGTATTCCGGTACCTAACTACACCGACGAAAACGTTTCAACCAAGGTTGTAAAGCTTATACAGTCCTACACCGGTGTCGTAAACAAAATGGTTTGGAGGAAATAATGACCGAGCATAAATATAGAGGTGTAAAGGCTTTGACCGTATTCGACGACTACTTCATCGGTGCGGTTGGATATCGTTTGTATAAGTACTATTTCGATGGCAAACGGTCGAAGGAATATGTCGGTCGCATTGCAGATTGTAAATATGTACCGTTCTCTCGATTTAGCCTTACACGTCGTTTTATGCGTGCGGAGATCACGGCTCTATATCACCTTGCAGACGGCAGTTCGTTGGCTATTGCTCGTAAAGGTATTTTCCGTTGCGAAAGCGGCGCAAAAAAGTTTTACAAATGTTTTAGCATAAAACGAGGTTCTCGTCCAATGAACTTGTGCGTAACACCTTCAGGTGAGATATTTTTTGGCGAGTATTTTGCGAATATGGGCAAGTCGGCTGTAAATATATACACCTCAAAAGATGGTGGTAGGAGTTGGAGTATCGCTTATGCCTTTGCCGAGGGCAATATCAACCATATCCACGGTTTGTATTGGGATAAATATACCGAATCGATGTGGGTTGTTACGGGCGATAGGGAGCAAGAGTGTATTATTGGTTACACGAATGATGGTTTTAAAACACTGAATATAGTGTTTAGGGGAGGTCAGGAGTATCGTAGTTGTGTGCTGTTTTTCTATCCCGAATATGTGGTTTATGCAACCGATTCTCAATATATACAGAATGAGATAAAATGTTTTGATCGCACAACTCGAGAGATTCGTACTATTCAGCAGGTTCAGGGTTCGGTAATTAAGGGAACACAGTGTGGAGACAGGGTGATGATATCGACGGCAGTCGAGCCGAGCGAGGTGAATCTTAGTCGCGAAAGTTACGTATGGACTTCGGATAATGGCCTCGAATGGCAACAGATATATCACGGAACAAAAGATTGTCTACCATCTATATTTCAGTTTGCTCTATTTGAGTTTCCTAACTATTATGCAGAGAAGCCTAAAATGTTGTTATTTTCAGGTCGAGCCGTAAAAAATGATGACGGTGTAACAATTACAAAGATGTTGTAATGAAGAGGTTTTTACTTGTAACGCAGTACTTCTATCCCGAGAACTTCAAGAGCAATGATATCGCTTTTGAATTGGCAAAACGTGGCTACGAGGTTGATGCGTTGGTAAGTATACCGAACTATCCGGAGGGTAAGTTTTATCCAGGTTATGGGTGTTTCAAAAAACGTTGTGAAACGATAAACGGCGTTAATGTGTATAGAGCATTCCAAATACCGAGAGGAAAGGGAGGTCTACGTTTGATGCTTACCTATTTGAGTTATCTTGTTACATCTATCTTTTGGGTATTATTCTTTTTTGCTTGGAAGAAGAGATACGATGCAATAATAGTTCATCAGACCTCTCCGATTTTCCAAGCAATACCCGCTATCATATTGAAAAAGTTACGTCAAACACCTGTATATACCTGGGTGCTGGATATATGGCCAGATGCAATGAAATCGGGCGGCGGAATTAAGAATAAACGACTATTGTCGATTGTGGATAAGGTTGTAATTTGGGTATATAAAAATTCGGATAAGATACTTATCAGTAGCAAGCGATTTGCAGACTTGATTCTACCGAAAGGCGATTTTGCCGAGAAATTGCTATATTTCCCAAATTGGAGTGACGATGTTATGCAGCTGCCTTCGGTAAATGCTGCACTTCCTGATTTGCCTGAAGGTTTTAAGATAATGATAGCGGGAAATCTCGGTACGGCACAGAATCTTGATTGTGTAGCACAAGCAATGTCCCTCCTAAAAGATGAAGATGTAAATTGGGTATTTGTGGGTGATGGTAGTCGCAAAGAGTGGCTCGAATCGTTTATCAAAGATAATGGCTTACATAATAAAGCTGTATGTGTAGGTAGATATCCTGCATCGTATATGCTCGACTTTTACAAACAAGCGAGCGCGATGTTGGTTACGCTACGAGGTGGTTTCCCTCACTTGGAGGCAGTTGTACCGGCACGCCTACAATCTTATATGTCATCTGGTCGTCCTGTATTGGCAATGATTGGTCAAGGTGGAGCAGATATAATTGCAGAGGCAGATTGTGGCTATTCGGTTCCGGCAGATGATGCAGAGGCGTTTGCGAAGTTGATACGCGATGTGGTACTTCCGAATAAAGAGGATTTCGAGAAGAAAGGTGCGAAGGGACGAGAATACTTCCTTCAACACTTTACGAAGGAGCATTGTATTGATAATTTGTGTGAAATAATAAATAGGTAACATATATGTCTGATAAGAAATTGAGCACAACATATAAGTTGTTACGTAAGATGGGGTTTAACTACTCCGAGGAGGAGTATGGTCAGGTTAGTATTTGGCGGGTGGTTAAACAGTTTTTTGGTAACATACGACGTAAAAGATTACAAAATATGATGGATTGGGCGATTCTCGAACCATTTAATCCTCGAAAACTGAGACCTGCATTATTGCGTAAGATGGGTTGCAAGGTAGGCGAAAATGTGTTTGTTGGCGATAATGTCAGAATAGATTTAAGCCACTCAGATATGATAACAATAGATGACCATGCACATATAGCATCAGGGGTTAGATTGTTGTGTCATCAACGAAATATGAGTAATTATTGCGTTGGCGACGATTATGCAAAACTCGGATATATTATCAAACCTATTCATCTTTGCAAAGGAAGTCTAGTTGGTATGGAGTCTTTTGTAATGCCGGGTGTTACAGTTGGCGAGGGAGCTATTGTGGGTGCGGGCTCGTTGGTTACGAAAGATGTTCCGGCCTGGACAGTTGCTATGGGTCGTCCGGCAAAGGTTGTTAAAGAAATACCGCATCGCAAGGAGAAGTAATTATGCGTATTCTAACATTCGATATTGAGGATTGGTATTGCCACGATTGTGAGTCGGGCGATAAGGATTGGGTAAGTAAGGAGGTGCGTATATACGAGGGTGTTGATAAGATTCTTGATTCCCTCGAAAAACGCAACCAAAAGGCTACTTTCTTTGTGTTGGGTTGGTTGGCAGAGAATCACCCGCAGGCTATCCGTAAAATTGCTGATGCAGGACACCAAATTGGTTGCCACACATATCAGCACGAATTACTGACCCGTTTCGACAAGCAGCAGATGCTCGAAGATACCATTAAGGCAAAATCGGAGATTGAGAATGTTATTGGTAGAGAAGTGAATGCTTTTCGTGCGCCGGCATTTTCAATTACGGAGCAGAATCTCTATGCCTTTGATGTCTTGGCAGAGTTGGGTTTTAAATACGATTGTTCGTTGTTCCCTGCACACCGTGATTATGGCGGTATGCCGAGTTATGGAATTGGAGAGCCACGACTTATTAACCACAACGGCTACCTTTTCAAGGAGTTTCCGATCAATCCTGCCGATATTTTAGGTAGAAAGATTGTCTTTTCGGGTGGCGGATATTTCCGATTGTTCCCATATTGGTTGATTAAAAATCTCACCGAGAAGCAGAACTATACGATGACCTATTTCCATCCGAGCGACTTCGATCCGGAGCAACCTGATATGAAGCATCTTCCGTTGTTGCGTCGTTGGAAGAATAGCGTAGGCCTGAAAGGGGCATTTGCAAAGTATGAAAAGTATCTCTCTGATTTCGAGTTTGTCAATTTGGAGCAGGCCGATAAGATGATAGATTGGAGAGCATTGACAGAGGTAAAATTGTAAAATAAAAGTGCAGATAGATACAAATAATTCAACCCTTTTTTACCTCCTTCGTGTTGCGATTGGTACGGAGAGAGTGGAGGTGCCGAAGAAGGTTGAGGGAGTGGTGTGGCAGAGCGTATATGCGCTCGCACGGAAGCAGGGCGTGCTTGCCGTTGCGTTCGACGGGCTTTCGCAGCTGTTCGAGGCGGATAAGGAGTTTGCACAGTCCTTTCCGCTGTCGCTCAAATTACAGTGGATAAATGCGGTGTTCAATATCGAATCTCGCTACGATTACTCACGCAACGTGTGTGCCGATATCGTCGAGAAGTGGGTGGAGCAGGGTGTTAAAACATTGTGCCTTAAAGGTTTGGCATTTAGTACCTACTATCCGGTACCAAACCATCGCGAGTGTGGCGATTTCGATTGCTATCTCTACGATGATTACAAAAAAGGCAACGACATCGCCCGCGCATTGGGAGCAAAGGTCGATGATGGTTGGTACAAGCACTCCGAAATATGCTATCGCAAGGTGATGATTGAAAATCATCAATTTATCGTTGCCATTCGCAATGGTAAGATGTATCGCTTGCTGCACAATCTGCTGGACGAAATAGCCCGCACCGAACCTCGAACGCCGCTTTTTGATACTAAAATCGAGATGCCGTCGGCAATGTTCAATGCGCTGTTTTTGAACCATCACTCGTTGATACATTTCCTCTCGGAGGGTATTCACCTACGCCATATTCTCGACTGGGCATTGTTCCTTAAAGCGGAGCAAGAGAACCTCGATTGGGAGCGTTTCTACGCCCTCTGCGAGAAGTACGAGATGCGTGCGTTTGTAGATTGTTCAACAGCTTTGGCGGTAGAGATTTTCGGCATCGAGATAAAGAGTCCGATGGTTGTGGCACATAGTCCATATACGGAGCGAGTACTATCGTCCGTGCTCAATGACAATAATAGCGTCTTTTCGCAGAATGTAGGTGCGTGGACCAAGCGTAAGATGTTGATAAAGAATCTATTCGCTTCACGTTGGAAGTATGAGTCATTCTCGAATCAGGGTATTTTATCGAAGTTTATAACACTCGTTTGGGGGTATTTGACGCACCCAGAAGAGGATTAGAGTTAAAATAGAGCAATATGAAAGGCATAGTCTTGGCGGGGGGTAGTGGTACACGTCTATACCCGATTACAAAGGGGGTGAGCAAGCAGTTGCTACCTGTCTACGATAAGCCGATGATATATTATCCGATATCGGCTTTGATGTTGGCTGGCATTCGTGATATTTTGATTATCTCCACGCCACACGATTTGCCCTATTTCCAGCGACTCTTGGGCGATGGAGCGAACTATGGAGTCTGCTTTGAGTATGCCGAGCAGCCGTCGCCCGATGGTTTGGCGCAAGCATTTATCATTGGCGAGAAGTTTATTGGCGAGGATTCGGTATGTTTGGTCTTGGGCGACAATATCTTCTATGGTCAGGGTTTTACCGGAATGTTGCAGCAGGCCTTAATTACTGCCGAGCAGGAGGGTAAAGCGACAATTTTCGGACACGAAGTTGCCCATCCTGAGCGCTTTGGCGTTGCTGAGATAGATGCCGAGGGTAATGTGTTGAGCATCGAGGAGAAACCGAAAAATCCGAAGTCGAACTACGCCGTTGCCGGACTCTATTTCTATCCGAATAGGGTAGTGGGGGTTGCTAAGGAGGTGAAACCTTCGGCTCGTGGTGAGTTGGAGATAACCGATGTGAACGAATACTTCCGTTGCGAGGGGGCATTAAAGTTGCAGATTATGGGACGAGGCTTTGCGTGGTTGGATACGGGAACGCACGAGAGTCTATTCGACGCATCGCGCTTTGTGGAGGTGGTCGAGAGTCGTCAGGGTGTGCAGATTGCCTGCTTGGAGGAGATCGCGTGGCGCAAGGGCTGGCTTACTAACGAGGAGTTACTGCGCCTTGCCGAGCCTATGAAACAGAGTGCCTACGGCAAGTATATGATAAACCTTGTGAAGGGTGTAAATCGCTAATTGGAGATGGCTGCAAAGCGAAATATATTGATTACGGGTGGTGCTGGCTTTATCGGTTCGCACGTGGTTCGCCTATTCGTGAACAACTATCCCGACTACCGCATCGTCAATCTTGATAAATTGACCTATGCCGGCAACCTCGAAAATCTCAAAGATGTTGAGTCGGCACCCAACTACACATTCATAAGAGCCGACATATGCGACTACGAGCGTATGATTGCCGTTTTCAGGGAGTACGAGATAGATGGAGTTATTCACCTCGCTGCCGAGAGCCACGTTGATAGAAGCATTAAAGAGCCATTTACCTTTGCTCGTACCAATGTTATGGGTACTCTGTCGCTGTTGCAGGCGGCAAAGGAGTGTTGGGCAGGCGACTATGAGGGTAAGCTATTCTACCATATCTCGACCGATGAGGTATATGGTGCACTCGACTTTAACGAGGAACTTTTTACCGAGCAGACCAAGTATGCGCCTCACTCGCCATATTCGGCATCGAAGGCGTCGAGCGACCACTTTGTGCGTGCATATCACGATACCTATGGCGTGCCGACTATCGTTACCAACTGCTCGAACAATTACGGTCCATATCAATTTCCCGAGAAGTTGATACCGCTCTTTATAAACAATATCCGCAAGGGACGACCTCTGCCGGTGTATGGCAAGGGCGAGAACGTACGAGATTGGCTCTATGTCGAGGACCACGCAAGGGCGATAGATACGATTTTTCATAAAGGTAAGGTTGCCGAGACCTACAACATCGGTGGCTTTAACGAGTGGCGCAATATCGACCTTGTAAAGGTGTTGGTTCGCACCGTAGACCGTCAGCTTGGCAACGAAGAGGGATATTCGCTCCCTCTTATCACCTATGTTTCGGATCGCCTTGGCCACGATGCTCGTTACGCTATCGACTCATCGAAGCTGAAGTCGGAGTTGGGCTGGGAGCCAAGCCTGCAATTTGAGGAGGGTATCGAAAAGACCGTACGGTGGTACTTGGAGAATGAGGCGTGGCTGGACAATATCACCAGTGGAGCCTACGAGCGTTATTACGAGGAGCAATACTCAAATAGATAGATAATGGCAAAAATTGCGCTATTTGCAGGGTCGTTCGACCCATTTACTCGCGGACACGAAGCGGTAGTTGCTGAGGCGTTGCGCCTCTTCGACGAGGTGGTTATTGGTGTGGGCGAGAATATATCGAAAAATAATCTATTGTCGGTAGAGCAGCGCTGTTGTCTCATTGCCGACTTATATAAGGGGGATAGGCGGGTACGCATTGAGTCTTACAACATCCTGACGGGCGACTTTGCTCGCAAAGTGGGTGCTACGGTGTTGGTGCGAGGTGTTCGCAATACGGTGGATTTCGAATTCGAACGCACTATCGAGGCGACAAACCGCCAACTCTTTCCCGACTTGACAACCGTTTTGTTGCCTACGCCTGCCGAGTATCTGCACATCTCATCGAGCTTGGTTCGCGAGTTGCTGGCATTCGGACGTAGCGTCGAGGAGTTGATGCCACAGAATATAAAGATTGAAAATTATATAAAATAGGATTTAAAGCCCAAATTTGAACTTACTATGGAATTTTCAGCAGAGATGATTGCCGGTCTGTTGTCCGGTGAGGTAGTTGGAGATGCAAATGCTTCGGTTTCGACTGTGTCCTCCATCGAGGGGGGCAAAGAGGGCGGTTTGGCGTATTTGTCAAATCCACGTTTCGAGCCATATTTGTACACCACAAAGTGTTCGGTAGTGCTTGTGGAGCGCGATTTCGAGCCGAAGGAGAAGGTAACAGCTACACTCGTTAAGGTTGATAATGTAAATGCTTGCGTATTGCGTTTGCTCGATATGTACAACGCTATGAAACCGCAAAAGCGAGGAGTGTCGAAGTTGGCTTCGATTTCGGAGAGGGCGACCATCGGTAAGGATTGCTACATTGGCGACTTTGCTGTTGTCGAGGCGGGTGCAGTCATTGGCGATGGTGCAAAGATATATCCGCAGTGCTACGTGGGCGATAATGTGAAGATTGGTGCCAAGACTACGCTCTATGCCGGTGTTAAAGTTTACGAGGGTTGCTCAATAGGCGCCTCTTGTATCCTCCACGCAGGTGCAGTAATTGGAGCTGATGGCTTTGGCTTTGCGCCAAATGCCGAGGGTGGCTTCGACAAAATCCCGCAACTCGGAAATGTTATTATCGAGGATAATGTGGAGATTGGTGCCAACACCTGTATCGACCGTGCCAAGACCGATTCGACAATTATTCGCAAGGGAGTTAAGTTGGATAACCTTATTCAGATTGGACACAATGTTCAGATTGGCGAAAATACCGTATCGTCGTCGCAGACGGGTATTGCCGGCACAACGAAGGTTGGAGCAAACTGCTTTATTGCCGGTCAGGTGGGTATTGCCGACCATATCACCATTGGCGACCGTGCTAAAATTGGTGCAAAGAGCGGCATCGACAAAGATGTGCCCGATGGCGAGATTCGTTTTGGAAACCCTGCGCTTGCCGGTATCAATTACCACCGCTCGTTTGCAGTATTTAAGGAGTTGCCCGAGTTGCGTCGTCGCGTGATGAAGTTGGAGGCCGAGTTGGCAGCAAAAGAGAGTAAATAGAGGGTATGAAAAGGCTTTTTTCACTATTAGTGGTTGTGGCTACCATTGTTGGCTGTACAACCAAAGATCCTAATGCGATTGAGTGCGAAATAGTTGGTCGCGTAGATTATTTCGATGCTTTGGGTATGGTCTATCTCGCCGACGAGTGGGATGCTCGCCACATTATCGACTCGGCGGAGTTGCACAATAATACATTCCACTTCAAGAGAGTGAAGTATCGACCAACATACGCACAGATTATGCTCGAAAGTGGTCGCCCCGTATCGACGTTGATGCTCGAAGATGGTAAAATTTTGGTATCAGGCGACTATAAAAAGGGTACAATCGCACCTAGCGGAACACCCGCTAACGATGCTTTTACGGATATGATGGTCAAGAGTGTTGAGCTTGTAGGACGATATCGCGAGGCTGTGGGTACGAAGAATGAGGCTGCTGTTGATGCTATTATCAAGGAGAATTCTGCGATGATGGAGCGCTATTTGGAGCAGAACAAGGGCAATGTATTTGGTCTTTATATGTTGCAAAAGCTCTCCACTGCGAAGCCGTCCGTTGAGATAATTGCCTATATGGATTCACTCCCGCAGAGTTTGCAGCAAGTACCTATGGCGAAGCGTCTGAGAGTGCTTGCCGAGCGTAAGTTTAAGACCGAGCCACAGGTGGAGGGTAGCGACTACGTACCACACTACATCGACATCGTGCAACCAGATATCGACGGTAAAGAGGTATCGCTCAAGTCGGTTGTCGAAAATAGAAAAAACCGCTACGTGTTGCTGGATTTTTGGGCTTCGTGGTGCGGACCTTGTATGGGAGAGATTCCTGTGTTGCGCGAGGCTTACAAACGCTTTCACAACCAGGGTTTCGAGATTTATGGTGTGTCGCTCGATTCGCGCGAAGAGTCGTGGAAAGATGCCGTCAAAAAGCAGAATATGCGGTGGGTTAATGTAAGCACGCTGCAAGAGTTTAAAAATCCGGCAGTCGAGGAGTATGCTGTTGAGGCTATCCCTACGAACTTCCTTATCGACTGCTCGAATGGAGTTATCGTGGCGAAGAATCTTCGTGGCAAGGCTGTAATCGAAAAATTGGAGGAGTTGTTCAAATAGTCTATGGCGCAACCTGCGGAGATATATCGTATTCTCGGCATTGACCCGGGCACCAACTATACGGGTTATGGTGTATTGGAGGTCGAGGGACGTACTGTACGTGCCGTTGTGATGGGGGAGATTGACCTGCACAAAATATCCGACCCATACGAGAAACTGCGATATATTTTCGACAGCGTAAGTCGTTTGGTCAAGGAGTATAGACCTCGCGAAGTGGCATTAGAGTCGCCATTTTTTGGTCAGAACGTACAGAGTATGCTCAAACTTGGTCGTGCGCAAGGTGTCGCTATGGCGGCAGCATTGAGTCAGGCGGTCGATGTCTTTGAGTACGCTCCGTCGCGTATCAAACAGTCGGTTGTCGGCCTTGGCTCGGCATCGAAGGAGCAGATTGCAGGCGTAGTTATGCGTACGTTGCACATTGAGGCCAAACCGAAGAAGATGGACGCAACCGATGGTATGGCGGTGGCGCTGTGCCACTACTACTCTATATCTTCGCCTATAAATCAGGCACTTGGAGGTACGAAGGTTAAGGGTTTGGGCGGCGATAAGAAGGCTCGCAAGCGTGGTACGCAGTCGTGGGAGCAGTTCCTACGCGAGAATCCCAATCGAGTGAAAGAATAACGAAAAAAGGGTTATTTCAGCGAATAAAACATTTGCTCACTAAAAACACAAAAGGCTGTCCCGATTGGGTCAGCCTTTTGTATTTCGGGTCGAGCCCGAATACATTAGCGAGTCTTATTTCATAAACTCTGCTATCTGGTCGTTAGGAACGATTGCCTCCTTGAAAATGTAAGCACCGGTCTTCTCCGACTTAACCATCTTGATGCACTTGGTAAACTGCTTACCTACACCTGTTCTAAGGGTTGCGACTGCTTTCTTTGCCATAACTCTTTACCTCCTATTACTTAATTTCACGATGTAAAGTTACCCTCTTCAAGTATGGATTGTACTTCTTACGCTCCAAACGGTCAGGGGTATTCTTCTTGTTCTTTGTGGTGATGTAGCGCGACATTCCTGGTACGCCACTCTCCTTCTGCTCGGTGCACTCCAAGATGACCTGAACTCTGTTACCTTTCTTTGCCATAGCTTGTTACTGTTTAATAGATTTTCTTGGGAGCAGCAGCATCTTTAAGAGCGGCAGCGAGTCCCTTCTTGTTAATTGTTTTGATTCCCGAAGTCGAAACCTTCAAGGTAATCCATCGGCCTTCCTCCTCAGACCAGAAACGCTTTGTCTTCAAGTTTGGAGAGAACTTGCGCTTGGTCTTTACGTTAGAGTGCGAAACATTGTTTCCCACAATGGCCACTTTTCCGGTAATTTCGCAAACTTTCATTGTTACTAAAATTTTTAATTAAATCCCATTTGGGGTTGCAAATATAAGAATTATATTTTGGATATGCAATTGTGCAGAGAAATTTTTAGGAAAATAACAAAAATCGGAGGCAGAAGTATCGTTTTCGATACCTGTGGTGGCGTGGAGGGCTTTTAGCCATTGGACGTTAGCATTTTATTCATATCGTCATTGCGAGGAGCGAAGCGACGTGGCAATCCCCATTTTTAATTTAGCGACGCACTAATATCTCTAAGTTTCTCCCTGCTGGGTATCGTTTTCGATACCTGCGGTTGCGTGGAGGGCTTTTAGTCATTGGACGTTAGCTTTTATTTATATCGTCATTGCGAGGAGCGAAGCGACGTGGCAATCTCCCTCTTTGGGCTATTAGCTATTAGCCATTAGCCATTGGCTTTTTTAGGGAAATTAGAGAAATTAGGGAGTTTAGCAACAAGCACCCCCGCTAATCTCATTAAATTCCCTAAACTCCTTACTGCTGGGTATCGTTTTCAATACCTGCGGTTGTGGTGGGGTCATTGTGCTTTTTAGGGAGATTAGTGAATTTAGGGATTAAGTATTGGCGCATCGCCAAACTCCCTATATTCTCTAAACGCTTTAAATTCTCTATCTTTTGCGCCACTCTTGCCATCAATTTGGCGCACCTCTAACGCCCCTACAAAAAAACAGCCCCCGAATGGGGAGGTGTTTTGTAAAACTCTACTTGCGATAGACAATCTCTCGCACTTCCATACTAGTCGGTTTCATTATCTCGCCTTCATAACGAGTTTGCTCTGTCCAATTGCCTTGCGAGTCGTATTTGTAGAGATCTTTCCACCTTAGCGAGCCGTCGCTTTTGTAACCAGCCCTCTCAATCAGATTGCCTTTCGAGTCGTATTTGTAAAGATATTTCCTATCCAGCGAGCTGTAGATGTTGTAATTAGCCTCCTCAATCAAATTGCCTTTCGAATCGTATTTGTAAAGATCTTTCCTATCCAGCGAGCTGTCGCTGTTGTAATAAGCCTCCTCAATCTTGTTGCCTTTCGAGTCGTATTTGTAGAGATATTTCCACCCCATCGAGCCGTCGCTGTTGTAACGAGCCACCTCAATCAGATTGCCTTTCGAGTCGTATTTGTAGAGATATTTTTCCCACAGCGAGCCGTAGCTGTTGTAGCTAGCCTCCTCAATCTTGTTGCCTTTCGAGTCGTATTTGTAAAGATATTTATGATTCAGCGAGCCGTCGCTGGTGTACCAAACCCTCTCAATCTGATTTCCTTGCGAGTCGTATTTGTAGAGATATTTCCACCACAGCGAGCCGTCGCTGTTGTATTTAGCCTCCTCAATCTTGTTGCCTTTCGAGTTGTATTTGTAGAGATCTTTCAAACTTAGCGAGCCGTCGCTGTTGTAATAAGCCCGCTCAATAACATTGCCTTGTTGGTTAAATTTATAGACCTTTTTGTCTTCTATACCATCTTTTATGATCTCGCCGAATTTATCGGTAAGTTTATATTCGATAAAGGTAACACTCTTCACATCGCCATAGAGAGGACCGTCGCTCCCGTTGTACCAACCTTGTCTTTCGGGTGCCTTGTTTGAGGTACACGCACTAACTGTCAATAACGACAGCAATACTGCAAATAAAATCGTTCTCTTCATAGTTGCTTTGATTTTTAAAGTTTTATATGTTTTGTGTAACTCTATTAGCGATAGACAATCTCTCGCACTACCATACTAGCAGGTTTCATTATCTCACCGTCATAACTAGTTTTCTCTGTCCAATTGCCTTGCGAGTCGTATTTGTAGAGATCTTTCCACCTTAGCGAGCCGTCGCTGTTGTAACGAGCCCACTCAATCATATTCCCTTTCGAGTCGTATTTGTAGAGATCTTTCCAACCCAGCGAGCCGTCGCTGTTGTAATAAGCTGTCTCAATCTCGTTGCCTTGCGAGTCGTATTTGTAGAGGAGTTTCCAACTCAGCGAGTCGTCGCTTATGTAATGAGCCACCTCAATCAGATTGCCTTGCGAATCGTATTTGACAAGATCTTTCCACCTTAGCGAGCCGTCGCTGTCGTAATAAGCCGACTCAATCATATTGCCTTTCGAGTCGTATTTATATGAATTTTTCTCACGTAACGAACCGTCGCTGTTGTAGCTGGCGAACTCAATCTTGTTGCCTTGCGAGTCGTATTTGTAAAGTTCTTTATAATTCAGCGAACCGTCGCTGTTGCAAACAGCCTCCTCAATCTTGTTGCCTTTCGAGTCGTATTTGTAAAGAACTTTATAATCCAGCGAGCCGTCGCCGTTGTAAACGGCCTTCTCAATAATATTCCCTTTCGAGTCGTATTTGTAAAGGTCTTTCCACCACAGCGAGCCGTCGCCGTAGTAATAAGCCTCCTCAATAACATCGCCCTGTTGGTTAAATTTATAGACCTTTTTGTCTATTGTACCATCTTTTATGATCTCGCCAAATTTATCGGTAAGTATATATTTGGTAATGGTAACACTCTCCACATTGCCATAGAGAGAATCGTCGCTCCAGTTGCTCCAACCTTGTCTTTCGGGTGCTTTGGCTTTTTGGGCAGATACGCTAACTGTCAATAACGATAGCAATACTGCAAATAAAATTGTTCTCTTCATAGTTTCTGGAATTTTGCTTCTACAAAGTTACGCAAAATTTCAATCACCGCAACCCCTCCACTAAAATTTTGTAAAATTCCTAGAAAAGAGTAACTTTGTACCAAATGACTTAATAAATACCTAAACCAATATGAAACACTATTTTCTTTCGTTATTAGCGTTGCTCCTCGTTGTGGGTGGCGTAGCGACTTCGTCGGCACAGGAGCGCATTGATGTCGGTGCCGAGTTGTGGGTTGAGCCATCGCAGACCGAGGCAGAGGTCGAGGGCTGGATTAAGACTATGGCTGACAGCAAGATGCGTTCGGCTCGTGTCTTCCTGATGTGGAACTACATCGAGACGGCTCCAAAAGTCTATGACTTCCACCTCTACGATGTATTGTTCCGTGCTGCCGAGCGATATGGTGTAGAGATTGAGGCAACCCTCTTCTGTACTCACGCCCCTACGTTCTACTGCAAGAAGTACGGTTTCCACACGCAGCGCCACGTTCTATACTACTCTAAGGAGATTAAGGCGTTGTCCGATGACTTTATTCGTGAGTGTGTAGTGCGCTACCGTGATAGCAAGGCACTCGGTGCGTGGTGGGTACTCAACGAGGCTCGTAGCTTCAAGGCAGAAGACCCTTACACAATTGAGTTTACACAGAATTGGTTGCGCCAGAAGTATGGCACAGTCGAGGCTCTCAACAAGGCGTGGATTGCCGATTATAAGTCGTTCGACGAGGTTAAGTACGAGAAAGCGTGGACAGGAAGTGGTGGCTTTGCTTGGAATGTTCCCCATAACGATTGGATAGATATCTCGCGCGATATACTCGCTCATACCTTTGCCGAAATAACGAAGACTATCCGTAAGTACGACCAAAAGACCCCTGTTACATCGAATCCTGCCGACTTCTTCGGCTCGCTCGACCGCTACGACCTCACAACCTTGCGAGGTGTGTTCGATATCTTTGGTGCTTCGATGCACGCTGCTTGGCAGTTGCAGATGATGCCACGCGAGAAGTATGCCTATTCGACAGCAGGTATATGCGAGATTTTGCGAGCTCACGCACCTAACAATCGTTTCTGGGTAGGCGAGATGCAGGCGGGAAACAATATCTTCTCGGGCCGCACGCCTATATGCCCTACACGCGACGATTTGGCGCAGTGGGTTTGGACCGGCATCGGTACAGGTGCACGCAAGGTTATATATTGGAGTGCAAACTACCGTCGTCAGAGTGGCGAGGCAGGCGAGTGGGGTGTCTTTGGCTTTAAGGGCGAGGATACCGACCGCTCACTCTTAACGAAGGAGATAAACGAGGTAATAGAGCAGAACAACGACTTCTTCAAGGCGTCGAAGCCTGAGTTGTCGAACATAACTCTGATTTTGAGCCCGGAGACACAACGTATGTTACGTCATATCCGCAAGGATTATGTCGGCGTTCGCGAAACCGAGCCTAACTCGCAGGTATATACTACTTTCCATTGGTTCGAAGCGTTGTCGGAGCGAGGCTACCAGCCGCAGATGCGCTACTTCACCGACTACGAGTGGGAGAAGCGTGGCGAGGGCGACGTGGTTGTAGTTGCCAACGCATTTGCCGTTCCGAGCAGCGTAGTGCCTCGAATGGTCGAGTTTGTAAAGAGAGGTGGTAAGGTTGTGTTGGAGGGTCTTGTAGGCTTCTACAACGAGAATGAGGTCTGCACCTCGTTGTCGCAGTTCGACTTGGAGCCACTCGTAGGAGGTGTATATGAGGATATCCGCTACCGAGAGACTCCGCAGTACTTCAATATCGAGGGTGTAGGCAAGGTTCTCGGACACGCTTGGCACCCAATACTTCGCGCAACTGCCCCTACGGCACGCGTTATCGGCGAAGGAGCAGAGGGTGCGGTGGCTTTGCACAATAAACTCGGCAAGGGCGAGGTATATTGGATTGCTCCTTCGGTGTCGATGTCGCAACTCAAAAAAGGCGAGTCGGGCGAGTTGTCGCACTTGGCAGATGCGCTCCTTTCGGAGCAACTCGCCAAGCAGCCATTCCGCTTCGCAGGACACGCCAACGGTGCATTGTTGCGAGTATTGCGCAGTGGCAACGAATACGTTACTATTATTACCAATAACCTCCCGACAGAGTGCTCGTTGAAACTTATTGCACCTGAGGGAATGACTGCAACACCAATTTTCGGCACAGCGAAATTTGGCAAGTCGGGCAGGGTTAAACTCGGCTGTCGCGAAACATTGGTACTCCGCTGGAAATAGGGTGGTGCGAAGTTAATAGCCAATAACAAAAAAGGAGTGTTCACGTCGAACACTCCTTTTTATTGGTAATTGGTCTATCCTACATCATACCGCCCATTCCGCCGGCAGGCATTGCAGGCATCGGGTTCTCTGACTTCTTCTCTGCCAAGACACACTCGGTAGTGAGGAACATCGAAGCGATTGAGGCTGCATTTTCGAGAGCCACGCGCGATACCTTTGTAGGGTCGATAATGCCCGCATCGAGCATATCCTCGAAACGGTCGTCGCGAGCATTGTAGCCGAAAGCACCCTTACCTTCGCTAACCTTATTCACTACAACAGAGCCCTCGCCACCTGCGTTGTTTACAATCTGGCGGAGCGGCTCTTCGATGGCACGCTTAACAATCTGAATACCGGTTGTCTGGTCGTCGTTGTCGCCCTTCAAACCTTCGAGCGAAGCGATAGCGCGGATATAGGCTACACCACCACCAGGAACGATACCCTCCTCGACAGCGGCACGTGTAGCAGCCAAAGCGTCGTCCACGCGGTCCTTCTTCTCCTTCATCTCAACCTCGGTAGCGGCACCTACGTAGAGTACTGCCACGCCACCTGCCAATTTTGCCAGACGCTCCTGCAACTTCTCGCGGTCGTAGTCCGACTTCGACACCTCGATCGAGGCACGAATCTGATCGACACGAGCCTTGATAGCCTCCTTATCGCCACAACCATCTACGATTGTGGTGTTCTCCTTATTCATTGTAACCTTCTCGGCGCAACCGAGTGCTTCGAGTGTCGCATCCTCCAAACGCATACCCTTGTCTGTCGAAATTACCGTAGCACCTGTCAATGCGGCGATATCTTCGAGCATCTCCTTGCGACGGTCGCCAAAGCCCGGAGCCTTGCAAGCGGCAATCTTCAATGTGCCACGCAACTTGTTTACCACGAGAGCCGACAAAGCCTCGCCATCGACATCCTCGGCTATGATGAGCAACGCACGACCACTCTGTGCCACAGGCTCCAACACGTTCATAATCTCCTTCATAGTCGAGATTTTCTTGTCGGTAATCAGGATATATGGCTTCTCCAACTCGGTCTGCATCTTCTCGGTGTTGGTGATAAAGTATGCCGAAATGTAACCACGGTCAAACTGCATACCCTCCACAACATCAACGTATGTGTCTGTTCCCTTTGCCTCCTCGACGGTGATAACACCCTCGTTATTAACCTTTGCCATAGCCTCGGCAATAAGCTTACCGATGTTGTTGTCGTTGTTTGCCGAAATTGTTGCCACCTGCTCAATCTTCGAGTTGTCCGAGCCAACCTCCTGCGACTGCGCACGAAGGCTCTCTACAACGGCCGAAACAGCCTTGTCGATACCTCGCTTTATGTCCATAGGATTTGCACCTGCGGTAACATTCTTGATACCTACACCGATAATTGCTTGCGCCAATACGGTTGCGGTGGTTGTACCGTCGCCTGCATCATCGTTGGTTTTTGATGCCACCTCACGTACCATCTGCGCGCCCATATTTGCAAATGCGTCCTCCAACTCTACCTCTTTTGCTACCGTTACACCGTCCTTTGTGATGTGTGGCGCACCAAATGGCTTGCCGATAATCACATTGCGTCCCTTAGGACCAAGTGTAACCTTTACTGCGTCTGCCAAGGCATCAACACCCTCTTTCAAAAGGTTGCGTGCCTCTACATTATATTTAATATCCTTTGCCATAATCTTTTTGCTTTTTGTTTGAAAATCGTTCCGATGGGCTCTTTTCGCACCTTACTTGCGTCGTAAATGCTCACATAGGCCGACTATGCTGCGCTTTCCGCCACTGCGTAACGCGCTAAATTTCCTCAATCGCCTCCGATTTTCAGTTTTTTACTATTTGTTCCGATTGGTAAATTTCGCACCTTACTTGCGTTGTAAATGCTCACATAGGCTTACTATGCTGCGCTTTCCACCACTGCGTAACGCGCAAAAATAGCCTCATCGCCTCCGATTTTGAATATTTCGAAAAATAAATTAGTTTTCCGTTTTCCGTTTTCCGTTTTCCGTTTACTTCTCAACTACTGCGAGAATATCGCGTTGAGCCATCATAAGGTAGGTTTCGCCGTCGATATTCAACTCGGTGCCGGCATACTTGCCATACAACACTTCGTCGCCAACCTTTACCTCCATCTTAACCTCGGCCGTGCCTGGGCCTACTGCGATAACCTTGCCTGCTGCCGGCTTCTCCTTTGCCGAGTCAGGAATAATCAAACCGCTCGCCGTTGTTGTCTCGGCAGGGTTTGGGAGTACAAGTACTCTGTCTGAAAGTGGTTTTACTGTCATAATCGTATGTTTTTATTGTTTTTCTGTTTGCTAAACTGTTTATCAATCTGCGTGCCAAGCGTTGCACTCTGCCATTTTGGCATACTATCGCAGATAATCCTCGAAATAGTCGGTTACTTTCTGCATCAGATGCACGCGCCACTTGCCACGTACATTGTGCTGCGAGCGAGGGTAAGGGAAGTAATCTACCGCCACGCCATTGTCGATGCAGGCATCTACGAACGAGAGCGAGTGCTGCCATACCACCACATCATCTATTGCACCCTGACAAATCAGCAACTTGCCTTTGAGCTTCTTCGCCTGCGGAATTAGCGACGTTGCAGCAAATCCCTCAGGGTTTGTCTTTTCTGTCTCCATATATCGTTCGCCATACATCACCTCGTACCATTTCCAATCTATTACAGGACCACCCGCAACGCCTACTTTGAACACCTCGGGGTAGTGCGTCATAAGCGATATCGTCATAAATCCGCCATACGACCAGCCGTGAACGCCCACGCGCTCCCTATCTGCCCACTTGTGCGAGAGCAACCACTGCAAACCCACCATTTGGTCCTCCATTTCGCACTTTCCGCATTGGCGATGTATTGCCTTTTCGTACTCGGCACCCTGGTTAAGCGTTCCACGATTATCCATTACAAAAACGATGTAACCTCGCTGCGCCATATACATCTCCCAACGACGCAACTGCGCTTGGAATGAGTTGGTTACCATCTGCGAGTGTGGACCGCCATAGACGTAGAGCAGTACGGGATACTTCTTGTTCTCATCGAAGTCGAGAGGCTTGATAAGGCGGTAGTGGTTGTTGTATTTTCCATCTGCCGACTTCACCGAGCCGAGTTCTATGGTTGCGTAGTTATAACTCTTCGATGGGTCGTCTGCGCGGAATAACTCGCGGTATAATTTGCCGTCGGTCGAGCCAATAGCTACAACTCGAGGAACATTCAACGAGGAGTAGTTGTCGATGAAATGTTTTCCGTCGGGTGATATGGTGCAGTTGTGCCAACCCTCGTTGTGTGTGAGGCGGCGCACTTTGCCATTGCGCAACGAAACACTGAATAGGTGTCGCTCTACGGGCGAAACCTCTGCCGAGTAGTAGAATACAGAGTGGCTGTTGTGCGCCACATACGCAACATCGGCATCAGCCGTAGTGAGTCGCTTGGTCGTGCCCTTCGACAGCGAATGTATGTAGAGGTTTTTATAGCCATCGCGATTGTCAGTGGTGTAGATAAAACGGTCATCATCAATGAAATACAGTGGATTTTGAGGCTCTACCCAACGCTCGTTCTTTTCGGTTAAAATGGTCTTAATAAATGCCCCCGTTGCAGCGCAGTAGGCGTTCAGGTGCATCTCCTTCTGTTGGCGATTTAGCACCTGCACATAGAGAACCTTCGAGTCGGGCGACCACGATACGTTCGTGAGATATCGCTCCTCATCGAAGTCTGTTACGCTCAAATATACAACCTTTTGTGTTGTAACATCATAAACACCCACCTTAACACGCTCCGAAGGCTGACCATTCATCGGATATTTAATCTCCAACAGATAGTTTCCTTTAATCGAGGTGATATCCGTCAGTGGATAGGTTGCAACCATCGACTCATCTTTCTGATAGAATGCTACGCGCGAATTGTCGGGCGATGGGAAGAGTCCACCACTAATGCCGAACTCGTTGCGTGATACCGACTGACCGCAGACGATATTCTTGTCGGCAAAGTCGGTTATATTGTGTTTTTTACCTTCGCCATCGTACCATACTACATTGTTGTTCCACACGCTTGCTTTGTTGTAGAATGGATTTGGCATACCAATTAGGATTGGTTTGCTCGACAGCAATTTTCCGGTGCGAATATCATACTGCTCAATCTCCTTGCCGTTGGCGTGTTCGTATATTGCAGGGTTATCCTTGTTGAAGCGAATTTCGTAGTTCTGCGGTATGAGATCGCGGTTGAGAATGGCGTCCTCCATTGTGAGGAGTTTGCGCCCCTCACCCCACGCTACCGACGCTACGCAGAGCGCAGCAAAAAGCAGTAATTTCCTCATTTAGAAGAGATATTTTTCGGTTTTCACTCTATTTACCAGCACCTCGATATCGTTCCAAGCCTCCTCGCCGAGTGTAGGTCCTACCACCTCGATAACCTTACCTGCTGTGATTGCTCCGATAGTGCCACATTGACGCAGCGACAACCCTTCGCACAAGCCGTACATAAAGCCGGCGGCGTAGAAGTCGCCCGCACCTGTGGTGTCCACTCGCTTGGCTGCAGCCATAATGCCGATGTGGATAACCTCGCCCTTATGTTTGATGAGCGCCCCCTTTGTACCGATTTTTACCACTACAAGGTCGCACATCTCCGAGATATACTGCAAAGCGTTAATAGGCTCTGCTTCGCCCGAGAATACTCGTGCCTCGTCCTCGTTTGCAAAGACTATGTCGATATATTTAGCCACGATAGAGCGCAAAAATTCGAGATTCTCCTCCACAACGTTGAAGCTTGCCAAGTCTATCGCCACTTGCAAACCCTGCTCCTTGGCGGTGCGGATAGCCGTTTCGATTAGCGAGTGCTCCTGCACCAAGTAGCCTTCGATATAGAGGCAGTCATAACCCTCAAAAAGTTCCTTCGAGATATCCTCTGCGTGCATCTCGGCTGCGGCTCCAAGGTGGGTGAGCATCGTGCGCTCGCCATCGGGCGATACCAACGAGATACACTTGCCCGAAGGCTTGTTGCCACGGAAAATTTTACCTTCAATGCCGAGGTTACGTAGCGCCTGCTCAAATCTGTCGCCCGTATTGTCGTGTCCAACCTTGCCGATGAAACCTACATCGCTGCCGAGGCGTGCCATTGCGCGAATGGTGTTATCCGCCGAGCCTCCGAGCGAAAGCGAGTGGGGTAGGCCCGCCACCTCCTTCGAAACGTCGGACTGCAATTCGCTATCTACGAGCGACATCGAGCCACGAGCTATGTTGTGCTTATGCAAAACATCTTCGTTGCGAAGATTTACCAATACATCTGTCAGTGCATTTCCAATGCCTATTACTCTCTTCATCTTTTCTGTTTGGGTTTGTGGTTTATATCGAGAGAATTTTTACCAACTCTATGTTCTCTTTATTTACCTGTTTTGTACGTCCCAGAGCCTTTGAGAATGGTACGTAGACCATCTCCATATCGCGGATACCTATCATTACGTTGCGCTGACCATCTTTGAGTGCCGAAATTGCCGCAGCACCGAGGCGTGAGGCCAAGATGCGGTCAGCTGCCGTAGGCGAACCTCCACGCTGCAAGTGTCCGAGAATGGTTACACGAGCATCGTACTGCGGGAACTCGCGCTTTACACGCTCTGCCAAGCCCATTGCTCCGCCGGTCTTCGGATTCTCGGCAACAAGTACGATAGCCGAATTTTTGCTCTTACGGAAGCCGTTGTCGATAAGATTTTTCAGTTGGTCGGTCTCGGTCTCCATCTCGGGGATAATTGCCGCCTCGGCACCCGAAGCGAGTGCACCATTCAGGGCGAGGTAACCAGCCGTATTTCCCATAACCTCCATAAAGAACAATCTTTCGTGCGAGGTGGCAGTATCACGCAACTTATCCACTGCCTCCATAATGGTATTCAGGGCGGTGTCGTAACCTATGGTTGAGTCTGTACCCGAGAGGTCGTTGTCGATAGTGCCGGGTAGCGCCACGATAGGCACATCAAACTCCTTTGCAAGAGTCTGCGCACCCGTAATTGTGCCGTCGCCACCAATTACGACCAATGCATCGATACCTGCCTCACGCATATTCTCGTACGCCTGTTTTCTGCCCTCAGCCTCGCGGAACTCCGGACAACGAGCCGTTTTGAGAATTGTTCCGCCTTTCTGTATGATATTGCTGACACTCGACGAGGTAAAATCGACGATTTCGCCCGTAATCAAACCCTTATATCCACGCATAATGCCCTTAACCTTCAAACCATTGTATATTGCGGTACGTGTTACGGCACGAATTGCTGCGTTCATACCAGGTGCATCACCACCCGAGGTCAAAATTCCAATACACTTAATTGTTGCCATAAAAAATGCTCAATTTGAAAATACCTCCCAAAGATAGTAATAAAAAAAGAAAAACCACCTCAAAGAGGTGGTCTTCCATCGAAAAATGCTTATGGTTGTCTATTTATCGATAGATTTTGCGTTTTTGTCGTTCAAAAGTTGCTCGATTAGTGCTTTCTCCTCATCATCCAACTCGTCGTCCAACTCCTCCATAATTTTTCGGGATAGTTTGTTCTCTCTATCAACACTCCTCGCTCTGCGCTCCACCCCGCTACCCGACGAGAATGCTGCAGTCGAACAATTTTCGGCATAGTCGATACCTGCAAAGATTGTTCCTACAAGTACGAGTATCCACGCCAAAATTGTTGCGAGAAGCACCCACCAACGAGGTTTTTTGTTTATCAGCAGAGTGATAAATAGGTAGCCGATGTAGATTGTCGGTACTAAAATCAAAAGTAGCGAGAAGGTTACCAACGGCACTCCAACTTCATTTGCTGCATCTACCAAACCTGCGAAGTTACCTATGTCAACTATGAATAAGTCGCCTACACCTGCCGTAATAACAAACAGCGAAAGCAATAGGAAAAATAGTAGAAAGGCGACAGGAAATAGCAGGACTCCGAGCAGCACTTTCATCACAATCACCATAAAGCGGCCGAAGGTTGTTACAACCGAAGCCACGCTCGATTTTGCTTGCTCCTCCTGCGTTGCTCCTTGGCGGTTGGCGATGGTGCTGGCAGAGATAGGCTTACCCTCCGCTTCGAGTTTCTGTCGAGCCGTCTTTGCCCCCGGGATTGCAAACCATAAGATGAGGTAGGTCATCACAAATACGGCGAATATATTGCAGCCGATTGTCGATAACCAATGAAGGAACGGTGCGCCTATCGCTACAAGAATAAGTGGTGAGGCCATAGCCAAGCGAAGCCATACTGCCTCCACGCCGAAATGCTTTGCCAAACCTGCGCATACTCCGCCCAACTTCGCATTTTCGAGGTCGCGGTAGAGGCGGCGCGGAATACGGCTGTCGGTGCCATTGCCCGCCTTCTCCTCCTCGCCCGAAATAGCCTCCGGTGAGCCGAGTTGCTCGATGATATTCTCGATGATTGGCAGCGTTACAACGCACTGCGCATCGCTCTGTGCCGAGAGTATCAACTCGGCAATGCGTGCCTCGATGTCTGCCAAAATTTCCTCGCTATCGGGGTTGTTTTTATACGCCTCTTTGAGCGATGCGAGGTAGTTGTTAAGTCGCTCGTATGCAACCTTTTCAAAGGTAAAACCCACACCCGAAATACTGCACTTCTTTATCTCATTCATATATCGTTCCTCCTACTTTTTACGAATTGAACTTGCACCTGTCTTGGAAATTATATCGACCTTACAATCTCCGCAATAAGTGATTGACGATGCACCCGAAGCAGAGGCGTTCAGATGTTGCAAACACTCCACATTTATTGCCGATGCCCCGCTTGCGTTTGCGGTGCATTGCACGCCTATTGCCGATGCCTTCGATGCCCCCGAACATTCGAGTTCGAGTATCGAAGTGCGCATCTTCTCGGCACGCAGAGTCGAAGCCCCCGAAAGTTCAATGTCGGCATCTGCAACTTGTCCCGAGATAGTTGCCACCGAAGCACCCGAGAGTTCGATGTCGAGGTCATTGGTCGTCAATACAGCCTTTATGGTCGATGCACCCGAAGCATCTATCGAAACCTCCTTTGCAGCCGTTGTGATCTCTATCACCGATGCGGACGAAGCCTCCAAATCCAACTCGCTGCACGAGATTGTCGGCTTGACAATCACACGAGCCGCCGCCGAGGTTGTAATCTCGTTAATTTTGCCGTTGTAAGGCACATACACCTCTGCCAAAACATTCGAGCGACGCGATACGGGCGTTCCCGCGAGTAGGGTAGCGTGGAGTGTCCCGTTATTGACTTTGAGCGACACATACGGCATAACGGACTGTGGTGCACGAATAATTATATTGCCCGTGGTGCGCTCCTCGACAATAAGACGTATTGCATTCGAAACCTCTATCTCGTTGAAATTCATTGCGGAACGGCGAGCCTCCAATACAATCTTATGCTCGTTGTTAAGTGGAGAGTCGCTCTTGGTGTCTGCTTCGCCGGTGGTGGCAACATCAACGCCTGCCGCATTTACGCTAACTTTTGTCCCATTGCCATCATTGGCCTCTACGCCCAAAGGTGATATATCCACCTTTTCACCACTGCTTGCCTCAACCTTAATTCCAAGAGGCGATATTTTTACCTTGTTACCCTCTCCGTCTTTGATGGTAAAGGCGGAGGCACCACCCACTACCAGCAATGCAGATATTACAATTGCCAAAATTCTCTGTTTCATGTTCAAAAGTTTTATCGTTTGTTTCGTATATTGTTTATCTGCTCTACAAGGCTATCCCACGCCTCATCTAACGAGGCGAGGTATGTACGCCCCTCGGCAGTCAGCGTGTAGTACTTTCGTGGTGGCCCTTGCAGTGATTCCTCCCAGCGATAGGTCAGATAGCCGGCATTCTTCAATCGTGTAAGCAGAGGGTAGAGCGTACCCTCGACCACAATCATCTCTGCCCTCTTCAATTCGGTAATAATGGCGGGTGCATACGAGTCGCCATTTGCCAATATAGCAAGTACACAATACTCCATTATGCCCTTGCGCATCTGAACTTTTATATTATCCTTCTCCATAATGTTTTTCGTCTATTTCGCCGACTCTTCCGGAATCAGCAACCACATAATAAGGTATAACCACAATGACATTCCGCCGAATATAATAAGCAGAAGCATCACAATGCGAACTGCTGCTGCATCCACTCCGAAATACTCTGCTAAACCTCCACACACTCCCGCTATCGAGTAATTGGTGCGTGAACGGCGCAAAACGCCTCTATTCTTATCGCTCTCGCCCTTTGTTGCCCTGTGATTGTTGTCGGGGCCGAAATCCTCGGGCGTGCCGATGCGGGTAATTGTTCGCTCAACCATCGCAAGTGTTACAACCATCATCGTCGACGGCAACTCCTCGCGAAATATCTCGGCGATGCGAATCTCGATGTCGTTCATAACCTCCTCGGTGTCGCTCGTGATATGACGGCGCACATCGTTGAGGTAGATGGTTAGTCGGTCGTATGCATCACGGTCAAGCGTAAAAAACTGCTGCCCGATGTTTGCATTGATTGCCTCTTTCATATTGCATTCAACTCTTTTATGCTCATTTGTTATTGCAAATATAATGTATTATTCGGTACTATGCAATAAAAGGTACTGAAAATTTTATAAGAAAGTGTAAAAAAAGATATATTCATCGAAAAACGATAAATATACCTATCATTTATATAAATGCTGCTTTGATTTCGCACGGCAAAGTGCAAATTCCGTTATATATTGCACCGACTATTGGCTTTTTGAGAATTGAGAGCCGACGGATGGTTGTAACTATCGATTTTTGCGCTTTATCTTTTTGAACAGCCACACGCAGAGGTAGAGTAGTCCTCCAAAGAGTGTGAGTGATAGCGTAAGCGACGATACAACCGCCGGCAACCCCATCTTGCTGACAACCTCTGCAATGGTGCCCCACTGCCAAAGTTCGAGTGTAACCACCCACGACACCTCGAACGATACGCCTATAACAGCGACGAGTGAGGTGATAAAGAGTGCCGATATGACGATGAGTGCTATGCTCAACAGCACCTGAAACCAGATGGCAACCACGCGGTTTATGGTATCGACAATTTTTGCCACCTTCTCTACCGCCTCTTTGCGACGGCCTTCGTCCATACCTTCGCCCTCCTGCGCCTTCACTCGGGCGAGGAATATGTTGAGAAGGATGTATGAAACAAGGGCTACTAACATATTGTTTGGGTTTTCGATTGCCTAACGCTTGGGTGCTGCTTGCTGCGACAACACATACTCCAACTCCGCAACATTGGTCGAGTCTTTGACCAATACCATCTTGTTTTTGTCGAGCAGATAGAGTGCCGGAATGGCATTTGTGTTGTATAGGTTATCTCGCTCTATGCGACGCCACTTGTCGTAGCCGTTTATCCACGCAGAGGGGATATCGGCGTAGTGCTTATGCCACTCGTCGAGGTTTTCATCGGGGTATATGGCGAGAATTTTCAACCTCCCATTGCGCTGCAAATCGGAGATTATTTGCGAACGTTTCAACGCCTCAGTAATATCTCGGCACATCGCACAACCAGGGTTGTTGATATAGACAATTACGAAGTCGTTTTTCAACGCATACAGACTCTTTGTCGCACCCGATTTAGTTGTGTAGTCGAAGTCGTTAGCCTTGTGTCCGATACGATTTTGCGACACTATGCGAAGGTCGTATTCTGGCGCCATTTTCTCGTACTTGTCGTAGTGGGGTGATGCAATTTGAGCCTCCAAAACAGCAATATACAACTCGTCGCTTCGCAGTGGCGAGTTTGGATCGTGCAGAATTTTCTCGGCAAGCATCGCGAAGTAGTCGAACATCTTTTTGGATACCGAAGCTCGCTCCATTAACTTGCGTATAGGCTCTTGGTTGGTCGGACCAACGAATTTCGAAACAAATGTAGCATAAGCTTTCAACATCTCCACCGTGTCCGCCTTGGTCGTGTAGAGCGTGTCGGCAAAGTCGAAGTTGTCCCAGTAGTGGTCGCGAATGTAGTCTACGTGGTGCTCTGCCGCGATATTGATGGGTGGTTGCACGTAGCAAAAATGGTAACTCTTTGCTGAGTCTGCCTTCTCCTGTTTAGGAGAGCAACTCAAGCAGAGAGTTACCAAAAGTATTGCAATTGCAAGTTTTTTCATACCTTATATTCGGAAGCCAATTGCCTCTCCCGAATAGATTATCGTGCAACCAACGAGTAGTCGGTACCCTCGGTGATCTTCGTTTGGGTATAGGTTTTGCCGTAGCGGTCGGTCAATACAACCTTGATATTGGCATCCTTATTCTTCAACTGATACTTGTAGAGGTGGGTACAATCGCTCCAAGCCGAACGACCGCTGTAATAGTTGTAGTAGAATGCTGCGGTGTACATATCGATAGCATATTCAAGACCATCTTTCATTCGGCGAGGATTTTCGAGCGAACGATCGCCTACGAGATCTGCCGAGGTTGGTTTTGTGCCATATCCTATCTGTACCATTTCGCCACTATATACATCGTCCTCATAAACGCTGATGTTTACTATTCTATCCACATAGTATACATTGGCAATCAATACATCCTCGCCGAAGTTGAAGGCGTAGTAGCCAACATTCTCGTAAGTGTCGGTATCCAACTTCGCTCTACCTGTAATAGCATTTCCGCGATGTAGGCGCATCTGAATCTCCTTGTTGTTCAAGCCTTCGTTTATACCCATAAAGTACGATTCGGTGAACTCGTTGCCCTCGCATACGAATACGTTGTATCCGGTAGGAGCTCCGTCAGCGGCGATATTACCTCTCCACCATACACCACACAATGCACCAACATTATGCTCGAATACATTTGGATAAGGGGTCGATGGATCCTCGGTAATAAAGTCATAGTAATGCGAGATGTGGGTATGTCCCGATATGACGTGAGCCTCCTTAAACTTGTTAATCTCTGTCAAAACCTCCTCAACATAGTTTCCGGTGTTACGGAATAGAGGTGCGTGAACGCACAAAATAACCATCTTATCCTTCGGCACGAGAGCCAAATCCTGCTTCAACCACTCGTACTGCGCAGGGAGGAAACCCTCCAAGTAACTGCCGCTGGTGGTGCTGTAACGATAGATGATGTTACGCATACTTACGATGTGGATGTCGCCACGATTGAACGAGTAGTCCACAGGGCCAAAAATCGCCTCGTGGCCACGCTGCGCCGCCAACTCAATAGTAGAACTACGCTTGTCGGTCGTGATTACTACACCGTCGCCATAGTAGGTGTTGTCGTGGTTGCCGTAGGTCTGGTAGACAATCATACCCGCCTTATCAGGGTGGAAACCATCACGCATATCGTCGCGCAACGACTCGGTGTTGGTACCGTTGCTGTTGGCAATGATGTCGCCCAAGGTGATACCGTAGCAAGGTATGCCCTGCGCCTTAACCTCTGTGCTGTGGTTGAGAAGTGCAGGTACAGCCTCGGCATTGAAACGGCTCAACTGTGTAGAGTTGCGCACCTGTGGGTCGCCAATAGCAAAGAGAGCAAACTTCTCCTCCTTACCACCCTCGAGCGGAGTGAGTGTAAAGTCGTACTGTGGAGTGTTGGTTGGATAAGGCTTGTAGAAGCAAGGCTGTCCATACTCGTTGGTATCAATTTTATACTCGGCAGGTGTTGAGATGTAGATGTACCAAGTGTCTGGTGTAACGCTCATCTCGTAGTAACCATTTGCGTTGGTTGCTACAACTTGGAATCCGTTGCTTACGGCTACACCCGCGATAGGGTTTCCGTTTGTGTCCTTCACATAACCATAAACCTTGTCGTAGTAGATTTCGAACTCGTCCTCGTACGAATCCAATGCCTCCAATTCGCCACCTACACCAGGCTGGTGTGTGATGGTCTTAAACTCGCGAACGACACCCGGCTTAATTGTGCGGTTGCTCAAAGTGCGAGTCATCTTGTCGCCCGAAGCCTCTATGAAGTCGATTTGACACGCGCCAATCTCGACAGCAGGAACTGCGATGTGGAATACGCTCTCGGTAGTTGTCGAGAGTGTGAAGTTTGCCGGCAAGGTGTAGGTTATACTCTCTACGGCATTCGCACTCGCTGTGATTGTTGCGTTTGTGCAGTTTACGTCGAACTCACCTGCGAGCTTTACGCCATCGAGCGAAGTGATAACGATTTTTTCGAGAACTGCGCCACTGTTTGCCGCCTTAACAGGTAATCGCAAAATACCGGTGAGGTGCTTCATCTGCACATTCGGATCAGAGTCGTTGGTGTAACCACACATCGGCGTAGAGTTCTGCGCAAAAGTACCCGCTGTGTATGGCTGCTCGCTCAGGAAGAGCACCTTTGACTCAGCAAGTCCCTCGGTGTAAGGATAGGTGATGCTGTACGGTGGGTTCAATACGGCAGGAACGGTGAATGTAGCTACGCTTTTATTTGTTGCGTCGATTGTCGCCACTTGCGATGCTACGCCATTCATTACGATGCGATCGTTCTCGCTCCAAAATACGGGGTAGGTGTCGCCCTCTTTTACGCCGAGCGAAGTACGCGAAGGCTCCAACGAAATCGAAAGAGTAGTTACATTTTCGCCTGCAATAGGCGTTGTTGTAGGGTCAGTTTGGCAACCCAACATAACAGTTGCTACAACGATAGTTGCAATGGTGTAAATAAATCGCTTCATAGTTTAACAGGTTTATCCGCACAAAGGTACTAACTTTTTTGGAAAAAATGAAAGAATATGCGCAATAAAGTGAAAATAAAAGTGGCTCAATTATTGCGATACACCTTTTCGACAACAAAAAATAGCGTAAAAATGGAAACAAAAAAGACTACGACGGGGTTTCGCCTTTCGGTTGCAACCCTTGCAATTATGAATGTTACCGCAGTGGTTAGTCTGCGTGGTTTGGCTGCGGAGTCGGTTTATGGGCTTTCGTCGGCATTTTATTACCTTTTTGCCGCCATAGTTTTCCTTGTCCCTACAGCGTTGGTGGCTGCCGAGTTGGCAGCAATGTACTCCGACAAGCAGGGTGGCGTGTTCCGCTGGGTAGGCGAGGCTATGGGAGCGAAAATGGGCTTTTTGGCGATTTGGATACAGTGGATTCAATCGACCATCTGGTACCCTACGGTGCTCACTTTTGGTGCGGTGTCTATCGCTTTTATCGGTATGGATCAGGCGCACGATATGGCGCTTGCCTCGAACAAGGTTTTTACCCTTATCGTGGTGCTTGCAATCTACTGGGTAGCTACGTTTATCGCCCTCAAAGGTTTGAGCTGGGTGGGTAAAATCAGCAAGTGGGGTGGTCTTATCGGAACTATCATTCCGGCAGCGTTACTTATCATTATGGGCATAGCTTACCTCGCGACGGGTGGCACCAACCATATGGATATGAAGGAGGGCTTCTTCCCCGACCTCTCGAAGTTCGATAATTTGGTCTTGGCAAGTGGTATCTTCCTCTTTTATGCCGGTATGGAGATGATGGGTGTTCACGTTATGGAGGTTGATAATCCTCGCAAGAACTACCCGAAGGCTATTATCCTCGGCGCCCTTATCACCGTGCTTATTTTCATCTTCGGCACCTTCTCGTTGGGCTTTATCATTCCTGCCAAGGAGGTAAATCTCACCCAATCGCTGTTGGTGGGCTTCGACAACTACCTCGACTACTTCAAGATGTCGTGGGCATCGCCTATCATCGCTATTGCGCTGATGTTTGGCGTGTTGGCGGGCGTACTTACGTGGGTTTCGGGTCCGTCGAAGGGTATCTTTGCCGTTGGTAAGGCGGGCTACCTTCCGCCATTCTTCCAGAAGGAGAATAGCAATGGTGTGCAGCGCAATATCCTCCTTATTCAGGGCGTTGTTGTTACCCTGTTGGCACTTCTCTTTGTGGTTATGCCGTCGGTGCAGTCGTTCTATCAGATTCTCTCGCAACTCACCGCTCTCCTATATCTTATTATGTATATGCTGATGTTCGCCTCAGCTATCATCCTGCGCTATCGTCGCTCGTCGAAGGAGCGTCCGTTCCGCTTGGGCGGCAACTTCACGATGTGGATTATTGCGGGTGTAGGTTTTCTTGGCTCACTGCTCGCCTTTGTGTTGAGCTTTATTCCACCGGCACAAATCGCTACGGGTAGCACTACGGTGTGGTATTCGGTGCTGTTTGGCGGAGCGTTTATAGTGATAGTGCTGCCATTTATCATCTATGCTATGCGTAAACCGGAGTGGCGCAACAAGACGGCAATCTTTGCCCCATTCGAGTGGGAGAAATAGGGTACAGAGAGAAATGCAGAATGCAAAATTATTAGCCGAGCGATATTATCGCTCGGCTAAAAGTTTTCCGTTTTCCGTTTTCCGTTTTGCTAAAAATCAAAGAGGCTCGGAAATCTCCGAGCCTCTTGGTTTTTAGTAAATCAAATCGTCTTCCTCGCCGGTGAAACCTGGGAGCGACGTTCCTGTGCTTACGATGTAGCCTCTTTCGGCTACAACCTCAAAAATATCAATCTGTGGAGCAGAATAGCTCAAAACTGTCTTTTTCATAGTCTTCAACATTTTTTATCGTTAAACTATTCTGTTTGATTATTGTGCAGGAGTTGCCTCTGCTGGTTTATTCTCCAAGAATGTGATAACATCAGCAGTTATATCCTCAGCTGTGATAGCAGTTGAGTAGAGGTAATCCTTCAAGTTATCCGCAGTGAGCGTAGTGTAGGTAGGGGTAGTAACCTGAATTGGATCGCCACCGTTAGCATCCTCCTCCTCTGTTGTAGTCTGTGAGAAGATGAGTCTACCACCAGCCTCACTGTTGATAAACTTAATCGATGCGCTACGAGCAACACCTGTGAACATAGAAGCCTTCTTGCCGATAGCCGTCAAATCACCATAGCATACGCAATCGGTCATCTCAGCGAAAGCGTAAGGTGTCGAGTTAGGTTTGTCGTCAGTTGTATCCTTCTTAGTGTTATTGTTATCAGTTGCCGATAGACTTACGCTACCAAAGATACCACCATAGTAGCAAGTCGTTGGATTGCTGCTGAATGTGAGGTTACCATAGTTCTTATTTCCGCTAATCTCCTCCCAATGACGCTCAGCATCCTCATCGTTGATACGACCAGCAACACCACCGGCGTGCATTGTGCCGGCACCTGCATTACCACCGAAGTCAAAGCTTGCATAGTTCACGCAATCTTTCATAATACGAGTTGATGCAGTCGTGTTTCCATCAACTGCAATACGACCCCAACCTACGATACCACCGATATAGGTTGTACCAGTCGAACCTACAGTAGTTACGGGACCGTGGTTCTCGCAATCAACGAACTTAGCAAACGAGTAGCCATAACCACAGATACCACCAACATAGGTAGAGTTACTGTGCTGTACGGTGTGCTTAACAGTTCCGTAGTTCTTACAACGGTTGAACTCGATATCTGCGCCCGAAGGACCACCACCGATACCTGCAACATCGTAACCCGAACCAGTCTTACCACCACCGATAATCTCAGCCGAAGCGAGGTTCACACAGTCGTTGAAGATTGTGCCTACCTGAGGGCAACCGCAGATACCTGCAACAGTCTGCTCACCCGAAGCAGTTGCTGATGTATGCTCAACCTTACCACCGTTCTTACAGTTGCTGATAGTTGCACCTGCAGGAGTACCACCGATGATACCACCAAGGTCAGCACGAGAGAGAGATGCTGTAGGACCGTACTTTATGTGACCATAGTTCTCGCAGTTCTGAATTGTAGGTTTTACACCTGGGCAAACACCAACGATACCACCGATATTAACACGGTAAGTATTGCTCTGACCACAAGCACCAGTTATCTGAACAGGACCATAGTTCTTCAAGCCGTCGAGAGTGATTGCTACGGTAGAGACACCGATGAAACCACCAAGACCTACGCCCGATTTAGCAGTACCGATAGTAACAGCACCCTTAGTAGCGTCAGTATCCGAACCGTTTACGCTGCCCGGGAAAGTAATCTTAGCGATACTTGTATAACCTACGAAGCCACCAACGCAGTAGTTGTAACCCTTTGTGCTCTGAGCAGTCTGCTCACCACCCAAAGTTACCTTACCTGTATTTTTGCAATTTGAGAAGACAAGATTAGTGTTACTATCCTTAATACCTACGAAACCGCCCAACTTAATAGTGTAGCCGTCAGCAAGACCGGTTGCAACGCCGTCAATCTTAATCTCACCACTGTTTGTACAGTTGTTCAAATTCCACCAACCGTTGTTTGTATCGTGACCTGCGAAACCACCAACACGAGGAGCAACTGTATCGACAGTAGTAACAGTTACATTACCCGAGTTCTCGCAAGTGTTCATCTCGATGCAATCGTAGTTGTTTACACCAATGAAACCACCAACCATTGGGTTGTGGTTTGTAGTCCACTTACCACCGATGGTTACATTACCCGAGTTCTTACAGGTGTTGAATACAATAGTAGGCTGAGCACCATTCTCGTCAGCAGCCAGGTTTGAGTAAGGCTCGCCGGTGAAACCACCAATCTCGCAAGACTCAATAGTGCAACCCTCAGCAGGAACATCGATTACATCACCCTTGTTCTCGCAGTTTGTGAGAGTGGTGAGCTTAGTTGCGGTGTACGAGAAATATGAAGCCCAACCACCGACAATGTGGCGTGATGCCCAATCGCCGCTATGAATGGTGATATCGCCAGTCGCCTCGTTTACGCAGTTGGTGAAAGTACCACCCAAAGCCTGATAGAACAGACCACCCAAATACAAACGACCACCGGTACCGGTAGCAGTGTTGCTACACTTACCAATTGTAATTGCACCGCTGTTGTTACAGTTCTTAACATCGCCGTGGTTGGTGATAGAACGAGCAATACCACCAATGGCAAGATAACCATTGAGTGCGATATTGTCGCCAACAGTGATATTACCTGTGTTATCAACATTATCCATCAACGTGTTGAGAATCAAGCTGTAACCACCACAACCCGCAATATGGAGCGAATTAGGAATTGTAGTGTTGCTTGCAACAGAGATGTTACCCGAGTTCGAGCAGTTCTTATAAGTGTCAATAGTAGTTGCATTATCACTACCTGCGAACAAACCACCAATGATAACCCAAGACTCGAATGTAGCATCCTTAACCTCGATAGCAGCAGTGTTGTGGCAATCGCTAACAGTACCGATAGTGGTCTGATCTGTAACAAGACCTGCGATAGTAGACCTTTTACCTGCAGTAGCCTTCGAACCGACATAGATCTTACCGCTGTTCGAGCAGGTCTCCAACTTGTTGGCAGTCAATTTTTGTGTACAAAGACCTGCGATTTGGAGAATATCACCGCTAACCGTTGCTCCATCGGCAACAGTAAGATCACCAGTGTTCTGACTGTTGGTTAACGAAACTTTGTTAGAATAGCCAAAAAGACCACCAAGAGACAGACCCTTAACTGTTCCGTTGTGGGTCAAATCACCATTGTTTACCAACTTGTCGCAAACAACATCTGCACCAATATCCAAACGACCTGTAATACCGCAAAGGAGAATGCTTGCTGTACTCTCACTATCCTCAGAGGTAGAGAGGTTACCGTTGTTTGTACAGCTGTTGATAGACTTGATGTCAGTCTGACCATTGGTATCAGCATTCTTACCAACAATACCCGAAATATAAACGTTTGCTATCTGAGTTTTACCTACGTAGGTAATATGACCATCGTTTATGAGGCCAGAGATAGTCGAACCCTCTGTACCGTTAACACTACCGATTACACCACCGACAGTACCCTTCAAAGACTTCTCAGGGGCAACCAACGAGGTAACGGTGATATCGATGTCGTTAGTACAGTTAGTTGCTTCTGCATCGTAGAGTGAACCTACCAAACCACCGTGAGTAATACCGTCGTAGTTGTTGCTAGCTGTACCGTTGAAAGTGGTGTTGTTGATGTTGATAGTACCTGTAGCCTTACAGTTGTCGATGTCTCCATAGAGGTCGCAAGCAATAGCTCCCGAGTGAAGACGATCGGTAATAGTGATGTTTACATCCTTCAACTCCAAGTTGTGGATGTAAGCAGCAGTAGTTTCGAACAAAGGAGCGTTCAAACCACTGATTGAGAAGCCTTCCTCGCGACCACCATCGAACTCATATGCACCGAAATCCTTGATTGGAGTCCAAGGCTTGGTGATGGTGATGTCTGCTGTAACGACAGCCTTAGTGCGTGGGTAGAATACCGAAGCAATCTTTGCGAACTCGAAAAGAGCCTCCTCGCTGTCGATGATGAATGTATCCTCCGAGTCGTTGGTGTTAGCCTCGTAAGTGAATGCGGAGAACTCGCGAACAGTACCTGCGTTGATAGGCTTCTTGTCGCTATCGAACTTAACGGTCATCTTCTCGTGAGCCTCGGTGTTTACGGTGATAACGAAAGTTCCGTACTGTCCAGCAGGAACAGCTACATAAACAGGAGTAGCCTCTGCACCGAGTACCAATGGCTCTGCAAAGGTTACGGTCAAGGTGCTTACTGCCTCTGCGTTTGGAGTTACCTCGCCAGTAGTGCAATCAACGGTGTAAGCACCAGCAATCTTGCCCTTCTGAGCACGAACTGCGATGCTGGTTACCTTCTCGCCATTACCAGCGATAGCCAAGCGAAGAACACCGGTGAGGTGCTGAAGCTGAACATTGAGGCCCTCGGTTGCGTAGCCGTACATTGGCGCTGCCTGTGGAGCAAATGTGCCAACAGTGTAAGGCTGCTCAGCCAAGAAGTTTACCGGATAAGCGGTAACAGGAGCAGGCTCGGTAACCTCGCCTTCGCCCTCACCCTCCTCAACGGTTGCTGCTGCCGAAGCAGGATAAACAACGCAGAGAGGATAAGTAACCTCCTGCGGGAACTTGAAGTAAGCGCTTGCGCTCTCCTCAACACCCTCGAGCGCGTACGAAGCTACGCCATTTGCTGCAATAGCATCGCCCTCGCTCCAATAGAGTGGGTAAAGTTCGCCCGCCTTCTCGCCGAGGTGAGTTCTACTCGCCTCCAACGAAACGGTGAGTTCCGTTACACCACCTTGACCTCCGACCTGAATGCCGAGGTCCTCGGTTGTGTCTGTAACGCAAGAGAATGCGAACATTCCCGCCACAACCGCCGTGAAAATTTTTGTCAAATTTTTCATCGTTTTTTTTGGTTTTTGGTTAAAATTAAAGTTAATAAAAGTGTGTAAAAATAAGTGTGTAAAAAATGTGTAAAAATCTGTCCTACGCGTGCTTACGTGTGTGCACATATATTTATAGGTGTGCAAAGGTAGTCATTATATTTTAAATAGCAAGCGTTTTCGATGTTTTTTTCTTATTATATATAATAGGTATGGTCGAATAATAAAAAAAACACCAACTTTTTGCAGATTTTTTGCCCCGAGTGTTTTATTTTTCATAAAACTATTCTATCTTTGCACCGATTTTCGAGATTTACCCGTTGGCGCATCAGTTTGTGGGTAGGCGCAAGGTGGCTGCAACAAGGCGGTCGGTGGGGGTGTGGAAAATCGAGCGTTCTTTGAGAAACGAGAAAAATTTTCGCTAAAATTTTGCGGTTTCATTTTTTTTCGCTTACTTTGCACCGCGGTTGGTAAATAATGCCGATGTAGCTCAGTTGGCCAGAGCAGCTGATTTGTAATCAGCTGGTCGGGGGTTCGAATCCCTCCATCGGCTCAAATTTTCATTACCAATCCATCGGGAAGATACCAGAGTGGCCAAATGGGGCAGACTGTAAATCTGCTGGTTTTTACCTTCGGTGGTTCGAATCCATCTCTTCCCACAAATAAGCCGAGCGAAAAGATGTCGCAACAGCAAAAATGCGGAAGTAGCTCAGTTGATAGAGCATTAGCCTTCCAAGCTAAGGGTCGCGAGTTTGAGCCTCGTCTTCCGCTCTCGTTTTAACGTAATGCAATGCACCTTTCACGCAAAGGGGCATTGCTTACGTCTGCATAAGAACCTTAAAAACTTAACGATATAAAGGTAAAACTTTTTAATAAACTATTAATAGAAAAAAGCTATGGCAAAAGAAAAATTTGAGCGTTCGAAACCGCACGTAAACATCGGTACTATCGGACACGTAGACCACGGTAAGACTACTCTTACTGCTGCTATCACCACCGTACTTGCAAAGGCAGGTCTTTCGGAGTTGCGTTCTTTCGATTCGATCGACAACGCACCAGAGGAGAAGGAGCGTGGTATCACCATCAACACTGCACACGTTGAGTACCAGACTGCAAACCGTCACTATGCTCACGTTGACTGTCCAGGACACGCCGACTATGTGAAGAATATGGTTACCGGTGCTGCGCAGATGGACGGTGCGATCCTCGTAGTTGCTGCTACCGATGGTCCTATGCCTCAGACTAACGAGCACGTTCTCCTCGCAAAGCAGGTTAACGTTCCTCGTATCGTTGTATTCTTGAACAAGTGCGATATGGTTGACGATCCAGAGATGCTCGACCTCGTTGAGATGGAGGTTCGTGACCTCTTGGCGAAGTACGACTTCGATGAGGAGTGCCCAATCATCCGCGGTTCTGCTCTCGGTGGTCTCAATGGCGAGCCAACTTGGGAGGAGAAGATTATGGAGTTGATGGCTGCTGTTGATGAGTACGTGCCAATCCCACAGCGTGAGAATGAGAAGCCATTCTTGATGCCTGTTGAGGACGTATTCTCGATCACAGGTCGTGGTACTGTAGTTACCGGTCGTATCGAGACAGGTATCATCCACGTTGGTGATCCAGTTGAGATCGTTGGTTTGGGTGAGAAGTCGCTCACTTCGACTTGTACAGGTGTTGAGATGTTCCGCAAGCTCCTCGATGAGGGTGAGGCTGGTGATAACGTAGGTCTCTTGCTTCGTGGTATCGACAAGAAGGATGTTAAGCGTGGTATGGTTGTTGCTAAGCCGGGCTCGATTACTCCTCACACCAAGTTCACCGCTGAGGTTTACGTATTGAAGAAGGAAGAGGGTGGTCGTCACACTCCATTCCACAACAAGTACCGTCCTCAGTTCTACCTCCGTACAATGGACGTTACCGGTGAGGTTGCGTTGCCAGAGGGTGTAGATATGGTTATGCCAGGTGACCACGTAACTATCACTGTAACTTTGATCTATCCAGTTGCGTTGAACGAGGGTCTTCGTTTCGCAATCCGTGAGGGTGGTCGTACAGTGGGTGCAGGTCAGGTATTGAAGGTTGTAGAGTAATTCTCGAACACCTCAAAATACACGGGAGTGGTTCGCCACTCCCTTATTTAGGAGCATAGTTCAAGGGTAGAATAGCGGTCTCCAAAACCGTTGATGGGAGTTCGAATCTCTCTGCTCCTGCCAAGAAAACGAAAAAGAGAAGAAAATGGGATACATTAAAGATTCTTACAAGGAGCTCGTAGAGAAGGTTTCGTGGCCTTCTTTCTCGTCGTTGCAGAGCTCGGCGATACTCGTTATGGTAGCGTCGTTGATTTTTGCATTGATCGTACTCGTAATGGATACATCGTTCGATGGCATTATGGGTAAGATTTACAGTTTCTTGGGAAATTTACAGTAATTGACAGGTAATCGTTATTAGAGTTATGAGCGAAAACCAAAAACAGTGGTATGTAGTTCGCGCCATTGGTGGCAAGGAGAATAAGGTGAAGGAGTATCTCGAGAGTGAGATTCGCCGCGGGCACCTCGAGGACTACATATCGCAGGTCCTTATCCCGACCGAGAAAGTCTTTACGATTCGTAACGGCAAGAAGGTGTCGAAGGAGAAGCCTTCGTACCCGGGTTATGTACTCGTAGAGGCTATATTTGATGGACAAATACCATATATCATTCGCAATATCCCTCACGTTCTCGGCTTCTTGGGCGAAACCCGAGAGGACGGTCGCAAGATGAACGCAATGGCCCTTCGTCCACAGGAGGTAAGCCGTATGCTTGGTCGAGTAGATGAGATGAACGAGATGGACGAGGAACAGGAGATTCCTTATGTTGTTGGCGAGGTCGTAAAGGTTACAGACGGCCCATTCTCAAGCTTCCAAGGTACTATTGAGAGTGTCAACAGCGAGGCAAGGAAGCTCGTGGTTTCTGTGAAGATATTTGGACGCAAGACTCCTATGGAGTTGAGCTTCACACAAGTAGAAAAAGAATAAAAACCAAGGAAAACTATGGCAAAAGAGGTTGCTGCATTTATTAAGTTGCAGATTAAGGGTGGTGCTGCCAACCCTTCTCCACCGGTAGGTCCGGCTTTGGGTTCTAAGGGAGTCAACATTATGGACTTCTGCAAGCAATTCAACGCCCGTACCCAGGACAAGGCGGGAAAGGTGCTTCCAGTCATCATCACAGTTTATAGCGATAAGTCGTTCGATTTCATCGTAAAACAGCCACCAGTAGCCGTTCAGCTCAAAGAGGCTGCAAAGGTTAAGTCGGGCTCGGCACAGCCGAACCGTTCCAAGGTAGGACAGGTTACTTGGGATCAGGTAGCCGAGATTGCCAAGGACAAGATGCCTGACTTGAATTGCTTCACCTTGGAGGCTGCAATGCGTATGGTTGCCGGTACTGCGCGTAGTATGGGTATCAGCGTAGTTGGTGAATTTCCTAACATGTAATTCGTTACAAAGAGATGAGTAAATTGACAAAAAATCAAAAGATCGCCTACGCAAAGGTAGAGGCCAACAAGGCTTACAAACTCGGTGAGGCTGCTGCTCTTCTAAAGGAAATTACCTTTACGAAATTTGATGCTTCAGTTGATATCGATGTGCGTTTGGGCGTAGACCCTCGTAAGGCAAATCAGATGGTTCGTGGCGTTGTAACTCTTCCACACGGAACGGGTAAGACAGTGCGAGTTCTCGTATTGTGTACTCCGGAGAAGGAGGCAGAGGCACAGGCAGCGGGCGCTGATTATGTAGGTCTTGATGAGTACGTAGAGAAGATCAAGGGCGGTTGGACCGACGTTGATGTAATCATCTGTACTCCAAATGTAATGGGTAAGGTAGGAGCTTTGGGTCGTATTCTCGGTCCACGTGGCTTGATGCCAAACCCTAAGACCGGAACCGTTACGATGGAGGTCGGCAAAGCTGTATCGGAGGTTAAGGCCGGAAAGATCGACTTCAAGGTTGATAAGTTCGGTATTATCCACACCTCAATCGGTAAAATTTCGTTCACTCCAGAGCAGATCGAGGAGAATGCTAAGGAGGTGATGGGAATGATTATCAAGTTAAAACCATCTGCTGCGAAGGGTACTTATGTACGTAGTATCTATCTTTCGACTACAATGAGTCCGGGCGTGCAGATTGATCCTAAATCAGTAGAAACCAAATAAAGGGAGGATATACGATGACTAAGGAAGAAAAAGCATTAGTAATTGAGAATATCGCTGCTCAACTTGGTGAGTATCCTCACTTCTACATCACAGACATCGAGGCTTTGAACGCAGAGCAGACAGCTCAGTTGCGTCGCAAGTGTTTCGAGAGCGACATCAAGTTGGTTGTCGTTAAGAACACATTGCTCGGCAAGGCTCTCGAGAAGATGAATTTGGCAGATGCTGAGTTGCTCAAAGTGTTGCAGGGTCCTACATCTATTATGTTTGCCAACACCGGTAAGGCTCCGGCGCTCCTCATCAAGGAGTTCCGCAAGAAGAGCGACAAGCCGGTATTGAAGGCAGCATCGGTAGAGGGTTGCGTATACGTTGGCGATAACCAGTTGGACGCACTCTGCACCATCAAGAGCCGCGAGGAACTCATTGGCGATATTGTATCGCTCTTGCAGTCGCCTGCAAAGAACGTTATTTCGGCATTGCAGGGTAACGCAGGACAGAAGATTGCGGGTATCGTAAAGACACTCGAAGAAAGAAACAATTAAGAAAAATTAAAAACAAAAATTTAATAAAATTACAACTATGGCAGATGTAAAAGTATTGGCAGAAGAGTTGGTAAACTTGACTGTTAAAGAGGTAAACGAATTGGCTACTATCCTCAAGGAGGAGTACGGTATTGAGCCAGCTGCTGCAGCTGTTGCAGTTGCTGCTGCTCCTGCTGCTGCAGGTGAGGCTGCTGCAGCTGAGAAGACATCGTTCGATGTTATTTTGAAGAGCGCAGGTCAGGCTAAGCTTGGCGTAATCAAGGCTGTTAAGGACCTCGCAGGTCTTTCGCTTGGCGATGCTAAGGCTCTCGTAGATGCAGCTCCTAAGGCTGTTAAGGAGGGTGTTTCGAAGGAGGAGGCTGAGTCGATCAAGGCCGCTCTTGAGGAGGCAGGTGCTGAGGTTGAGTTGAAATAATTCCGAGGAGTTATTTAGCTCGCCTAAGACAACGGGTATAGTGCTTACGACTGCAGTGTAAGCGCTATACCTTTTCGGGTCTAAGTAGTGGGAGTGCCATACTGAGCTGTGCCCATACCAAGACTATATTGATGCTCTCGGTGCGTAATGTGTTGCAGTTGAGAGCATTAGCGCGGTTAAAAATAACGCGCACACGCGGGGGTTGTTTTTCCCCTTTGAGTACTCACAACAAAAACAAATGGATTTTTAGCAATGTCCACTACAACACAAAAAGAAAGAATTAGTTTCTCCACAGTCCGCAACCGAGTGCCTTATCCGGATTTGTTGGAGGTACAACTCAAATCGTTCAGGGATTTCTTCCAGATGGATACCACAGCGGAGAACCGCAAGAATGAAGGTCTCTATCGTGTATTTCAGGAGAATTTCCCAATCACAGACACAAGAAACAACTTCGTACTCGAATTTCTCGACTACTACATCGATCCTCCTCGTTACACCATTGAGGAGTGTTTGGAGCGTGGCTTGACATATAGCGTGCCGCTCAAAGCGAAGTTGAAGCTCTATTGCACCGACAACGAGCACGAGGATTTTGGCGTCGTTGTTCAGGATGTATATTTTGGAGCAATCCCTTATATGACGGAGCGAGGCACTTTCGTCATCAATGGTGCGGAGCGAGTAGTCGTTTCGCAGTTACACCGTTCACCTGGTGTATTCTTTGGTCAGAGCACTCACACCAACGGAACAAAGCTCTACTCGGCACGAATTATTCCGTTCAAGGGTTCGTGGATTGAGTTTGCATCGGACATCAACAACGTGATGTACGCATACATCGACCGTAAGAAGAAGTTGCCAGTAACAACACTTTTGCGTGCTATCGGTTTTGAGACCGACCAGCAGATTCTCGACATATTTGACCTTGCCGACGAGGTTAAGGTTTCGAAGACGAACCTCAAAAAGGCTGTTGGCCGTAAGTTGGCAGCTCGTGTTCTCTCGACTTGGGTAGAGGATTTCGTTGATGAGGATACAGGTGAGGTTGTTTCGATTGAGCGAAACAGCGTTATTGTTGATCGCGAGACGATTTTGGAGGAGAGTCATATTGATGCAATTTTGGAGAGTGGCGCCAAGACCATCATTCTTCACAAGGAGAATCCGTCGGGCGTTGATTTCTCAATCATATACAACACCTTGCAGAAGGATACCTGCAACTCGGAGGTTGATGCCGTACGCTACATCTATCGTTTGTTGCGTGCTTCGGAGGCACCGGACGATACAACCGCTCGCGACGTTATCGAGAAGTTGTTCTTCTCGGACAAGCGTTACGACTTGGGTGATGTAGGTCGTTTCCGCATCAACAAGAAGTTGGATTTGGGTATCGATCCAGCTATCCGCACACTTACTCGTGAGGATATCATAGCAATTATCAAGTACCTCATTCAGTTGATTAACTCGCGTGCCGAGTTGGACGACATCGACCACTTGTCGAATCGTCGTGTTCGCACCGTGGGTGAGCAGTTGTCGAACCAGTTCTCGATAGGTTTCGTTCGTATGGCGAGAACTATTCGTGAGCGTATGAATGTTCGCGACTCGGAGGTATTTGCGCCAATCGATTTGATCAACGCGAAGTCGTTGTCGGGAGTTATCAACTCGTTCTTCGGCACTTCGCAGTTGTCGCAGTTTATGGACCAGATTAACCCGCTTTCGGAGATTACCCACAAGCGTCGTTTGTCGGCACTCGGTCCTGGTGGTCTTTCGCGAGATAGAGCAGGCTTCGAGGTTCGAGACGTACACTACACCCACTATGGTCGTTTGTGTCCAATCGAGTCGCCGGAGGGTCCAAACATCGGTCTTATCTCGTCGCTTTGCGTATATGCAAAAATTTCGGATATGGGCTTCTTGGAGACACCATACCGTTCGTGCGAGAATGGCGTTGTCGATATGGACAACTCACACATTCGCTACTACTCTGCCGAAGAGGAGGAGGGCAAGGTTATCGCTCAGGCGGGTGAGCCACTCACAGCCGATAATCGTTTCGTGAACGATGGTCGTATCAAGGCTCGTGAGGGCGCCGACTTCCCGGTAGTACACGGCGAGGAGGTAAATCTTGTCGATGTAGCACCTAACCAGATTGCTTCGATTGCAGCGTCGTTGATTCCATTCTTGGAGCACGATGATGCTAACCGTGCATTGATGGGCTCGAATATGATGCGTCAGGCAGTGCCTCTCGTAACTTGCGAGTCGCCAATCGTAGGTACGGGCATCGAGAAGGATATGATTTCGGACAGCCGTATCCAGATTGTAGCCGAGGGCGATGGTGTAGTAGAGTTTGCAGATGCAACCGTAATCAAAATCAAGTACGACCGCACCGAGGAGCAGATTCTCTGCTCGTTCGAGCCTGAGGTAACCGTTTATGAGTTGCCACGCTACCGTCGTACAAACCAGAATACTTCGGTAACTTTGAAGCCTCGTGTTTTGACCGGCGACCGTGTGGTTAAGGGTCAGATTTTGACCGAGGGATACTCGACACAGAATGGCGAGTTGGCATTGGGTCGCAACTTGAAGGTGGCGTTTATGCCTTGGAAGGGTTACAACTTCGAGGATGCTATCGTTATCTCGGAGCGTATCCAGCGTGAGGATATCTTCACCTCGGTACACGTTGATGAGTATATGTTGGAGGTTCGTGATACCAAGCGTGGTGTCGAGGAGCTTACTTCGGACATTCCGAATGTCAGCGAGGAGGCAACCAAGAATCTCGACGAGAACGGTATTATCCGTATTGGCGCCAACATCAAACCGGGCGATATCCTTATCGGTAAAATCACACCGAAGGGTGAGAGCGATCCATCGCCTGAGGAGAAGTTGTTGCGTGCAATCTTTGGCGACAAGGCTGGCGACGTTAAGGACGCTTCGTTGAAGGCAAATCCATCGTTGCAGGGTGTGGTTATCGACACCAAGTTGTACAGCCGTGCAAGCAAGGTCGATAAGAAGGGCCGTGCAGCCGAGAAGTTGCAGTTAGAGAAGATTGACAAGAAGTTCGCAGACGAGGTTGCGGCGTTGACCAAGATTCTTGTATCGAAGCTTTGGACTTTGTTGCAGGGTAAGACCACAACAGGTATCAAGGACTACTTCGGCGTAGAGTTGTACGCTGCGGGAGCGAAGTTTACCCAGAAGATGCTCGAAGAGATTGCTCGCAAGACAATCGACGAGAAGAGCGGTATCGCAATGGGTTACTTGAACTTGGGCGACTGCAATTGGACTGCCGACGAGCACATTAATGGATTGATTACCACTACGGTAAACAACTATACGATTGAGGTTAAGAAGGCGGATGCGAATACCAAGCGTGAGCGTTCGAACCTCACTAACGGAGATGAGATTACTCAACCTGGCGTTATTCAGATGGCGAAGGTTTACATCGCCAAGAAGCGTAAGTTGAAGGTGGGTGATAAGATGGCAGGACGCCACGGTAACAAGGGTATTGTGGCTAAGGTTGTTCGCGATGAGGATATGCCATTCTTGGAGGATGGAACAATCGTTGATATCTGCTTGAACCCACTTGGTGTGCCTTCGCGTATGAACCTCGGACAGATCTACGAGACCGTACTCGGTTGGGCAGGTCGTGAACTTGGTTTGAAGTTCGCAACACCAATTTTTGACGGAGCATCGTTGGAGCAGATTAACGAGTACACCGACAAGGCAGGCTTGCCACGCACGGGACGTACCTACCTCTATGATGGTGGTACGGGAGAGCGTTTCGACCAGCCGGCTACTGTGGGAGTTATCTATATGCTTAAACTCGGTCATATGATCGACGATAAGATGCACGCTCGTTCGATTGGTCCTTACTCGCTTATCACTCAGCAGCCACTCGGAGGTAAAGCACAGTTTGGTGGTCAGCGATTCGGTGAGATGGAGGTTTGGGCATTGGAGGGCTTCGGTGCAGCAAACATTCTCCAAGAGATTTTGACCGTTAAGTCGGACGACGTAATGGGTCGTGCGAAGGTTTACGAGGCAATTGTGAAGGGCGATAACCTTCCAAAGCCGGGTATTCCAGAGGCGATGAACGTGTTGTTGCACGAGTTGCGTGGTTTGGGACTCTCGGTAACACTCGAATAATAATATAAGTAGGTATAAAAGAAAAACTGTATAAGATTATGTCATTCAACAAAGACAATTCAAAGGGCGGTTACAACCGTATTTCGGTGAGCCTTGCATCTCCTGAGGAGATTTTGGCGCAGTCGAGCGGTGAGGTCTTGAAACCAGAGACCATCAACTATCGTACCTACAAGCCGGAGCGTGACGGACTCTTCTGTGAGCGCATTTTTGGTCCTATGAAGGACTACGAGTGCCACTGCGGAAAGTACAAGCGTATTCGTTACAAGGGTATCGTCTGCGACCGATGTGGTGTGGAGGTTACCGAGAAGAAGGTGCGCCGCGAGCGTATGGGTCATATCTCGTTGGTGGTGCCGGTAGTACACATTTGGTACTTCAAGTCGCTTCCTTCGAAGATAGGATATCTGTTGGGTATTCCATCGAAGAAGTTGGAGTCGATTATCTACTATGAGCGTTACGTCGTTATTCAGGCGGGTGCTGCTTCGGAGCAGGGTGTAGAGAAATTGCAGACCCTTGGCGAGAAGGAGTACACCGATATCATTGCAGCATTGCCAAAGGGCAATCAGCAACTCCCGAATGATGATCCTAACAAGTTTATAGCAATGATGGGTGCCGAGGCAATCAAAATTCTCTTGCAGGATGTTGATCTCGACACTATGTCATACAATTTGCGAGATCGTGCATCGCGTGAGACTTCGCAGCAGCGTAAGAGCGAGTTGTTGAAGCAGCTCAACGTAGTTGAGTCATTCCGCGCGTCGCAGGGTAAGAACCATCCGGAGTGGATGGTACTCGACGTTATTCCGGTTATTCCACCGGAGATTCGTCCATTGGTACCACTCGACGGAGGTCGTTTCGCAACTTCGGATTTGAACGATTTGTATCGTCGCGTAATTATCCGTAACAACCGTCTTCGTCGCTTGATCGATATCAAGGCACCGGAGGTTATTCTCCGTAACGAGAAGCGTATGTTGCAGGAGGCTGTCGATTCTCTGTTCGACAACTCGCGTAAGAGCAATGCCGTAAAGAACGAGAGCAACCGACCATTGAAGTCGTTGTCCGATTCGTTGAAGGGTAAGCAGGGACGTTTCCGTCAGAACTTGCTCGGTAAGCGTGTTGATTACTCGGCACGTTCGGTTATTGTCGTGGGTCCGGAGTTGAAGATGCACGAGATGGGTATGCCGAAGGATATGGCTGCGGAGTTGTACAAGCCATTTATCATTCGCAAGCTCATCGAGCGCGGTATCGTCAAGACAGTTAAGTCGGCAAAGAAGATTATCGATAGAAAGGATCCTGTGATTTGGGGCATTTTGGAGAATGTAATCAAGGGACACCCTGTATTGATGAACCGTGCACCAACCCTTCACCGTTTGGGTATTCAGGCGTTCCAGCCGAAGCTTATCGAGGGTAAGGCAATGCAGTTGCACCCACTCTCGTGTACAGCGTTCAACGCCGACTTCGACGGTGACCAGATGGCGGTACACTTGCCACTCGGTAACGCCGCAATTTTGGAGGCACAGCTTCTTATGCTCGGTTCTCACAACGTCCTTAACCCGGCGAATGGTGCACCTATTACCGTGCCATCGCAGGATATGGTCCTTGGTCTTTACTACATCACCAAGGCTCGTCCGGGAGTTAAGGGTGAGGGATTGACATTCTACGGTCCGGAGGAGGCAATTATCGCCTACAACGAGGGTCGTGCAGATATCCACGCATCGGTTAAGTGCCGTGTTCGTGATCTTGATGAGAATGGCAACCCTGTAACCGTATTGAAGGATACTACTATCGGTCGTATCCTCGTAAATCAGGTTGTACCTGAGGAGGTTGGCTACGTAAATACTTTGCTCACCAAGAAGTCGCTCCGTGATATTATCTCGGTAGTGATGAAGAAGGCGGGTGCCGATAAGGTTGCGAAGTTCCTCGACGACATTAAGAATATGGGTTACCAGATGGCATTCCGAGGTGGTTTGTCGTTCAACTTGGAGGCCGTAATTATTCCGGAGTCGAAGGAGAAGCTCGTTCAGGAGGGATACGAGAAGGCAGATGCCATTATCGACGACTATAATATGGGTCTTATCACCAATAACGAGCGTTATAACCAGATTATCGACGTTTGGACAAACGTAAATAATAAGCTCACCAAGGAGGTGGTTGAGACATTGACCAAGAACGACGACGGATTTAACCCTGTATATATGATGCTCGACTCGGGAGCCCGTGGTTCGCGCGAGCAGATTCGTCAGTTGTCGGGTATGCGTGGTCTGATGGCGAAGCCGCAGAAGTCGGGTGTTGAGGGTGGCCAGCAGGTTATCGAGAACCCTATCTTGTCGAACTTTAAGGAGGGACTTTCGGTGTTGGAGTACTTTATCTCTACCCACGGTGCTCGTAAGGGTTTGGCGGATACCGCGTTGAAGACAGCCGATGCAGGTTACTTGACACGTCGTTTGGTTGATGTTGCACAGGACGTTATCGTAAACGAGGAGGATTGTGGTACATTGCGTGGTTTGACTGCTACGGCTATCAAGCGTAACGACGATGTTGTTCAGACTCTCTACGATCGAATTCTCGGACGTACAGCTTTGAACGATGTTATCCACCCAATCACCGGAGAGGTTATCTGCAAGGCTGGTGATGAAATTACCGAGGCTATTGCCGAGGCTATCGAGAAGTCGCCAATCGAGTCTGTGGATATCCGTTCGGTACTCACTTGCGTATCGCGCCACGGTGTTTGTGCGAAGTGCTACGGACGTAACCTCGCAACTGCACGCCCTGTTCAGAAGGGTGAGGTTGTCGGCGTTATCGCAGCACAGTCTATCGGTGAGCCGGGTACACAGCTTACCCTCCGTACATTCCACGTCGGTGGTGTTGCGGGTGGTTCAACCGTTGAGACAAATGTTGTTTCGAAGTATGAGGGACGCCTTGAAATTGATGAGTTGCGCACCGTTAAGGGCAAGAATTCTCAGGGCGAGGCTATCAATATCGTTGTTTCGCGTCAGTCGGAGTTGCGCATCGTAGATCCAAAGACCGAGATTGTTCTCTACACTCACGCATTGCCGTACGGTGCAACCATCTTCAAGAACGATGGTGATGCAATCGTTAAGGGCGATTTGATTTGCGAGTGGGATCCATACAATGCCGTTGTTGTTGCCGAGACCGATGGTAAGGCTATCTATGACAACGTCATCGAGGGTGTTACCTATCGTGAGGAGCGCGACGACCAGACCGGTTTGGCAGAGCGCGTGATTATCGACTCGAAGGATCGTACGAAGAACCCTGTTATTAAAATTCTCGACAAGAATGGCGAGGAGGTTAAGGCATACAACTTGCCTGTAAATGCTCACGTTGCCGTTAAGGATAATGCGAAGATTCACGTCGGCGATATCATCATCAAGATTCCGCGCGTTGTTGGTAAGAGCGGCGGCGATATCACCGGAGGTCTTCCACGAGTTACCGAGCTGTTCGAGGCTCGTAACCCATCGAATCCAGCAATCGTTTCGGAGATTGACGGTGAGGTAACATTTGGCAAAATTAAGCGTGGTAACCGCGAGATTGTCATTACGGCTAAGGACGGCGAGATTAAGCGTTACCTCGTGCCACTGTCGCGTCAGATTATCGTTCAGGAGAACGACTATGTTCGCGCAGGTATGGCGTTGTCGGACGGTGCTATCACGCCAAGCGATATTCTCCGCATCCTCGGACCTACCAAGGTTCAGGAGTACATCGTAAACGAGGTACAGGAGGTTTACCGTATGCAGGGTGTGAAGATTAACGACAAGCACTTTGAGGTAATTGTTCGTCAGATGATGAACAAGGTTCAAATCGAGGATCCGGGAGATTCGCGTTTCTTCGAGAACCAGATTGTCGATAAGTGGGAGTTTATGGACGTAAACGATGAGTTGTATGATAAGGTAGTAGTTACCGATGCGGGCGACTCGACAAACGTTCATCCGGGTCAGATTATCTCGATGCGTAAGTTGCGCGATGAAAATTCGTCGTTGAAGCGTCGTGATATGAAGCTTGTTGAGACTCGTCCAATTGTATCGGCAACCTCGAACCAGATTCTTCAGGGTATCACCCGTGCGGCGTTGCAGACTTCGAGCTTTATCTCGGCTGCATCGTTCCAGGAGACAACCAAGGTCTTGAACGAGGCGGCAATTCAGGCGAAGAGCGACCCATTGGCAAACCTCAAAGAGAACGTCATCTGCGGTCATCTTATCCCTGGTGGTACAGGTCTCCGCGAGTACGACAATCTCGTTGTAGGTTTGAAGTCGGACTTGGAGTTCCTTATCTCAAAGCAATAAGCAATCGGATAAGCGAAATATAATAGCAAAAGGCTCGGAATTTTCCGAGCCTTTTTTGTTGGCTTAATAGGGCGCGAGGCTAATATGACCAATATGACCAATGGGTTAGCCACCTATCATTAAGCACCCCTGCCCCTCCCCTCACAGGTGTCGAAAACGATACCTGTGTTGGTGTGGTGTCGCCTTTTGTGTGCTGGGTATCGAAAATGATACCTATGTTAGTGTGGTGTCGCCTTTTGTGTGCTGGGTATCGAAAACGATACCTGTGTTGGTGTGGTGTCGCCTTTTGTATGTTGGGTATCGAAAACGATACCTGTGTTGGTGTGGTGTCGCCTTTTGTATGTCGGGTATCGAAAATGATACCTGTGTTAGTGTGGTATCGCCTTTTGTATGTTGGGTATCGAAAACGATACCTGTGTTGGTGTGGTGTCGCCTTTTGTATGTCGGGTATCGAAAATGATAGCTGTGTTAGTGTGGTGTCGCCTTTTGTATGTCGGGTATCGAAAACGATACCTGTGTTGGTGTGGTGTCGCCTTTTGTATGTCGGGTATCGAAAATAATACCTGTGTTTGTACGGTGTCGCCTTTTGTATGTCGGGTGTCGAAAACGATACCTGTGTTGGTGTGGTGTCGCCTTTTGTGTGCTGGGTATCGAAAACGATACCTGTGTTGGTGTGGTGTCGCCTTTTGTATGTCGGGTATCGAAAATGATAGCTGTGTTAGTGTGGTGTCGCCTTTTGTATGTTGGGTATCGAAAACGATACCTATGTTAGTGGAGAAGTGCCTTTTGTATGTCGGGTATCGAAAACAATACCTGCGATAGTGGGTGAGTGCTACCATCTTATCACGGCGCAACTATTTTAGAGTCGTTTGGTGCGTTAGAGTCGTTAGCGGTGCGCAATATCTTTTTACCTACTCACTACTATCTACTCACTGAGTGAAAAGTCTTTGTAATTGTTTGGTAGTGTGAGAAATAATGTTTATCTTTGCAGGCTCGAAATAGAGTTTTTGTCGCAAGACAACTGACATTTTAACAACCGCCAAAGGTGCTAAGTTGTTGGTGCTTATGGGGTTACGGCTTCGCAGAAGGAGGGTTTCGTATGGGTGATAGGCGCAGCAGATGTGCTTATAGAATGAACGAAAAACCGTCTTCAGGGTCGGAAAGCGAGGGGGATACTTGGATACGAAAGGTCGAAGTTTCTGCCTTTCGGTTGTGAAATTTAGTCGAAAAAGCGAGAAAAATCGGGCAAAAAACAAATTTTTAACAAACAATTTAATTTTTAACTTTTAATTCTTTACAGTTATGACAGATCCAATTGCGGATTTTTTGACGAGAATTAGAAACGCAGTGAAAGCCAACCACAAGGTGGTTGTAGCTCCTGGCTCAAAAATTAAAGAGGCCATCACTCGAATTCTCTTCGAGCAGGGTTATATCCTTGCTTACAAGTTTGACAAGGATGAGAAGGGTCATCCAATCATCAAGATTGCATTGAAGTGGAACGACAAGACCAACGCTATCAAGGATTTGAAGCGTGTGTCGCGTCCGGGTTTGCGTCAGTATTCGTCGGTTGCCGATATGCCACGCGTACTCAATGGTCTCGGAACTGCAATCGTATCGACATCAAAGGGTATTATGACAGGCGCACAGGCTGTTAAGGAGAACGTTGGTGGCGAGGTATTGTGCTACATTTATTAATCTTTTAAAAACCAAAACAAAATGTCAAGAATTGGTAAATTACCTGTAATCTTACCTGCTGGTGTTGAGGTAACTATCGCACCAGATAATACGGTAAGCGTGAAAGGGCCACTTGGGACACTGAGTCAGAAGGTTGATTCAGATATTACTGTTGAGGTCGGTACAGCAATCTCGAAGGAGAGCGGTGCGGAGGTTCCTGCAGTGATTGTCACTCGCCCTACAAACCAACCGCGTCATCGCTCGTTGCACGGACTTTATCGTGCACTCATCAACAATATGGTTGTTGGTGTGTCGAAAGGCTACGAGATTAAGCAAGAGTTGGTAGGTGTCGGTTTCAAAGCAGAGGTTAAGGGAGATGTTCTCGAGATGAGCCTCGGATATTCGCACGACACATATTTGAAGCTTCCAAAGGAGGTAACAGCAACTGCTGTAACCGAGAAGAAGGGTGCTCCTATCGTAACATTGAAGAGCGCAGACAAGCAGCTCATCGGTCAGGTAGCAGCAAAACTCCGTTCGTTGCGTAAGCCTGAGCCATACAAGGGCAAGGGTATTAAGTTCGTAGGCGAGGTAATTCGTCGTAAGGCAGGTAAGTCTGCAAATGCTAAATAATAAAGGAGGAAAAAGTTATGGCTTTGAATAAGATTGAAAGAAGAGAGAGAATCAAGATGCGCATACGCAAGGTCGTAAGCGGTACATCTGAGCGTCCTCGTATGACTGTATTCCGTAGCAACAAGCAGATTTATGTACAGTTTATCGATGACCTTGCTGGCGTAACATTGGCAACCGCTTCGTCGTTGGAGTTGGCAGCCGAGACAGCAGGAAAGAATAAGTGTGAGGTAGCAGCGTTGGTAGGCGCATTGGCAGCAAAGAAGGCTATTGAGAAGGGTATTTCGGCAGTAGCATTCGACCGTAACGGTTACCTCTATCACGGACGAGTAAAAATGTTGGCAGACGCAGCTCGTGAGGGCGGTCTTAAATTCTAAGAAGCGATATGGCAAATACAAATGTAAAGAAAGTAAACACAGGCGACCTCGGCGAGTTGAAAGAGCGTCTCGTTGGTATCAACCGTGTAACAAAGGTTACAAAGGGTGGTCGTACATTCAGCTTCTCTGCAATTGTTGTAGTAGGTAACGAGAACGGTGTAGTAGGCTACGGCCTCGGTAAGGCATCGGAGGTTGCTTCGGCTATCGCAAAGGGAACAGAGGATGCAAAGAAGAACTTGGTTCGTATTCCTGTAATCAACGGTACCATTCCTCACAAGCAGGAGATGCGTTTCGGTGGTTCGGAGGTAATGATTCGTCCGGCAGCTCCGGGTACCGGTATCATCGCCGGTGGTGCGATGCGTGCCGTATTGGAGTCGGTAGGTATCAAGAACGTGCTTGCAAAGAGCAAGGGTTCGTCGAACCCACACAACCTCGTGAAGGCTACCGTAGGTGCACTCTGCGAGTTGCGTGACGCTTACACAGTGGCACAGACTCGTGGTATCTCACTCAAACAAGTGTTTAACGGTTAATTTTAAGGAAGAACTATGGCAACATTGAAGATTACACAGATTAAGAGCCGTATCGGTTCGACTGCACAGCAGTGCAAGAACCTCGATGCACTCGGACTCCACAGAATTAACCACACCGTAACTCACAGCGATTCGGCAATCATCTTGGGTATGATCAATCGTGTGAAGCACTTGGTAAAGGTTGAGGTAGTAGAGGAGAAGGCTCCTGCAAAGAAGGCTGCAAAGGTAGAGGCTCCGGTTGTTGAGGCTCCGGTAGCAGAGGAGAAGGCTCCTGCGAAGAAGGCCCCTGCAAAGAAGGCTGAGGCAGCAGAGAAGAAGGCTCCAGCAAAGAAGCCAGCCGCAAAGAAAGTAACAAAGACAAAGAAGGAGGAATAGTAAATGGAACTCAATAATCTTAAACCCGCAAAGGGTTCGACACACCACGATAAGCGCGTAGGCCGTGGTGCAGGTTCGGGACACGGAGGCTACTCGACTCGTGGTAATAAGGGTGCGCAGTCGCGTTCTGGATATTCGCAGAAGTTGGGCTTCGAGGGAGGTCAGATGCCATTGCAGCGTCGTCTTCCTAAGTTCGGTTTCACGAATCTTAAAAGAGTAGAGTTTAAGCCAATCAACCTCTCGACTCTCGAGGCTCTCGTAGCAAAGAGTGGTGTTAAGGAGGTAAATATCGACACATTGGTAGCAGCTGGATTCGTATCGGGCAACGACCGTGTGAAGATTTTGGGTAATGGTGCATTGACCGCAGCATTGACAGTAACTGCTCACGCTTTCTCGAAGAGCGCCGAGGCAGCTATCGTTGCAGCGGGTGGTAGCATTGTAAAGTTGTAGAACAGGCTAAAACCTAGATTTTTATGAATAGTGTTCTGATTGTTGGTATCGTCCTTTTGGTCTTTGTGGCCTTGATGTTTACCAATAAGAAGTTTTTGGAGACAGTCAAGAATATATTCAAGATTGAGGAGTTGCGTAAGCGTATACTTTACACCGTACTCTTGATCTTGGTATATCGCTTGGGCTGTTACGTGGTAATTCCGGGTATCAATCCAAATGTATTGGGTGAGGGTTCGGCATTGGCAAACCAGACAAGTGAGGGTCTTTTGGGCCTCCTTAACGTATTCTCTGGTGGTGCATTTGCCAACGCTTCGATCTTCGCACTCGGAGTTATGCCATACATTACCGCTTCGATTATCATTCAGCTGCTTGGTATGATGGTTCCTGCCATTCAGAAGGTGATGAAAGAGGGTGAGAGTGGTCGTCGCAAGATGAACAACTGGACACGTCTTTTGACCATCGCTGTACTCGCGATACAGGGTCCGGCATATCTTGCAAACCTCCACAATCAGGTTCCGGCGGCGTTCCTTTTCGACTCGGTTTGGTTCACAATCTACGCCATCGTACTCCTCATCGCGGGTACAATGTTCGTAATGTGGCTTGGTGAGAAGATCACCGACAAGGGTATCGGAAATGGCGTGTCGTTGATAATTATGATTGGTATTGTGGCACGTTTGCCACACGCCTTGATGGCTGAGTTGAACGCTCGTATGGGCGGTAGTAACTCGCTTATTATGGTTATCGTGGAGTTGGTATTGCTCTTCGTGGTATTTATGGCAACCATTGCAGTAGTACAGGCAGTCCGCAAGGTACCTGTACAGTATGCGAAGCGTATCATAGGCAACAAGCAGTACGGAGGTGTACGTCAGTACATTCCTTTGAAGATGAATGCGGCAAACGTAATGCCAATCATCTTTGCACAGGCACTGATGTTTATCCCTATGTTGTTTGCTGGTGTGGCACCTAAGTTTGCAGCGGCATTTGCCGATATGACAGGTGTGTGGTACAACCTTACGCTCGCAGTGTTGGTAATCGTATTTACATATTTCTATACTGCGATTATCATCAACCCTCAGCAGATGGCCGACGATATGAAGCGTAATGGCGGTTTTATTCCGGGTGTTAAGCCGGGTAAGGCAACCGTTTCGTATGTCGATGGCATTCTGACACGAATCACCCTTCCGGGCTCACTCTTCCTTGCGTTGGTGGCAATTATGCCGGCAATAGCAATGACAGCATTGGGTATTCAGCAGGAGTTTGCATACTTCTTCGGAGGTACATCGTTGCTGATTATGGTAGGAGTGGTTCTTGACACTCTGCAGCAGATTGAGAGCCACCTTTTGAATCGTCATTATGATGGTCTTATGAAGACCGGACGTATTCAGGGTCGTCACTAAAAGCCAATATATCGAGTTGGAAGATGATATATCTGAAAACAGAAGAAGAGATCGAGTTGCTCCGTGAGAACAACCTTTTGGTGAGTAAGACAATCGCCGAGGTTGGTCGCCACATTAAACCGGGCGTAACCACGAAGCAGTTGGATAAAATTGCAGACGATTTTATCCGTTCGCACGGTGCAACTCCGGCTTTTCTTGGATACCAAGGTTATCCGGCATCAATTACCGTATCGGTAAACGAGCAGGTGGTTCACGGTATTCCTTCGGACAACATCGTAATAAAGGAGGGCGATATAGTATCGGTCGATGTAGGAACCTTTATGAAGGGGTTTGTGGGTGATTCGGCATATACGTTTGCCGTAGGCGAAGTAGCGGACGATGTTCGCCAACTTCTGGAAGTTACCAAAGAGGCTCTTTATAGAGGTACAGCACAGGCGAAGGTCGGAAATCGCGTAGGCGATATATCCGCAGCCGTGCAAGACTACGCCGAGAGTTTCGGTTATGGCGTAGTGCGCGAATTGGAAGGACACGGACTGGGTCGAAGAATGCACGAAGAGCCAGGGGTGCCCAATTACGGTTTGCGAGGCAGAGGCCCCTTATTGAAAGAGGGAATGGTCATCTGCATAGAACCGATGATTACGATGGGAAGCAGAGCGATAGTGTTCGAGCGAGATGGCTGGACAGTCAGAACGCGCGATCGCAAGCCGGCAGCACACTATGAGTTTGCTGTTGCAATTCGCAAAGATGGTCCCGATGTGCTTACAGATTTTAGTATTATCGAAAATTCACTTGGGTAGAGGGTTCGAAATATCGGGCTTGCTACCTGTTAAAAAAGCGAAAACTCAAGATGGCAAAACAGACTGCTATTGAAAGGGACGGAACAGTAACCGAGGCATTGTCGAATGCAATGTTTCGAGTAGAGTTGGATAACGGACACGTTATCACGGCCCATATCTCCGGAAAGATGCGACAGCACTACATCAAGATTCTTCCGGGAGATAAAGTAAAAGTGGAGATGACACCTTACGATTTGAGTAAGGGTCGTATATCCTTTAGGTACAAATAACAAAAGATTGCTTGAAAAATTATGAAAGTAAAAGCATCAATTAAGAAAAGAAGCGAGGATTGCAAGATTGTTCGTCGCAAGGGTAAGCTCTATGTGATTTGCAAGAAGAATCCAAAGTTTAAAATGCGCCAAGGGTAAATAAAAAACTTTTTAACCAAAAAAGAAAAAGAAAAGATTTATGGCACGTATAGTCGGTGTAGATTTACCAAAGAATAAGCGAGGCGAGATTGGCTTGACCTACATTTATGGTATTGGTCGCAGCACAGCACAGAAGATCCTCGACAAGTGTGGCATTAGCTACGATATTAAGGTAGATGAGTGGACAGATGAGCAGGTCGGAGCAATCCGTGCCGCTATCGCCGAGATGGATATCAAGGTAGAGGGAGAGGCTCGTTCGCTCGTACAGTTGAACATTAAGCGATTGATGGATATCGGTTGCTACCGTGGAATCCGCCATCGTATTGGTCTTCCGGTTCGTGGACAGAGCACCAAGAACAACGCTCGTACACGTAAGGGTAAGAAGAAGACCGTAGCAAATAAGAAGAAGGCAACTAAGTAATAGTGAAGAATTATGGCAAAGAAAACACAATCAGTTAAGAAGAAGGTCGTTAAGGTTGGTGCGAATGGTATGGCTTTCGTACACTCTACCTTCAACAATGTCATCATTACCATCACTAACGAGGTTGGTGAGGTTATCAGCTGGTCGTCGGCCGGTAAGATGGGCTTCCGTGGTTCGAAGAAGAACACTCCTTATGCAGCGCAGACAGCAGCAGCAGATTGCGCCAAGGTTGCCTTTGATATGGGATTGCGTAAGGTTAAGGTTTATGTGAAGGGTCCGGGTCAGGGTCGTGAGAGTGCAGTTCGCACAATTCACGGTGCAGGTATCGAGGTTACCGAGATTATCGACGTAACTCCACTGCCACACAATGGCTGCCGCGCTCCAAACCGTCGTCGTGTATAATTTACGAGGCGAAAGAAGAGAATCACTTAAAAACTTAATCAAACAAAAAAAGTAAAGAACAATGGGAAAGTATATAGGACCAAAAACTAAAATCGCCCGCCGCTTTGGTGAGGCAATTTATGGTGCCGACAAGTCTCTCGACAAGCGCAACGTACCACCGGGACAGCACGGTCTTGCCCGCAAGCGTAAGAAGGTTTCGGAGTACGGCGTACAGTTGAGCGAGAAGCAGAAGGCAAAGTACACCTACGGATTGTTGGAGAAGCAGTTTGCTCGTACATACGACGCTGCGGCTCGTATGGGAGGTATCACAGGTGAGAACTTGTTGAAGTTGTTGGAGTGCCGTTTGGACAACGTAGTATATCGTCTTGGCATCGCTCCAACCCGTGCAGCAGCACGTCAGTTGGTTTCTCACCGTCATATCTGTGTTAATGGTAATGTAGTTAACATTCCATCGTATTCGTTGCGTATTGGCGATGTAGTATCGGTACGTGAGAAGTCGAAGACATTGGAGGTTATCACCGAGTCGTTGCTCGGCACCAACCACAGCCGTTACGCTTGGTTGGAGTGGGACGGCGCTTCGATGAGCGGTAAGTTCTTGGCACGTCCAGAGCGTGAGGAGATTCCGGAGAACATCAAGGAGCAGTTGATCGTCGAGTTGTACTCTAAATAGTAGTAACTAATTAACACAATAAAATTATGGCAATTTTAGCATTTCAAAGACCCGAGAAGGTAATCGTAGTAGAATCGACCGCATCGTTCGGAAAATTTGAGTTCCGTCCGTTGGAGCCTGGCTACGCGATGACTATCGGTAATGCTTTGCGCCGAGTATTGCTCTCATCGTTGGAGGGTTATGCTATCACAACCGTTAAGGTTGACGGCGTTGACCACGAGTTTGCCGCTATTCCGGGCGTAATGGAGGATATGTTGAATATCATCTTGAATCTCAAGCAGATTCGCTTCATTCGCACCGTCGAGAATCAGGATTTCGAGAAGGCGACCATCAACGTTGCCGGAGTAACCGAGCTTACAGCGGGTTACATTTCGAACTTCTTGACCTCGTTCAAGGTTCTCAATCCGGAGTTGGTAATTTGCCACCTCGCACCGGGTTCGAAGATGCAGCTCACCATCACCATTGGTAAGGGCCGTGGCTACGTACCTGCAGAGGAGAATACACCGGAGAACGCCGAGTTTGGTTTGTTGCCAATCGACTCGATTCACACTCCAATCGTGAATGTAAAGTATTCGCGTGAGGACTATCGTGTAGAGCAGCGCACCGACTACGAGAAGTTGAACCTTGAGATTACTACTGATGGTTCCATCAAGCCGAAGGAGGCTTTGAAGGAGGCTGCGAAGATTCTTATTCAGCACTTTATGCTCTTCTCGGACGAGAAGATGACCATCAACCTCGACGAGGTATCTTCGGAGGCCGAGTTGAACGAGCCGGAGTTGCATATGCGACAACTGCTCAAAACCAAGTTGGTGGACAAGGATTTGAGTGTTCGTGCTCTCAACTGCCTCAAAGCTGCTGATGTAGAGACCATCGGAGACTTGGTTAAGCTCAATCGCAATGACCTTCTCAAATTCCGCAACTTCGGTAAGAAGTCGCTCACAGAGCTCGACGCTTTGTTGGCATCGCTCGACTTGAAGTTCGGAATGGATGTATCAATTTACAAACTTGATAAAGAATAATTATGAGACACAATAAGAATTTCAATCATCTCGGCCGTCAGGCGGGACACCGTAAGGCGATGTTGTCGAATATGGCGTCGTCGTTGATTCTCCACAAGCGCATCGAGACGACTGTTGCAAAGGCGAAGGCTGTACGTCAGTTCATCGAGCCACTCGTAACTCGTTCGAAGGAGGATACAACCCACTCGCGCCGTATCGTATTCTCGTACCTCAAGCAGAAGGAGGCCGTTACCGAGTTGTTCCGTACTATCGCTCCAAAGATTGCAGAGCGTCCGGGAGGTTACACTCGTATTTTGAAGACCGGATTCCGTTTGGGTGACGGTGCTGATATGTGTATCATCGAGTTCGTTGATTTCAACGAGGCATACACACTCGGCGTAACTCCAACAGCGGTTGCAACTGAGGCGAAGCCAAAGACACGTCGTTCGCGTGCTAAGAAGGCTACCGATGCAGTTGAGGACGCAAACGTAGTAAAGGCTCCAAAGGCAAAGGCACCAAAGGCCGCTGCTACTAAGGCTACTGCTGCGAAGGTTGCGAAGAAGACTAATGTTGGCAAGAAAATGTAAAAATCGATTTTAAGCAGCGATAGCTGCGTTACGCTCAATCCCCAAGACAGGAAAATACGCTAAGTATTCCCCCTGCCTTGGGGATTTTTCGCAAGCCTTGCTCTCATCTGCTTAAAATCAATTTTTTTGTTGCTATTTGCAGGGTGTTTTTTATCATTTTTATTTTCTTTCTCATTTTTTGTTTCACGCTCCCATTTTTGCAAAATCAAAAATTGATTACTATCTTTGTAGAAGATAAACTAAACCAACCAAACTATGAAAAGAGTAATTTTTGCACTTTTGACAGTAGCATTTATGCTGGGTGCATCATTCGAGGCGAAGGCGTGGGGTACAGTAGCGCATCACGCTGCGGTATATATTGCGGAGCAGAATCTCACTCCAAAGACCAAGGCGGAGATTCGTAAATACCTTCCTCACACGCTCACATATTATGCAACGTGGATGGATCACTATCGTTGTACCATTCCATACGAGCCGCTCGATTGGTGGCATAATGTTGCGGTAGACGAGAATAACAATATCGTTGAACTTGATGGACGTAGTGGTTACGTGCAACTCACCCGTATTATGAAGGAGATGAAGGACTACAAGAACCTTCCCGATTCGCTCGTGTCCCTCAATCTCAAACTTATTACCCACATAGCGGTCGATCTTCACTGCCCTTCGCACAATCGCTACTTGGCACCGCCATTTGATTGGAAGAAGCCTAAGTGGGCACCAGGCTATTCGCAGGGCTTGAAATTTAAGTATAAGGGCAAAAAGATGGGCTATCACGGTTTTTGGGATAATGCGCCGGCAATCTTCCACAAGGGTTGGCACTGTGAGAAGTTCAACGAGGAGTTGAATACTCTCTCGAAGCGTGAGATTAAGAAGATTTGCAAGGGAACCCTCACCGATTGGGTTAATCAGAGTGTGAAGGATAATCGCGCCTCGTTCAAGTATATTGTTGCAGGCGAGGATTTTGCCAAGATTCCGAAGGAGCAACACGACGAGATGGTTGCACTTGCCGACCAGCAGTTGCAACGCGCAGGCTATCGCTTGGCCTTCGTGCTGAATAATATCTTCGACCCACAGTCAATAAAGGCGAAGAGATAACCCAACCCCCCCCCAAAAAAAACAAGAGATAGGCAAATCACAACGATTTGCCTATCTCTTTTATCTACTCTCTATACAAAAGTTTTCCGTTTTAATCCTGCTCCGCAGGCTTTTCCTCCTTCGCACCTCGGCAAAGTGTGCAAGCACCCTCTGCTCTCGGTTTGTCGTCGGTTGCCCTTCGGGCTTCACCGCTCCGTCTCGGCAAAGGCTGCTAACAGCCTTTGCTCTCAACTTAATCGCGGCGTTCCGTATTCCGCTCCAAACGCAAAACTAAAAGTTTTCCGTTTTCCGCTTTCCGTTTTCAGTTCTCTACTCGTGATGGTATGGTTCGCCTTTGATAATTGTGAAGGCGCGATAGAGTTGCTCGGTAAAGATTGCACGCACAATCTGGTGAGAAAATGTCATCTTCGAGAGCGAAATTTTCGAGTTGGCTCGCGCATATACCTCATCTGAGAAGCCGTATGGACCACCAATCATCAGCACTAAGCGACGCACGCCGCTATTCATTCGCTTCTGCAACCACTGCGCAAAGGCTATACTGCGCATCTCTTCGCCTGCCTCGTCAAGCAACACTACATAGTCGCCGGCGGTAATTCCCGATAACAACATCTCTCCCTCGGCACTCTTCTGTTGCTGCTCGGATAGACTCTTTGTATTTCGTAAGTCGGGCAGATATGTTATTGCAAATTTGGCATAGTGATTTATGCGCTTCGAGTACATTTGTACCAGCGCATCCACCTCTTTCATATCGGTCTTACCTACAACAACTAACTCTATACCCATAAATTGTCAATTTCATCAAAGACTATTGGCCAATGGCTGAAATATCCGTATTCCACTCGCCTTCGGCTGATGTGCATATTACGGCGCGATTTTTCTCCACGCTCTTCAACCATTGATACGCCTTATACATATTGTACCCGTTTCCGGCCTTGTCGCCACCGAGCGCGTAGGCTACGATGCACGAGTGGTTGCGGGTGCGGTAGTACATCGCCTTCACGCGCGATAAGTAGTCTCCTACGAGTGTCGGGTCGTTCGACGGAGTACCTCCGATTTTGCGATTTTCCGACTGCTCGACAGGGTTGTTGTTCGCTCGCTCCACAACATATACGCCTAATTGGTCGCAGATATCGTAGAACCATTCGGGTTGAGGGTTGTTCGGCAGTAGGGTATTGATGCCCTTTGCCTTCAATGCTTTGATTTCGGCAAGAGCATTGTCGTAGGTACTGACAGCATTATATACGGCAGATTTCACCTCTATTGGCTTACCATTGCGCATCAATCTTCCGTCGGCAAATGTCGTTGAACCCGCACCTACGTAGAATGAGATGTATTCGCGAGGTTTGCCGTCGCGCTTGGTGTAGAGCGTCAAGCGATAGAGTTTTGGATTTTGGTCGCTCCATAGGAAATTGCTATTTTCGCCCAATGCAACACGAATGTTGAGCGTATCGAGTGAGCGACCTGCAACCGAGAAGTCGCGCACGGCATAGTCGATCAGCTTGTTGTCGGGTGCATAGATGTCGTAACCCACCTGCACAACCTCCTCGAAGTTGAAGTCGTTACGCACGATTATATCCAATTCGAGAGCAAACTTCTTCTCCTCCTGAACTATGCGTGCATCGTAGTCGAAGATATGCTTGCGGTGCTGTGCAAAGAGGTACGAGCCGTCGAATTGCGCCACCTGATTGCTTTGCGCACCACTATTCAACGCTCCGCAAATCGCATCGCGGACGAGCAATAAAATTTCGTTGCTTCCCTGACGCAAGTAGGGTGATATCTGGAAGTCGGCAGGGGTGTTAAGGTCCTCGACCGAAGCCACCAATTGTCCATTTACCACAAGGTCATACGCCTTGACGCTATTTTGAATATGGAGATAGGTGTTGTAGTCGCTCCACGCCGTAGGAATGTCGATGTTTTGCCCCATCACTACCACTTTGTCCACCACTTCTAACTGCTTTGGAGCAAAGCGAATATGGCGCACACTCTTCGAGTGGTCATTTTTTAGTGCATCTTCGCGTGTGTCGAACACCGAAAATTCGGTGCGATAAACCTGCTGCGATAGTGCTTGCCCAAAGGCGCATAGGGCGAATATCATTACAAAAAACCTCTTCATAGCGAAACTCTTTTGTGAAACTTTCTACAAATATGGTGAAAAAGTACGAAATCACCAAGATAATGCAAAAAAAGAGCGTGTCATTTCGACACGCTCCTCTCTAATTACCCCATTTCTCTATATTGTTAGATCGAAATGTCGAGAATCTCGAATTTTATGACGCCGGCAGGTACGGTAACCTCTACCACCTCGCCCTTCTTCTTGCCGAGCAGAGCCTTTGCGATAGGCGTGCCTATCGCCAACTTACCCTCACGAAGGTTCGCTTCATTCTCCGAAACGATAGTGTAGGTAACCTCGCGTTTGTTGTTGTGGTTTAGGAGTGTTACTTTGCTGAGAATCTGTACCTTATCCTTGCTGATTTTGCTCTCGTCTATAACGCGTGAGTTGTTCAATGTTGCCTCCAACTGAGCAATACGCATCTCCAATAAGCCCTGTGCCTCGCGTGCTGCATCGTACTCGGCATTCTCCGACAAATCTCCCTTATCGCGTGCCTCGGCAATAGCCGCAGCCGCAGCCGGACGCTCCACCGAACGCATATGGTCGAGTTCGTCCTTCAACTTTTTGTAACCCTCTGCTGTAAGATAATTAATTTGTGTCATATCTCTAATTTTTACTTTTCAACCAATAAAAAAACAAAAAAAATAAAGAATTTCAACCCCCTTCAAGATTGAAACCCTAACGTTTTGCAGTGCAAATATAAGGCAAAAAAATCAATTCACCAAATAATCGTTATAAGCGGCATATTTTGCACGAGTGTGTCGGACGTCAAATTCCTCACATAGAATGGCTATGCTGCGGATTTGTCGCCTAACATCGCACAAAATCTGCTCACTTATAACGATTATTGAGTCTTGCGATACCGCCCCTTAATAAATCAGTTGGCGGCATTCTGCACGAGTGTGTCGGACGTCAAACGCTAATTTGCCTGCTGCGAAAAAGGTTTGTTTCCTACGATAATCTCTTCGTGAACAACACCAAATGGACTGGTTGTTCGCACTCTGATAGTAGAGTTTTGCGATGTTCGCTGCACGCGGAAGAGGTGGTTGCTGTTGTTGCGACCGATGCGTGGCTTGTTGCGACTATGTTTGAGTGTGAATGTTGTTGAAGTAACCACAAAGAGTGGGTCGGTGTGGTGTATTTGGCGTACACGCAGAGGCTTATTATCCTCGAAAACCTCCAACTTTGCACCTCGTTCATTTCCCCACCAATTAATATAAATATACTGCGCAAACTCGGGAGCACCATAATTTAAAACCGTTCTCGAATACTCGCGGATAAGGTTTTGGACATCGAGATTTTCGCGATAATACTCGCCGACCTTCGTCATATCATATACGCGGAAAGGCTTGGTGCTGCCACTCTCGTCCGCGTGGTACCACTCCATTTTGCGTCCCTTTATATCGAAAACCTCGAAGCCTGCCGGTGTTCCTGCGCCATTAATCTGTCGGTAGCCATTATAGCCGGTCTTCCACCTGTCGCCCGAGGTTGAGGCTATGGCGTGTTCGACGATATTCGGCAACTCCTTTGGACGCGATATGCGACGGTCCATCGAGCCCGACGTTACGAAGTGAACATTCTGATACTCGGTAAAGCACTTGGTCAGCGAGTCGAGATGTTCGGGTTTGCTGAATCGCTTTGAGATACGGTTCTTTGAGTTCGCCGTAAATGCGGTATGGTGCATACACACCACGATAGGGGTGCTCTTATCTTTGATAAGCGCCAAATCGCGACGTAACCAAGCAAGTTGGTCGGAGGTTACAAAGCGGTCGTAGTTGCGCCTGCCCGCAATCTCGGGCGGATATTTACCCTTTCCGGCTTCGTTGCGAAATACGGTGTTGTCGAGAACGATGTAGTGTATATCGCCGATATTCATCGAGTAGTACTTCGGACCGCACGTATATACATATTGTCGCTCCGCCTTGTAGTCGGTCAGACCCGTTCCGGGAACTGCGCCATCGTTGTCTTGGTCGCCCATCACCGTATACAGCATTGTTGGGTAGCGCAGCGAGGCTATCAGCGACACGGCATCGCCCACGTCAAACTCGCGTGAGTACCAATTCGGACAGTTGCTTATATCGCCTAATAGAATGGTATATACGGCGGTCGAATCTGCCACTGCCTCATCACTCAATATACGAGCTGCAGGAATAGTCTTTTTCTTGAATTGTAAAAGGTCGTCGTTAGAGTTTTGCAAAAAGAGATTCGACATAAAAATTATGCGATGATTTTGCTGGTTGCGTTTTTGTAGGTAGAAGTTGTGCTCCTCTGCTACCTCTCGTTTTTTGCGCAACTCTGCCCAGAATGTCGGTAGAATACGCTTGCGACAAACGGGCTCATACCCCGAGGGGGTAATTACGAATACCGTATTTTGGAACTTATACGACGCGATGGCATAGCGTCCCAACGAGTCGGTTTTTACTATATGCACTCCGTCCGATACGGGAACGTTGGCAACGGGATTTCCATCGCACAATACACGACCAAATATAGTTATCGAGTCGCGCTGTTGCGCCTTCGGCACCCTCTTTGCTTCGACCGTGAAGATCGATGCCACAAATAGTGCGCATAGAAGTATCGTGCGAAAAATCATATATAACCCCTCCTTCTATTACTCCTTCGAATAGACCACCTGCTTCGTCTCGAAGAACTCTTCGTCGAATAGCTCCGAGATGTAGTGTCGTGTCCACTCGCGATGACTTGCGCGTAGCTCCTCGGTTAAATCACCGCCTTTGAGGTAGAGAATACCATTCGGCAATGAGCCCTTCTCACCCTTGCGTACCATTCCGCGCACCCAACCTACAAAGGTAGGCATATCGGTTACGGCACGCGATACGATGTAGTCGAACTTCTCCTTCAACTGCTCGACACGACCATTTACGGTGCGGATATTTTTGATACCTATCGCCTGGCAAACACCCTCGACAACGCGTATTTTCTTGCCTATCGAGTCGCAGGCTGTAAATTTTACATTCGGAAAGAGAATGGCGAGCGGCACCGATGGGAAACCGCCTCCGCAGCCCACGTCGAGTACCTCGGCGCCATCGGCAAAGTGGCATACTTTGGCTATGGCGAGCGAGTGGAGAATATGGTGCAGGTAGATGTGCTCCATATCCTTGCGCGAGATTACGTTTATCTTCGAGTTCCACTCGGCATATACCTCGCCGAGCCTCGCAAACTGCTCGCGCTGCTCCTCCGACAAATCGTGGAAGTACTTCTCGATTAGTGCTACGCTATCCATTTATGCCCTGTTTCTCAAATTGCTTTTCGCCGTCGGTAATGAGTCGGCACATCATATTGCGTACTCGGAAAATTCGGGTTTTCACCGTTCCGAGTTTCATATCGAGTTTTTCAGAGATCTCCTCGTAACTATACTCGTCGAGAAATCGCAACTCAAAGAGTTGGCGGTAATCCTGTGGCAACATCGAGATATATCGCTCAATCTGTGCTCGTTGTTGCGCATTTATGATATAGTCTTCGGGCGTTGGCGATGACGATTGTGCCGTATTGTCAATCTCGGGTGAGAGGTTCTGCGGGTTCAGAGCGTTGCTCTTGCGCGAGCGGCTGAAATCGACAAAGGTGTTTCGTGCTATGGTGTATATCCACGCTCCGAAGTCGTATTTCGGGTCGTAAAGACCTATTTTTAAGAAGGCTTTCATAAAGGCCTCCTGCATCAAATCATTCACATCGTTGCTGTTGCCCGTGTATTTGAGCAACATTGCGTAAATCGAGTCGCTATGGCGTGCAAACAGAGTATCGAAGGCGGTGCTATCACCCTCGGTAACCATCTTTGCCAAAGTGCAATCGTCGTATATGTCGTATCCGTTTGCGACCATTCTAATTCTGATAGGTATTGCTTCCTTTTGTGAGTGGAGCCACGATGACGAAGAGTCGCAATGCCGGTTCTATAAAGTCGTAGATGATATGGCGCGACGAAAGCCCCTCCTCTCCAAGTCGGCGTGTGTTGCGTACAAAGAGGTAAAACGACAGAAGGTATCGTAAAACCGCTACGGCAATCGGTATAGCCTTGAACTCCCAAGGCAGAACGATTATTGCGGCGAGTACGGCGATGAAAAAGAGTGTGCGCATCACCAACTCGGCAGTAGATTTAGCCGTAACACCTCGCTTGTAGAAGCGACGAGTCTCTCGCAACATCTGCATTTTGCGCAACCACCAAGCGAAGCCGCCCCACGTCTGCTCTATGCACGTTGCACGTGGAGAGAGCACTACGCTGACATTGTCGGGTGTTGCAATCTGTTGAACGAAAAGGTCATCTTCGCCCGCATTCATATCGAGGTGATTAAATCCTCTTACATTGAAGTACAACTCCTTCTTGAAGCCCAATGCATTGCGTGAACCGGCATACGCCTTGCCACGAATAGCTGCCGAGATCCACGCCAACGACTTGTTGATTTGGTACTCGCGGAAGATGAAGTTCGCAAAGCCCTCCTTTCGTACTATGCCGCTGTAACCCAGCACTACATCACCATACAAGAAGCCTTTGGCAAGCAACGAGAGCCAACGTTCGGACGACGGTGCTGCATCGTACGACGTCGTAACTATAAAGTCGTATTTTGCACTCTTGATGCCCACATTCAGTGCGATTTTTGTCGATACGGGGTATCGAGGCGAGTAGTCGATCTGTATAGGCGTGAGATTTGGATATAGTTTCTGCAACGACTTTATCTCATTGAAGAAGTCGTCGCTTTTACCCACGTATATCAACACTACCTCAAACTCCTTGTAGTCTTGGGTAAGGAGCGTGGCGAGTGTGGTGTCGAGATAGTACGAATCTTCGACGAACATCGGCACGATAACCGATATTGCAGGCTCGCTCTCTCTGATTGGTCGTTTATCCATCATACGGAAAGAGGAGATTCGCCCGTATAGGTTGAAATAGAGTGCGAGTTGAATGATGAACAACACTATAATTGTGATAGCCAGTGCTATGCAAACTGTGTCGTAAGTTGAAAAACCGAAGATTGTAGTAGATATATTCTCCATTTGAGCGAACGTGTTATCAATTATTTTGCAAACTTACGCAAAATTTCGTAAAAATTAGTAATTTTGCACAAGATTATGAAGTTTACTTTACAACATAAGGACTCTGCGACCAACGCGCGCGCAGGAGAGATTGTTACCGACCACGGCGTCATACAGACTCCGATTTTTATGCCTGTGGGCACTGCTGCGGCTATGAAGGGCATCTTTCATCGCGACGTTAGCAACGAGGCGAAGGCGCAGATTATTCTGGCTAACACCTATCACCTCTATCTCCGTCCCGGAATGAAAATTCTGGAGGAGGCGGGCGGTGTGCATCGTTTTTCGACGTGGGACAAACCTATGCTCACCGATAGTGGCGGTTTTCAGGTCTTTTCGTTGGCGGCTTGTCGCAAGTTGAAGGAGGAGGGTTGCCACTTTCAGTCGCATATTGATGGTTCACGCCATCTCTTCACGCCCGAGAGCGTAATTGACACCGAGCGTACAATCGGTGCCGATATTATGATGGCATTCGACGAGTGCCCTCCGGGTGATGCTCCAAAGGAGTATGCGGCAAAGTCGTTGGCATTGACCGAGCGTTGGCTCGACCGTTGCTTCAATCAGTACCACAAAACCCAACCGAAATACGGACACTACCAGTCGTTGTTCCCTATCGTGCAGGGTTGTGGCTATGCCGACCTTCGCGTCAAGGCGGCAGAGAATGTTTTGCAGTACAACGCCGACGGCTACGCTATTGGAGGATTGGCTGTCGGAGAGCCTACCGAGGTGATGTACGCGATGATTGAGGTCGTAAATGCGGTATTGCCCGAGGATAAACCTCGCTACTTGATGGGGGTGGGTACGCCGATAAATATCTTGGAGGGTATTGCCCGAGGTGTAGATATGTTCGACTGTGTGATGCCTACACGCAACGGACGCAACGGACAACTCTTTACGAGTGAGGGCGTTATTAATATCCGCAACAAGAAGTGGGAAAACGACTTTTCGCCGATTGACCCTAACGGAACGACCTTCGTGGATTATACCTATTCGAAGGCCTATCTGCACCACCTTGTGGTGTGTGGTGAGATGTTGGCAGCGCAAATTGCATCGTTGCACAACATAGGTTTCTACTTGTGGCTGGTGAGCGAGGCTCGCAAGCATATTGTCGCCGGCGACTTTGCACAGTGGAAGACGGTAATGGTCGAAAAACTCGGTCGAAGACTGTAATAAACGGAGAACGGAAAACGGAGAACGGAAAACTAATTTTGCATTTTGCATTTTGCATTCTGCATTCTGAATTTTGCATTAAACAATGGAACCGCAATATAAAAAGGGTATAAGCTGGTGGCCGGGATTGAAGATTCTCGACCGCTACATCATTCGTAAGTTCGTCGGAACTTACCTCTTTGCGATTGCAATGATTGTTGTGGTGGTTGTGGTCTTCGACTATGTGGAGAAGATTGACGACTTCGCCACAACACAGGCTCCATTGAAGAGCATCTTCCTCGACTACTATCTCAACTTCGTGCCATTCTTCGTAAATCAGTTCAGTGCGCTCTTCACCTTTATTGCCTGTATCTTCTTTACGTCGAAATTGGCGCACCGTACCGAGATTGTGGCGATGTTGTCGGGCGGTATGAGTTTTCGCCGACTTATGTGGCCGTATTTTATCAGTGCCTCGATGATTACTGCTATATCGCTTGTGCTGAGTCTTTGGGTAATTCCTATATCTCAACGCAGTTGCGTAGCCTTCGAGGAGCAGTATATCCCACGTCGCAAGGCTGTTCAGTACGAACGACATATCTATCGACAGATATCCCCTGGTACATTCCTCTATATTCGCGGATTTAGCCCAAGCTCCTTGCAGGCGTCGTTTATGGCGCTCGAAAGTTACGAAGATGGTGCTATGCGCTCGGTGTTGGACGCTTCGGACGTTAAGTTCGACCCCGAAACAAAACGTTGGACAGCGCAGCGATATATCACCCGCAATTTCGATGAGAAGGGTGTGGAGACTTTCCAACAGAATCGAAACCTCGACACGCTGCTGAATCTGGATATTGTGGAGTTAGGTAAGATGCAGTCTTTGGTTAAGACGATGAACATCACCGAGTTGAACACCTTCATCGAACAGCAGCGTACCAAGGGCTCCGATCTTATTCGTCAGTTCGAGGTCGAACATCACACTCGTTACGCCTATCCACTCGGAACGTTTATTCTGACACTTATCGGAGTGTCGCTTTCGTCGCGTAAGACTCGCGGTGGTACAGGCTTGCATATTGGCGTGGGCATTGTGTTGTGCTTCTCCTACATCTTGCTTAACCGCATCTTCGAGGAGTTCGCAAAGGGTGGCTCGTTGCCGACATTGTTGGCTGTTTGGTTGCCAAATATAGTCTATATAATAATCGCTATTTACCTCTATCGCAAAGCACCAAAATAGTATGGACATCGAGAGCATTGCCGCAAAGTTATCGCGTGGAGAGCGTATAGATGCAGCCGAGGCTAAACTCCTCTGGGAGGAGGCTCCGCTGTGGTTGCTGGCGCGTTTGGCTACCGAGGCGAAGGTGCGCAAGAGTGGCAATGCCGTATATTACAATAAGAATTTCCACCTCGAACCTACAAATATCTGTCTTTTCGAGTGCCGATTTTGCTCGTATCGTCGTCGCAAGGGCGAGGTAGGAGCCTGGGACTACTCAATGGAGGAGATTTTGGCGCAGGTCGAGGCTCGCAAGGATAGCGGTGCTACCGAGATACATATCGTTGGCGGAGTGCACCCGGAGCACGATATCTACTACTATGCCGAGATGATTAGCCGTATCAAGGCTATTATGCCCGAGGTGTGTGTTAAGGCCTTTACGGCGGTGGAGCTACACTATATGATTCGCAAAGCGGGACTCTCTATCGAGGAGGGCTTGCGCTTGCTGAAAGAGGCGGGTATGGAGTCTATTCCGGGTGGTGGAGCCGAGATTTTTGACGAGAAGATTCGTGCCGAGATTTGTCCGGGCAAGTGCTCGTCCGCGGAGTGGTTGGAGATGCACGAAAAGGCGCATCGCTTGGGCTTCGACTCGAATGCCACGATGCTATACGGACACATTGAGAGCATCGACCATCGCATCGATCACCTCTTGCGTTTGCGCGAGTTGCAGGATAGAACAGGCGGCTTTAATGCCTTTATTCCTCTGAAATTCCGCAGTGCAAACAATGGTTTGGAGGCTTTGGGCGAGACATCGGTTGTAGATGATATGCGCACCTTGGCTATGAGCCGACTTATTTTGGATAACGTTCTTCACATCAAAGCCTATTGGGTGATGTATGGCAAGGCTACGGCTGAGTTGGCGCTGTCGTTTGGTGCGGACGATATAGACGGAACAATAGAGGACTCGACAAAAATATACTCGATGGCGGGAGCGGCAGATGCGCAACCTCGCCTCACCATTGCCGAGATAGAGAAGATGTGCGCTGCAGCGGGATATAAGGCCGTAGAGCGCGATACTCACTATAACGAGATTTAGAAGAGATAACAAAAGGATAGAACTATGAAGAAGATTATTGATTGGTTCCAAAATCATCTGATTGCCAAGCATCTCGTATTGGCAGTAATAGTGGTTTTAGGCTTGGTTGCTGTTGCGTACTATGCAATGGACTTCGGCACACGCCATAGCGCACGTCGCATTGTGCCGAGTTTTGTGGGTTTGGCTATGGACGATGCCGAGCACTTTGCCGACCGTCGCGATTTGGAGATTGTTATCAACGACTCGCTCTACGTAGCATCGTATCCCGGTGGGGTAGTGCTCGAACAGCACCCTGTCGAGGGTACCGTCGTGAAGCCGGGACGTAAAATCTATGTAACTATCAGCTCGATGAGTCAGCGCAAGGCTGTTGTGCCTTATGTTGCAAAGCGCACCTTGCGTCAGGCTTTGAATATGCTCGAAACTGCGGGCTTCGCAATCGAGAGAATCGACTACGTACACGATATGGCTACAAACTATGTGCTTGGCGAGTATGTTGGCAACAAGGAGATTGTTCAGGGTAGCACCTTGGAGGCGATACTTGGCAGTGGAGTGGTGTTGAAGGTTGGCGTGGCGGCAAAGGCTACCGCTATCGCTGTTCCGCAACTTACGGGCCTGACCATTTTCGAGGCGAAGAACCGCATCTGGGAGTCGGGACTCAATGTCGGAGAGATTACCTTCGATCAGGGAATACCTGCAATCGAGCGTAGCAATGCCAAGGTCTATTATCAGTCGGAGCGTCCAAACAAGATGGTTTGGTACGGCGAGAGCATATCGTTGAAACTCTCTATTGATGGCGAGAAGATATCGGTATCTGTTGCTGATAGCGAGAAGGCTGCCGCAGAGGAGGCGTTGAAGGCTAAGTTGGAGGCGGATTCGCTGGCTAACATCAACGAGAAGGCGTTAATCGACTCTTTGACCGCAGCCGAGCAACCTGCACCGGCGGCAGAGGAGCCGAAGACGAGTGCGGAGGAGTCAAAGACGGAGCCGTCGGCAGAACCACAGCAGTAGTTCTCATAATTGAGCATTATGGCAGACGAGAAGTACATAGACGAGGAGTTGGACGAGGATATCGAGGTCGATTTTGAGGGTGATGACGAGGAGTCGGGCGTGGGCGTTATGCCACGACGTTTCCTTTCGGATCAGAAACCCGACGAGAACGGCTTGTACGAGCATTACGCCATAACGGTCGATAAGGGACAGTCGATGATGCGCTTGGATAAGTTTTTGACCACGCATATCGAAAACTGCTCGCGCAACCGCATACAAAATGCCATAGACGATGGCGGAGTCTTCGTGAACGAGAAGCCGCAGAAGGCGTCGTACAAGGTGAAACCCTTCGACCACATCTCTATGCGCTTGGCATTCCCGCGTTACGAGGTAACGCTTACGCCGGAGGATATTCCGATCGACATTATGTACGAGGACGACGATGTTATCGTGGTGAACAAGGAGGCGGGAATGTGCGTCCACCCCGGACACGGCAACTATTGCGGTACGCTTGTCAATGCGCTCACTTTTCACTTGAAGGATAACCCGATGTTCCAGCAGGGCAACGAACGTGCCGGCTTGGTGCATCGAATAGATAAGAACACCTCTGGTATTCTCGTTGTGGGCAAGAACGAGCAGGCGTGCCAGCACCTCTCGCACCAATTCTTTCTCCACTCCACGCAACGTCGCTATATCGCGCTTGTGTGGGGCAACTTGGCAGAGGATGAGGGGACAATTACGGGCAATATCGGTCGTAATCCGAAAAATCGCCACCAGATGTATGTCTTTGCCGATGGCTCGGAGGGTAAACACGCCGTTACACACTACCGCGTGCTGAAACGCTACGGATATGTAACCTTGGTGGAGTGCCGCCTCGAAACGGGACGTACGCACCAAATTCGTGTACATATGCAGTATATCGGCCACCCGCTCTTCAACGACGAGCGATATGGTGGCGACAAGATATTGAAGGGTACGACCTTCTCGAAGTATAAGCAGTTTATAGAAAACTGCTTCGAGACGATGCCGCGCCACGCTCTTCACGCTCGCTTGCTCGGCTTCGAACACCCAACCACAGGCGAGTATAAGGAGTTTACACTCGACCTTCCTGCCGACTTTAAGGCGGTCTTGGAGAAGTGGGACAACTATTCAAAAGCGAGTGCTTTTGAATAAATGCAAAATTAAAAATGCAGAATGAAATTATCGCCTCGCAGAGTAAACTGCGAGGCGATGCTCTTATGTATTGTTGCTTATGGATTGACACTAAATAGCTCAATCACGATTATAGATTGAAATAAATCCAAACCTGACCACCTGTTCCTCCTGCACTCATATCGCCTATGCTACTAGCTGTTACAAGTGCCTTGTAGAAATAGTGATTTCCATTTGGTCCTTTTTCATCACATTCTCTTACAGTTCCACTAATAGCAGTAGTCCACATACGTCTTCCAGCGGCAGCATTGTAAGCATACACTTCGGCAAGTTTTATACTTGAACCATACCAATTACTCTCGAACTTAACACGAATAGGTACTGCTTTTACCTCTTTGTTATAACATTGGTAGTACGCTGTCGTTTGTTGGAGAGATCCGTTGGATTGCGGTGATTCTGGTGTTCTTGCAGAGGCTATTAAAAAATTGAAAATTGTAAAAATAGCTGACAGTATGATAATACACGCCTTTTTCATAATAGTTTAAGTTTTTTAACTGTTTTTCACTTACTTTTTATACTCTGTTGTTCCTTTTAAGTGTAAGTATGAGTAATACGCACAAAAAAAGCGCGGAACTTTTAGAATATTCCCTACCTAAGGTGTTTGGCGTAACCTAACAGCAGAATATCTAAAAGCCCGCACCGTATAGTGCGAGCATTCTTGCAATATCCCTGCTGTTTCTATTTAGTCGCCAAACTTCTAGGTAGCAGAATAAAGCTAAAACGCTTTTCCAATATGTCTAAAATGTGCGTATCAAATTATACGCGATGTTTCATAGGCAAATTCTTTTTTGTTTTACTGTTTCACAAATTTAGAAATTATTTTTGAGAGTTGCAAAGTTGTCGGCAGAAATAAATGGCATTCGCTCCCGATGGTCGCTGAATGACAACGAATGGCAATCGCTCGTTCCACTCGCTGAATGGCAAGCCGACATTTGGTTATTTTTTGTCATTCAGCAGTCGCAGACTGCGAATGCCATTGTGTGCCATTAAGGGCGCAAGCCCGGATGTCATTATCATTTTTGCCGACACAACTTTTAAATTTTAATTTTTAATTCTTAATTTTGCAGTTACAAAGTTAACTGCTATGTCTTTTCTGCCAACAACCGTTAAGGAGATGCGTGCACTTGGGTGGGACTATGTCGATATAGTTCTCTTCTCGGGCGATGCCTACATCGACCACCCGTCGTTCGGTACGGCGGTGGTGTCGCGACTCTTCGAGGACGAGGGGTTGCGTGTGGCGGTTGTGCCGCAGCCCAATTGGCGAGATGATTTGCGCGACTTCAAGAAGTTCGGCACTCCGCGCCTTTGCTTCTGTGTTACGGCTGGCGTAATGGATTCGATGGTGAACCACTACACCGCCAATAAGCGACTTCGTTCGAACGATGCCTACACCGCAGGTGGTGCAGCAGGTTTCCGCCCAGACTACGCAGTTACCACCTATACGAAAATCCTGAAAAATCTCTTTCCGACGACACCTGTGCTGATTGGAGGTATCGAGGCTTCGTTGCGCCGACTTACCCACTACGACTATTGGCAAGACGGACTGAAACCTTCGATTCTGGTCGAGAGTGGAGCCGATTTTTTGCTCTACGGAATGGGCGAGAAGGTTATCCGCGAGGTGGCACGCGCAATGCGCAATGGCTACAATGCCAAGTTGTTGCGTGGTTTGAAGCAGGTGGGTTTTGTTGCGGACAAGAGGTTTGTTGAGGCTTTGCCGAGCGAGAAGGTTATGATGTTACACTCGTTTGAGCAGTGCAAAAAGGATAAGCGAGCCTTTGGCGAGAACTTTACGAAAGAGGAGGTGGAGAGCAACCGCCTCGAAAGCGAAAATATCTTGGTAGAGCGTACGGGCAACGACTATATTGTCATAAACCCTATGCACTCGGCACTTTCGAGCGAGGAGTTGGATTCGGCATTCGACCTTCCATATATGCGAGCGCCCCATCCACGCTACAAAGGTCGTGGCGATATCCCTGCGTGGGAGATGATTAAGCACTCGGTAAATATCCATCGTGGTTGCTTTGGAGGTTGCTCGTTCTGCACTATCTCGGCTCATCAAGGCAAGTTTATATCGTCGCGCAGCGAGGCGTCGATTATGCGTGAGGTGCAGGCGATAACCGAGATGCCCGACTTTCACGGCACAATCACCGATATCGGAGGCCCTTCGGCAAATATGTACGGCTTGGGTGGCAAGAACAGAGCAGCGTGTGCCAAGTGTGTGCGCCCGTCGTGCCTGCACCCAAAGGTCTGCCCGAACCTCAATAACGACCACCGCCCACTACTCGATTTGTATCGCAAAATCCGCACCTTCAAAGGGGTGAAACACGCCTATATTGGTAGCGGTATTCGCTACGATTTGTTCGACAATTCAGAGTATCTGCGCGAGGTTGTGGTGCATCATACATCGGGACGATTGAAGGTTGCGCCCGAGCATACCGAGGAGGGGGTGTTACAGTTGATGCGCAAGCCGTCATTCTCATTGTTCGAGGAGTTGAACCAAAAATTCAACAAAATTTGCCGCGAGAATGGGCTGCGTTATCAGCTGATACCATACTTTATATCGTCGCACCCGGGGTGTCGTGAGGCGGATATGCGAGCCTTGTCGCAAAAGGTGCTTGGCAAATTGCACTTCACGTTGGAGCAGGTGCAGGACCTGACCCCTACGCCGATGACGCTCTCGTCGGTGATGTTCTACACGGGCGAAAACCCATACACGGGCGAGAAGGTCTATGTTGCTCGTTCGCAAGATGACAAACGCAAACAAAAACAATATTTTTTCAAGAAACAACACTAAAACACTAAATAGTATGAAGAAGATATTTATTTTATTGAGTATTGTAATGCTTGTATCGGGATGTGGTGATACAGAAGAACCGGCACCTTCAACCCCACCTGCATCGAAGTATCAGAAGTATGCCAAGGAGAACGAAATTAAAATTATGAGTTTCAATGTTCGCACCTCTGCAATGGACAAAGGTACGCCGAACCATTGGGATAACCGCAAAGATGCGTGTATAGCACTTATCAAGGACCATAAGCCGAGCATCATTGGCTTTCAAGAGGCGGTGTATAGCACACAGTGGGAGTGGATTAAGAGTCAGTTAAGGAGCGAAGGCTACGATGGTTATGGTGTAAATCGCCAAACCGGCAAGGAGTCCGGTGCTGGTGAGTGCCCGGGTATCCTTTATGACAAGAGTGTTATAAAGAAGATAGAGGTTGGCACATTTTGGCTCTCCGAAACCCCCGATACACCTTCGAAGGGATGGGGTGCAAACTATTACCGAACAGCTACTTGGGGATTGTTTGAACATATTCAGACCGGCGAGCAGTTCTTCTATATCAATACGCATCTCGATCACGAGGTTGAGAAGGCGCAGATTGAAGGTATGAAACTTATCTCTAAAAAGTTCGAGGAGTATAAGGGTAAAATGCCTATCTTCCTTACGGGCGATCTCAATGTCAGTGCTACTCACGATGCTCTTAAAGCGATAAGTGGTTATATGAAGAACGCCCGAAGCTACGCTAATCGTACCGATAACTATGGTACAACAAACAGTTTCGAGTCAGAGACCAAAACATTGAAGATTGACCACATATATTACGATAAGGAGCTCAAAAATCCGGTGGAGTATCGCACAATCAAAGATACATACAACAATGTGAAGTTTGTTTCGGACCACTACCCAATCTATACTATTATCAAATTGAAATAATAGTATATATCCAATAACCCACAAAAATTGTTTTGGTAATGGCTGATTACCTAAAAACGCTGCTACTGCTACTATTTTTACCACTCTATTCTATCGCCTACGGCAATGCCGATTCGCCTCAAAGTGATAGTTTCGTCAAGGCGATACCTGTTTGGAGTGAAGGTCGCGAAAAGGAGCAGAACCTAACATTGTCGTTCCGTGAAGTAGTAAATGTAGGCAGGGTGTCAAAGCAGGCTGTAATTCGCCTTACGGCATCGTGCGACTACCGTTTGCGAGTGAATGGTGAGTTTGTGGCACACGGACCGTGTGTAGCTGCACACGACTTCTATCGGATTGATATTTACGACCTTAAACCCTATCTGCGTCGAGGCAAAAATGTTGTGGCTATCGAGGTGGCAGGCTACAATTGCCCAAGCTACTATCTGCTTGACCAACCCTCTTTCTTGCTGGCAGAGGTGGAGATAGATGGTGTGGTGATAGCCGCTACGGGCAGAGATTTTGTGGCGTATGCCTTCGGTCAGCGTGTGGCAGATGTTCCGAAGTTCTCGTTTCAGCGCACATACTCGGAGGTGTACAACTTAGATAGCCACTACAATGATTGGGCTACCGACAAAGAGTGGAGGACAGATGTTGCACCCGAGAGGCTCGTTAGTCAGAACTACAAGGCGCTACTACCCCGAGGTGTGGCGTATCCCGACTACCGTTTGCATAGTGCAAAGTGTATTGATGGCAGGACGCTCTATAAATTTGCAACCAACAGTAGCGGTTTTCTACGTGCGAAGGTGAAAGTTGCTAAACCTACGCAACTAATGTTCCGTTTCGACGAGATTTTGGGCAAAGATGGCCGTGTTATGAAGCGCCGTTTAGGTTGGAGATCATACCTCGTTTACAACTTGGAGGTGGGTGAGTACGAGTTGGAGTCATTCGAGCCATATACAATGCAATATGTTGAGGTCTTTGCCGAGGAGGGTGCGGTTAAGGTTGAGGAGATTTCGATGCGCGACTACTGCAACTCCGACTGCCACCGCGCAAAGTTCGAGTCGAGCAATGCAGATTTGAACTTTATATTCGAGGCGGCACGCGAAACCTATCGCCAAAATGCTCTCGATATCTATATGGACTGCCCCTCGCGCGAGCGTGCAGGGTGGTTGTGCGACAGCTACTTTACAGGACGTGTGGAGTTCGCCTTGTCGGGCAAGAGCCGTATTGAACGCAACTTTATCGAAAATTTCCTGCTTCCAACCGAATTTAAGGATATCGACAATGGTATGTTGCCTATGTGCTATCCTGCCGACCATCGTAACCACAACTACATTCCGAATTGGGCTATGTGGTTTGTGTTGGAGCTGGAGGAGTATTTGAAGCGTACTGGCGACCGCGTAACGATCGACCGAGCACGCACTCGAGTATACGAATTGGTGGCGTTCTTCCGTCCATACTTGAACGAAGATGGTTTGCTCGAGAAGTTGCCGAAATGGGTCTTTATTGAGTGGTCGCACGCTAATAAATTGGTGCAGGACGTCAGCTATCCATCGAATATGCTCTATGCCGAGATGCTCGATACTGTGTCGCGCCTTTATGGTGATAAATCACTTGCTGAGCAGGTTGCTGCTATCCGCAAGGAGATACTGCGCCAATCGTTCGATGGCGAGTACTTTGTGGATAATGCTCTGCGTAACGAAAAGGGAGAGTTGGTGTTGAGCGGCGAACATACCGAAGTCTGCCAGTATTATGCATATTTCTTTGGTGTGGCATCACCGGAGAGCCACCCTGCATTGTGGGCTCGTCTGCGCGATGAGGTTGTTCCGGGCAGAGTAGAGCGGGGGTTGTATTCGGACCTCCATCCAATCAACGCCTTTATCGGAAGCTATCTTCGTCTGGAGTTGTTGTCGAGGTGTGGACTGTCGAAGCAGATTCTTGACGAATCTATCGCCACCTATAAATCTATGGCTACTCGCACAGGAACATTGTGGGAGAGTTTGCGTGCAAATGCAAGCTGCAACCACGGATTTGCTTCGCACTTGACGAATGTGTTGTATCGCGATGTTCTGGGCGTATATGAGGTGCTACCTTGCGAGCGTAAGGTTCGATTGCGTTTTATCGACAGTGGTTTGGAGTGGTGCAAGGGCTCGATACCTGTCGGTGATGAGCAGATAGAGGTCGAGTGGAGACAGCGCAATGGTGAGTTCAATGTCAAAATATCTCTTCCCGAGGGTTATACCTACGAGCTACTCCCAACCAAAAGCAGGGTGGAGGTGAAATAGGGACTCTGTTGATAGAAGAGCGAGCCTAACCCGACGGGTAGGCTCGCTCTTTGTTGTAAAAACTTTTTAGAATGACAACTTTGCTCCTACGAATATCGAGCGAGGAAGCGACGGACCATAGATGTAGCCCGAGTCGCGATTCTCGCCACGGTCGAAATCGTTCTGATACGAATTTAATATATTACGCACACCTGCGTTTATCTGCAATCCGATTGTCTTCCATATCTTGAAGTCGTAAGCCAACTTAATGCCGAGGTCGAAGAATGGCTTGGTGTGTTCGATGCGGTCCTGCGCGAGGATAGTTCCGTCAGGGAGCATACCACCTGCGTAGTGGTCCACATACATACGACCCATATAGTTACCCGATAGGTCGATCTTGAAGTTCTTGAGAGGCTGGGTTGATACGGTGAAGTAGCCATATACATTTGGCGAGCGGAACATATTTGTTGCAGGCTCAACGCTTGCATCGTCGCTCCAATACTCGGGCGAGGTGTATTTACTGCGCTGCAAGGTTACTCCTGCCGAAGCCTCCACCCACGGAGCGTAGGCGATTTTACCCTCGACATTAAAACCCATAACATTTGCGCCCGAACCATTGTGGCGCTCGTAGATTGTTGCACCGTCCTCGCCAATCTCACCCGTTTCACGAAGCGTAAATACACCATTAAGCATAGTGTAGAAGCCCTCAACGAGGAGATTCATCTGCACACGACCAACGGTCTTATACATATCTGCCGAGAGGGTAAACGAGTGCGAACGCTCCTCGCGCAAGTCGTCTGCCAAGCGGATGCGGGTACGCTCACCACCTACGATAAGGATATGCAAATCCTCGTCGAATGCCTGTGGTGCACGGAAGCCCGAGCCGTAGGTTGCGCGGAGGTTTATGTTGTGCGTAGGGTTATAGCGCAATGTAACACGTGGCGAAGGGATACAGAGGAAACGCTTTGCTGTGGCGTTATACCAGTTATCGAGGCGGCCGCCAACGAGGAAGCCCCACTTGTTGAACTTGAACTCGCCCTGAGCATATACACTTGCATTGTGAATGTGCTGCTTGGTAATCATCGAGGTATAGCCCTGCGCAACATAGCCGATAGGGTTATCGTAGAGGTAGTCGTAGTTGTATTCTACGCCCGTTGTGAGCTCGAAGAACTTTATGCGGTAGAGGTACTGCGCACCTGCTACGGCGGTTACACCTGTGGTCTTGCCGTAGGCGTTAGGGTCTTGACCTGCGCCATAGTAGCTGTCGCGGTGGGTCGATTGCGCCGAAGCAAAGATGCTGTAACGGTGGCACGAGTTCTTCGATGTGCCGTCGAACGAGATACCTCCGCTATTGATGAGGTGGTCGGTGGTCTCGGCAATCAGAGCCTCGTGTGGAGGGAGGTCGAGACGGTCGCCACCACGACGATACTCATTTGTGGCGTGGTAGTCGAGTGTCAGCTTGCTGTATGCGCTGGTCTTGATATAGGCTTGCGTTCCGATAGTCTGCGACTTGATGGTCGGAATCTCCACAAAACCGTCGCCATCGTGGTCGTAAGCGTCGCGAATACGGTTTTGACCATAGATTGTAAGTCCCGCCTTGCGATCATCGGTTACGAGCGAGGCGTTCAGTGTGGTATTGTTGTCGAGTGCACCCGTTACGCCAATCGAAGTGAGCGTATGAGCCAACTCACCCGAGTTTCGCAGAGGCTCTTTGGTGATGATGTTGATGGTGCCACCGATAGCCGACGAGCCAAAGAGGGCAGATCCTCCACCTCGTACAACCTCGATGCGCTCCACCATATTCGCAGGGATATGCTCCAAGCCATAGACGCCCGCCAATGCCGAGAATATAGGGCGAGAGTTGATAAGAATCTGCGAATACTGTCCTGCCAAGCCGTTGATGCGCACCTGTGCAAAGCCGCAGTTCTGGCACGAGTTCTCGACACGGACACCAGGCTGGAATGACAAACCCTCGGCCAAGGTCGGAGCCGAAACCTTGTTCAATAGGTCGGCATCGACGATGTTTACGAGTGTAGGGGCCTCGCTACGTTTTGTTGCGTTGCGGTTTGCCGACACTACAATCTCGTCCACCGAAATCTGCGACTCGGTAGTCTCGAAGTTGAGCTGAATATCCGAACCGCACTCTACGTTTATCTCTTTAGTTTGATTGGCGTAACCCACCGCCGAGATAGACACCTTCAATTTGCCGACGGGAGTGTGGTATAGGGTGTAGTGGCCTGTGGCATCGGTTGTTGTGCCTACGGTTGTGCCGTCGATAGTAACCGTGATATATGGAAGATGCTCCTTTGTGCGGGAGTCTGTTACGTGTCCGTGAATTGTAGCTTCGCACTGCTCACCCTGCGAGTGGCCGTGCTTATGTGTGTTTGTTGTCTGTGCTGCGGCTGATGCACACACCAACCACACAACCATAATGGTTGAAAATAATTTTTTCATTTCGGGCTATATTTATCGTTAATCAATAATTTTACTGCACACTTTATAGTATGTGCAAAAGAGGGTAAAATGGTATTGTTTTACGATAAATAGGGAGGTCCTCGGAGCGAGGATAATGTAGCGATATTATTAGCCTCTGCGGTATGGCAGACGGCAAATTCGAATGTCAGGGTGGTGAAAAAAGGTTGATAGTCGAACGACTCGGCTTCGGTTGATAATAGCTCCTCTGCGTGGCATATCGGGCAATTACAGCGCAGTTGTTCGCAGCTGTCGTCGGTGAATATCTTTGTGCCCCAACTTGTTTTGACGAAGCCGTGGTCGAGCGTTAGATACAACCTGCTCGAATAGGCTGTAATCATCAGCGCAACAAGCAGATAAGAGATGAACTTCTTATGTCGTATCAACTGTTTCACGGCGCAAAGATAACAAAAGTCTGAGATTTTTAAAAATTTATTTTTAGGGGGAAGGCTTTTAGGACCGTTAGAGGTGTGCCGAAGATGCCTAAATAATAATACCTTTAATTCTCAATTTTCAATTTTTTTTCTTATCTTTGTTGGAGGTTTATTCTAATAATTTTCCGATACAATGGCAGAGAACGAGAAGAAACAGTTGGCAATGGTCGCCGAGGACGAGTGGTTACAGCCTGTCGAGGAGGCGGTGAATGAGCGATACAGGATGTACTGCTCACACCTTGCCGAGATTGAGCGCAATAACTCTATCGTAGATTACGCAAATGGCTACCGTTACTTTGGTTGGCAGCGCGACGAGGATATGGCGGGCTGGTGGTTCCGCGAGTGGCTGCCTGCGGCACAAGATGTCTATATCTTTGGCGACTTCAATAATTGGCAACGCACACAGTTGCGTTTGAACAAAGATGCAAATGGTGTTTGGAGTATCTTCCTGCCCGATGCGATGTATGAGTTCCGTCTGACGCACGGCTCGCTCTATAAACTCCATATTCACGGACAAAATGGTTGGCACGACCGTATCCCTGCCTATGCTACACGACTTGTTCAGGACGACAATACGAAGAACTACTCGGCACAATTCTGGATTCCGCAGCCATTCGATTGGGGCGACGACAGGTTGGTTGTCGATAAGAACAATCTGCTCATCTACGAAACGCATATCGGAATGTCCTCCGAGAAGGAGGGCGTAAGCACCTACAAGGAGTTCGAGAAAAGCGTCCTGCCACGTGTTAAGAAGGCGGGCTACAACGCCATTCAGGTTATGGCTATTGCCGAACACCCCTACTACGGTTCGTTTGGCTACCACGTAGCTAACTTCTTCGCGCCGTCATCACGCTTTGGCACTCCCGAGGAGCTGAAGTCGCTGGTGCGCAAGGCTCATAAGATGGGTATTGCCGTAATTATGGATATCGTTCACGCTCACTATGTTAAGAACTTCAACGAGGGCATCAACGAGTTGGACGGCTCGCCATACCACTACTCAAAGGAGGGCGATGCGGGCTATCAGAAGTATTGGGACTCGAAAGTCTTTGACTATGGCAAACGCGAGGTGGAACACTTCCTCCTCTCAAATGTCAAGTATTGGCTCGACGAGTACCACTTTGACGGCTACCGATTCGATGGCGTAACCTCTATGATATACCACCATCACGGATATACCGACTTCGACTGCCGTGAGAAGTTTTTTGACGAGGGTGTCAATCGCGATGCCTTGGTTTATCTCTCGTTGGCGAATAAACTCGTACACGACTTCCGCCCCGAGGCCGTAACCATAGCCGAGGATGTGAGCGGAATGCCGGGTATGTGTCGTACGATTGAGGATGGCGGTATAGGCTTCGACTTCCGACTCGGAATGGCAATTCCCGACTTTTGGATTAAGTTGTTGGAGGACGAGCGCGACGAAGATTGGAATATCGACGAGATGTGGAGTGTGATGACCAACCGTCTGCCGAAAGTTAAGACGGTGGCTTATGCCGAGTCGCACGACCAAGCGATGGTGGGCGACAAGACAATCGCCTTCCGACTGATGGATAAGGAGATGTACTTTGCGATGAATAAGGGGTCGGAGAACCTGATGGTGGAGCGCGGTATGGCGTTGCACAAGATGATTCGCCTGATGACTATCGCAACAGGTGGCGATGCCTATCTCAACTTTATGGGTAACGAGTTCGGACACCCCGAGTGGATAGACTTCCCGCGCGAGGGTAACGATTGGAGTTATGCCCACGCACGCCGTCAATGGTCGTTGGCGGATAACGGCTTCTTGCGCTACGGACAACTCGGCTTGTTTGATAAGGAGATGTTGCGAGTGGTTAAGAAATATAAGGTGCTGTCGGACGGTTATCCTTACAAATGGCATACCGATTGGGAGAATAAGACGTTGGCATTCTCGCACAAGGGGTTGTACTTCGTATTTAATTGGAGCCCAAGCAACTCGGTGCCAGACTATCGTGTTGAGGTTCCGTGGGCAGGAAAATATACCATTGAACTCTCGACAGACGAGGGTCGTTTCGGAGGCTTCGACCGCCACACCAAGGGACAGGAGCACTTCACCGAGACTATTGTGGACGAGTGGGACAATCCGCACTACTTTATAAAGATATATAACACCGCCCGTACGGCAATGGTGTTGAAGTGGCACAAATAGGCGAAGGCGGAAAACGGAGATATACAAAATTTTCTCTAAATTCCTTAAATTCCCTAAACTCACTAAAAAAGAATTTTTAATTTTTAATTCTTAATTTTTAATTTCTTCGTATCTTTGTCCCGAAGTAAAAGGAATAAAAATTTATTTATTAACTAAAAACACGTATAATTATGTTCAAAGGACATCCAAAAGCCCTTTATGCCCTCGCTCTCGCCAATACGGGTGAGCGTTTCGGCTACTACACAATGTTGGCGGTATTTGCTCTGTTCCTTCGCGCAAACTTCGGTTTGGACGCAGGTGTAGCAGGTGCAATTTACAGCACTTTCCTCGGTTTGGTCTATTTTATGCCGCTCTTTGGCGGTATCTTGGCCGACAAATTCGGCTATGGCAAGATGGTTACCATCGGTATCTCGATTATGTTCGTAGGATACCTTCTTCTCTCGTTGCCTCTTGGTGGCGACACCTTGGCGATGATTGCAATGCTTGGTGCTTTGCTCTTTATCTCGGTCGGTACAGGTCTCTTCAAGGGTAACTTGCAGGTTATGGTGGGTAACCTCTACGACGACCCGCAGTACGCCGACAAGCGCGACTCGGCATTCTCGCTCTTCTATATGGCTATCAACATTGGCGCGTTGTTCGCTCCAACCGCAGCCGTAGCAATCAAGGATTGGGCAGAGAAGTCGCTCGGCTTCGAGGGTAACGATGCCTACCACTTCTCGTTTGCAGTGGCTTGTGTGGCGTTGATCGTGTCGATGATTATCTACTACGCTTGCCGCAATTGGTTCCGTCACGTTGAGGGTGGCAAGGGCAACAAGACTGCCGCAGTTCAGGTTGAGGATAACCTCACTCCTGCCGAGACTAAGGCTCGTATCGTAGCGTTATGCCTCGTATTTGCCGTTGTGATTTTCTTCTGGATGGCATTCCACCAGAACGGCCTTACATTGACCTACTTCGCTGATGAATTCACCGTGAAGGAGTCGTTCGGCTTGCAGAGTATGGCGTTCAGCGTATGGAACTTGGTTGTTGTTATCGTTGCTGTTTATGCTGCATTCTCGACATTCCAGAGCGAGTCGGGTAAGGGCAAGGCTCTCTCGGCAGTAGTGCTTGCGGCATCGGTTGGCTACCTTATCTATAAGGGTATGAATGTTGGCGACGCTTCGGTTGCAGTAAATGCTCCGATCTTCCAGCAGTTCAACCCATTCTACGTTGTAGCATTGACTCCTGTATCGTTGGCTATCTTTGGCGCACTTGCAAAGCGTGGCAAGGAGCCTTCAGCACCTCGTAAGATCGCTTACGGTATGCTCGTTGCAGCGGTGGGCTTCGCAGTTATGGCGTTTGGCTCACAGGGTCTGCTTACTCCAAACGAGCAGGCTGAGGCTATCAAGGCTGGTGCAGATGCACCGCTTGTATCGGCAAATTGGCTTATTATGACCTACCTCGTTTTGACCTTTGCAGAGTTGCTTCTCTCGCCTATGGGTATCTCGTTTGTGTCCAAGGTTGCACCTCCAAAGTACAAGGGTATGATGATGGGAGGCTGGTTTGTTGCTACCGCAATTGGTAATATGCTCGTAGCTGTAGGAGGCTTCCTCTGGGGTGGTATTCCATTGACTATTGTTTGGTCGGTATTTATCGGTTTGTGCCTCCTTTCGGCATTGTTTATGTTTGTAATGATGAAGCGTTTGGAGTCAGCAACCAAATAGCAAAAGCGCAATAACGGGTAATTTCTTCCCATAAAAACCCTTCCTAAATCCTCACATACGCTAAGTATGCTGCGGTATTAGGAAGGGTTTGTTTTTGTTGAAATTCCTCCGCTATCTGCACTTTTGGGTGATAATAGGGATACTTTACCTTTGCGGCTAAACTATCGGAACAAATAGTAGAGCTAAGCCCAAAAGTAACGACGCTACAATCGCTACAAGTAGTACCGTTCCGAGGCAGCCAAAGGATCTGCCAAGACAGCCATATCGTGGTGGTGCACCTGCAGGCAGTGCGGGTGAGAGAAGTACAACGATAAGACCAATAAGAGGCGTAAATAGCACCGAAATAAGGAATGACCAGCCAAAGCCAATGTCGCGACGACTGCCCACCAAACCCACTATTGCATCGAGCAGTACGCCCGCCGATATCGCAAAAATAATAATTGACAACATAGCTCTTAATTTTTAGAGGTTGCTTTCTCCGTTTTTTAGTTTTGCAGACTCCTGCCCTTGTTCCGGCGCAGTGATTCCGGGAGGAGGTGCAGTCTGCGTCTGCTTTACAGGGGCGTGCGTTCTGCCCTTTATGGGGTAGCTCCTGTTGGTCGCTCTATGGGGTGCGCTGTTACTTTTTTATTTTGCCTTCTGCACTCCCTTAACGACCCTGAATTTTCGTTTTCCGTTTCATTCGGTAGTATGTTCCAAATGGAAGCACCTTGCCTGCACGGTCTGCAAAGTACAATTCGCCATACTCTTCGGTAGCGGGGGAGCCGAACATCTGATGCACGAGCGTGCGGGCAATGGTTGAGGAGAGCCCCATAGAGTAGAGGTTCAGTACCAAAAAACCATCTTCGGCAAGCAGCTGCGCACACGCCTCCAACATCTCGGCTATATTCTGCTCCAACACCCATTTCTCGCCATTTGCACCACGTCCGTATGCCGGAGGGTCGAGGATTATACCGTCGTAACGGTTGCCTCGGCGTACCTCGCGCTGAACAAATTTCAAGGCATCCTCCACTATCCAGCGAATATCCTTCAAGCCACTCGACTCCATATTCTCGCGCGACCACGTAACCACCTGTTTCACCGAATCGACGTGTGTAACCTCTGCCCCTGCAGCTGCGGCTGCCAACGTCGCACCACCCGTATAGGCGAAGAGGTTTAATATCTTCGGCTTTCCTTCGTGGGTGGGCTTTTCAATCTTTGCGCGACACGTGTCGTATATAAAGTTCCAATTTGCCGCCTGCTCGGGGAATATGCCAATGTGTTTGAAGGCTGTGCAAGCAAGTCGCATAGTGAGGTGCATTGCCTTATAGTCGTAGCGGATATTCCAGCGGTCGCGCATCTGCGGCTTATTGCGCCACTCGCCACGCTCCTCGCTACGGTCGGTGCGGAGGAACGAGGCCTCTGCCAAGCGTTGCCACTCACGCTCATCGAGCGATTTGCGCCATACCGCCTGAGGCTCAGGTCGGCGCAGTGTGTAGGCTCCAAAGCGCTCCAACTTCTCGCCCTCGCCCGAGTCTATCAACTCGTAATCCTTAAAGTCTGGTGTTAAATTCATAACTTTTTATAGGCTTTTAGCCGTTAGCCGTTAGCCATTGGCTTTTTCTTTTTGCAAAGATAGTAAAAAACGGGAAACGGAAAACTTTTAGTTTTCAAACTTTTGCGACTGCTTTTGGGCGGTCGCATTTTTTTGTGCGCCAAAACATAAGGGCTATTAACGGCCAGTAATGGCTAGTAAGGGTATTTAAGGGTGGCGCAAGAAAAAGACAAGAATATACATTACTAGCCTTTATTGGCCCTTACTGGCCCTTACTAGCCTTTACAAACCCTTATAAAGAAGCATCAAAGATTTTCATCTGGCACTTTTTGCAGTCGAAGCACAAACGATACCTCTTTGTTCCACGCACCAAATAGAGGTCGCCCTTCAAACGTGGTCGCTCCAACAGGCACTCGCCAATTTCACGACGTATGCAGTAGTCCGACACCATAACCTCCTCGCCCGAGGTCGAGGTGCGACAATCCAAACCCTCGGCAATCTCCTTCACGCCGTGGTCGGCATAGAACTCTCGCGCCAAGCGATTGGTTACATTATCCTGCGGGGTGAGTTTGTCCGCAGGGTATTTCGCATCTCGATTTTCGCTAAATTCAACCCCTCTCTTATGGCTTTTTATGCGCTCCGCTTCGAGCCTCTCCAACACTTCACGACGGAGTGCGCCGACCACCGACATCGGTGCAAAACGCAGATTCTCAATCCCAATGTCGCGCACCTCGAACATTGTGTCGCCCGAACGCATAAGTTGCTGGCGCAAAGCCGCTTCGCCTCGCTCTTTGTTGCGAGTCTCCTCGGTGGTGTAATCAATGGATGCAGTGGCGGTTACACCCTTCTCGTCGGTGGCAGTAAGAGTTATTTTATTCTCCTCGAATACCAAAACGAGGTCGGTGGCGACTGTTCGCTTAACGCGACTGCGCTCCACCGCTTGCGAGAATAGTCGGTTGTAGTTGCGGAACAACTCCACGCCCACCGCCACACCTTCGTAGCGGTTGAGTTGCGCTCGTTCACCCTCTGTGCCCACGACATTGGTGCCTACCAATACACCATTTGTTATAAAGCACACGCCGTCGCCCGTTGCGAGGTTGTGTTTGCAGTCGAGGACGATGCCACGCCTATCTGCCCGAACTATCTTGCCGATGCGCTCGCCTACCGCCTTTGGTGTGTCGAACGAAGCCACGCCACGACACTTGCCATCGAAAAAATACTCCGTAGCACCTCGTGTGAAGGAGCGTGCGGCATTAGGCTCGAACTCAATCGAACTGCGTCCTGCCGAACTGCGCTCAACGTCGTCGCGTTTGGCTATTTCGTGGTCGAGCAATCGGCGATAGAGGCTTACTATGTTACGAACGTAGGCGCGGTCCTTCAATCTGCCCTCAATTTTGAACGAAGTTATGCCCTCGTCTATCATCTCGCCCAAACGAGCCGAGAGGTCCAAGTCGCGTACTGAAAGAAGGTGTTTGCTCTTGATAATTACCTCGCCCTTATCGTTACATAGGTCGTACTCCAAGCGGCACGGTTGGCTACATTCGCCACGATTTCCGCTGCGCTCCGACGTTGAGCGCGAGAAGAAACAACGGCCACTTTGCGATACGCAAATTGCACCGTGAATAAACGCCTCCAACTCGATGGAGGTAGCCTTGCGAATCTCGTGAATTTGTTCTTTCGAGAGCGAGCGCTCCAAGATGGCTCTTGCAAAGCCCACCTCCTCGAAAAAACGCACCTTCTCTGCCGAAACACAGTTGGTCTGGGTCGAGGCGTGCAACTCGATTGGCAACCCCATACGGCAGTACGCCATATCCTGCACTATAAGTGCATCAACGCCTGCATCAATTAGCGCAAGAGCCTGCCGGCGAGCCTCCTCCAACTCGTTGTCGAAGAGTAGGGTATTGAGCGTTGCGTATACCTTTGCGCCGTAGCGGTGGGCATACTCCGCAACTCGGGCAATCTCTGCTATGGAGTTGGTTGCCGAGTGGCGTGCACCAAACTTCGCACCACCAATATAGACGGCATCGGCACCGCAGTCGATAGCATCGACCGCAGTATCGAAATTTTTTGCTGGTGCAAGAAGTTCAATTTTTTTCATCAGCCACCACTTTTTATAGCGCAAATATAGTCAAAATTAGTCGAAAATTATTTGGAGTATTGCATAAAATGGCTACCTTTGCGCCAAATTATTCTAAATCAATCAACTAAACAGATGAAAAACTACTCATTTTCCTTGTTGCTCCTTCTTGTTTGGGGCTTTGTAGGCTGTACTGCCGGCATTGACGAGATGGGCAACGACAATGTTTTGGTAGGCAATGGTACCACTACAATTTCTTTGACGATTGCCGATCCCCACACAAAGGTGTCGCTTGGCGATAAAGACGAGAGTGGTAACTATGCTGTTTATTGGAACGAAAATGACCAGATTTCAGTAAATGGTGTCGCTTCGACCAAGATCGTGGTCGATTCAGAGAATCCAAGTTCGGCGTTGTTCGAAATAGGTAGCTCGGATTTGATGCCGCCATATAAGATTCTCTATCCGGCATCGACCTCCGATAACGTTACATTTGCTGCAACACAGAGCTATCACGAGGGCGGTTTTGCGCCAGGTACAGCTCCATTCTACGGATACATGAAGGACGGAATGAATGGTAAGTTGGGCCATTTGAGCGGCGTATTGCGTTTGAGTATTCTTGGTACCGACGACGCGACAACCCTCAAAAGTATGACCGTAACGGCCGAAGATGGTTCTATCGTCGGTGAGTTTGCTGTGGATTTCACAACCGGAAAGCTTACCGCTTTGGAGGGAGCATCTTCGACCTTAAACTACTCGTTTGGTGAGGGCTTGACTCTCTCGACAACCGAGGCAAAGCAGATATATATCGTATTGCCTTGTGGCGAGTTCGGAATTTGTACTGCCGCATTGCGCACTACAAACAATCGTGCGATGTATATTCGCTTCAAAACTTCGGGTACTTCGGCTGTTAAGGCTGGTATTGTGCGTGAATTCAAACCCGTATTGTTCAAAGATGGCGCACAATGCGTACTCACTCCATTCGATAGCGAGGAGGACGAACTGACCATCGACGATACCTCATACTCGAAGAAACCTACAACTATCGATGGTGATGTACTTGTGCTTAACGATGCGCAGGAGTTGATGTGGGTATGCCACAATGGTCAGACCGTAGGCGGTGTAACCTACAAGAAGATTCGTATTGGCGCAAATATCGAAATGGGCGTGTATAGGCTTATTCCGCTTCCGTCGATGAATCTCGTCGATGGTACCGAGGTTGATGGCAACAACAAGTATGTTAAGGGTGTGAATATGCACCCTGAGGCTTCGTCGCTCTTTGGTGATGCCGACAATCTCAATATCCACAACCTCACACTCACCGACTGCGTTGTGAATACAGAGTTACAGACAGGCGCAGGTATCTTGGTGGGTATGGCGTCGGAAGGATTGACCGTCAGCGATGTAACGTTCAACAACTGCTCGGTAACTGCTCCGCGCAAGATTGGTTTGGTGGCTGGTGCACTCCATACGGGAACATTTAATATTTCGGGCGTAACGGCAAACAGTGAGTGCTTGGTTCAGACTTCGTATGTTTCGGGTAAGTCGGGCTTGGCTGGTGGTTTGGTAGGTTGCATTGCCAAAAATGGCGATGGTGCAACCGTGAGCACTGCGACCTTTACAAACTGTACCACTTCGGCAACCGTAAAGTCGTATATGGAGGCTGTGAACTACTTCTACGGCAAGATGGTTGGTCAGTTTGGTGGCTACAATAACGACGAGAAGTTGTACTTTGTAAATTGCGCCAGCACCTCCGCAACACTCGTTCCGTTGTACGATAATGGCAAGAAGTATGCACAGAGTGCTGTGCTCTCAATTAACGAGGCTCATCGTGCCGACTTCTGCACTACAACGCTCAATAATGCAACCGACGACTTGCTCGGTGGTGAGCGTTATTGCCGAGGTATGATCCATTTCGAAGGCAATCGCTTCTTCTACAAGTGGGACGGCACACGTACGGCCACGATGATTAAAGATGCCGACGGTCGTAACCTCGTATATTCGCCATTCGACCTTGCAAAGGCGCAGGGTGTAAGTTACGGCGATACCACAGGTATTGTCTTTATGACGAGCGTCGATATGGGTGGTCACGCATTCAAACCTATCAACTACGTGCGCTACCTCGATGGTGGTGGCTACGAACTCCACAACTTGAAGGTTGTGCGTACGCACGACGCTGCGAACAATCGTGGTGCAGGCTTTATTGTCTATGCAAGCGGTACAACTGTTCACAAGAACCTCACTTTCGTAGGTGCCGATGTTACTTGTAACCACGATGCAACGGTTGCAGCACCGGTCTATGGCGACGACGAAGATGGCGGTGCAGGTAACGCCTATGCAGGAACGCTCGTTTCGCGCTCGTGGCGTTCGTCAATCACCGATGCCGATGGTAATACCACAGGCTACACCACCTATACCATATCGAATATACACGCACGCGACGGTAAAGTTCGTGGCGTTTGTAAGGTGGGCGGTCTTGTAGGTGCTATGCGTGGAGAGATTACGATGGAAAACTGCTCGGTGGATAACTACGTTGTCGAGAACTACGACCCGATGATCGTGAACTACTATAAAATGAAGAAGAGTACATCGATAATTCTCGTTGGCGACCTTGTTGTAGAGGGTTTGCAGTGGTGGTACACAGCGGGCGAGTGCGGTGGTCTTATCGGCTTCTTGGAGGCTCACTCGGCAAATATCAGCAACTGCTCGGTTACAAATACAGCAATAAACTGTACGGGACAACCAAATAAGGACGTTATCGCCAATATATGGAGTGCATCGGCATATACCGAGGGAACCTATACATCGGGTACAACGATTAAGGGTAATGCCACAACAACTATCGCCGGTCGCCACGTCAATCAGTTTATTGGCGACGTTCGCTCGCGCAGAACCGAAACACAGGCGGAGAATGGTACGGGTGAATACACGATGACTATTTCGGACTATACCGTATCGGGCAACACCTACAACGGCGTTTCAGCAGATGGCGCAAACGACTACAACCACAACTACGCTTCGGGCAGTTACTGCGAGATTGCCGGCTGTGTATATTATGTAGGTGTGGATATCGGCTCGATTAAGCACGTTAGCGAGTGCGCCGGTACATTTACATTCAATGCCAAAGGCGGCTCGGCAACAACCCTTACAGAGGCGGTAGGCAGCGGCGACAATATGGAGTGGTTTGGCGGCAACTGCAAAGACCTTAATTTCAACGGTTTCTCAAACAAGGGTACTAGTTACTATCCAGCTGCTCCAACCGAGTAGTATTGATGCTACGCAATAGGAGAGGCGTGTCAGCAGATGACACCCCTCTCTTGTTGGTATGTGTATCGAACTATTTGGTAATCAGCTCAACGATATAGTCTATTCCCGAAGGTGCTTCGTCAAATCGAAGAGTAACACCTTTGTTATCCGTCGTAAATTCGACCGCCTTATTATCATCGAAGGTGCGAGCCTTGACAACCTTGCACGAGAGCGGTAAATGCAACTCCTTCGTTTTCAGATCAAAGATATGCACGAATAGACGCTTGCCCTTGCGGGTTGTTACGCTCCAATCTTGTGCAGGGATATCACCTGCGGTAGTGTCATATATGGTGTCGCAATAGTCAAAAGAAGTGCTGAAATGATCAGTTTTTTCCTCTTTTTTAGGTTTTTATCGAATGCAAATTTAACAAACTTTCTTTTATAGTGAAAATTCTCACACTTTTTTGTAAATTTGCACGGTTAAATTCCCGAAATAGGAAATTAGGTTAAAAAACACATAGTATATGCTTACATTACAACAATTGCGTGGCGATAAGGAGTTGGCGATTAAGAAACTTGCCAAGAAGGGTGTCGATGCAGCACCCGTTATCGCAAAGATTGAGGAGTTGGACGATGCCCGCAAGGCATTGCAGATGGAGTTGGATAACTGCCTTGCCGAGCAGAATAAGGCAGCCAAGGAGATTGGTATGCTGATGGGTCAGGGCCGTCGCGAGGAGGCTGAGGAGCGCAAGCAACAAGTTGCTGCTTTGAAGGCGAAGTCGGCTGAACTCGCAGCGAAGCACGAGGAGGCGTCGGCGGCGTTGCAGGCGCAGATTGTGTTGCTCCCGAACTTCCCTGCCGACATCGTTCCTGAGGGTATGACCGCCGAGGATAATCTCGTAGTAAAGATTGACGAGAACTATTCGGCGTTGCCGGAAAACCCACTTCCGCACTGGGAGTTGGCGAAGAAGTACGACATTATCGACTTTGACCTCGGTGTAAAATTGACCGGTGCAGGCTTTCCTGTATACAAGGGCAAGGGCGCAAAGTTGCAGCGTGCACTTATCAACTACTTCCTCGACTACAACACAGCCGCAGGCTATCAGGAGGTAGAGCCACCGGTGATGGTGAACGAGGCTTCGGGCTTCGGCACAGGACAGTTGCCTGACAAGGAGGGACAGATGTATCACGCTACGGCGGATAACTTCTACCTCGTACCAACTGCCGAGGTGCCGGTTACAAACATCTTCCGTGATGTGATTCTCGACGAGAAGGAGTTTCCTGTGAAGATGACAGCCTACACACCTTGCTTCCGTCGTGAGGCGGGTTCGTATGGTAAGGATGTGCGCGGTTTGAACCGTCTGCACCAGTTCGACAAGGTCGAAATTGTGCAGTTGGCACTGCCGGAGAACTCATACGAGGCTCTCGATGGTATGGTTGCTCACGTTGAGGGATTGGTTAAGTCGCTCGGCTTGCCATATCGTATTTTGCGTCTTTGCGGTGGCGATATGTCGTTCACCTCGGCTTTGACCTACGACTTCGAGGTCTATTCGGAGGCACAGGGTCGTTGGTTGGAGGTTTCGTCGGTGTCGAACTTTGAGTCGTTCCAGGCAAACCGCTTGAAGCTCCGCTATAAGGACTCGAACAAAAAGACCAAGTTGGCACACACGCTCAATGGCTCGTCGTTGGCTCTCCCACGTATCGTTGCAGCGTTGTTGGAGAACAACCAAACCCCAGAGGGTATTCGCATTCCAGAGGTATTACGACCTTACACAGGTTTCGATATGATTGACTAAAATCGTTCTGATTGGCTAATTTTGCACGAGTCGTCGGATAGCAAAATTACTAAACAAGATGGGTATCGAAAACGATACCCATCTTGTTGCTTTTAGCCATTAGCCGTTGCTAAATTAAGAATTATTTTTTAGGGGCGTTAGGGATGCGCTATATGTTTAACTACTCTCTACTCTCTAAAAACTACTCTCTGAGTGAAAAGTTCTCTGTTTTTCGCTGCCCATTCATCAAATCCGACACGATTGATTTTGTCAATTACAAAAGCAATAATGGAGAGAGGTGGGATGTAAAAACCATCCTGCCTATATGCCTCGACTCTTTCGACACCTCGGCTTGGTCGCTCAACCTCCAACTCTATCGAGGGTGTGGGTGTAGATATGTTGTAGATAACAGATAATAATTTGCACCCATTTAAGGTCAGAATAGTGGTTTCGCCCTGTTGATTTAGGAAGCGATAATGCTTGCACGATGTATAGGTGTGGCATTTAGCAAAGAGTATAATATGCTCGGAACTATGGTGCAACATCTCGAAAGTTGGCTTCATTTCGATAGCCCCATTTCTATAAACAGCGTAGAACATCGCAACTATTTTGCCCATCAGCCCCATAATGGAATAGTGTAAAAAAAGAAAGCGTGGTGCTGAAAACTTATCTTGGCAAACGAGGTTGTAGGAAACCCAAACGAGCAAAACAAGCAACAACACCACGCCATACCAAGCGGTATGACGCAACAAGATGTTTGCCTATTCCCTCGTTTTTTGAAACTTCCTACATTTCGTTTACGAGAATAAACTTACACTTTCTGCGTAATTATGTATGCAACCCTGCGATTGCGATTACAAATTTAGGAATAATTTTCGAGAGTTGCGTTATTATGAAAAAATTTTTGCTAAATTTACAATAGGAAGGGGTCTTGGTGCGCCACTCGCTAAATTCTCTGAAAAAGCCATATAAGGGCGTTTGACACGAGTTTAACGGCTTTCGCAATGACAATTTTTTGGCGGTAATAGAGGGAAAATAGAAAATTTTGCATTTTGAATTTTGCATTTTGAATTTTATTCTCTACCTTTGCACCGCATTAAGTACTTAATTAACAAAAAACACATTCAAGATGAAAAAGGGAATTCATCCGGAAAACTATCGTTTAGTGGCATTCAAGGATATGTCGAATGACCACGTGTTTTTGTGCAGGTCCGCCGTTTCGACAAAAGAGACCATCGAGGTGAACGGCGAAACCTATCCCGTGTATAAGATGGAGATCTCCAACACATCGCACCCATTCTACACAGGTAAGATGAAGTTGGTTGATACCGCCGGTCGTGTGGATAAGTTTATGAGCCGTTACGCAAAGCGCTACGATAAGAAGAAGTAATCAAGGTATTACTACGGAAAAATATAGACACTCAATCGAGTGTCTATATTTTTTTGCCATTAGCTAATACCCCCCCCCACAAAAAAAGAGAGTTGAGAAAATCTTTCAACTCTCCATCCTCAACTTTTAGCTCTCTGCCCCCTCCGCCAATTTGTAACTTCCACAGTAAAAAAGTTGCAAAAAAGGCGATTTTTCACTATAAAAATTATAACTTTGCGTTGGGTATTGTTACAAATTGTAAGCAATTACCTCTGTAAATGACACTAAATTGAGAGATAAACAATTTAAAATGAAATAGTTATGTACGGAGATTTCAAACATCATCTCCAGCAAGAGTTGGAGTCCATTAAGGAGGCCGGTCTTTATAAGACCGAGCGAGTAATCTGTTCGCCACAGCGTTCAGCCATTGAGGTAGCAGAGAAGGAGTGCCTTAACTTCTGCGCCAACAACTATCTCGGATTGTCGGATAACCCTCGTCTTATCGAGGCCGCAAAGCGTGCGATGGACGAGCGCGGATTTGGTATGTCGTCGGTGCGTTTTATCTGCGGTTGTCAGGATATCCACAAGGCTCTCGAAAAGGCCATTGCCGACTACTTTGGCACCGAGGATACTATTCTCTATGCCGCTTGTTTCGATGCAAACGGTGGCGTGTTCGAGCCGCTCTTCACCGAGCAAGACGCAATTATCTCCGACTCGTTGAACCACGCTTCGATTATCGATGGTGTAAGACTCTGTAAGGCTGTGCGTTATCGCTATGCTAATGCCGATATGGAGCAGTTGGAGGATTGTTTGAAGCGTGCACAGGCACAGCGTTTCCGCATTATTGTAACCGACGGCGTCTTCTCGATGGATGGCAATGCCGCGCCACTCGATGAGATTTGTCGTTTGGCGAAGGAGTATCGCGCTTTGGTTATGGTTGATGAGTGCCACTCGGCGGGCGTCTTAGGTGCTACGGGTCGAGGTATTACAGAGCTCTACAATTTGCGTGGCGAGGTTGATATCCTCACCGGAACACTCGGTAAGGCTTTTGGAGGTGCCATCGGTGGCTTTACAACAGGTCGTAAGGAGATTATCGATATGCTCCGTCAGCGTTCGCGACCATATCTATTCTCGAACTCGTTGCCACCGGCAGTAGTAGGTGCGGGTATCGAGATGTTCAAGATGTTGGAGGAGAGCAATGACCTTCACGATAGGTTGGTCGAGAATGTATCGTTCTTCCGTGAGAAGATGTTGGCTGCCGGTTTCGACATCAAGCCTACCGTATCGGCTATTTGCGCTGTTATGCTCTACGATGCAAAACTTTCGCAGGAGTTTGCTGCCGAGTTGCAGAAGAAGGGCATCTTCGTAACAGGTTTCTACTATCCGGTTGTGCCGAAGGGTCAGGCCCGTATTCGTGTGCAGGTGTCGGCAGGCCACACTCGCGAGCAGTTGGAGCGTTGCGTTGAAGCATTTGTCGAGGTCGGCAAACAACTCGGAGTACTTAAATAGTTAGTAGTTAGTAGAGAAAAAAATCCTCTTACGACCTTAAAAATTATCAATTTTAAAAGAGCTAATGGCTAATGGTCAATGGCTAAAAGCCACAAAAAAAACATAAATACTATGGGTAAGGAAGTATTAGATGCGATAGATCGTAAAATTCTGAAATTTTTGGTTAAGAATGCACGAATGCCATATTTGGAGATTGCGCGTGCTTGCGGAATCTCGGGTGCTGCGATACACCAACGTATCAAGAAGTTGGAAGATACGGGCGTAGTGCTCGGTTCGCGTATGATTGTCAATCCAAAAATGCTTGGATTCGACGTTTGTGCCTTTGTAAATTTGAGTATTCAGGACCCAATGATGTTGGGAGCTGTTGCCGAGAAGATGAAGCATATCCCCGAGATTGTGGAGTGCCACTTCATTACGGGAACATATACCGCAATGGTAAAACTTTACTGCGTAGATAACGAGCACCTGATGCGAACTATTTTCGACAATATCCTGCGTATTCCGGGAGTAACCAAGACGCAGACCTATATTTCGCTCAACGAGGCATTCTCGCGTGAGCCGCATATTGACTATTTGGACAAGTAGTATGGCAAGGATTCGATTGACGAAGGAGTTTTCGTTCGAGTCGGCGCACGCCTTGGACGGCTACGATGGTTTGTGTCGTGAGATTCACGGCCACTCATATCGTCTTTTCGTTACCGTTAAGGGTGAGCCATCGTGCAACGAGGAAGACCCAAAATTGGGTATGGTGATGGATTTCGGCGACTTGAAGCGCATTGTCAATAGCGAGATAGTCGATAGGCTCGACCACTCGTTTGTGCTGCGCGACTCGGAGCAGAATGTTGAGTTGAAGACGTTGCTTGGAGCGAAGTTCGAGAAGGTTGTTTTGGTCGATTATCAACCAACCTGCGAGAATATGCTCTCCGACTTTGCTACGCGCTTGCAGCGAGCGTTGCCGGCAGGCGTAGAACTTTATTCACTCCGTCTGCACGAAACGGCGACTTCCTATGCCGAGTGGTTTGCAGAAGACAATTAAAATCGTTCTGATGAGTTCTTTTTGCACGAGTCGTCGGATAGCGAAATGCTCACATACGTTCGAGTATGCTCCGCTTTCGTTACCTAGCCTCGCACAAAAATAGTCTCATCATAAGCGATTTTAGGGAAAGGCAGAGTTCTGATGAGCTCTTTTTGCACGAGTGTGTCGGACGTCAAATTCCTCACATAGGTCCACTATGCTGCGGATTTGCCGCCTAACATCGCACAAAAATAGTCTCATCATTGACGATTTTGAAGTTTGGTGAGATAGAAAACTAATGGCTAAAAGCTGAAAATAATGAAAAAGCTCTTTTTGGTTGATGCTTATGCATTGATTTTCAAATACTACTACGCCTTTATGGGGCGACCAATGCGCAATCGTGCGGGTATGAATACCTCGATTGTCTATGGTTTTGCCAAATTCTTGCGCGATATTCAGAAGCGCGAAAAACCCGACCTCCTCGGTGTCGCTTTCGACCCAAAGGGGGGCTGTTTTCGTCGCGAGATATACCCCGAGTACAAGGCAAATCGTCCCGCTACACCGGAGGATATCTTACAGTCGGTGCCTTACGTGAAGCGCATAGTCGAGGCTATGTGTATTCCTGTGTTGGAGGTACCCGGCTTCGAGGCTGACGATGTTATAGGCACTCTCGCCAAGAAGGGCGAAGAGGCGGGCTACGATGTCTATATGGTAACCCCCGATAAGGATTACGGACAGCTTGTTGGCGAAAATCGTAAACTCTACAAGCAGAAGGGCGACGAGATAGAGATTGTCGATAAGGCGGCTATTAAGGCGAAATACGGTATCGACAACCCCGAGCTCGTACGCGATATTTTGGCTTTGTGGGGCGACTCGTCGGATAACATTCCGGGTGTACCGGGTGTCGGCGAGAAGGGCGCGTGCAAGATGGTACAGGCGTGGGGTGAGGTTGAGAATATCATCGCCAATGCCGATAAAATAGGCGGTAAGACGGGTGCAAATATCACCGCCAACGAAGAGCAACTGCGCTTGGCGAAAGTGCTTACAACTATACGCCTCGATGTGCCTATCGAGTTCAACGAGGAGGCTCTGACCGTCTGCTGTCCGAAGGTTGATGAGTTGAGGGCGTTGTATGCCGAGTTGGACTTTAAGGGTTTCTTGGCAGATTTGAATAATCTTGCACCTATCGAGGAGTCGTCGGTTCCGCAGCAGGCGCCACAGACTCAACTTGCAAATATAGCTCGTGTAAAGGCGGGACAGCAGAAGAGGGCGTCGTTGGAGGGACAAGGCTCGCTCTTTGGCGACCTCTTTGCACCTATTGTGGCAGCTCCTGCGCCTGTAACACCAGCAGTCGAGACGGAGGAGCCTATGCAATCGGAGCTATTTGAGGAGTTTGCCACTTCGGCAACTACACCACACAAATATACAACAATTTTTACTGCGGACGCTCTGCGCAAGGTGGTTTCGGAGATTGCCGAACAATCCATCTTCTGTTTCGACCTCGAAACTACGGGTTTTAATATGTTTGGCGACCGTATTGTAGGCATTTCGCTCGCTATAAGAGAGCACGAGGCGTGGTATGTGCCATTCGGACACAATGCCGACGTGCGTCATCGCAACGATATAGAGGCGGAGTATGCCTCGATTTTGCGTCCAATTTTCGAGGACGATAAGATAGCGAAGGTGGGGCAAAATATGAAGTTCGATATCCTCTTCCTCCGCAGTTTGGGTATTGCGGTTAGGGGTGCAAAATGGGATACGATGTTGATGCACTATCTGCTCGATGCCGAGTCGCGCCATAGTATGAACGCCTTGGCTGAGAGATATTTAAATTATTCGCCAATAGCCATAGAGACCCTTATTGGTAGGGGCGTGAAGCAACTTACGATGGATATGGTGGGCGTTGAGCGTGTTGCCGAGTATGCTTCGGAGGATGCCGATGTAACACTGCAACTCTACAATGTGTTACGGCCGATGTTGGAGAAAGAGCAGTCGCTGCTGAAATTATACCACGATATTGAGGAACCTATGATTGATGTGCTTGCCGATATGGAGTGGGCGGGTGTATCGATTAATAGTGAGGCGCTACGAAACTACTCTTCGGTGTTGTCGCAGAAACTTGCCGCTATCGAGTCGGAGATTCGCGAGATGTCGGGCGAGTCGGATATAAATATAAATTCGAGCCGCCAACTTGGTGAGTTGCTCTTTGCCAAGATGCGTATTACGGCGAAACCTAAGATGACAAAGACCAAGCAGTTTTGCACCGACGAAGAGTATCTGCAATCGTTTGCGGGCGAGCATAAGGTTGTCGATTTGATATTGGAGTATCGTGGATTGAAGAAGATGCTTTCGACCTATGTCGATTCGTTGCCGCAATTGGTTAATCCGGTTACGGGGCATATCCACACCTCATACAATCAGGCGGTAACGGCTACGGGACGACTCTCGTCAGCAAATCCTAACTTGCAGAATATACCTGTGCGCGAAGATGTTGGTCGCCCTATACGTGAGGCGTTTATTCCGAGCGATGACAGACATCTCCTCCTCTCGGCTGACTATTCGCAGGTGGAGTTGCGACTGATGGCGCACCTGAGCGGCGATGATAACTTATGCGAGGCGTTCCGCGAGGGCAAGGATATTCACGCAGCAACCGCAGCGCGAATCTTCAAAAAGAGTATCAACGAGGTTACTTCCGAGGAGCGCCGTCGTGCCAAAACAGCTAATTTTGGTATTATATACGGTATCTCCGCCTTCGGTTTGAGCCAGCGCCTGCGTATTCCTCGCAGCGAGGCAAAACAGCTTATCGAGGGCTACTTCGAGTCCTACCCAAAGGTTAAGGAGTATATGGATAACGTCGTGGCAACGGCACGTGAGAAGGGCTATGTAGAAACACTCTTCGGTCGTCGTCGCTACCTTGCCGATATAGACTCCCGCAACGCTAATGCGCGTGCTTTGGCGGAGCGTAACGCCATAAACGCTCCTATTCAGGGCACGGCGGCCGATATTATGAAACTTGCAATGGTGGGCGTGGCTCGTCGCTTCAAGGCGGAGGGTATCTGTTCACGTATTACGATGCAGGTTCACGACGAAATAGTGGTAGATATGTTGCGCACCGAGCAAGAAGCAGTGGAAAAAATTGTGCGCGAGGAGATGGAGGGAGCAGCAAACCTCTCAATTCCACTCACCGCCGAGTGTGGTGTTGGTGAAAATTGGCTTGCAGCGCACTAAAATCGTTCTGGCAGGTAAATTTTGCACTGCTCTTCGGATATCGAAATGCTCACATAGGTTTACTATGCTGCGCTTTCGTTACCTCGTTTAGCACAAAATTTCCACCACCATTTACGATTTTTCAATGAGTGGAAAGAAAATACTAATTTTGCATTTTGAATTTTTAAATAGATATGTTAAGTATTGCAGAGCGCCACAAATACATCCTCGACAAACTCAGCGAGTATGGATTTATTCGTATTACCGATGTGGCAGATGAATTGGGTGTTACGAAGGCGACTATTCGTAACGATGTGAAAATTTTGGAGGGTAGAGGGTTGCTCTACAAGGTGCACGGAAGTGCCAGATTGGCAAACCCGCACATTGCGGATAGGGACCTCGAAACCAAGAGTCTGCTCAATCGCGATGCGAAGCAGCGTATTGCACTTCGTGCCATCGAACTTATTGGCGAGAGCGACTCAATAATGATATCTGCCGGCTCTACAACCTACGCTTTGGCGGAGGCTATTCACAACAACCCGCCGCAGGGTGTGTTGAATGTTGTTACACCTTTCCTCAAAGTTTCGGAGTTGCTGTGTCAATTGGAGAGTGTTCGCGTCGAACAACTCGGAGGCCGCATTCACCGCAAGTCGTGCGCTACGCTTGGCGAGAATGCGAGTCTGACACTTGGCGATGTGGTATGTTCGAAGTTGTTTGTGGGTGTCGATGGTGTGGATATGGACTTTGGCATCACAACCTCTACAATCGAAGAGGCGCAGTTGTCGCACAAGATGATGGCCGCCTCCTCGAAGACCGTTGTATTGGCCGACTCCTCGAAATTTGGTAAGCGAGGCTTCGGACATATCGCCTCGTTGGAGGAGGTCGATATTGTGATTACCGACGATGGTATTACGAAGGAGATGCGTGATGTTATCGAAGAGGCGGGCATCGAATTGATTATAGCATAGCGTGATGAGTCGTTTTGCCGACATAGTGTTGCCGTTAGCGCAACCTGCATACACCTTTGCCATAGGCGAAGGTGTTGAGGTGTGTGTAGGTGATGCTGTGGCGGTGCAATTTGGCAAAAATGCAGTCTATACGGGAGTGGTGTGGCGGCTACACGATGTGCCTCCTGCGCGTGGAGAGGCAAAACCCATATTGAAGGTTCTCTATGACAAACCTCTGCTTTCGGAGTTGCAGATGCGCTTTTGGGAGTGGATTGCCGACTACTACATCTGCTCCGTAGGCGAAGTTATGCGCGTGGCATTGCCCTCCGTTATCAAGGCGAAGGCGAGGTGCGAAGCGGAGTTTGAGCCATATATCCCTAAGCGTGAGCAGACCGTAAACCTTGTGGCAGAGGCTTTTGTGGGCGATGCGCGAGCAAAGATGGAACGACGCGCACCAAAGCGATATGAGGCGTTGTGCGAGATTGAAGAGGCGGGAGGGGTGTTGCCTCGCTATGCCGTACCGCTCGACTTCACGGCGTTGAAGGCGTTGCAGAGAGCGGGCTTTATAGAGATGGGCGAGCGCGATTACAAACTCGACTGCGAGTGGAGCAGAACGCTTCTTCCGAAGTTGTCGCAGGCGCAAAATGTGGCACTTGAAGCGCTGCAAAAAGGGCTTGCCGAGAAGCGCGTAGCACTGCTGCACGGCGTTACAAGTTCGGGCAAGACCGAGATATATACCCACCTTATCGGGGAGCGACTCTCACGTGGCGAAGATGTCCTATTCCTTGTCCCCGAAATATCGCTTACTACGCAACTGGTGGAGCGTATGCGGGGACTTTTTGGCAATAGCGTTACGGTATACCACTCGAAACTAACTCCACAACAACGCACCCGACTCTATACCGATATGCTCTCTTCGGAGAGTGGTAATTTTGTGGTGGGAGCACGCTCCGCGCTATTTTTGCCATATAAAAAGTTGGGCTTGGTGGTGGTCGATGAGGAGCACGATTCGAGCTATAAACAGTCGGAGCCTAATCCTCGCTACAATGGTCGCGATGCTGCGATAATGTTGGCAGCGTTGCACGATGCAAAGTGCGTGTTGGGTAGCGCAACTCCCTCGCTCGAAAGTTACGCCAATCACCTCTCGGGTAAGTATGCCTATGCGCTACTTACCGAGCGATATGGAGGTGTGGAGATGCCCGATATCACTATTTCGGATACGGTGCGCAATGTCAAACGCAATGAGCGTAAGTTGCACTTTAACAAGGAGTTGATAGATGGCATTGCAGAGCGCTTGGAGAATAACGAGCAGGTTATCCTCTTTCAAAATCGCCGAGGATACTCGCCATATATGGAGTGCCCGACGTGTGGTTGGTCGGTACGTTGTCCGCACTGCAATGTAACCCTCTCGGCGCATCAACAGAGGAGAAGAATGGTCTGCCATTACTGGGGTTATAACGAACCGATACGGCGATTTTGTCCGAATTGCAAGACTACCGAGTTGAAGGCAATGGGTTTTGGTACAGAGCGCGTCGAGGAGGCTGTCTCTGCGCTTTTTCCGGAGGCACGAGTGCTGCGTTTAGATGGAGATACGGCAACGTCGGGTGCGGCATACAATCGCATTATTGGGGCGTTTGCCCGACACGAGGCGGATATATTGGTTGGTACTCAAATCGTATCGAAGGGGCTCGATTTTGCCGATGTTACCTTGATTGGTATACTCAATGGCGACAACCTGCTTGCTTCGCCCGATTTTCGGGCTGAGGAGCGGGCTTGGCAGTTGATAATGCAGGTTGCAGGTCGTGCCGGCAGACGCGATAAACGTGGTGAAGTGATTATTCAGACCGCCGAGCCGCAACACTCTGTCTATTCGATGGTTGGCGACTACGAGAGGGTTGCCGCCAAACTCCTTGCCGAGCGCAAGCAGTTTCACTATCCACCATTCTCGCGAATAGTGAAGATTACGATGCGAAGTGGCGACAAGGAGAGATTGGTTGAATCGTCGTTACGACTTGGTGAGCAGTTGCGTGAACGCTTTGGTCGCAGGGTTTTGGGACCCGTTGCACCACTTATTGACAGGGTGCGTGGCGAGTATCGCGTAGAGTTAATGTTGAAGGTCGAGGTCGAGGCGTCGTTTTCGCGTGCAAGAAGCATTTTGCGTGAGGAGATTGCCCGATTGCGCGAGGATAAGAACTTCCGAAATATAGTGATTATCTGCGATGTCGATATTTTATGATATAGTCGGCGTGCTGCGCGATGCGACATCGCTGTTTCTACCGCGTACCTGCCTTGCGTGTGGAAGGGTGCTGTTGGAGAATGAGGGCGATATGTGTCTGACGTGTCGCTACAATATGCCCCTTACAAACTTCTCTTCCCGCCGCGAGAACCCCGTAAAACTTATCTTCGACAATATCCTCCCCGTCGAGGCGGCTACGGCAATGTTTTGGTTTGTAGGCGACACGGAGTGGCAACATATTGTCCACAACTTCAAATACTATGGTCGCTGGCTCTTTGCACAGAAGATGGGCGAGTGGTTTGGCGAGGAGTTGCGCAATAGCGGCAACTTCGAGGGGATAGATCTAATTGTTCCTATTCCTCTGCACTATCGTCGCCGCCTGAAAAGAGGCTACAATCAGTCGGAGCAGTTGGCGCTGGGGATATCGCGTAAAATGGGTGTCAAGTGCGATTTCCGTGCAGTGCGACGTAGCCAATACAACGATAGTCAAACCTTGAAGAGTCGTAGTGAGAGGTGGGAGAATGTGGAGGAGATTTTCGAGGTGCGTAATGCTGAGCGATTGCGCGGACGACACCTCTTGTTGGTTGATGATGTGCTGACTACGGGAGCGACGATGATATCGTGCGCATCGGCGATATTGAAGGCGTGCGACGGCGATGTCAGGATAAGTATTGCTTCGCTTGCCGTATCGCGAAAAATTATGCAGGGCAAGTAGAGTTTTCAAAAAGATATAAACAGCGCAGAGGTGCATTACAGGGCGATTTTCTACTCGGCACGGACGTTATAAACAGAGTTTTCAACACGCACGCGTAGGCGTATGTTGGCGGAGTAGCAAAAAAGGAGTACATTTGTGAGATAATTGGTCGAAAAAATGGCAAAGGATTTAAATAGCAGCAAAAATAGTGGTGCATTTGCAGAGTTGGCACCCGAGGTGGTGGCGACAGTTCCGCCGCAGGCGATAGAGCTCGAAGAGGCGGTTCTCGGAGCGTTGATGCTCGAATCGGACAAAATTACCGAGGTGCAGGAGTACCTTACCGAGGCCTCATTCTACAAGGAGGAGCACCGCTTGATTTATCGCGTGATGAACGAGCTGGCTATGGCGCAGCAACCGATAGATATCTACACCGTAACCAACCAACTTAAATCGAAGCGAGAGTTGAAGAAGGTGGGTGGAGCTAACTATCTGGCACAACTCACCCAGCGTGTCGGCGCAGCGGCAAATATCGAGTTTCACGCGCGCATCATTACCCAGAAGCATATCCAACGAGAGTTGATTCGTGCCTCGACCGAGATACAACGTCAGTCGTACGATAGCACCATCGACGTAAATGACCTTATCGGCTATGCCGAGGGAGAGGTGTTGAAAATTACCGAGGGCTATGTGAAGCGCTCGGTGCAGACCGCAAGCGATATCCTTCGTGCCACAATTCGTCAAATCGAGAAGGCGGCCGAGAACGACTCTCGTTACAGCGGTATATGTACAGGTTTCACCGACCTGGACAACATTACTCTCGGTTGGCAACCTTCCGACCTTATCATCATCGCTGCACGTCCTGCAATGGGTAAGACCGCCTTCACCCTCACGATGGCGCGAAATATGGCGGTCGATTACGATACGCCCGTGGCTTTCTTCTCATTGGAGATGTCGTCGGTGCAGTTGATGACCCGTTTGGTGGTGTCCGAAACGGGCATACACGGTCAGACCATTCGAAGCGGAAAACTCACCCCTTCGGAGTGGAAAACCCTCGAAACAAACACCAAGGCGTTGGGTATGGCGCCGCTCTATATTGACGATACTCCGGCGTTGTCAATCTTCGAGTTTCGCTCGAAAGTGCGTCGTTTGAAGGCGAACAACGGCATCAAAATCATTATGGTCGATTACTTGCAGCTTATGACTGCCGCAGGGCACGGCGATAAGGGTAATCGTGAGCAGGAGGTGGCATTTATCTCGCGCTCGTTGAAGGGAATTGCCAAGGAGTTGAACGTGCCTATCATTGCCCTCTCGCAGTTGAGTCGTGCCACCGAGTCGCGTGGAGGCTCGAAGCGTCCGCAGTTGAGCGACCTTCGTGAGTCGGGAGCAATCGAGCAGGATGCCGACCTTGTAGCCTTTATCCACCGTCCTGAGTACTATGGTATGACGGGTCCCGATGGAGCGCCTGCCGAGGGTTTGGCAGAATTTATCATTGCCAAGCACCGTAATGGAGCCGTCGAGGATGTGAAGATGCGCTTCATCAAGGATCAGGCGAAGTTTACCAATTGGGACCAGATAAATACGCAGATGCAACAGCCATCAATGGAGCAGTACGAGGATTTGGAAAGCGCTCCACTTCAATCGTCGGCGTCGGTGTTGCAAAGCGCCACAAGCGATGAATTTGCCCCATTCTAAATCGAGCAGGCGATGTTTGTAAAGTGTTTTGCGGGAGCAATAGTCGGCATTAAGGCTGTGAAGGTCGATGTCGAGGTGAATGTTGCAGGGGGAGGTATTGGTCTTTTCCTTGTAGGTCTGCCCGACAATGCTGTGAAGGAGAGTGAGCAACGTATTCGTTCTGCCTTCGAGAACTCGCAGCGACGTATGACTGCCAAGAAGGTGGTTGTAAATCTCGCCCCTGCCGACCTTCGCAAGGAGGGCTCGGGCTTCGACTTGCCTATTGCAGTGGGAATTTTGGCAGCGACACAACAGGTACTCGATACTCGCTTGGCAGATACAATGTTTGTAGGTGAGTTGTCGTTAGATGGCGCGGTGAAACCTGTGCGAGGAGTTCTGCCGCTTGCAGTAATGGCGAAGGAGAGCGGTCTGCGTCGTATCGTTGTTTCGGCTGCGAGTGCTCACGAAGCCGCAGTGGTCGAGGGCGTGGAGGTTATCCCTGTAAATAGCCTGAAAGAGGTTATCGAGTATCTTAATAACGAGGTTGATATTGTGCCTGCCGAGGGCCGTGCGGTGGAGTTTGCGACGGAGCAGAACCTATATGCCGAGGACTTCGCCGACGTGAAGGGACAACGCGATGTGAAGCGAGCGTTGGAGATAGCAGCCGCAGGCGGACACAATGTTTTGATGATTGGTGCTCCCGGCTCGGGAAAGACAATGCTGGCACGCCGTATGCCTACGATTATGCCGCCGATGAGTTTGGAGGAGGCGGTCGAGGCTACCAAAATTCACTCCGTAGCAGGAAAGTTGGGCGAGAATATCGGCTTGATGACAAAACGCCCATTCCGCGCACCACACCACCTCACTTCGCAGGTGGCACTTATCGGAGGTGGTCAGTCGCCACAACCCGGCGAGGTTAGTTTGGCTCACAATGGAGTGTTGTTCCTCGATGAGTTGCCGGAGTTTGGTCGCAACGTGTTGGAGGTGTTGCGTCAGCCGTTGGAGGATAGAATGATAACCATTTCGCGAGCAAAATATAGCGTTGAATATCCGTCGAACTTTACGTTGATTGGTGCAATGAATCCTTGTCCTTGCGGTTACTATAACCACCCGACAAAGGAGTGCTCGTGCCAACCATTTGCCATAAATCGCTACTTCTCACGCATCTCGGGACCACTGCTTGATCGTATTGATATGCATATCGAGGTTGTGCCGGTACCGTTGTCGGAGATAAACGGTGAGCAGGTAGAGGAGACGAGTGCCGAGATTCGTAAGCGTGTTATTGCCGCGCGTGATGTGCAAGCGCGACGCTTTCAGGGTATCGGTATCCACTCCAACGCAATGATGAATTCGGCGATGTTGCGGGAGTTCTGTCCATTGAGCAGTGAGGTGCGTTCGCTTCTCGAAATGGCTATGAGCCGCCTAAATCTTTCGGCACGCGCCTACGACCGCATTATTAAGGTTGCCCGCACGATTGCCGACCTTGCAGGTTCCGAAAATATCGAGGCAACCCATATTGCCGAAGCGATAAACTATCGAACGCTCGACCGAGATTCGTGGGGAAGATAAAAATGTGTGTGTGGGGGGGGTGATAGTGATGTCAAAAAATGGCTGTTCATTTCGAACAGCCATTTTTCATTATCTTATCTCGACGACTAATCCAACAGGAAAGCCAACATATCGGCAACCTTCGTGTAGTCGAGGACGTGGATGTAGTCCATACCGCCGAGTCGAATGTGGTGGTCGCCACCGCCGTCGCCCATATCATCACCTACGAAGAGGATCTGATCCTTCGAGTAGCCAAGTGTCTTGGCGTACTCAATCGTTGCATCGTATTTGTTGTACTGCTTCTCCACGATGTCGAATGAGGTGGAGCCACCGATAAATACGGTGTAGTCCTTAAAAATCTTCAAAACCTCAGGGTACATTGCGCGACGCTTTGCGCGGTCGGGGTCGAATACAACTTTTCTCTCGTGGGGAGCCTCCGTGCCGATAAGGGCAAATGTTACCATTCCCGACTTGTGAAATTCGAGTGGCTCGCCAAAATATGCGGTGTAGCCATATTTGTCGCGGAGGTAATCGGTCTTTTCGCGGAAGAACTTCTTGTCGATATCGCAGACAACCTGCTTTGTTATCTGTAACTCGCCATTCACAACTTTGGCGTGTTGCATACCGTAATTTCCCACGATGTCGATAGGGTAGTTGCCCATCTGCTTGTAGATGCGTGGAGCATTTCCCGCACCGCACATTGCAAGATGATACCTCTTACCGAGTGCGTCGAGCAGTGCGCGGCTCTTCTCCGGCATTGGACAGCGGTGGTCCGAAAGTGTTCCGTCGAGGTCGAAGACAATCAACTTCTTCTTGCGGCGCAACTTTCGAGCATTGTCCTCGATGTAGTTCTCATCGAGTCGGGACGCTCCGTCATACCAAGCCTTAATCTGCTCGGGCGACGACTGCTCCATAAGTTGAGAGAACGACAACTCGGGTAGCTTCTGCTCCTCCTTACAGCTCAAAGATATTGCCGCTATGGCAAAGACGAGTAAAATAGAATAGAATTTTTTCATAGTATTTAAGGTTTAGTTGTTTATCGTTTTAGCTCGTTCCTGACGTACAACCTTTATGTCGTCCATTGCAAAGTAGGCAGGATAGGGGTTGTAGTCTGTGCCGTTCCACTTTACGTCGAATACCACTCGGTCGCATCGGCTCATCGAGGTCATATACCACTTGGTCCACCCTTCGAATGCAGGTTTACCATTTTTATATAGGTATAACTTTGTTGTTGCCTGCACAGCTTCCGAGCCATTAATGTAGCCCGTAGCCTCCACCCAAATCGAGGTGTTCTCGGAGAGTGGTGCGGTCAAATGGTTTCCGTTGGTGGTTACGGCACGCGAGTAGGTGGTATTTGCCACCATCACACTTTCGATATAGCTTGTTTTGCTCTCGAAGCGGAGCTCTACACCACCAAAGAAGCAGTTGCAGATGAGGAAGTTGCTGCCCGAATAGGCTCCCTCTGCATAGACGTATAGCTGATCGGTAGGTGAACCGTTGTTCTGTAAATCTTGACTGCAATGATTAGATATCGCTGCGCCGCCCCAATACCCCTCGAAGGGTATGGTAACCTCACCCGCAAGGTCGCTCTCCTCATCGTGCCACGTTAGGGCTACGGAGCCATTGAGCAGGTTGTCGCCATTGGGATTGCTATCCACCAAGGCGTCCCACTTTGCACCCTCGAAGTCGCATAGATAGTGATTTACTACGTCGTTGTTGCTCTCGGGTGCACACGCCATATAGAGGAGCGCAACGAGTGTAAAAACGATATGTTTGACTCTTATCATCTTGGTTTCTGTCTAAAAAAAGACAGGCTGCAAGGAGCAACCTGTCGTATATTGTATGGCAACAACTATTTTCTCGACTCCTTTGCCTCTATGGTCTCGGTTGCGTGTGGTACGCGCAAAAGACGCTCACGCGGAATGAGTTTTCCGGTGGTCTTGCAGATTCCATAGGTCTTATGCTCAATGCGCACGAGCGCGAGTTCGAGGTTGCGGATAAACTTTGACTGGTGCGCAGCCAAACGCTCGCACTCCTCCTTCGAAAGGGTTGTTGCACCCTCTTCGAGAACTTTGAAGGTTGGCGAAGTGTCCTCGGTGTCGTTGCCTGTAACGCGGCTGATGCTTGAACGCAACTCCTCGTAGTCTTGACGTGCCTGTTCGAGTTTCTGTAAAATCAACTCCTTGAATTCGGCCAATTCGGCATCGCTGTAACGTGTTTTCTCTTGTTGTGCCATAGTAAATCCTCCTAAATTTTAGTTTTAGTTATCAAAATTAAACAGAAAATTTTATTTATCCAAATTTTAGACCAAAACATTTCAAAAAAGGTCGGTGCGTAGTTGTCGGTTTTCCGTTCGCTTTCGCCTATCTTGGAATGTTTTTTGCAACATTTTCGAGATATATACAATAAATATGAATGAATTTTCGTATATTTGTATGACAACAGATTAAAACCGTGTTACTATGAAAAGGATTTTACTTTCAGCGTTAGCAGTGGCTGCGCTTGCGGTTACCCCGACAATGGCCGAGGATGTTGCCATTACCGCAAAGAAGTTGCCGGAGGCGGCACAAAAGTTTTTGAAGAGCAATTTTGCGCAATGTACAGTGGTCTCCGCGATGCACGATAGGGATATCTCGGATAACGACTATACCGTACTCCTCGACAACGGCACGAAAATCGAGTTTGACGCTTCGGGCAAGTGGGAGAGTGTGAAAAATCAGGCGGGTAAAATTCCGGCAGGTATCGTTCCTGTTAAAATTGCAGGATACATTATGGAGCACTACCCTTCGGCAAAAGTCGAGAAGATTGAGCGTAAACGATATGGTTATGAGGTGGAGCTGACTAACGACCTCGACTTGAAGTTTGGTTCGGACGGTCGATTTATCGGAATTGACGACTAAAAATCAAAATTAGCAAACAAAAAAGCGGAAAAACGAAATTGTTTTTTCGCTTTTTTGTGTTTTTTGCATCTTTTTCTTTGCTATTTTCGCTAAAATCTTCTACTTTTGCGTGTTGAAAGGTTCGATTTATATATCAAAACTAAATAAAACACAAAAAATGCAAAGAGAAAATCTTCTCAAACAACTCGAAAATACCGACAAAGTGTGGGATTTTGTAGTTGTAGGTGGTGGTGCAACCGGTCTTGGTTGTGCAGTTGATGCCGCATCGCGCGGTTACAGTGTAGCGCTCTTCGAGCGTGAGGATTTCGCAAAGTGTACTTCGAGCCGTTCGACAAAGCTTGTACACGGTGGTGTGCGCTATCTCCAGAAGTTGGAGGTGGATTTGGTCCGCGAGGCGCTTCACGAGCGAGGTTTGATGAAGCAGAATGCTCCACACCTTGTTAAGGATCAGGCATTCGTTATCTCGAATTACAGCCATTGGGAGAACTTCCTCTACTTCTGTGGCTTGACATTCTATGACATTCTTTCGTTTGGCTTCGGTTATGGTCGTTCGCGCTTTATTACAGCAAAGACTCTCCGTCAGTACCTCCCAACATCGGTTGCTGAGGGTTTGAAGGGTGGCGTTGTATATCACGATGGTCAGTTCGACGACGCTCGTATGGCTTGCAACCTCGCACAGACCTGTGTTGAGCAGGGTGGTGTTGTGGCAAACCGCACCGAGGTTGTAAATGTATTGCACGACGAGAAGGGCAAGGTTGCCGGTGTCGTAGCCAGGGACCTGCTCACAGGTAAGGACTATGTTGTAAAGGCAAAGGCGGTTATCAATGCTGCAGGTTGCTTTGTTGATGAGGTGTTGCAGATGGACAAGCCGGGCGAGGCAAAGATGGTTGTGCCTTCGCAGGGTGTGCATATCGTCCTCGATATGAAGTTCTTGCAGAGCGACTACGCTATTATGGTACCAAAGACTTCGGACGGTCGTGTGTTGTTCGCTGTGCCTTGGTACGATAAGGTGGTTGTGGGTACTACCGACATTCAGCGTCCTACTGCCGAGAGTGAGCCACGTCCACTCGACGAGGAGATTCAGTTTATTCTCGATACCGCAGGCCTCTATATGAATCCTGCTCCAACTCGTGCCGATATCGTTTCGGTATTTGCCGGTCAGCGACCACTCGCTGCGCCAAAGAAGGAGGGCAAGAAGTCGAAGGAGGTATCGCGTTCGCACAAGGTTGTTGTTTCGGATAACGACCTCATCACCATCACCGGTGGAAAGTGGACTTCGTATCGTAAGATGGCGGAGGATACCGTTGATAAGGCCATCAAGTTGGGTAAGGTTGAGAAGCGCAAGTGTGTAACCAAGAAGTTGAAGATTCACGGCTGGCGTCCAAATCCAAACTTGGCAGATCATATGTATGTTTATGGTGCGGACGAGCCTGCAATTCTCGATATGATTAAGCAGAACCCTGCACTCGGCGAGAAGTTGTCGGAGAAGTACGACTACACCGTAGCGGAGGTTCTCTGGGCGGTTCGTCACGAGATGGCTCTTACGGTAGATGACGTTTTGGCGCGTCGTGTACGCCTCTTGTTTGTTGATGCTCGCGAGGCACAGAAGGCTGCTCCACGTGTAGCACAGATTTTGGCAGAGGAGTTGGGTCGCGACCAAGCTTGGATCGACGAGCAGGTTGCTTCGTTCACCGAGTTGGCATCACACTACTACGTTGCGTAATAGGATAAAAAAAGTCTAACGGCTAATATAAGAAAGAACTGCTGTCCCGAGGGGCAGCAGTTCTTTCTTTGACGACTTCGTCTATTTCGATAGCAGTCGCTCTACTCTGCGCTGTCGGCACGACTTGCGCTTTATTGCAGGGTCGAAAATTTTGTAACCTATCGACACGCCAATTTTCGATGGCAGCCACTCTGCCGAGCCGTTGAATGGGTCGGGGAATTTAGGCTCCTTTTGGTGGCGAGGGAAGAGGTTAATAGAGCCGTCGGCATTGTAGCCGTTGTACCAACTCCACATACGGTCGAAGGCGAAGAAGGCGTCCACCACCCATCGCTCCTTGAAGGTGTGGGTGTAACCGATGCCGATACCCGCCATAAGTCCGAAGCCACGTCCGAAGCCCGGATTGAAAGTTACGAGTTTACCACCCTGAAATAGGTAGGGGCGCGAGATGTCGAATGCCTGCATTCCGGCGTTTGCGCTGACGTAGAAGCCTCGTGCCTCGCGCTTGATATAGAAGCGATACTCGGTTTGCAAGATGCCGAACAGGGCGTGGATATTGTCGCGGTCGCCTAATTTGATGCTCTTGTAGGGCGAAAACATTGGGTCAATCGAGATTGAGGAGTGTGGTCCCACCACAAATTCGAGCTGCGGGTTTATAACTCCAACAACTGCATACAGGGCGTTCAGCTTGGCGTATATCTGTCCATTTGCTCCAATCGGCATAGCCGCGCAAAGTGCAGCAAAGAGCGCAATAAAAAATTTTTTCTTCATCGGTTAGTTCTCTCTTATAGTGCAAATATACGAAAAGAGTGCAAGATGTGAAAATTCTTGCACTCTTTTTCTTAAATAGGTAGTGGGTATTACCACTCAACCTTCTCGATATATGTCTTTCCGAAGTTGTCGGTTACGCGCACCTCGCCCGAGCGAACACCCTCGCTTGGCTTGATGTGGAACATACCGTGAGCGTTGTAAGGCTTCGCAGTGTCGTGCTTGCTCTTTGGACTATACATATGTGGACCCTTCTCGTTGTGGTCCTCCACGAAGGCGATATCTTTCTCGTACTTGTGAGTCATATCGCCCACCTTAACACCATTCTCCCACCATTCAGGAGTGCTCCAATGGTTCTTCGACCAGTTCCAGATATTAACCTTCACCAGCTCGCCACCTGTGCGGTGTGGAGCATATACGTGCATCTGGTAGTCGCGGTCGTGGCCTACCGATTTGTAGTACCACTCGATATTCTCGCCATTAACCTCCATTACCATATAGCCGTTAGGTGTTCCATCGTTGTAGAGGTCGCGGTTGCAGTGCAAACCTCCGGTAGCGCGGGCAACGCAGATGCTGGTGATGTTCTTTAATGGAGCGTGAGCCTCGTCTGTTGAGTTAGCGTAGTCGTAACCGAAGTTGTAGTGGTAGTGTCCCGACCACGAATATACGCGAGCATACTGCGAGAGCAACTTCGAATAGCGTGCATACGAAAGGTTCTTCTTGCTGTCGGCGTCCTTATTGCCGAAGTGGCGGAAGAGTTGTGCGTGGCCGCAAATTACGATAGTGTGATCCTTTGGAACAAACTTCAAATCGCGCTCCAACCACTTGTAGTGCCAATACTCCAAGCCAAGACGATACTTCTGCTTGTAGTTCTTACGCGAGAACGAAATATCGTTTACGATAACGTAGTGCACCTTGCCAATGTTGAACGAGTAGTACGATGGGGTGAGGTACTCCTCGAAGTGTATTGTGCCGAGTTTTGTCTCCTGATGTGTGGTTTGGTCGTAGTCGTGGTTTCCGATAGCGTGGAACATAGGAACGTTGCTATCCGAGATAACATCAACGTAGTCGTACAACTTTGCCATATCGTTGAATACAAGGTCGCCGAGGTTGATTGCGAAGAACTCGCCCTCGTCGGCAGCCTTCTTCTCTTTAAGCTCTACGATATCAGGGTAAATTGTGTTGCGGAGCTTGTAGGCTGCGCTATCCACCTTGTAACCCTTAATCTGTGGGTCGCCAATCATTACAACGGTATATTTATCGGTCGATTTCTCGCGAGGTTCGAGTACAAAGTTCGCCTCGACAGCCTTGGCGTGGCGAGGTACGCGGAGGAAGTTCTGCGGAACGCTCTTGCGGAACGAGAACTTGTAGCCGTCAGGTGTCGAAATGGTTACGAAACGAGCATACGAGAGGTTTGACTTGATGCCATAGTAACCCTCAGCATTGGTTTGTACGCTGAACTCGCCGTCCGAAATAACAGCACCTACAACAGGCTCGCCGGTTGTTGAAGTTACACGACCAAAGATTGTATTATTACCCTTTGGTGCATCGACAGCCTTTGCCATATTGTTGTGGAAATACTCGCCCTCGATTGAGGTGAATGTCTGGTAAGCCGTGATGTCGCCCGAACGACAACCCTCTGCCGAAATCTCGCCTTGGTTGGCACAGTCTGTAACCCTTATATTGACGTTCTTTGTGCCACGGAAGCGTCCTACAACACCTGCAACATAGGTCTTGCCGTGTTCAATATCGCAGCTAATTTTACCCATATTGTTGCAACGGAGCAGGCGAGAGCCGTACTTTGTATTCTTCTTTGTAAAGATATATCCTGCGATACCTCCGATGTGAGCACCCGACTTTGAGGTGGTGCCCTTGAAACTTACTGCACCGTAGTTGTTGCAGTTACAGAGAAGTGCGCCGTCGCCCGAAGCACCCAAGATGCCGGCGAAGATTGAGGATACGGTAGCCGTAGAAACCACTTCGCCGTAGTTAGAGCAGCCGATAATGTTGCGTGATGCATTCATCGAGGCGCAAATTCCTCCGGCGTACGATGAGTGAGTACCATCGATAAGTATCTTACCGAAGTTGTCGCAGCACTGAATATGCTGACTCGATTGTGCTACAATACCCGCAACATTGTTGTAATAGCGAGCCTCGGGGTTGCCCACTACGCCGGTTGACGAAATCTCGCCACGATTAACGCAGTAGCGAACTCCTGCACGGCCCGAATAGCCGATGATACCTGCTACATAGATGCGAGGAGCGTCGCCCTCGAACTTGATGTTACCGGTGTTCTCGCAACGGTTGATGGTGATAATGCGGCTTCCCTTTGGAACTGTCGAGCTGGCGATACCGGCAACGCATAGATTCAATTTTTTGTTCTCCGATGCGATGAACAATGTAGCATCGATGTCGCCTGTGTTGCGCGAATCGGTGATAAGATATCCGTTCTGACCTACCAAACCACCAATGTATATGTGCTTCTCGGTATAGCCACCACGATACTTTATGTTGCCACCATTCTCGCACTTGCTGATGGTACCCTTATTTACACGAGCGATGAAACCCGCGATAACCTCCTCGCACTTGGTGTCTACATTCATCGAGCACGAAGCATCGATACGGAGATTCTTCACTGCACCGTTCGTGTCGATAAAGTCAAACAGACCCTGCTTGGTCTTCCAGTTGAGAAGAGCGTGTCCTTGGCCATCGAAAGTACCCTTGAATTCTGCAATCGGGGTCCATTTGCGGACTTTTTTCATATCGATATCACATTCGAGAACGATATGACCCTTCTCATTGCGCCATTCCGATAGGTCCTCGCCCTTGTTTGCGGCCTTTGCAAAAGCCACTAACTCCTTGGCGTTACTGATGCCTCCTGCATATACGGCTACTACCGAAAGCAGAAAGACGAAAAACATTGATAAACGTTTTAGATTTTTCATAGTTTTATTATTTAGGTTGTTTAATTGGTCTAAAATGGAAGGTCATCGACTACCGCAGCGCTCTGTGCCGGCATTGCAGGCTCTTCGGTTGGCATTGGTGCTGCAATTGGAGCTGTTGCAGGCAGAGGCTCACTGTATTGAGCCTGTGCCACCTGTGCTGCCTCCTTTGGCTCTATGCGGCGACCTACTACGTCGGTGTACCAACGTCCCTGATACTCGCGCGACTCCACGTCGAAAGTTACTTTGTAGGCTGCACCCACAACAAGGCGTGCCACTTCGTCGCGTTTGTTGAAGAACTTGACACTAACCTTACGCGGATATGGCGACGAGGTCTGCATCTCAAACACTACATTTTGATTGTGCCACTCGCCACGAGCCGATGTTCCGCTCTGCTCGGGGAGAATGGCGAATACGATTCCTTCAAATACAAATTCCATAGTTATTTAATTTTTTAGTTTGTCTGTGTATAGATTAGGTATGCGTTGTATGCAATAAAGCATAGGAACATAAATGCACCTGCCCAACGGTTCAACTTACCCTTAAAACCGAACAAAAGCGGAATTACGGCGGCCGCAATCATCACTACATAATCGACTAATGTTATTCCCGAACTTGTCAGCGGTGTAATCTGCGATGCAGTGCCGAGAATCAACGCAAGGTTGAAGATATTCGAGCCTATAATGTTGCCGAGAGCCAACTGTGTATTCTTTTTTGCTGCGGCAACGAGCGATGCTGCCAACTCCGGAAGTGATGTTCCGCACGCCACGAGGGTTATGGCGATAAATGCCTTGTTTACACCCCACGCCTCGGCGATAATAATCGCGTTGTTGAGGAAGAAGCGGCTCGAAATAATCAGTGCTGCCAATCCAAATACCACCTTTCCTATGCCAAATAGCAACTGCCGATTGGTTACCACTTCGTCCGTGTCGGCTACGGCATTCTGCTTGCCATTTTTGAGCGAGATGAACATAAAGATAGCGAAGAAGGTCAGCAAAATCAATCCGTCGATGCGGCTGATTATACTCTCTCCACCCAAAAAGCAGTTGAATACGAGCAGTAGTGTCAATAGTGAGAGTCCGATGCAGTAGGGTAGGTCGAAGCGTCTGTTCTCGCGCGAAACGGCGACAGGCATAATGAGAGCGGTGAGACCCAAGATGCCGAATACGTTGAAGATGTTCGAGCCCACTACATTTCCTATCGCGATGTCGGAGTTGCCGTCGAGTGCGCCGATGCTACTCACTACGAGCTCCGGAAGAGAAGTTCCTATGCCAATAATAACGGCTCCGATAACAAAGTCCGAAATTTTGAAACGTTTAGCTATGGTTACAGCTCCTGCAACCAACCAATCTGCGCTAAACACGATTATCGTCAGACATATCAAAAGGTATAGATACTCCATATTCGTCAATATACAATCGTTAATCCAAGCAACAAAGATAATGAAATTATCTTGATTGTGTGCAAAGTTTTTTGCTTTCTGTTGCTCGATTTATCGTTTTTTACTACATTTGTCGTATGATACAGTTCAAACGACAATTTTCGAAGAAGACAAAAGCGGCGCTATCGCTCGCTTCCGCCATACTTTTATCGATTCCGTGGGAGGGCGCAAGTTGTATAACCCTCTTCGTGGGGCTTCTACCATTGATGCTTATCAGTGCGCAATACAGCTCGTCGTGGCGCGATACCCTCTCGATGTTCGGGTGGGCATTGCTTACTATCGTGCTTTGGAATGTAGCTACTGTGTGGTGGATATGGAACGCCACCCCCGTAGGACCCGTTGCTGCAACGCTGGTCTCGACGTGGTGGAGTATAGTTCCGTTTATGCTATATCACATAGTGTCGAAACGCGCCCCTAAGGTATTGGCATACGTTACGCTGATAACCGCTTGGATAGCAGGCGAGTATCTCTACACACAAGCCCCTGCGTTGTCGTTCCCGTGGTTAGTTTTGGGTAACGGCTTTGCCGACGATACGTGGGCGGTGCAGTGGTACGAATATACGGGCGTCTTCGGAGGCTCGTTGTGGGTGTTGTTGGTCAATGTACTCGCTTTCGAGTCGTGCCTGACTATGCGCAAGCGGATTTGGGTGGCGGCGACCCTGGCATTGACTCTGCCTCTCGGTATCTCGATAGCGCTATTCCATAAGTACGATGCGCAAGGTGAACTCTACAAGTCGCTCGAAAAGATGACCGTATCGGTTACTCAACCCAACGTCCCTTGCTACGAAAAATTTGACTCATCGACCGAGAAACAACAAAATAATCTTATGGCGCTTCTCGCCGAGGCTCCCGATTCGGCAGAGTTTGTACTGATGCCCGAAACTGCATTGGCCGAGATGATAAATGAGCGCCAACCCGAGTATTCACACATTGTAAATCGCATTTCGGACTATCTTCATAGGGCAAAGCCATCAACAATGGTGGTATCGGGTGGCGAGATGTGCCGAGTGTATGGCGAAAATAGGGGCTCGGAGACGGCTCGTAAGCGAGGTTCGTACTATGCCGACGTGTTCAACTCGTCGCTCGGTATCGACTCGACATCGAACGTGCAGGTGCATCACAAGGGTAAACTTGTGGTGGGAGTAGAGACTATTCCTGCGTGGTTGCGCAAGGCGGGTGATATGTTTGCTATAGACTTGGGCGGTACTTTCGGACAACTCGGCATCGGTGAGAATTGTATCCCATTTGAACACAATGGCAAGAAGGTTGCTGCGGCGATATGCTACGAAGGTTTGTATGGTAACCACACCGCAGAGTTCGTGCGCAATGGTGCCGAGGCAGTATTTGTGGTATCGAATGACGGCTGGTGGGGCAACACCCTCGGACACAAATACCTCTTTGCTTTTTGTCGTTTGCGTGCAATAGAGTTGCGTCGCGATATAGCTCGCAGTGCCAATACGGGAGTATCGGGCTTTATTACGATGCAGGGTGAGGATGTCCAGCGTTTGGAGTGGGATAATCGTGGCGTTCTGACCTCGGATATTCGCCTCAATTCGGAGCAGACGTTCTATGCTCGATTTGGCGACTACATCGGTCGTCTGTCGCTGCTTATTGCGGGATTGTGCCTCCTCTATTTTGTGGCATACTCGGCAAAAAAGAAGTTTTATCTAAATTAAAAAAAAGCCAATGGTTAAGAGCCGGTTGGCTAAAAGCAATAAATAATATGAACTATACCGAAACACTCGACTATCTCTTTTCATCAATGCCTTCGTTTCAGCAGATTGGAGGCGATGCCTACAAACCCGGTTTGGAGCGTATTGTTGAGTTCTGCCGCACGATAGGCAATCCGCAACGTAACTACTTTGTGATTCACGTTGCCGGCACCAATGGCAAGGGCTCGGTGTCGAATATGCTGGCAGCGGTATTGCAGCAGGCGGGATATCAGACAGGTCTGTTTACCTCGCCACACTTGACCGACTTCCGTGAGCGTATTCGTGTCAATGGCGAGATGATTTCCAAGCAGAAGGTGGTGAATTTTGTGGACCGTTACAAGGCGGAGATGAGCCGACTGCAACTCTCGTTTTTCGAGATGACAACGGCGATGGCGTTCGACTACTTTGCGCAGAGCGATGTCGAGGTTGCCGTAATCGAAACGGGTCTTGGAGGTCGCTTGGACGCTACAAATATAGTCCAGCCACTCGTTTCGGTAATTACCAACGTCGGACTCGAACACACCGAGTACCTCGGCGACTCGTTACCTAAAATTGCCCGTGAGAAGGGTGGTATCATAAAGAAATGTACCCCTGTTGTTGTGGGGGAGAAGAACTCGAGCTACAACCTTGTTTTGGAGGAGATTGCCTCCGATTTGCGTTCGGAACTCATCTATGCCGACGAGTCGTTCTCGCTTGGCGAGTGCGGCTTCAAGGGCGATAAGCAGGTGGTTACGATGACTCGTACGCGCGATGGCTACCCATACCAATTACGACTCGACCTGCTTGGCGAGTATCAGCGCTATAATCTTGCTATCGTAGCTACGGTACTCGATATACTTCACGAAGCAACACCGCTGTCGATTTCGCGTCGCGCCTTTGTTGAGGGCGTGCGCGATGTGTCGAAACTTACTTCGTTCCGAGGTCGCTGGCAGGTGCTCTCCGAAAGGCCTCTCGTGGTTTGCGATACGGCTCACAACGAACACGGTATTGCGGAGGTTGCCAAGCAGTTGAAGGCTCGCGAGAATAGTGGTCGCTTACTTTGTGTTATGGGCTTCTGCGAGGATAAGGATTTTTCGAAAATGTTGGCTTTGATGCCAAGTGATGCGTACTATATCTTTACGCAAGCATCAATCCGTCGTGCTGCATCGCTCGATAAAATATCGGAGGTGGCCGCGTCGCTTGCGCTCGATTTCGAGGTTGTGCCGACCGTTGCCGAGGCGGTAGCTGCCGCTCAAAAACAACTCACCGACCAAGATATGCTCTTCATCGGTGGTAGTACATTTGTTGTAGCCGAGGCGTTGGTGTAGTTACTCGACAATTGCGTGTAGTATATCCTCTACGCTGTAACCGCAGAGGTGTCGCAACTCGGCTATCGTGCCGTGCTCGACAAACTTATCATCAATTCCAAGAGTTGTTACAGGCGTTGTGATGTGGTTGTCGTTGAGCATCTTCACGACAGCCTCGCCCGCTCCGCCACGAATAATTCCATCTTCAATAGTTATGATGCGCTTGAATTTGCAACCCTCCTCTACTATGGTCTGCCTGTCGAGTGGCTTTGCAAATCGCATATCGTAGACGGCGGTGCTAACGCCAATCACCGAGGCTTGCTCGGCAGCTTGTTCGGCATCGGCGAGTAGATTTCCGAAGGCGAATATAGCCACGTCATTGCCTTCGCGCACCTTGCGTGCTCTGCCCACTTCAATAGACTCGAACGGCATCTCTTTCCAAGCTGTACCGCGTCCGCAGCCGCGCGGGTAGCGAATTGCAAACGGTGTATCGCTCTGCAAGGCTGTGAACATCATATTGCGCAACTCCCACTCGTCCGAAGGTGTTGCAACAATCATATTTGGTATGCAACCGAGGTATGCGATATCGAAAATTCCGTGGTGTGTTGCTCCATCTTCGCCCACCAAGCCACCTCTGTCGAGGCAGAAAATAACAGGCAGGTTCTGCAACGCTACATCGTGTATGATGTTGTCGTAGGCGCGTTGCATAAAGGTTGAGTAGATGTTGCAGAACGGACGTTGCCCTGCCGCTGCCAAACCCGCCGCGAATGTTACGGCGTGTCCCTCGGCAATACCTACGTCGAAGCATCGCTCCGGCATCTCGTCCATCATTATCGTCATCGAACAACCCGACGGCATTGCGGGTGTTACGCCCACAACACGCGAATCCATTTTGGCAAGGTCGAGTAATGTTTCGCCAAATACGTCCTGCATACGCGAAGCCTTCGATGTGCTCTTTACGCGCTCGCCCGTATCGGGATTGAAGCAACCCGGGGCGTGCCACACCGGCAGATTATTCTTCGCCGGAGCGTAACCATAACCCTTCTCTGTGATTATGTGCAGAAGCTTCGGAGAGCGTATCTGCTTCAATGCTATGAACGTACGAACAAGTCGCTTGACATTGTGCCCATCAACACGACCAAAATAGCGAAATCCAAGACTCTCGAAGAGGTTACTATTTTGGAGTAATCCGTGTTTTACGGCATTTGTTATCTTACGACAGAAGTTTAGCAACCTTGGCGTGCGCGACAGCAACGACCACATACTTTGGCGGAATCGATTATACTTCGACGAGGTCGAAAGACGAAGCAGATAGTGGTTGAGTGCGCCCTGCGACTTGTCGATTGACATATTATTGTCGTTCAGAATTACCAAAATGTCGTTGCTTTTGTCCGAACCTGCATTATTCAGACCCTCGAATGCCAAACCGCCGGCAATTGAGCCGTCGCCAATTACGGCTACTGTTTTGTACTCCTCGCCACGCAGCTTTGCTGCCCTGACCATACCGAGAGCTGCCGACACCGATACCGAAGCGTGTCCGGCTCCGAAAGAGTCGTATTCGCTCTCTGCCATTCGTGGGAAGCCGCTTATGCCGTTCAATCGACGGTTGGTATGGAAGAGGTCGCGACGACCGGTGATGATTTTGTGGGCATACGCCTGATGACCTACATCCCAAATCAGTTTATCGGTCGGAGTATCATATACGTAGTGTATCGCCACGGCAATCTCCACAGCGCCCAAAGACGATGCGAGGTGTCCCGGATTTACGGCACACTGCTCAATGATGAACTGCCGCACTTCATCGCAGTAGCGAGGCAACTCGTCGATTGAGAGCCGTCGCAAATCTGCCGGCGAATTAACTCTGTTGAGATACTTATATTCGATTTTATCCATACTCTCTCATTTTTAGAATGGGAAGCCAACACCGAAGTTGAGCGATGTGTTTTTCCACTTAAAGTCGTGAATCCATCGTTTTCCCACAGGATTGTTAGGGTTATGCAGCTGGATACCCCAATCGAGTCGCAGAATTGCGAAGTCGATATCAAGACGCAGACCTATACCGGTGTTAAAAGCCAATTGCTTGTAGAAACTATTAAATCGGAATACTGCACTCTCGGGGTAAGAGCCATCTTTGCGACCGATATACCAAATGTTGCCCAAGTCGAAGAATGCTGCACCGTGGAACATATCCCAAATAGGGAAGCGAAATTCGAGGTTAGCCTCCAATTTCATATCACCCAACTGCGTAGGGTAGACAACGTTTGTAGGGGCAGGCGAAGCACCCGGGCCGAGTGTTCGCGGTGCCCAACCACGCATACTGTTGCTTCCTCCCGCGTAGAACAGGCGGTCGAATGGCACAGCATCGGAGTTTCCGTATGCGTAGGCAATACCTGCATAGAGGCGACCTGCCAAAGCGGTAACCTTGCCAAACATTATCTTGTGGCTTGCACTTACATCGGCACGAACATATTGCGAATATCTAATGCCGAGAAATTCGTAGTAGTTACGGTCGGTTGGTGGCTTTGCAAAGAGATGTACCAAACCATTCAGAAGGTTGCCCGACAATTCGCAGTTTGCTCTAACTGTTGTGTAGTTGTTAGGTGCGTTAGGGTATTGCTTATTCAGTACGTACGAACCCGAGAGCGCGACGATTAACTGCGATTGGAAACTATATTTGAGATATTGGTTTTGCAACGAGTTGAAGTAGTCCTCGTTGATATACGAAACGTTCACCCAGTTTACAGCTATCGGGCGTACGACGAACGAGGAGTTTTTGCGATTCTTCCACGAGTATACCCACGAGATGCTCGACAGACCTCGTTGGTAATATGGTCTGTCCTGATAGTTGTAGGATATCTCGAACTTGGTCTTCGGAACCAAGATATTTTTGCTGATGGCATAGTTTGCCAACAAGAAACGAGGGAACGACAAGCTCGCCGAGATGCCAAACTCCATAGCGTGGCGCTTCTTCGAGTTCGGAGCTTTCATATACTCGTATCCGGCAGTACCCGTAATTTCGAGCATCTCTGCACCGCGGAAGATGTTGCGGTTTTGGTAACCAATGAGGGCGGTCAAGCCGTAGAAACTCGATGTAGTTGAGGCCTCCAACTCCGCCTTGATACTCTGTTGCAGGGCAGGCGTGCAGTATATATTACAATCGAGGAGCCCCTCTTGGGAGGTGTTTTTTGCAATCTGCTGCGTGCCATTTGGAACCTCTTGGAAATCTATTCGGGCGCTCTTGAAGTAGCCCATAGCCATCAAATTGGCGTAGGTGTTGTTTGTTTTGGTGTAGTTGTATGTGTCGTTGAAGTACAACGGTACAGCCTCGCGCAAAATTTTTGGACGTACTTTCGGCTTCTTGCCCAAGAAAAGCACGTTCAATCCCTTGTACGAGGTTGAATCGAAACTCTCAAAGTAGTTTTCCCTATTCTTTGCTGCCGCAGCATTGTAGCGAGGTATGATGGTTACATTGCGAAGGCGATAGGTCTTGTTGTTCTCGTACATCGGCACACCGCGCTCGTTGTAACCTGTAAGGTTCTGCTTGATAATCATCTTTACGCCTACGGTCTGATTGCCGCTGAGCGTATCGGCAACGTACGAAATGTTATTCACTGTAAAGTTGAAGTAGCCCTTATCTTTGAGCAGTAGGGCGATGCGGTCGCGCTCCGCGTCCAAAACCGATATGTCGAAGATATCTCCCTTGTGCAACAATGTGTGTATGGTGTCGGGGAGTACAATCGGTTCGAGGAGTGGGTCGCGGAAGTCGTACGATATAGAACTTATGCGGTATGGTGTGCCCTGTTTAAGCGAATAGGTTACCTTGGCACGCTTGCGACGCGAGGTGGTATCGACCTTGTATGTTACGTCCGAGGCGTAGTATCCGCACGATTCGAGATACAACTTCAAATTATCGACAGAACGCTCCGTGTCGCGCTCACTGAAAAACACAGGCTTCTCGCCTATCTTACGCTTCATATTGTTCCACCAATTGTCCTTGTCGGGCTTCGCCATCATATAGACCCAAGCGTAGAAATCGGTGCCAAGGAAGTGCTTGTTAGGCTTTTGTCGGAGATATTTTGTAACATTGTCTGCTTTTATGCGCTCGTTGCGAGGCGCCTCTTTGTCCTCTTCGATTTTAACCCTCTGCAAGAGGTGCTCGTTCGACGGAATAAGGCGTGTAACGTTACACGCCGAGAGGGTGAGTCCCAGCACGATACTACACAATATGTAACGCCATTTCCGCACTATTTATGCCCCTTTTTCAGCCTTAAAAAATTGTTGTAGAGTTCTATCTCTTTATCGAATTTGCCCAATTCTACGCTGGCGAAACCTCCATCTTCGGCAACCACTTCGCCATACGAAATGTAGGAGGCGTTTCCGATGAGTTGTGTGTGTAAACCACTCTCTTTGTGGCAGATGCAACGCACTGCACCACCTCTGTTCTCCACCTCGATAGTCGCCTCGTAGTCGCAACGGCGATTGAGAGCCATAGCCGTAGCACTCGAAGTCATCGCTGTACCGCACGAGGCGGTTATACCGGCACCTCGCTCGTAGGTTGCAACAAATATGCGATTCTTGCCAAGAACCTTAACAAGCGATACGTTTATGCCCTTCGGGAACTCCTCGTGCAACTCCAAAACTCGATTGCCAAGATGAGTGAGGAGGTCGTAATCAATCTCCTCGACCTCGGCAACGATATGCGGATTGCCCACATTTATCGCAGTCCAACGCAGATTTTTGTCCAATCGCTCGATAGGCTGCGACACGAACTGCTCGGCACCTTTGGCAAAGCCGAAATCGTCGCTTGCAAGGCAAACCTCCAAATCGACGCCATAGGTTGGAATCGCGGGGTATATATCCTCGGCACGTTCAATGCCATAGGTGTTTTCGCCCGAGAACATATAGAACCGGCGCTCTCCGACATACTCCTCTGCCAGGCGTGCTACGCATCGAATGCCGTTGCCGCACATCTCCGCCTCCGAGCCGTCGGGGTTGAACATTCGCATACCGAACATTTCATTATTCTTGACCAAAAGCAGCACGCCATCGGCACCGAGAGAGTGCTCTCGATTGCAGATGAAACGGGCAAATTCGGCGAGGTCGATACCGCTTAAATCGAATTTTACGCCATCAACCATAACGAACTCATTTCCCGAGCCGTGGCATTTTATGTAGTCAAATTTCATTCTATTTCAGAGTATAATCGTTCAAAAATAGTAAAATTTGAAGAATTTTCCATATTTTTACGCAGTAAAATTGCAAAAAGCGTAAAAATGGTCGAAAAATTTATAATGGCAGGCGACTCGGCTCTTCACATTTGTGATTCGGAGGCGGGTGAAAAGACAGTGGTGCTACTGCACGGATATCTCGAAAATATGCTTGTGTGGGAGGCATTTATTCCGCTCATCTACAAAGATGTACGCGTTATAACGCTCGATATTCCGGGACACGGTATTTCGGAGGTTAAGGGCGATATACACACGATGGATTATCTCGCCGATACCCTCGCGGCGGCACTCGACAAACTCGACATTAAAAGCGCGACCGTAGTGGGACATTCAATGGGTGGATATGTGGCTCTCGCATTTGCAGAGCGACATCCCAATCGCACCGATGCGGTGGTGTTACTCCATTCGACGCCCTATGCCGACAGCGACGAGAAGAAGCGAAATCGCCAGCGCGAAATTTCGCTCGTCAAGTCGGGTAAGAAAGAGTTGCTGGCGCACACGGCACCCGAGGCGGGCTTTGCTGTTGAAAATCGCAACCGCTTTCGCACCGAAATCGAAGATTTGCAGCAGACGATATACCTTACCGAGGATGCAGGAATTGTGGCATTGTTGAATGGTATGATAGAACGCAAGGCGCAGAGCGAGATGCTCCACAATCTCGGTAAACCAATACTATTTATTCTTGGTCGCAAGGACGGCTATATCACGCCCGAAATTGCCGAGAAGATGGTTGTCGAGCACCCCGAGGCGAAGGTCGTTTGGCTCGAAAATTCGGGACATATGGGCTTTATCGAGGAGTCGAAGGCGTGCGCCGCAGCGTTGCTCGACTTCGTTGGAACGGAAAACGGAGAGCGGAAAACGGAAAACTAATTCTCTAAAATTCCCAAACCCAATACGCAACAAAAAAAACGGAGCAGTTGTCTGCTCCGTTTTTCGTATCTGGAATATCTGATTACTCCTTGTGGTGATCGCGGCGTGGGCGACGCTCTCCGCGCTCCTTATCTCCGCGCTCCTTGTCTCCGCGTGGTGCGCGTGGCTTACGCTCAGGCTCTACCCAACCCTCCGGCTTAGGAAGAAGTGCCTTGTGCGAAAGACGCAACTTGTTGGTCTTCTGGTCGATGCCGATCAACTTAACGTCAATCTCATCACCCTCCTTCAAACCGGTCTCTGCCATAGTCTCGAAACGCTTGTAGTCGATCTCCGAGATGTGGAGCAACGCCTCCTTACCAGGGAGAATCTCAACGAAAGCACCGAAGTCTACAATCGACTTGATAGTTCCGTGGTACTCCTCGCCAACCTCAGGTACGGCTACGATGCCCTTGATGCGAGCCAAGGCAGCATCAATCGACTCCTTGTCCGGTCCGAATACATCAACCAATCCCGAAGTCTCGGTCTCGGTGATAGTGATAGTAGTGCCGGTGGTCTTCTGAATATCCTGAATAACCTTGCCGCCAGGACCGATAACAGCGCCGATGAAGTCCTTGTCGATAACAATCTGCTCGATGCGTGGCACGAATGGCTTGTAATCCTCACGTGGCTCGGCGATACACTCGGTAATCTTATCGAGAATGTGCAAACGACCTACGCGTGCCTGCTCCAATGCCTGTGCCAATACCTCGTATGAAAGGCCATCAACCTTGATATCCATCTGTGTTGCAGTGATACCGTCGCGAGTACCTGTTACCTTGAAGTCCATATCGCCCAAGTGGTCCTCATCACCCAAGATATCCGACAATACTGCCCAACGACCTGTTGCCGAATCCGAGATAAGACCCATTGCGATACCCGAAACAGGCTTCTTCAACTTAACACCTGCGTCCATCAACGCCATACAGCCCGCACAAACGGTAGCCATAGACGACGAACCGTTCGATTCGAGAATATCCGATACTACGCGTACTGCGTATGGATTATCCTCGCCAACAGGAACCATAGGTTTCAATGCGCGCCAAGCAAGGTGGCCGTGGCCTACCTCACGACGGCTAACGCCACGCGAAGCCTTTGCCTCACCGGTCGAGAATGGAGGGAAGTTGTAGTGGAGTACGAACTGATCCGAACCCTGGAACAACACCTCGTCGTGCTGCTTCTCGTCCAACTTGGTACCGAGGGTTACAGTCGAGAGCGACTGTGTCTCACCACGGGTGAAGATTGCCGAACCGTGTGCGCAAGGGAGGTAGTCTACCTCGCACCAGATAGGACGAATCTCGTCGGTACGACGTCCGTCAAGACGCTTACCCTCATCGAGAATCATATTACGCATAGCCATCTTCTGTACATCATCGTGGAAGTACTTGTGGATAAGCGGAGCCTTCTCCTCCAACTCCTCCTCGGTGTAGCGCGATGCGAACTCAGCCTCCAAAGCCTCGAAAGCCTCCGAACGCTCGTGCTTCATTGTGCCACTTGTAGCGATAGCGTACGCCTTGTCGTACAACTCCGAGATAATGGTCTGACGCAACTCCTCGTCGTTAGTCTCGTGGCAATACTCGCGCTTTACGTCTTTGCCGAGCTCCTTCATCAACTCGATCTGTGCAGCACAGTGTCCCTTGATAGCCTCGTGAGCGTACTTGATAGCGCCGAGCATAACCTCCTCGCTAACCTCCTTCATCTCACCCTCGACCATCAAGATATTGTCGATAGTACCTGCGACCATAATGTCGAGGTCTACATCCTTCATCTGCGAGAATGTTGGGTTGATACAATACTCACCGTTGATACGTGCAACGCGCACCTCCGAGATTGGACCGCCGAACGGAATGTCCGACACTGCGAGTGCAGCCGAAGCGGCCAAACCTGCCAAGGCGTCAGCCTGAATATCCTTGTCCGCCGAGATAAGGTTTACGGTAACATAAACCTCTGCGTGATAATCGGCAGGGAAGAGTGGGCGGAGCGCACGGTCGATAAGACGGGCAACGAGAATCTCGTTATCACCAGCCTTGCCCTCACGCTTCATAAAACCACCAGGTATGCGACCTACGGCAGCGAACTTCTCCTTGTACTCGACCTGCAAAGGCATAAAGTCGGTACCCTCTTTTGCATCTTTGGCAGCCACTACCGTTGCGAGCAACATCGTATCGCCCTGCTTAACTACAACCGAACCGTCGGCCTGCTTTGCCAACTTTCCGGTCTCAATCATTATCTCGCGTCCTCCTTCCAGCGGGATAAACTTCTGTACAGCATTGTACAACTTCTTTTCTTCCATAATTTTATTCGTCCAAATAATAAATTTCTCTTTTCTTCATCATCACATCAAAAAACAAAATGAAGGCAACTCCGAAAAAACGAGTTGCCCCATTCTGTTTAACCTCTTACTTACGGAGGTTCAAAGCCTTAACGATAGCACGATAACGCTCGATATCTACCTCCTTCAAGTACTCCAACAACTGACGGCGCTTACCGATCATCTTCAACATCGCACGCTGAGTGCCGAAGTCGTGACGGTTGTTCTTGAGGTGCTCTGTAAGGTGGCTGATACGGTACGAGAACAACGCGATCTGGCTCTCTGGAGAACCTGTATCGGTGTTAGACTTGCCGTACTGACCGAAAAGCTCTTGCTTTTTCTCTGCTGTTAAATAAGCCATAATAGTAAAAAATTAAAATTAAGTTATTTAATAGTTAATACTTCGGACGCATTCTCCTTACATGCGAATCACGCCAAAGCGGTGCAAAGGTAATAAAAAATTCAGAATTAAAAATGCAAAATGCAAAATTATTTCGTTGCCCATTAACTTTTAGTTAATAGGTGGGCTCGTGGGGTAGGTAGAGAGTGGTGTGGCTGTTGCAATATTAAGCCCCCTTTACAGAAAGGGGGTTTGGGGGATAGGTAACACAATTATCGCAACAAAAAACGAGAATAGACCAATCTATTCTCGTTTAGTTGCGGGAGGAGGACTCGAACCTCCGACCTCCGGGTTATGAGCCCGGCAAGCTAACCAGCTGCTCCACCCCGCGATGTATCTTTGCTCTAAAATGGAGTTCCTGTGTTTTGTGAGTGCAAAGGTATGGTAAAAAAACGATACTTCCAAATTTCCACCGAAAATAATTCAAAAATAGTGCCTGAATGACATTAAAAAAACGACCTCACAATTTTGTGAAGTCGCCCAAAATACAATTTGACTTTATCATTCAAATTCTTCCCACTCTAAACTCTTGTTGCGTAGTCCCAAGATGATAGAAAGGATAGAAGATGCTAATCCTACAAAAAATAGAATCTTACCTATTAGGATTGTAAAACATACTCCTCCAACCGCCAATAGGACAACTCCTACGATTGCCGATATTAGATACGCTTTATTATCCTTTATTAAACCAAACCAATCTTTAATCTTCATTGTTTATCTACTAAAAGTTGCCTGTGGAGATGCAGAACAGAAAATCTCCACCACATCACCATTTTGTAAATCGAGTATAGAATTTCGTCCTTCTATATTCAAATCATAAGACTTGTTAGTTTGATGGCAATATGCAAACCAATTCTCTTTATTTGGGTGTGTTATCTCCACCTTTATTGGATTGTCGATTTTGCCATTTATAATCATATCTGCACAACATACTATGTGCGAATCCTCTTCACGAAATCTAATGTGTGTGAGTGTTGCTGTATCCATATCTATTCTTTTTAAGGTTGGCGATAGTTAGACAGCCAACCTATTCACACCATGGTAATTAAAACGCATAAACTGCAAGCACACGATATTCTATAGTCTTACTACCTGTAGATTCATTGGAATTATAGAACATTTTGTAATAGGCATGATCATTGTCCTCTGTGGATGACCAATAGGGTTTTGCACCCATCTCTGAATCAAAAGTTGTATAACCATTATCACTTAAAGTGGTATTTATGATATTTCTTTGGTTGTAAATTTCCCTTAATTCAACTATTGCAGGAAGATACCAATTTTCCCCGTAATCAGCGCACCATTTGAAAGCAGGATATTTTGTTTCCCAATTTGATATTGATTTAACAACTGCAGTATTGTTATAACCGCTATTCATATCAGTAGTTTCTATTTTCCCTTTTACCGTACTCCACTGTGCGATAGAACTCTCTACTGATACGAGTTTTATACAATCACCATTGTGGAAAACTACGCCCTTAGAATTGCCTATGGTAATAAGTTCTCCGACCATAATAGGTCTTGAACCTCCAATATATGTTATACAAGTCTTGTAGTTAGTCCATTTTGCCTTGTATGTATCAACTAAATCTTTATCTACATAAATAGAAAGATAGTCTTTTAGAAAGGCATTGTCTTCAATAACAGTCGGGACAATAGCATCACAATATACATTTAGGTTTTTACATTCATCAAATGCCGCTGCCCTAATATACAATAAATTTTGTGGCAACTTTATTTTCCATAGATTGGAGCAGTTAGAAAAAGCACCATTTGGAACTTCTGAAACGCTTGTGAAATATACAAACTCTGTAAAAGCTGTGATATTAGCATTACCTTTGAACACTGTTCCAATAGTTTCTACCGCTGCTGCCTCAGCATACGAAAGTTCACCATCATTGTTGGTATCCCATTTCTTACAGCAGATTGCTTTTACTTGCAAGTCCTCAAATTGGATATTCTCCTTATCGTGCTTTGGTAGAGTAATCATTGTGCCGTCCGCCAAGTTGAAATAGACATACTCATCGTCTTGGGTTACACTCTTGAAGATACTATCTCCGTCTTCGCCATCAGCACCATCGCTACCGTCTGCGCCATCATTACCATCTTGGCCGTCTTTTCCATCTTCGCCCGTTGCCTTGCCAAGTTGTACCCAAGTTGCGCCATTGTCGTACGACACATACCAATAGTCATTTTCGATTTTGAGTTGCGGAGTGATGCCATCTTTGCCATCAGTTCCGTTTGTTCCGTCTTGACCATCTTGTCCGTCACTACCATTAGTGCCGTCTTGTCCATCTTTACCGTCTGCGCCATCAGTACCGACCGCCTTAATTTTGTTACCCTTTGCATCGAGCAACCATTCTCCATCGAGAGTCCAATAGTAGATGCCGTCAGTGTCCTTCATTACACCAATTTGCGGAGTGTAACCATCTTTGCCGTCAGTACCATTCGCTCCGTCTTTACCGTCTTGTCCGTGGTAGATTGTAATGGTGTCGCTATAAGCAAACGAGATAGTGTAGCCTATAACCTCGCCATTGCTACGCACCTCCGAAACATTGGTTACATAGTCACGCTTTTCGAGCGCATTGACAAGAGTCTGCAATGCTTCGATGTTGGTGTTCATCTGCTTGCACAACTCTTCGAGGGCAGAAATACGCTGTTCGTGGTCTTTAATCGACTGACCATACTCATCAAGTTTACCCCAAATGTCGGAGTCATCAAATTGGCACGATGTAAGTGCCAAGGTCGTTGCAAGAACGACTGAAAGTAAAAATCGTTTCATAGTAATTTGTTTTTTAGTTTAACAATAAGTTTCAAATTCAAATTACCGTAGCAACTCCTATGCGGTGGGTTATGTGCAAAAAGAAAGTGTGGAGTTGATTTCGTTCATCTACAAAGAGGTTCTGACAAAACCCAAGCAAAAATAAACGATACAATGCCCCACACCTGTATAATGCAATACATTGGCATAGAGCATACCAACTGTGCATATACAAGAAATAGGTGTTGTTCGGTTATCCTTTTGCTTTTTGAAACTGTCAGATTTCTTTGTAAGGACTGCGAAAACACTTTCTATGTCTGCTGTCTTGGCAATTATATGCCATTCAGCACTACAAAATTAGAAAATTATTCGCAAATGAACAACACCCGATGGGACATTGTATTCAAAAAATGAGGGGAATTTGTAATTTTGCTATTTCGCTATTGAGCTTTCTTTGACTTTTAAAAGATTATTGCTCTACCTCTGGCATAGTCAGAATATGTCCAAAGAAAATAATTCTTAACTTTTAATTCTTAATTCTTAATTATATTTGTATTTTTGCAAAAAATATAAATAAAGGTATAGCAATGTTTTTAGAAAATTCTACACAAAAGGGTTGGATTGAGGTTGTTTGCGGTTCGATGTTCTCGGGTAAGACCGAGGAGTTAATTCGCCGCTTGCGTCGTGCAGAGTTTGCGCATCAGCGCGTTGAGATTTTTAAGCCACAGATTGATGTGCGCTATTCGGAGGATGAGGTTGTGTCGCACAACCACTCGTCGATTCGCTCTACACCCGTGGAGTCGCCGCAACAGATTTTGTTGATGTCGTCGGAGGTCGATGTCGTGGGTGTCGATGAGGCGCAGTTCTTCGATGAGGGCATTATTGACGTATGTCGCGAGTTGGCAAATCGTGGAGTGCGCGTTATTGTTGCGGGTTTGGATATGGACTTCCTCGGCAAGCCTTTCGGACCTATGCCGGCGTTGATGGCTATTGCGGAGTATGTCGATAAGGTGCACGCTATTTGCGTACATTGTGGCAATCCGGCGCAGCACTCGCACCGCTTGGCAAAGAGCGAGAAGTTGGTGATGCTCGGCGAGAAGGATACCTACGAGCCGGTGTGCCGTCATTGCTTCCTTCGTCTGCGCAAGGAGCAAGAGGAGAAGGGTGAGTAGTGAGCGTAAAGAGAGTAGCGTGCAACACAATAATTAGAAAAAACATTGCGTTAGTTTCTTATTGCAAAAAAGATTAACTGAAAAGATATATGAGTGAGAACATTATCAACATCAAAGAGTTGAACGAACGCATCGAGCGTGAGAGTCTCTTTGTGGATACTCTGCGTGCAGAGATGGGCAAGGTGATTGTCGGACAGCAGCACCTTGTCGATACACTTTTGATTGGTCTTTTATCCAATGGGCATATCTTGTTGGAGGGCGTTCCCGGATTGGCTAAGACCTTGGCTATTACGACCTTGGCAAAGGCTGTCAATGCCGACTTCTCGCGTATTCAGTTTACCCCCGACTTGTTGCCTGCCGATATCGTGGGTACTTTGATATATTCGCAGAAGGCGGAGGATTTCACAGTGAAGAAGGGCCCTGTATTTGCAAATTTCGTATTGGCGGACGAGATTAACCGTTCGCCGGCAAAGGTGCAGTCGGCACTCTTGGAGGCGATGCAGGAGCGTCAGGTTACCATTGGCGATAGCACCTACCGCCTGCCCGAGCCATTCCTTGTATTGGCTACTCAGAACCCGTTGGAGCAGGAGGGAACCTATCCACTTCCCGAAGCACAGGTGGACCGTTTTATGTTGAAGGCTAAAATCTCCTACCCGAAGCGTGAGGAGGAGCGCGATATTGTACGAATGAACCTCTCGGGTGCAGGAATGCCCGAGCCTAACAAGGTTATTTCGCCCGAGGATATCGTAAAGGCTCGCAAGGTGGTTGAGGAGGTATATATGGACGAGAAGATTGAGAAGTACATCGTCGATATTATCTTTGCTACGCGTGAACCTGCGGCATACAACCTCGAGAAGTTGCAGTCGCTGATTGCCTACGGAGGCTCTCCTCGTGCAAGTATCTCGTTGGCGAAGGCGGCACGCGCATACGCCTTTATCCGTCGTCGCGGATATGTTATTCCGGAGGATGTGCGTGCAGTGTGCCACGATGTTTTGCGCCATCGTATCGGTTTGACCTACGAGGCGGAGGCGGAGAATATCACCTCGGAGGATATAATCACCGAGATTCTCAATAATGTGATTGTACCGTAACCGGATTAAGCAGAATAGTGGGTTGGAGCAGACCGAAAACGATATCTTAAAGCGCGTCCGCAAAATCGAAATTAAGACGCGAGGTTTGTCGAATGAGATTTTCGCAGGAAAGTATCATACGGCATTCAAAGGGCGTGGTATGTCGTTTGCCGAGGTGCGCGAGTACCGCATTGGCGACGATGTGCGCGATATCGACTGGAATGTTACGGCTCGTTCCGGCAAACCGCATATCAAAGTCTATGAGGAGGAGCGTGAGCTGACAATGATGCTTATGGTCGATGTCAGCGGCTCGCGAATGTTTGGCACTACGGAGTACCTCAAAAAGAATATCATTACCGAGTTGGCTGCGGTCTTGGCATTTTCGGCATCACAGACGGGCGATAAGGTGGGTTGCATCTTCTTCTCGGACAAGGTCGAGAAGTTTATTCCACCGAAGAAGGGACGTAGCCATATTTTGATGATTATTCGCGAGTTGGTGAGTTTTGTGCCACAGTCCAATGGTACGGCTATTTCGGAGGCTGTGCGCTACCTTACGGGAGTGAACAAGAAGCGTTGTACGGCATTCATTCTCTCCGACTTTATGAACTCGAAACACGATGACGAGGCACTGAATGATGCTCTGAAAATCGCCTCTGCACGCCACGATATTATCGCATTAAAGGTGTCGGATCCTCGTGAGAAGGAGATGCCTAATGTGGGTATCGTAGAGTTGCAAGATGCTGAAACGGGGCGTAAGGTGTGGGTCGATACCGCATCGCGCGAGGTGCGCAATCACTATGCTGAGGCGTGGCGCGAGCGCGAGGAGAAGGCGCGTGAACTACTGCTGCACAACCGCATCGATATAGCCGATATCTCGACCGATGCAGACTATGTGTCAGAGCTGATAAAACTATTCAAACAACGATGAAGACTTTACGCTATATATTAATATATGTATCGGCACTTTTGGCGATGCAGGTGGCGACGGCGCAGTTGGTTGCTCCGAAAATTACCTCGCACCTCTCGGCCGATACCATACGCATTGGCGATAGAGTAACTCTTACAATCGAGGTGGAGAAGGATGTGATGCAGCACGTGGAGTTCCCTCACTTCAACTTCGAACGCGCCGAGAGTAAGGAGTCGCAGGAGGCTGAGGAGTCGAGCGTAGAGGTCGTTCACGACTTTGCGCCCGACACAATCTCGAAGGACGGACGCAAAGAACGGCTTCGCAAGCGCTACGAGCTGGCGATATACGATGAGGGAATCTATAATCTGGGCAAGGCACAAGCGCTCTATCTCGACAAGAATATCATCGACACGCTCTTTGCCGAGCGCGAGGAGAGGGTTGTTGTTGAGGTGTTCAAAATAGACTCTACGGCTACCACCGTGCGCGATTTGAAGCCACAAAAAACATTGAAAGTGCGCTTTGCCGAGTTTGGAGGCTACCTCGGTATCGCCTTGGTAGTGGCTTTGATTGTTGCATTGGCGACATACCTCTTGGTGCGCCATCTGCACAAGCAGGGAAAGCGAGTTGCCGACCTCTTTAAGCCTGCACCGCCTGTGCCGGCGCATATTGTGGCTATCTCGGCTCTCGAGAAGTTGCGTAACGAGAAGTTGTGGCAGAGCAATAAACATAAACTCTACTACTCGGGTTTGAGCGATATACTTCGAAACTATCTTTCGGGTCGCTTCGATGTCGGCGCTATGGAGATGACTACCGACGAGATTATCGAGGCGATACGCTCAATAGATATCGAGGAGAAGCAGAAGATGAATTTGGTGGCGGTGTTGCGCGATGCAGACCTTGTGAAGTTTGCTAAGGCGGTGCCCGAGGCGGAGGAGAACGAGCTCGCCTACGACAAGGCGTTCTACTTCGTAGAGGAGACCAAACCTGTTGAGGTTGTCGAGGAGGACGAGGACACCCCAACACAAAACGAGAAGGAGGTGCAACAATGAGGCAAGTAGCGAGATATTTGGCGATTGTTGTCGTTCTCTTGGTTGTGGGTGGCGAGGTCTCGGCACAGCAGATGAAGGAGCGTGGCTGGGTGCGTCGAGGTAACCGTCAATACGAGAAGAAGAACTACGAAAAGAGTATCGAGCGCTACGAGAAGGCGTTGCAGTACGACCCCGCATCGTTCGAGGCGCAGTACGACCTTGCGTCGGCACTATATCGCCAGCAGCGATATGCCGAGGCGGAGAAGCGTCTTGCCGCGATTATAAATAGCGAGGGACGCAGCGAAATCGAGCGTGGCGAGGTGGCGTATAACCTCGGAAATACACAGTTTGCTCAACAAAAATATAAAGAGGCGCTCTCCTCCTACCGTTTTGCAATGCGATGCAATCCGAACGACGAAGATGCAAAGTTTAACTACGCCCTGACCAAGCGCCTGCTCCAGCAGCAGCAACAACAAAATCAGGACAAGGATAAGCAGAACGAGAATAAAGAGGGTCAGAACGGCCAGAATAATCAGGAAGAAAAAGAGGGCGACAACAAGAATAATAGTGAGCAGAACGAGCAAAAACCTCAGGCTCCAAACGATAAGAAGGAGTCGAAACAAGATGGCGAGCGTTCCGAGAGTGGAATGACTCCGCAGCAACAGGAGGCTGTTTTGCAGGCTGTTCAAGCGGAAGAGGATAAGACACAGGATAAGTTGAAGGAGAAGAGCGGTGTCATAGTTGTAGGAGGCAAGAATTGGTAGCGTATGGAGTTTGCAAATCCTAAGATATTGTGGTTGTTGGTGGTAGTGCCGCTTTGGGTAGCATACTATGTATGGCGTTCAATGCAGGGTGGTGCCTCGATTGTCATCTCTTCGACCGACTCGGTGCGCAAGGCTCCGCGTACTATTCGCTACTACTTGCGCCATCTGCCCGCCATTTTGCGCGTTATGGCGTTGGTGCTGATTATTGTGGCTTTGGCGCGTCCTCAAACGGTGGAACACGAAACAAAGACCACAACCGAGGGTATCGACATCGTCTTGGCGGTCGATATCTCGACTTCGATGTTGGCACGCGACTTCAAGCCCGACCGCCTTACGGCATCGAAGGAGGTTGCTGCGCAGTTTGTGGCAAATCGCCCGGGCGACAGAATAGGCTTGGTGGTCTTCGCGGGAGAGGCCTTTACGCAGTCGCCGCTTACGACCGACCAATCGTCGTTGCAGACTCTCCTCGGACGCTTGCGCAGTGGTATCATCAATGACGGCACGGCTGTGGGCAATGGTTTGGCAACCGCCATAAATCGTCTGCGCGAGAGCGACGCTAAGAGCAAAGTTATAATTTTGCTTACTGATGGTGTGAATAATAGCGGACAGATAGCTCCCGTTACCGCTGCCGATATCGCCAAGGAGTTGGGTATTAAGGTCTATACTATCGGTGTAGGTCGCAACGGAACAGCTCCATATCCGATATTCAACGAGCGTGGTCGTGTTGTCGATGTGGTGGAGGCGAAGGTCGAAATAGACGAGAAGATGCTCCGCCAAATAGCCGATAAAACGGGTGGCGAGTACTTCCGAGCTACGGATAAGAACTCGTTGGAGAGCATCTACAAGCAGATCGACTCTATGGAGAAGTCTTCGATAGACAAGTTCGATATAACTCACATACACGAGGAGTATCTCCGCTACGCTATGGCGGCGTTGCTGCTTCTTCTGATGGAGTTTGTGGTTAAGTATATAGTTCTAAAACGCATACCGTAATGTTTAGATTTGCAAATCCTGACCTTTTGTGGTTGCTGGTGGTAGTGCCTGCGATGATCCTCGTCTTTGCGATTGTCCTCCGCCTTCGCCTTCGCAATCTGCGACGTTTCGGTAATGTGGCGACTGTGAAATCGCTCTTGCGCGACGTGTCATCGTGGCGTGTACATACAAAGTTTATCCTCTTTACACTCGCCTATACAGTGCTTGTCTTTGCCGTAGCGCGTCCGCAGTTCGGACTCAAACTCCACGAGGAGAAGGGCGAGGGTGTAGAGATGATGTTTGTGGTCGATGTGTCAAACTCGATGTTGGCGGAGGATCTGTCGCCAAATCGCCTTGATAGAACACGCTATGCCATAGATAAACTCTTCTCGCAGTTGAAGCAGGATAGGGTAGGTATGGTGGTCTTTGCCGGTGAGGCGAAGGTGCAGCTGCCGATAACCACCGACTACCGTATGGCTCGTAGTTTTACGAAACGCCTGTCGCCGTCGCTTGTTCAGGTGCAGGGCACAAATCTAGCCTCGGCTATCGACCTCGCTTCGCTATCGTTTTCGCATCGCGAGGGGGTCAGTCAGGTGATGATCATTATCTCCGATGGTGAAGCGCACGACGAGGGTGCTTTGGCGGCTGTCGAGCAGGCGGCAATGCGAGGCGTTCGAGTTTTTGCGATAGGTATCGGCTCGCCGGAGGGTGCACCTATAAAGATAAATGGTCAATTCATAAAGGACGAGAACGATGAGATGGTCGTATCGCGCCTGAACGAGAAACTCTTGCAGGATATCGCCAGCAAGGGAAAGGGTGGATATATCCGTGCTACAAATGCCGAATTCGGACTCTCTGAGATTGTAGATGCTATCGCCGAGATGGACAAGAGTGAGTTGTCGGTTATCCGCTTCGACGAGTACAATGAACAGTTCCCTTGGATATTGTGGGTGGTGTTTGCTCTGCTTCTGCTCGAGGGTGTATTGCTCGACCGCCGCAATCCTCGATTGAGAAGATTTAATATATTTGAGAAGAACTAAAAGGCTGAGAAGCGACGGGGAGCGACGGGCAGCGACAGGGGAGTGATAAGAATAATTAGATGTAGCAACGATTGATCCGTTTAACGCAAATAGAGAGTGCCCAACCTTCATCGGTTGGGCACTCTCTATTTGCTATACGTAGCAGAGAACTACTTAATGCGGATTCTCTGGTCGATTTGCAACTTGGCTGGGTCCACGCCCGGATTGAGCTCCTCAATCTTCGCAGGAGTAGTGCCGTAGGTCTGTGCCAACTTGTAGTAGTTGTCGCCCGACACAATCTGGTGGTAGATGCCGTTAGGATCCTCGTCAGCAGCAGGTGCTGTAACCTTCTCGGCAGGCTTCTCGGCAGGAACCTCTGCAACCTTCTCCGCCTTTGCCGACTTGCCGTCGGTGTTAGGTTGAACCTTAATCACCTGTCCTTCACGAATTTTGTCAGGATCCAAGCCCGGATTGAGTTCCACAATCTTCGCCTTTGTGGTGTGATACTTCACCGCAATATGGCTGATATACTGACCTTTCTCAATCTTGTGCTCGATAATCTCGCCCGCAGCAACCTCTGTAGCAGGCTGCTCGGTCTCTACGCTTGGTTTATCTTCGGCAACAGCAACGTTGTCGCTTACAGGCTTAACCTCTGCCGGTGCGGGGGTGGTAGGCTGTACTGGTACTGCCTCTAATGCCTTACCATCGGCCTCCATATCCTTCTGCGAAGTCTCGATACGAACCTCCATATTTGGCTTAACCAATTTTACGAGTTTGTTGAGGTTCTCGTTGTGCAAGCGAATACAACCCTCGGTAGCACGAGTGCCGATAGACTCAGGTGCGTGAGTACCGTGTATACCGATGCCCTTGTGTGGAGGGGTGAGCAGACGGATAAACCAATCTCCGTAGGCGTGCTCGATGTTGCCCTTGCCGTCCTTGAAGTCGTGCGACCAGGTCGAAGCATTCTGAATTTGCTGGATAGAGAATTTGCCTTCAGGAGTCTTCATATCGCCCGACTTCTGCTTGTTTCCATAATTCTTGCCGAGGGCAACAGGGAAGTTGTAGATGATTTTTCCCTCGTTGTCATAGAGTTTGAGGGTCATCGACTCCTTCGAAATAACGATATGGCTCGGCATATCTTTATTTCCGTTCTCAACAACCTGCTCAACCATCTCTATCTTCTCTTCGAGGGTATTAACTACTTCTACCTCAGGAGTGGTAGTAGGCTCCGATGTCTTCTTCGATTCTTTCGAACCACAAGCGGTTACAGCAACAACCGCCAACGCTGCTAAAAATAGGTGTCTTAGTTTCATAATATAGATATTTTTATTTTATTCGATTGAGAAATGGATGTCGTACGAACCATTAGGCATAGGAGAAACATCGTAAATGTGGCTGCCCGGAACAACTCCAAGCACAACATAGTCGTTGGTTCCCTGGGCGAACTGAACAACAGCGAGCAACGAGTTGTTCTGTCTCGAGTTAATGTCGGTGATTCGGAACGTAACGATATCGTGCTGATGCCATCGTGCCGTGTCGTGCAACTCGACGAGAAGATTCTTGAGGGATCTGTTTACATTCAGTTTGAGGAGAATATCACCAATTGCATTCAGATACTTGCTTTCGGTCTTGATGCTCATATTCGAACGCGAGGTAAAGACATACTCCCTTACAACCTTGTACTTCTCCTGCTCGATGATGTAGTCGGTACATACGTAACCATAGCGACCTGCGCTACGTCCCGAACTAACATACACGTAGTTCCAATACTTGTCGTTGAAATATACCGAGCTGCCTCTTGTGGTGAGGACGTCGCCCGTATTAACTGTGCCAATCTTTGTTGCTGCCGAGACTTTTGGCTGCGAGCGAAGTACCACATTTGTACCAAGCACGGTAACAAAATACTCTCTATCGTCGAGGAGCGGGCTTACGTATGGCGCTCTGCCCTGACTGATGTCGTAGGAGTTGAAACGCGCTTGATATCCCGAAACCTCAATCGCATCGAGATTGAAGTGGTTAGACAAATCGGTCCAAGGCTCATACGATAGAGATGATGAGCCGCAACCAACAAGCACGAGTGCGGCAATAACAATAACCGCATTCTGTAACCATTTTGTTGCAAGTTTGTTCAATAGTTTCATTGCTATATTGGGTTAAAATTAATTTCTCAGACAAAGGTAATAATAATTTTACATTATTATCATAATTTAATCCAAATTTATTTCACTAATTATACATCATTTACAGCAAGGTGCAAAATTTCCTCTTTTCCGACCATTATACTAAAAAATCCCCCGCTTTGAACGGGGGATTTAGGAGGGTGTGCACTTGTAACGTTTTTGAGTGTAAACAGCTCTATTTTAGTTTAGAAAATATAGTTCAAACCGATATTTACACCGGGTTTATAGCTGTTTTTCATTTTTAACTCCGACACCGGAACATTTAAGTTGGTGTTGGTGTAAACCTTTGTGTTGAGTGGCACTGCAACCTCAGCCGAGAGGATAAAGTTGCGATTCATAGCCAACTTCAAACCCAAGCCGGCGCTCATATGCACCTTGCGATGCACGCCCGTATAGATGAGGTTCAACTCCGCATTCGAGAGTGGCTCGCCCGAGAGTGTCTGACCTGTCTGACGAATCTTCTCCATCTCGTCGAGGCGGTAAGGTTGAACGCAACCACCGATATCGAAGAATGGGTTTGTAGCGAGGTAGAAGTTCTGCTTGATAAAGCGGAACGACACAATTTTAAATCGCATCTCGATATTTGCCCACGCATATCCGTCGCCAATTACGCTGTTGTATGGCACGCCGCGCACTGTATTGATACTTCCGAGTCCGTCCGAGATAATCTGGCGGAGATAGAGGGTGTTGATATTCTGCAATGTGTAGTATGGCGCATTTCCTGCCAACTTGCCCTGATATGCGAGGTGGTATGCGAAGGTGATTTTATCCTGCCAAACAGGTACGTAGTGGCGGAAGTGAGCCGCCAACTTCAAGTAGTGGTAGCCATCTTTACCACGACCGTTGAGGATGTCGGGCGAGCCGTAGGCATAGACCTCTGCCCAAATACCGCGCGAAGGGTCCGCCTCGTGCTCACGGCTGTCGTATACCAAACCCGCCTTCAATTCGAGGTGATGACCTCCGTGTGCCTCGTTTGCGTGGATAAGACCTGCACGCTGATACAACTGCCACAACGACGGCGAGTTGATGCCCTGCGTGGTGAGATAGTCGTTCGCAAAGGTCGAGTCGTAAGCCGTAGCACCCTTCTTCTTCAACGATATATTCTGTATGTCGTACCACCAATACGAGATACCTGCCGCCCAACGGAAATTCGGAAGAATATCACCCTGAAAGTCCGCCATTATACGCATCGAATTACGCTTTACGTTGTACATCGCTACGCGATTCATCTGCTTCTTACCGCTTGCGAGGTCGGTGTAGTATGGCGAAGCGCTGCCGTTGAAGCCCATAAACGGATACATCTGCGCAAGGATATAGGTTGCAGCAAATGTAAGGCGCACCTTCGGGATAAGGTATTTCGAGTCGTAGAAGAAGTGGAGCTTAACTTGGTCTTTGGTTGTCCACGACAAATCGACATTGAACTTGTGCTTGTAGGCAGGGTAGGTCGAGCCGTCGCCGTAGTCGAAAATCTCGCACAATGCACCAATCTGGAAACCCGTGTCGCTGTTGTAGCCGATAGATGGGAATGGAGCAAAGTTCCAACCCTTCTTTACGGTCTGCTTCTTGTCGTCTGTAGCAACCTCCTTGTCCTTCGTCTTTTGCTTTACCTTTTTGTCCGACTTCTGCTCCACCTTGGTCGCAGTCTTCTCCTTTTTAGGCTCTGCCGAGGCGTCGAACGAAACAAACATTATGGCAGCGAGTGCCAAAGCGAAAAATTTACGCATAAAATTCTTAAATTAAATGTAACAATTTAGCCATCAGAATACCAAGGTAGTTACCTACCGCATATCCTATCAAGCCGGAGCTGATACCCGTAACGAGGGCTGCTCGGTTTTTCATAGCATTCGATATCATAGGTACGAACGGTGGCGAGTTGATAAATGCCACCGACGAGATGACCATCGAGTCGGCATTCACACGGAACAATCTACAAATAATTGCGTGAATGAAGAGCGACACAAAGATTGTGAAGGCAAGGAACGCTATCATATTCAGATCCTTCATAATATCCATTTTCGAGAGGTCCGCCATCGAGGCAATTGCCAACGAGAAGATGTATATAAGATACATTCCGAGGTCGTAACTCTTATCGAGCTTCTTCACCGGCTTCCAGAACGAGAGAGCAATGCCGAGTGTTGTGAGTACGAGGATAAATGGTGCCATAAACCAGCCGCCCTTCTCCAGGTTCATAAAGGTTGCCAAATCGGCTCCGAATATCCAACCGATAAGGTAGGATATCGCTGCACCTATAATAACAACCACAATAGTTAAGCCGAGGACCTTACCCATCTGCGCAAAGCCCGCTTTCGACCACAAACCTTTGTAAGGATTCGCCTTTACGGCTGCCATCTCCTGCTTGATAGCCTCGGTATCCTCTGCCGAGATGGTGCGCTTGGTCTTTTCGCCGTACAACCAGCGGAACATACGAATACCGCCACCCAAAAGGAATACGAAGTAGAAAAAGCAGATAACAATGTCGTAGGTGGTGAGCAAAAGATAGGTCTCATCTCCGATGCCGAGTCCCACCTTCAAAGCTGCGGCATTGAGAGTTCCGCCAGTACATTTTCCTGCCAGCATTCCACCGATTTCGGCACCATCCGTAAACTCTTGACCGAAGAGCAGATAACCGCCAACAATCGCCACACACACCGATATTACGCCACTCGTAACCAATCTGATTTGCAATGAAACCTCGCTGGTCTTGAAGGTGCAACCGAATAGCATCATCGGGATAGCCAGCGGAATCATAATGGTTGGGATAATGTTTTGCAGCGTCTTGATCTCCTCCGGCATTGGTATATTTGCAAATACCAAACCGATGACGTAGAGAATCATTACGGGACCGATCTTGTCCAACCACGAATACTTTCGGCACAACCATAGCACCCCCGCCGGAATAAGGCAGAACATCGCTACGAGCCACAAATAGTTGAAAATTGTCAGTAACATATGGGTTATAATTCGTTTCTGTCCATAATAACAGGCGCAAATATAACCAAAAAACTCCTTTGATGTTCCGAATTTGGGGCTTTTGAAGCGTAAATAGGTATTTATACCTATGCGGTTTTGGGACTATCCCAACGCCACGTCGAGCACCATCATCAGTGCGAAACCTATGGCGAAGGCTATGGTCGGGATATTCGAGTGTTCGCCATTGTGCGATTGAGGAATTAACTCCTCGACAACGACATATATCATTGCGCCCGCAGCGAAGGCGAGCATATAGGGGTATATGCCTATAAGATACTCGATGCAGAGAATGGTCAAAACGGCTGCGATGGGCTCGACCAAGCCCGAGAGTGCGCCATAGCCAAAGGCGCGACCCTTTGAGTTGCCCGAGGCTCGCAACGGAAGCGATATGATAGCACCTTCGGGGATATTTTGCAGGGCAAGACCAATGGCGAGAGCCAACGCGCCTGCGAAGGTCATACCCACCTCACCCGTCAATACTCCTGCCGCCACAACGCCCACTGCCATACCTTCGGGGATATTGTGCAGTGTAACCGCCATTACCAACATCGAGGAGCGTCCCAACTTCGATTTCGGACCTTCGGGCGTGTCGCTATCGGGGTGGAGATGCGGAGTGAAGGTGTCGAGTGCGAGCATAAAGAGTACACCGAGTAATAGACCCACAGCGGCTGGTACCCAAGCGAACTTGCCCATCTCCACCGATTCGTTCATTGCGGGTATGAGCAACGACCAGACCGAGGCGGCAACCATCACTCCCGAGGCAAAACCAAGTAGCGCACGCTGTATGCGCACGGCGAATTTTTCGCCGAGGAAGAGTGCCGACCCTGCGCCAATTACAGTGCCCGCGAACGGAATTAAAAGTAATGGTATAATCTCCGAAATGTTCATATTTGTTGCTCTTTACAACGGCAAAGGTAGCAAATTAGGTGCAAAATTACAACATTCGGTGTGGCTTTTGCGGAGATTTGCGATGAAGGTCGAGTATTGAGAGGATATTGTTGTCAGAGGTTGCTCCGATTGAGACAAATTCGTCTGCGAGATTAATCACAGCCATACGTAGATTTTCGGTTTGTTTGCATTGCGGCGCATCGGGCGATGGGCGATAACTTAAAACAAGACATTGTGCGTTGGTGGGAGATATATTCAGTTCGAGAAGAGAGCCTCTGTCGGTTGAGCGATAGGTGAATAGTATCAGTGGGTGTTTGCGTTCGAGCAGTAGTTGCAGTACTCGCTTTTCGAAAGGTGTTTCGAAGTGGCTCAAAATAGCCTTGTCGGTACCGAAAATCTCACTCTCCAACCACCTTTCAACCCTTTGCCAAAGCTCTTCGGGCGTATCGCTTGCCGCCATAAACGAAACTATGGGCTTTTCGAGCAGTTCATAGTTTCCGAACATATCGTTTTCGTCAATAAAAATCATAAAAAAAACGTAGGTTGCCGCATCTGCCTATCCTGCCCCAAAGGTCTTCGCTACCTGACACAAAAGATAAACAGTGCAAACAACCCACGCAGAACACACATTTTGCATACAAAATGCCAATGTGGTATCCGGTGGTGTTTGTTTTGCTTTTCTTTGTGTCAATAAATTGCGAAGTTTATGGGACAAAAAGATGCAAATTAAACATTAAATATGTACTTGACATAGAGGTTTTTGCCCCATCTGTCATCGCAAATATAGTGGAAATTGCCGAAAAATCAAAAAGTTTTCCGTTTTCCGTTTTCCGTTTTAAGTTTTTTTACTACCTTTGCAGCCGATTAACCTTTTGTGGGTTAGTGGAAACCATTTATTAACAATTAAAATTTTATAGCATTATGGCTGTTAAAATTCGTTTGGCACGACACGGTAAGAAGGGTTACGCTTTCTATCACATTGTCGTTGCAGATAGCAGAGCGCCACGTGATGGTAAGTTTATCGAGAAGTTGGGTACTTACAACCCAAACACGAATCCTGCTACGATCGACCTTAACTTCGAGCAAGCTTTGGGTTGGTTAATGAAGGGCGCACAACCTACTGACACTGCTCGTGCGATTCTCTCGTACAAGGGCGTGTTGTACAAGAAACACCTGCTCGGTGGCGTAGCTAAGGGCGCTTTCTCGGAGAGCGATGCTGAGGCTAAGTTCAACAAGTGGCTTGGTGAGAAGGAGGGCAAGGTTACCGCTAAGGTAAACAAGTTGGCTGCTGAGGCTAACGCCGACAAGAAGGCTCGCCTTACTGCTGAGGCTGCAATTAAGGAGGCTCGTGCTGCTGCTATTGCAGAGCGCAAGGCTGCTGCCGAGGCTGAGGCTGCCGCTGCTGCTGCAGAGGCAACCGAGGAGGCTCCGGCTGAGGAGGCAACCGAGACACCTGCTGAGGAGTAGGTCAAAAGATGCTGACGGTAGGGCGCATAACCAAACTCTTCGGAGTAAAGGGGGAGGTCGTAATAAACCTCTACGATACCCTGCCCGACAACTTCAATTGGGAGGAACAACCCTTCTTCACGAAAGTGGAGGAGTTGGTAGTTCCTCTTTTTTGTGATTCATTTGCTCGTCGTGGTCAGCGCAGTGCTGTTGTGGCATTTGCCGATATCGACAACGAGAAGCGTGCCGAGATGATTCTCGACCACGAACTGATGCTCGAAGTGGAGGAGGGCGACAGCGACGAGTTCTATTTTGACGACCTTATCGGTTTTACCGTGCGCATAGGTCGTTCCAAAGGCGAAATAGTCGATTTCTACGACAACGAGTTCAATCCGCTCTTCGAAATTGAACTTCAAGGCAAACGTCATCTTATTCCCGCCGTCGAGGAGTTTATCGCAGCGATAGATTTCGAGGGTAGAACGATAAAGTTTGTCCTACCCGAAGGGTTAATAGAGTAGTCAATCTCTGTATTCGTACAACTGATTTCGCAGTCGAGGAGTGAACCCCGCCTCTCGTATGGCTTGCTGTATGCCTTCGCGGTCGAAACGATTGTGTGCGCCGGCGGAAGATACGACATTCTCCTCAATCATAATCGAGCCCATATCGTTCGCACCGCTGTGGAGCGCCATCTGCGCCGTCTGTTTGCCTACGGTGAGCCACGACGCCTGAATGTTGCGGATATTGTTCAGTACTAAACGCGCTACGGCAATGAGTCGCAGATACTCCGTAGGCGAGAAGTGGGTGGTGTAGCCCATCTGTTCGAGTTGAGTACCCTCCGAACGGAATATCCAGGGGATAAATGCCGTAAAGCCGTAGTTCCCTTCGGGACATTCGGCTTGGAGGTCGCGTAGACGAATGAGGTGTTCGATGCGCTCTTCAATGGTTTCGATATGGCCATACATCATCGTAGCCGTAGTTGGTATATTCATCTCGTGAGCCTCGTGCATCACGCGCAACCACTCCTCGGCACTCGGCTTTGCGGGAGAGATTATTTTGCGCACTCGCTCTACCAAAATCTCTGCTCCGGCACCCGGGAGTGAGGAGAGTCCGGCACTACGTAGTCGCTCCAGCACCTCTTGCGTTGAAATTTTGCTTATCTTGGCGATATGAGCTACCTCGGGCGCACCGAGAGCGTTGAGGCGAAGCGATGGGAATCGCTCTTTGAGGGCGCAAAACAACTCCTCGTAGTACTCGATGCCGAGCGCAGGGTGCATACCACCTTGCAGCAGGAGTTGGTCGCCTCCGAGTGCAAACATCTCCTCGGTTTTGCGAATATATTCGTCGAGCGATGTTATGTAGTGGCGGTCGGTTTGGTGAGGTTTGCAGTGGAAGTTGCAGAAGCGACACCCCGAAATACATACATTCGTAGTGTTTACGTTGCGGTCAATCTGCCAGGTTACAACCTCGGGGTCGGCAACCTTCACAGTGCGCAACCTATCCGCCCACGTCGCCAACTCGTGCAACGGTGCTTCGTGCCACAGCTGCAATGCCTCCTTGCGGGTAATCCTCTCGCCCGCCAATGCTCGGTCGTATATCCTCTGCAAATTCATAGTGCAAAGATATAAAAAATCGAGAGCCGAATGTCGAACGCCTCGATATTTTTACTCCCCTTGTTAGAGATTTGGCATATTTTTGGCTCTATCCAGAGGCAAAATATAGCTTGCAATGAGAAAAATCGTAATTCACTCGCTCCGTGCCGAGTTCCGAGCACTGATACGTGGTCTGTTGAGTAATGTTGAGGCGTTCTTTGTCCCCTCCTCCTCGCGCGAGGAGCTGTTCCGCATCTGCCAAACTTCGAAGTGCGACTTGCTGCTGACCGACGACGTGCGTATGTTTATGAATGGCTCCGACGCGATAAACCGAATACGTCAGGGCGGCTCGTTGCCACAGATATTTGTACTCTCACACGACCTCTCCGAGGAGAGTGTTACTTCGCTACTCGAAGAGGGGGTAAATCAATTTATCGCTCTTCCCGTAGCACCGGATAGGTTGTGCAAGAAAGTCTCCACGCAATATAAAAAGTTTGTATGATATCTCGAATGGACGAGGCAACGACACTTCTTGTAGCCCTGCCGCTGCTGTTGGTGCTGATAGAGGGTGGAGGTAGAGTATACGCACGACTTCGCACCTATCTGATGGCGCGATGTGTGGCGCAAATCTCTAATATGATTATGACTGAGGAGGAGCCGAGCGATTGGGCTATGCGCTCGTTGCGGTGGCGATACTCTATGAGGATAGTTATCGACTCGGTCCATTTTGTTGCCGAAAAAATCTATGGCGATGCTCTCTATCGCCTTGCACTTATCGCCGAGGTGTGCGAACTCGACCGCTATCTGCTAGAGATGGTCGGGTGCCGACAAAGTGTAGCGAGGGCAAAGCTCTACTCGAAACTCTCGTGCCTGCCATACTCTATATCGGTGGCGGAGTTTGCCGAAGATTTTGTTGCCGAGTGCGAGAGGGGCGATTTCTACGCAATGGCGGCAGTTGTCTCGGCGCGTCCCGAACGAGCCGTGAAGTATATCGGGCGATACTCGGGCGAATTGTCGTTGCACGAGGTCGCAGTGTTGGTGATGATTCTGCGCCGCACGGGTACGGCAATAGCCTATACGCCACTGCTTGCCTCGCAAAATCGCAATCTGCAACTCGTCGGGATATACCTGTGCGAACACTTCTTGCTCGCTGATGCCGAACCCCATTTGCAACGTCTTGTCGAGTCGGCAGACGTGGAGGTCTCCTACTTGGCGCTGCAAGCACTCTGCTCTGTACGGGGTGATATATCTACACCACAGGTGGGTAGCGCATTGTCGAATCTCGCACCTCATCAACGCAACGCCTTCCTACTTCGTGCCGTGCATAATTGCTACTCATTGCGTTCGTGCGCTCACCACCTTACACGTGAGGAGTGCGCTATCTTCTCACAACGTATAAACTCGTATAAAAGCCGAATCGTATGCAATTGATTTTTATACTCTCCCTCGTATGGCTTGTGGGGGCAATCTGGTTTGTGTCGTGGTGGCATCGCACCTATCGACGAACCTCGCTTGTGCATCTGTTACGTGAAGATGTCGGGCATATCGGGGTGTCGGCCATTGTGGCCTATCCCGAAACCTCGGCGCCACTCGTCGCCCTGCTCGAAGAGGAGTATCCTCGTAGCGAGGCTATATTTATAGCCGATTTACAACAACAGGAGTCGCTGCTCTCGGAGCTGGTTGTGCGTTATCACCTCGTTAAGGTCAATCATCTGCATCTTACGGGTGCGAGGGCGCTCTATCGCTCTCGTCGTCGCACCTATCGTCGTGTTGTTGTGGTCGATTTGCCCGCTACGCACAGCCTACAAGCCTTCGACGTTGGCAAGGCGGTGGCTTCATACGATAATCTTCTCTATCTACGCGGCGAGAGCGTTGTGGAGCCTAATGCGCTAGCCTATTGCGCCAATGTCGTGGCGTCGCAACCGTCATCAAGAGGCTTGCAACTTCGCAGTGTGGTGGGTGCCGATGCCTACTTTGAAAGGGGTGATGTCGCAAATTCGGAGAGGGTGGTGCGCCTCTGTGCCGACGCTCCTTTGGCGTGGCGACGGGGAGCGCAGATTTTTGCGCTGACAGCGATGTTTCTGCCCTCGGCGATGATATTGTCGGGGCATCTGCTCGATAGTAAAATTATGCTCGCATCGGCAGTGGTGTTGATTGTGGCAACGGGGTTATTCCTCTACGTTTCGTGCTGTGTAGTAACCAAAAAGAGCCTCATTGCGAGGCTCGATACGGTGTTGAGAAATTTCTATCGTTTTATGGTCGAGCGGATAGCGACTATTCGAGGGTCGAGAATTCACGATACACCTCCTTGCCTCTTTCGGGTGCGAGTACGAAATAGACCTGCACACTATCGCGAAGACTCTCCGCCAAAGAGATCGCATCCTTCTCGTCCGATGCCATAAAGGCGGTTGCCAATGCGTCTGCCGTGGCGCAATTGCGCGTGATTACCGTTGCCGAGAGCAGGGTTGTGGAGTGCGAATGTCCGGTTTGCGGGTTGAGGGTGTGCGATATTCGCTCGCCCTTGTCGTTGTAGTAGAAGCGGCGGTAGTTGCCCGATGTTGCGAGTGCCGAACCGCTAATCTGCACCACTCTTTGTTGGTGTTCACCCGGCGAATTGTTGTTATCGAAAGGCGAGTCGATACCTACGCGCCAAGCGATGCCTTTGGCATTTATGCCTTTGGCGCGAATCTCGCCACCGACCTCCACAATATAGTTTTCGGAGCCCTGCTTGTCGAGCCACTCGGCAATCAAATCGACAACATAGCCTTTGGCTACCGAGTTGAGGTCGATTTGCAAGCGACTATCCTCCTTTACGATGCGACCGTTGTCGATATGGAACTTCGAAAAGCCTACAAACTCTATGAGAGAGTCGATATTGGGTTTTGCCTCGCGATTTTTTGCGGCAAAGCCATAGGCATCGACCAGAGGCTTTACGGTGATGTCGTAGCGTGGAGTGAGAGCATTCACCTTTGTCGCAATCTCGATGTTTCGTACGATGTGAATATCCACCGAATCTGTTTCATTGCTATTTATGCGGCTCAGCAGCGAGGTGCTGTTGAAGATCGACATCGAAGCATTTGCCTCGTGGTTGATACTCTGCATCTTGGCAAAAATCTGTTCCGAAGTGAGCGATGTTTCTGCCACAATGTGGTAGGTTGTGCCGAGCATAGAACCATCGATGGTGCGATATTGAGGGGTATCGGAGCACCCGGCAAATAGCAGAGCGAAAAGTATTATAATCCACTTCATTTTGTTGGGAATTTACGTTCGAGTAGAGCCTCCGAATCCTTTACGGCGTAGCGAAACCAGTCGTAGAGTGTACGTGTGCGCTTCTCGTCGGAGAGGTGCCAATTTTCACACTCCAAACGCATACGTTGCGAAAGCATATAGATTAGTATGGCTGCCGAAGCAGAAACATTCAGCGAATCGACCATTCCGCACATCGGAATCTGCAAGAACTCGTCCGCTTCTGCCATAATCTCCTCCGAGACACCTGTCTTTTCTGTGCCGAAAACAAGGGCAAACTTACCCTTCGTTACGTCGAATGTTTCGGGCGTGCAACTCTTGTGGTGAGGGGTAGTGGCGATGATGCGGTAGCCTTCACTACGCAACGCTTTTATAGCATCGGCAGTTGTGGCGTGGCGATTTATGTCGATCCACTTATCGGTGCCGAGGGCGATGTTGAGAGTTGGCAAGAATGGGCACAACTCCTCTACGGTGTGTATGTTTTGCACGCCGAACGCCTCGCAATGGCGCACAATGGCGCTGGCATTTTGGGCGTGAAACATATTCTCGGTCATTACGGTCAGATACTCGGTGCGCATATCGAGGGCGCGAGTGAGTGTGTCGATGCGGCTCTCCAAGAGGAACGAGGAGAGATATTCGATGCGCTTGCGGCACTCGTCGAGTGAGAGTCTATTTTCGATATTTGTCATCTTCATCGAGTATTTTCAAATAACTTTCGTAGCGCGAAAAGGCTATCTCTTCGCGTTTTACCGCTTCGATTACGGCGCAATGTGGCTCGTGTGTGTGGGTGCAGTTGAAGAATTTGCACTCTCCGGCACGCGAAATCATCTCGGGGAAGTAGTGCCACAACTCCTTATCGTCGATATCAATCAGTCCGAAACCCTTAACGCCCGGGGTGTCGATGATAAAGCCGTCCGCCACGCGATACATCGTGGAGAAGGTTGTGGTGTGCTTGCCTTTATGGAATGAGTCGGAGATCTCGCCCGTGCGGATATCTATCGTCGGGTCTATTGCTCCTATAAGGGTAGATTTTCCTACGCCCGAATTACCCGAAAGCAGGGTGGTCTTACCCGCCAACATCTCCTTTACGCGCTCTATACCGATACCCTCGGTGGCAGATATATCGATAACTTCGTAGCCGGCTCCCTCGTATATGCGGTGAAACTCCTCGATGGCTTCGGGTGTGTTGCGCAGAAGGTCGATTTTGGCGAGTAGAATGGTTACGGGCACTTTGTACGCCTCGCAGGTTACGAGGAAACGGTCTATAAATTCGAGAGCCGTAACGGGTTCGACGAGTGTTACCACCAGCATCGCTCTATCGATATTCGAGGCTATGATATGCGACTCCTTCGAGAGGTTCGAGGCTCGGCGGATAATGTAGTTGTGGCGCGGTGCAATATCGACTATCACCCACTCGCCATCTTCTCCGCACTCGCAATGTACCGTGTCGCCAACTACTACGGGGTTTGTAGAGCGCACACCTCGCAGGCGCAACTTTCCGCGCATACGGCAACGCAGCACCTCGCCTTCGTGCAGCACCTCGTACCAACTACCCGTGGCACGCATTACCAATCCTTCAATTTTTAGCATTGCTCAACATGGGGTGTTGGTGTGGTCGTAGTTGCCGGAGTGGTGATACTGTCGAGAGGCTTGCTCTCGTTCCAGAATTTGAGTAGAGGGTCGGCTATCTTGCGCACAATGTTGAACGAAGCCGACTTGTCGAACTCTGCCGGCTCGACAATGCGAATACGCTCATTCACAGCGAAAATCGCAGCGTAGAACAGACTCAGTATGGCAAGACCCTTGACGACGGAGAAGAGAATTCCGAGAAGGTCGTTCAGCCACTTCAACTTTATGAGCGAGAGAGTTTTCGATATTATTAGCGATAGGATAAGGGCGAGGAGTGCCGTCGCAACTACCACAATGACGAAGCCCGCGATTGTGGCGTAGTGAGGTTCGATGTTGAGCATCTGCCCCACCTCTTCGCCATATCTGGTTGCCAAAACTACACCGAGAACCAAGCCTGCGATGCCCAAAATCTGCGAAACGAGCCCCTCTCGTTTGCCTCTGAAAATCATCCAACCGATGACAACAAGTGTTATAATATCAAAAAGAATCATTACAAAAACATCTTAATAAAGTCGCACGAAGTTAGCAATTTATTTTATAAATTCCTATCTTTGCGGAATAATAGTGTCGATATGAAGAGATTTTTAATATCCGTAATCCTTGCTGTTGGCGTCGTTTTCGGTGCCTCTGCACGCGAGATATATTCGCTGAATAATGGGTGGAAGTTCTTCTATATGGAGGAGAACTCGAGCGACAATGCCCGTGAGATAACATTGCCACACACTTGGAATGGCGCCGCCTTTGCGGGAAGTACCTCCTACCGCCAAACCTCGGCAAATTATCAGCGCACACTCTTTATCCCGAGCGAATGGAAAGGCAAGAGACTCTTCCTGCGCTTTCACGGTGTACAGAGCGTCGCCGACGTCTTCATAAATGGTCGCCACATCGGCGATCACCGTGGAGGTTACACAGCCTTCACGTTCGAGGTAACCGACAAGGTGTCGTATGGCTACAATAATACCCTCTTTGTTATGGTTAGCAACGCCTATCGTAGCGATGTGCTACCAACCTCGGTCGAGGAGAATGTCTATGGCGGTATCTATCGCGACGTGGAACTTATAGTTACCGAAAAGACTACGGTTTCGCCACTATATTACGGCACAGACGGTATCTTGGTGCATCAGACCGATGTGGCAAAGGAGCGCGTTTCGGGACGAGTGGAGCTGGCTCTGCTCGGTCGTAAGGATACTCAACACAACGTTACGGTCGATTTTGTCGCTCCGGACGGTTACGTGTCGTTGTCGAAGAGCGTGAAGGCGAAGATTGACGGACACCTCGTTTCGGTACCATTTACCATCGAGAATGTTGAGTTGTGGTCGCTCTCTGCACCACGAATGTATACCGTGCGAGTGAAAATCGGAACCGAGGAGGTGGAGGTTAAGACCGGCTTCCGCCGTATTGAGGTTACGCCCGAAAAGAAATTTACCATAAATGGTCGTCGTGTGCGCGTTCGCGGTGTGTTGCTCGGACACGACCGTATGCAGCAGGGAAATGCACTTTCGAAGCGCGATATCGAGTCGGACCTCGCGATAATTCGTGAGATGGGCGCTAATGCTGTACGCTCGGTAACAGGACCTCACGCGCAACACTTCTACAACGAGTGCGACCGCCTCGGTATGGTGGCGTGGGTGGATTTTCCGTTTGCTCGTGCTCCATTTTTGAGTGATATCCCGTACTACTCGACATCACACTTCGAGGAGAATGGATTGCAGCAGATGCGTGAGATTGTGTTGCAGAATATCAACCACCCTTCGGTGGCGATGTGGGGTGTGTTCTCGATGTTGCGAGGCAACGCCAAACAGCAGATGAATTATATCCGCAAACTCAATACAACGACCAAGAAACTCGACGCATCGCGCCCTACGGTGGCTATGAGTAACCAAGATGGCGATATCAACTTTATTACCGACCTGATTGTTTGGCAGCAGGCTGTGGGTTGGGAGAGTGGCGACACCTCCGATTTGGACCTTTGGCAGGGTGCGCTACGTACGAATTGGAATCATCTACGTCAGGCGATTTGCTATGGCGAGAGCAGCAATAAGGTGCGCTATGGCTCCGATACAGACGTCTATAATGCTGTTGCCGCAAGTGCCCAACAGCAGAAGTTTCACGAGGGGTATACACGCTTGGTTGATGAGGGGCTGTTTTGGGGTGTTTGGCTCAACTCGATGTTCGATATGGGCTCGACTCGCTACCAACACGGTGTACGCAATTCGGGCGTTGTGGCGGGCGACCACAAGAGTCGTAAAAATCTCTTCTACCTCTATAAGTCGCAGTGGAATCATCGCAAGCCTACCTTGCATATCACCGACAAACATCGAGATATCCGCACCGAGGAGCGTCAGGTGCTGACCATATATTCGTCGTTGGGACTACCTACGGTAACCGTAAATGGCGAAGCTGTGGGGTGTCAGAGCGTTGGCGGTACGATATATCGCACCGATACACTTACGTTGAAAGGTGTAAATGTGGTGAAGGCGTCGGTTGGCGATAAGGCGGACGAGATGGTGCTCACAATTGGCAACTATCTAAGAGTGCAATAGCCTGGCGACCTTCGCACATCAGCAGGTCGAGCATCGAGGCGTTCTCGACAAAGGGTGTGCGGTCCATAAACAGCTGAAAGTATTGGGGAGAGCCAAAATGGCTCTCTCTTTTTTTGTTGCGTAGGTCGATGGTTGCCTCGCTCGGCTCGATGTAACGCTCCGAGAATTGGTGTTTTGGCTCTATGCCCAAGATGTCGAATTCGGCTTGTAGAATTTCGCGGTTGAGGTCGGTCAAAAATGACCACTCGCGCTCGTAAATCGGGGCAATGCGGTCGGCTATGTAGTCGAAGTAGGGCGACGAACGATAGGCGGAGAGAATTGCTACCCAGTGTTGGTGTTGCCAACGTTTGGAGTTGTCGATGCGCATATCGCACATAGGTGTTCGAGGACGATTTGCCTTCACGAGCGGCACCGACAGAACCATTCCGCCCGTCGGCGTAACAATCTCGGTGCGGTTGCGCTCCGAACGTTTCACATAGTTCTCGCCAAGGTCGATAACCGCCTTTTCGCCCCCTTGTCGCAGGTGGGCAAAATGCTCCACCGAGCCCCAATATGTCAATGGAAGCACTACCATACTCTCTTTGCCGTTAGCCATTGGCAAAATTAAAAATTAAGAATTAAAAATTAAAAATTGATAATTCTGCATTTTGCATTTTGCATTTTGCATTCTACATTATCTCTCTTTCCAATCGCCGTTGGCCTTGATGAGTTCAATAAGCCTTTCGAGGGCCTCCTCCTGTGGGATATTGCGCTCGATGCACTCCTTGCCCTTGTAGAGCGAAATGCGGCCTGCACCTGCGCCGACATAGCCGTAATCTGCATCAGCCATCTCGCCCGGACCATTTACAATGCAGCCCATAACGCCAATTTTCAAACCTTTCAGGTGCGAGGTGCGTGCCTTGATATCCGTCAATGCCTGCTCTATATTATATAGTGTGCGGCCACACGATGGGCAAGCGATATACTCTGTCTGCGAAAATCTTGCACGCGAAGCTTGCAAAATCATCAACTCCACCTCGTGCAACTCCTCCTCCGCAATCTGCGGTGCATCAATCCATACGCCGTCAGCCAAGCCGTCGAGTATAAGCTGTCCCATATCGGCAGCAGCGTATACGGCAACATCTTCGGCAGAGCCCTCGTAGTGGCGACGAATAACAACGGGCAAATCGTCCTCGCGATTGAGAATTGCAGCACGCCACTCGGCAGTAGGATTGCCACTTGTGGCCTCTATAACTGTATAGTTGTCGGTGATTTCGCTATGTGCAATAATTGGTGCCGAGGTGCGACGACGATACTCGGTAGGGGAGTAACGTTCCGGGTGCAAAACCACAAATTCGCCCTCTCGATTTTGGAAATGCTCGACCAGCATCTTCGCTACGGGAACTTCGTTTTCGGGCGCTTCGGTCAGCGAAACACGAATGGTGTCGCCCACGCCGTCAGCCAAGAGTGCGCCAATGCCTACGGCACTCTTTATTCTGCCCTCAATACCGTTACCCGCCTCGGTAACGCCGAGATGAATCGGAAACGTCATACCCTCACGCTCCATCGCCTCGACCAAAAGTCGGTAGGCGTGGACCATAACACGAGTGTTGCTTGACTTCATCGACACGACCACTTGGTCGAAATTCTCCTTGACGCAAATACGCAAAAACTCCATTGCCGACTCAACCATTCCGGCAGGGGTGTCGCCGAGGCGGTCTACAATATGCTTTGCCAGCGAGCCGTGATTTACGCCTATGCGCAATGCAACACCGCGCTTGCGGCACTTCTCGATAAGAGCCTCCAACTCGCCACCGCTGGTGCGGTAGTTGCCGGGGTTGATGCGCACCTTATCGACCGATTCGGCGGCGATTGATGCTATTTCGGGCACGAAGTGAATGTCGGCAACAATGGCGGTAGGGTAGTTGTCCCTGCGCACTTGCGCTACGATATCGCGCAACGCCTCGCCCTCGCGCTTACCCTGTGCCGTAAGTCGTACAATGGGCGCACCGGCATCGGCTATGCGCTCAATCTGCGCCACACTCGCCTCCACGTCTGCCGTGGCGGTATTTGTCATCGACTGCACCGCAATCGGGCGGTTGCCACCAATTACGGTCGCTCCAATTTTAACCTCGCAACTTTGTCTGCGTATGTATTTGCTCAAATTCATACCACAAAGATAAAAAATAATTCTGCATTTTGCATTCTACATTTTGAATTTTCTTATCTTTGCACTATGGGAAGTATGCTCGATAATTCGATAAAGTTTGTGCAGGGTGTAGGCGAGGTGCGTGCCAAGTTGCTCGAAAAGGAGCTTGGTATCGTTACTATGCGCGATATGCTCTACCACTTCCCATTCCGCTATATAGACCGTTCGCGTACCTACAAAGTGCGCGAAGTAACCGAGGATAACTCCTCAGCCTATATCCAACTGCGCGTTCGCGTCGTGGGTAAATCGTTTGCCGGCGAGGGGCGCAAGCAGCGATTTTCGGTCTATTGTGCCGACGACACGGGACGCGTGGAGCTGGTTTGGTTTCGCGGCATAAAGTGGATTGATAAAATAATTGAGCCCAATCGCGAATATATCGTATTTGGTCGCCCGTCCTTCTTCCGTGGCGAGTTCTCGATGATTCACCCCGAAATCGAGATTGTCGAAAAGGCTCTTGCCCGCAAGGTGGAGAGTGGTTTGCAGGGCATCTACTCCACAACCGAAAAACTCTCGACCACGCTTGGCGGAAAGGGACTTTACAATATAGTCTGCTCGTTGTGGGGTGTTGTGCGCAACCATATTCAGGAGTATATGCCCGAATATATTGTGCGCAAATATGGTCTGATGTCGATAGAGGAGGCGCTCTACAATATTCACTTTCCGCAGTCGCCCGAGAAGTTGCGACAGGCGCAGTATCGACTGAAATTCGACGAGTTGTTCGGTATTCAGTTGAACATTCAGGCTCGTCGCTCGGAGCGCACGGGACGTCGAAATGGATTTATGTTCCCGAAGGTGGGCGACAAGTTCAATACCTTCTATCATACGAAGCTCCCATTCTCGCTTACCGAGGGCCAAAAGCAGGCGGTGCGCGATATTCGCAAGGATACCGTTTCGGGCATTCAGATGAATCGTCTTTTGCAGGGCGACGTAGGTAGCGGAAAGACCGTGGTTGCTCTGTTGTCAATGTTGCTTGCAGGCGATAACGGCTTTCAATCGTGTATGATGGTGCCGACCGAAATTTTGGCACGCCAACACTACGCCTCGATGTCGAAGATGTGTGAGGGGGTTCCTGTGCGTATCGCTATTTTGACGGGTACGACAAAGACGAAGGAGCGCAGAGAGATTCTGGCGGCTTTGGAGGCGGGCGAGGTGGATATATTGGTTGGAACGCACGCCTTGATTGAGGATAGAGTGCAGTTCTCGAACCTCGGACTTGTGATTATCGACGAGCAACACCGTTTCGGCGTGGAGCAGCGAGCCCGATTATGGACGAAAAATTCGCAACCTCCGCATATACTTGTGATGACGGCTACGCCAATTCCGCGAACGTTGGCTATGACTCTGTATGGCGACCTCGATGTTTCGACCATTAAGGGTTTGCCACCCGGACGCCAGCCGATAAAGACCTATCACTACTATGAGTCGGGACGACTTGTGTTGCAGAACTTTATGCGTCAGCAGATTGAGCGAGGACGCCAGATATATGTGGTTTATCCGCTTATTCAGGAGTCTGAGAAGATGGATTACCTCTCGTTGCAGGAGGGTTTCGACGCCATTGTGCGCGATTTCCCGCTGCCTAAATATCGAGTTGCGGTGTGCCACGGCAAGATGAAACCCGACTTGAAGCAGGAGGCTATGGAGGAGTTCAAAAGCGGGCGGGCAGATATTTTGGTTGCCACGTCGGTTATTGAGGTGGGTGTCGATGTTCCGAACGCTACGGTTATAGTTATCGAGTCGGCGGAGCGATTTGGCTTGGCGCAGTTGCATCAGTTGAGAGGTCGCGTAGGTCGAGGCTCGGAGCAGTCCTATTGTGTGCTGATGTCGGACGAGAAGTTGTCGAAGGAGTCGAGCAAACGTTTAGAGGCTATGTGTCAGACAACTGATGGATTTGAGTTGGCGGAGTTGGATCTCAAACTGCGTGGCGCAGGCGATATCAACGGCACAATGCAGAGTGGCGAGGCGTTCGATTTGAAGATTGCCAACCCAACCTACGACAATCAGATTTTGCAGGTAGCTCAGGAGTTGGCCATTACGTTGTTGGGTATCGATGCGTCGCTCTCGCACCCCGACCACGTTGCACTGCGCGAGTTGCGCGACCGCTATACACCAAAGTATAAGACCGATTTTTCGGAGATATCATAATATGTGGCGGTGGACGCCCGTTAATAAAGTATGATCAGATTTTTAAAAGGTTCGATATTTGCACTATTGCTTGTTGTCGGGGTGTTGAGTGTTTCGGCGCAACGCTTTTATCCCGGCGAGAAGTTGTACTATCGTGCCGCCTATCGTGCCAAGTTGGTGCCAAATACCGAGGCAGGTGAAGTGTCGGTTTCTACGACTGTCGATACTCTGAATGGCAAGGAGGTTTATCGCGTAGTGGGAAATGGTCGCACGTTGCCATTCTTCCGTTGGTTCTTCGATATGGACGATACCTATAATATATGGGTGGATAAGAGCTCCCTGCGCACGCTGCTTTTCGAGAGCGACTTGAAGGAGGACGACTATACCTTCCGCAGCCGATATATCTACGATTGGGTGGCAATGAAGGTGCATACGTGGTCGCAAAAGAAGCAAAATGCGCCAAAGCAAAAGAGTATGAAGCTTACGCCGAACAGTATGGACGCCGTGTCGCTCTATTTCAACCTTCGCTCTATCGACTTGAAGTCGTTCCGCGAGGGCGAGAAGCGATATTTGGATATGGTGTTGGAGGATACAATCAGAACCCTCAACTACCGATATATCGGACGTGAAAAGTTGAAGGTGCCGAAGCTGGGTATGTTCGATACTATGAAGTTTGCCTGTACGATAGGTTCGTCGGAGGAGTTTTCGTTTACGGATGGAACGGAGTTTTTTATCTGGATATCCAACGACGAAAACAAAATTCCGCTAATGCTCGCATCACCCGTGCGTGTGGGCGAGATTCGCGCCTATATTCGCCGATACGAGGGGTTGCGTTATCCGTTGAGCTCCAAACTTGAATGAAAAAGGCTGATAGTGAGTTACGAATAACAAAAAAAGTGTTATATTTGCGCAAAATAATTTACCATTATGGAAGAGAATAAGAACGATTACACTCCTGAGGAGAATGTTAATCAGGAGAAAGAAGATGATAACCTCTACTTGCCGGAGGACGATTTTGAGCAGGACGACTACAATGACGGTGCAAGCAAAAAGGCTCTGCTTGGTTACAGAGTAGTGGTTATCTTGTTGGTTATTATTTTGGCGGGAGTTTCGGTGTTGTACTTCAACCTTAATCGCCAGCAGCAGGCTGCAATGGCTGTTATGGAGCAGGAGCACGCCGCTTTGGAGATTGAGCGCGATACCATCGCCAGCAACTTTGCGTCCTTGCGTCAGGAGTACGATGCTTTGGGTATCAAGAATGACTCTATTTCGGCGGAACTCGCAAAGGGCGATTCGATTATCGCGCAACTTAAAAAGGAGCGTCGCCTCAACTATCGCACTATCAAAAAGTATCAGAAGGAGGTTGGCACTCTGCGTGCTGTGATGAAGAGCTACTTACGTCAGATCGATTCACTTAACAATATCAACAAGAAACTCTCGGGCGAGAATACATCTCTGCGCAAGGAGGTTTCGACGGCTCGACTTCGTGCCGACAAGGCTGAGGAGCGCGAGAAGGAGTTGCAAAATAAGGTTAGAGTGGGCTCGGTACTTAAAGCCCGAGGCATCAGCCTTACTGCTCAGAATAATAGACAACGTACAGTTTCGCGCGTTAAGAATGCGACGGCTCTTCTCGTAAGCTTTACAATTGGCGAGAACGAGTTGGCTCAGCCGGGAAATCGTCGCGTATATCTCTGCATCTACGGTCCTGACGGCTATCTCTTGTCGGCAGGTGGTGGTAGCTTTGCACTCAACGGCAAGAGCAAGGCTTACTCGGCATCGCGTGAGGTCGATTACCAGAACGAGGCTCTCGGTGTAACAATCTTCTATCGTGGTTCGGGTGGCAAGGATTTTGTTCCTGGAACATACAGAGTGGAGTTGTATATGGACGGAGGCTTGCTCGGTTCGAGAACTATCGCATTGGAGTAGTAATTTTTAAAAATAGACGATTATGAAAAAGTATGTGTGCACAGTTTGTGCTTGGGTTTACGATCCTGCTGTTGGCGATCCGGATAGTGGCATTGCGCCTGGTACAGCGTTCGAGGATATTCCCGAAGATTGGGTATGCCCGGTCTGCGGAGTAGGTAAAGAGGATTTTAATCCGATAGGGTAACAAAAAATAGAGCGCATTTGCGCTCTATTTTTTGTTGAATCACATCTTCTTACATAAATTTGATAGTATAGAGTGTCAGAACTATTATAATTATCACTACAAGCTTTATAAATCCTTTTAGGTATTCTGTGGTGATCCATTCCTTTTTCATCTTAACAGGGTGTAAGATCCAAAATTTTATATTATTTTTCGACTCTTCGATAACCTTTATACGATATGCTTCATATGGTATTATAGGAATATCTAGCAAGACAAACCAACATACGGTGTCGTACTCGTCCCCATTTTTATTATATTTTCCTAAGTGAGTGGTGCCACATCCATTGAATGAGTGTAGATCTTTTGACTTTTGTTGCCGAAGAGTTCTGGTATCATCTGTATAGGAAGATAATGACGTATTATCATAAGCAGGTGTCGATTCTACATAGGTGTAATACTCTTCTGGTAGTCCGTGTTCATATGCATACGACGCTAACCGAATTTTCTCGTCTGTGATGAGATCTTTTTGATTATCGATGGTTCTGAGTATCTTGGAATATATCGGCCTTCGTTTTAACGATTTCTGAAATAATTCCTGAAATTCAGGCACATATTCGTCTAACTTGAAATATACTCTGGCATACTCGTGGTCGCTCATTTTATCAATCTGCTCTTCATAGTTTTGCTGCGTAGGGGTATCTCCCGCATTGTTGTGTGGTGGTACGTAATCGTAGATAACAGGAACTTTTGTAAAGTCGTATTTCTCCTCAGGTAGCCCATTCTCGTATGCATCTACAGCCAATTGAATCTTTTCGTTTAATGATAAATCCTTTTGCTTCTTTACAATTTTTAGGATTTTGGCGAATTCTTGCCTCTGTTCAAGTGATTGTATGAAGATTTTTCGGTATTTAGGCAAATACTTATGTAATGTAAAATAAGCTCTGGCGTACTCGTAGTCGCTCATTTGAGCAATCCGTTCTTCGTAGTTCTGCTGCTCCATAATTGTGAGGGATTAGTGTGGTTGGATAATTATGCAACAAATGTAGTAATTATTTTTTAAATAACCAAAAAATAACTCAAAAGAGAATTTTGTCCCTTGTTGGCAATCTCGTATATAGGTACCCCCAAAAATATAAAGGACTGCATTTCGCAGTCCTTTATATTTTAATCACACTTGATTGCTGATTAATTGTACTTGAAAGTTGCCTCGTCCGAAACCGTCAACTTCTTGCGGCCCTTTGCGCGACGAGCAGCCAACACCTTGCGACCATTTGCTGTAGCCATACGAGCGCGGAAACCGTGCTTGTTGATACGCTTGCGGCGCGATGGCTGGTAAGTTCTTTTCATTGCCATAGTTGTATCGTTTTTATTGTTTTACTCTCAAAATTAAGCGCATAATTCCCCTATGCGAGGTGCAAAGGTATAACCTTTTTTCTTTTTTACAAAACTTTTTTGGTAAAAATCATTCTTCTCGGCAAATTTTGCACGAATCTTCGGTCGCCAAACTCCTCACATAGGCGTACTATGCTGCGGATTTGTCGCCTTGTTTCGCACAAAATTTTCTCGATAATCTCTGATTTTTATTTTTTTGTTCTTCTCGGCAAATTTTGCACGAATCTTCGGTTGTCAAACTCCTCACATAGGCGTACTATGTCGCGGATTTGCCGTAAGAATCAGCCTACTCTTTGAATAGGTCAATTTCTCCCTTTTCAACCTTATGGAAGTAGTCGGTGAGCAGTGCTACAAATGGTGAGATAACCTCGATGGTATCTGCCACAGCCTTCTCACCCTCGCCCTTTATACGGTAGAGCATAGCGGCATAGAGTGCGCGGAAGCACAACTCCGTATCGCTCATATCGCTCTCCTTGCCGAGGCGCGAACGCAACGTTGGGAGATATTGCGTCAGTACGGTGTATCGTTGGCGATACAACTCTGCTACGTCCTGCTGCTGCATCAGTCGCAGATGGAGGTCGTGCAGATCCGAGATAAGATGCAGTGTGTGGTCGAGGTGTCCCGACTTCTCCTTGCCCTCTTGCGTGAGCAGATTGGCAATATCCATATACCACGCCAAGAGCATCTGCCCCTGCTGTGTATCGAGGTTGCGGGGCTTTACGAGTGTCGAATATATCGCCTCGGGCGAGAACTGCAACGCTCGTAATAGGTCCTCCAACTGCCACAGATACAAGATATACTCGGCGATATTCTCCTTACGTTTTTGCTGTGCAATATCCATAGTTTCGTTATTTTCGACAAAAGTAGCAGTTTATTTCGAAAAGTGCAAATGTAGGCTTTTAGCCATTAACTTTTTATAGGGTCGTTAGAGTCGTTAGGGGAATTGAGAATGCAAAATTATTTCAACTACTATCTACTATCTAAACTAAAAGTTTTCCGTTTTCCGCTTTAATCCTGCGTTGCAGGCTTTTCTTCCTTCGCACCTCGGCAGAGTGTGCAAGCACCCTCTGCTCTCGGTTTGGCGTCAGTTCCGTTTTCACACTTCAAGCGAAAACTGAAAAACTAAAAGTTTTCCGTTTTCCGCTTTACGTTTTCCGTTTTTTATTATCTTTGTAGCCACTATGACGAATGAAGAGATATTAAAGGGGCTTAATCCTGCACAACGTGCTGCTGTTGAGGCGTATAACGAGCCGTCGCTGATTATTGCCGGTGCGGGTTCGGGCAAAACCCGTGTGCTGACCACCCGTATCGCCTATATGTTGGCACAGGGTGTCGCTCCGCACTCGATTATGGCGCTTACATTTACCAACAAGGCAGCCAACGAGATGCGTGAGCGTATCGAGAAGATGGTTGGTGCGAATAGCCGCTATATATGTATGGGTACTTTTCACTCCGTATTCTCCCGAATTTTACGCGAGAATGCCGAGGTACTGGGCTATCCGAAGGAGTACACCATCTACGAGCCTACCGACTCGAAAAATCTCCTCAAAACCATCATCAAGGAGCGTGGTTTGAGCGACGATAAGTACAAGCCTAACGTTATCGCATCGCGTATTTCGATGGCGAAGAACAATCTTATAACGCCGGGAGCATATATTCAGAATTCGATCTTTGCCACCGAGGATAGGAGAATGCAAATCCCCGAATTTGGTGCTCTCTATGCGGAGTATTGCCGTCGTTGCAAGGCAAACGGAGCGATGGACTTCGATGATTTGTTGTTGCAGACAAATTTCCTGTTTCGTGATCACCCCGAGGTGTTGGCACGCTATCAGGAGCGATTTCAATATGTGTTGGTCGATGAGTATCAGGACACCAACAATGCTCAATATATCATTGTGCGACGTTTGGCGCAGCACCACTCGCGTATCTGTGTGGTGGGCGATGATGCACAGAGCATCTACTCGTTCCGAGGTGCAAAGATTGAAAATATCCTCTCCTTTCAGCGCGATTATCCGCAGGCGAAGGTCTTTAAGTTGGAGCAGAACTATCGCTCGACGCAGACCATTGTCGATGCTGCAAACTCGGTTATCGACCACAACTCGCGCCGACTGAAAAAACGCTGTTTCTCGGAGGGTGAGAGTGGCGAGAAGATTCGTATCTTCAAGGCGTACACCGACCGCGAAGAGGCGGATTTGGTGGTAATGGATCTGCGCGACAGGGTGCGTGAAAGTGGGAAGAGTTGGGACGATGTGGCTATTCTCTACCGCACAAACAACCAATCGCAGGCGTTGGAGAATGCGTTGCGTCAGCGAGGTATCCCGTACATCATCTACAAGGGTAGTTCATTCTACGACCATAAGGAGGTTAAGGATATGCTCTCGTATATCCGCCTTATCATAAATCCTCGCGACGATGAGGCCTTCAAGCGTATCATAAACACTCCGGCGCGAGGTATTGGCGACACGACGGTTGATCGTATTGCAACGATAGCACAGGAGCAGCAGACGTCGATGTGGGAGGCGGTTGATACGATGGTTGAGCGCACACCTGCCGACTCGGTCGAGAGGGCTATTGTACGCAAGGTTACCGAGTTTGTGCAGTTGATTCGTTCGTTGTCGTTGGAGCGTGAGCATAAGGGGCTGTATGACTTCGGTATGGAGGTTGCGGTGCGAAGTGGCTTGTTGCCATTCTATCGTGAGCAGAATACCCCCGAGGCACAGTCGGCAGTGGGCAACTTGGAGGAGGTTGTCAATTCGATGCAGATGTTTCACGAGCAGGTCGAGGCGGAGGTTCGCAACGGCGAGCGCGAGGAGTTCGAGCGAGCCACCATCGAGGAGTGGTTGCAGAGTCTGATGTTGCTAACCGATATGGATAGCGACAAAAACGAGGAGCAGGAGGAGCGAGTAACCCTTATGACCGTCCATTCGGCAAAGGGTTTGGAGTACGAATATATATACGTAGTGGGTTGCGAGGAGAATCTCTTCCCTTCGCAACGTGCGCTCGAAACAGTTGAGGGTATCGAGGAGGAGCGACGACTGTTCTATGTCGCTTTGACGCGTGCCAAGTCGTTGGCTACACTCTCGTGTGTGGATATGCGCTTCAAGTGGGGAAATATGGAGTTCTCGAAGCCGAGCCGTTTCCTCTCGGAGATTGACGAGCAGTATGTTGAGTGCGACTTCAATCTGCGCAAACCTCGTGGCGAGCAGGGTAGTGTAAAGGTTGTCGGAGGGGGCAAGGAGGAGTCGGCTATCGACGCTTTGCGCCGCCGCTTCGATGTCAGATACCAGCAAAAAACGGATAACGAAAAACGGAAAACGGCAAACTTTTTTAATCGAGAGATTGTTTCTCGACCACAACCGACTCCGCAGCGCGATGTTTCGGGTATGCGCCGTATGGCAACTTCTACCGTTGGGCAGGTCATTTCGGAGCCGTGTGCCTATTCGGTGGGCGAACGCGTCGAGCACCCTCGCTTCGGCAAGGGAGAGGTTATTCGCATCGAGCCACTTGCTACCGACCATAAACTCGTAGTTCGTTTCGCATCGGGCGAGGAGAAAACTCTGCTCTCGAAGTTGGCGAAATTGACAAAATTATAGTCGCTATGGAGCCACTCGTTTCGGTCATCGTTACCACTTTCAACCACGAGCCATATTTGGCGGAGGCACTCGATGCGATACTCTCGCAGGAGTGCGACTTTGGTGTGGAGATTATCGTGGGCGAAGATTGCAGCAGCGATAATACACTCGCCATTTGTAAGCGGTACGCTGAACAATGCCCTGGCAGAATACACCTTATAGCCTCTGTCGAAAATGTCGGCTGGCGCAACAATTATCGTCGTTGTGTTGAGGCCGCAAAGGGTAAATATATCGCCTTCTGCGATGGCGACGACTATTGGTGCGACACGCATCGCTTGGTGGAGCAGGTGGCACTAATGGAGCAAAATCGCAATATCGGTTTGTGCTATACGCTTGCTGAGCGACGCAACGAGGAGGGCGAACTTGTAGGTTGTTTCCCGATAGGAGAGGGACACACCTCGCTCGATGCAATGTTGCACGATTGGTGCGTTGAAAACTGCACAACGCTCGCGAGCCGTGAGTTGATTTTGGGCTATTATGCTACCGAAAAGCCCGAAAATCACCCCGAATGGCTAACCGAAGATCTACCAATGTGGCTCTATGTGGCAGCCCACTCCGAGGTGGCATATATCGGCAAAGCGACGGCGGTGCATCGGGTGTTTCCCGATAGCGTAAGCCATAGCACAAGCCTTGCAAAACGACTCGCCTTCTGCGACTCATCGTCGAATATAAAGTTGTGGCTTGATGAGCGTTACAACCACTCTCGCCAACGTCGCCACCTGCTGCGTGAGCGAATGAATACGGCACTGTGGGTATATTCGCATATCGGCTCGGTGGGCGACTTTGTAAAGCGTTGGTGGCGAGAGGTTAAAGATGATAAATTGGGCGTGTGCAATGTTGTTTCATATGGTCTGTTTGTAAAGAAATTGTTTCGTTTGGCGAAAAATAAATGAGTATGAGAAGAGAGGAGCGATATAAGGCTGTGATTGAGTACTTCGAGAGGGCTATGCCTGTGGCGGAGAGTGAGTTGAACTACGAAAATCCCTACCAACTGCTGGTGGCGGTGATTTTGTCGGCGCAATGTACCGACAAGAGGGTAAACCTCACTACGCCGGCACTCTTCGAGGCGTACCCTACGCCTTACGATATGGCAAAAGCCTCGGCAGAGGAGATTTACGAATATATCCGCAGCATTTCGTATCCCAATAACAAGGCGAAGAACTTGGCGGCTATGGCGCGAATGTTGGTGGCGGAGTTTGGCGGCGAGGTACCGAGCGATATTGAGCAGATGATGCGCCTACCGGGTGTAGGTCGCAAAACGGCAAATGTTGTGGGTGCAGTCGTTTGGAATAAGGAGGTTATGCCGGTCGATACACACGTATTTCGTGTCTCGGCACGTATCGGTTTGTCGGTGGGTGCGAAAACTCCTCGTGCCACCGAGTTGCAACTCGAAAAATATATCCCTTCGCACCTTCTTCCTATTGCGCACCATTGGCTTATTCTGCACGGTCGCTACACCTGCCTTGCCCGCAAGCCGAAGTGCGAAAACTGTGGTATTACAGCCTACTGCAAGTATTTTCAAACGAAGAGCAAAAAATGAATGGTTGATAACTGAAAACTAAAAGTTTTCCGCTTTACGTTTTCCGCTTTACGTTTTTTTTGTATCTTTGCACCGATGAGTATTGATGTAAAGAGAGTTGAGGAGCTCCGAAATATCCTCGCAGAGCCAAAAAATATCGTTATTGTAGGGCATACAAACCCCGATGGCGATGCTATTGGTTCATCGCTTGCATTGGCAGATGTGCTGACGGCTCGTGGCCATAAAGTAACCTGCACGTTGCCGAACAACTATCCATACTATCTGCGTTGGATACCAAATTCCGAGAACATAATAATCTATCGTAACGACGAGGAACATCGCACCGAGAAGGCTCTCGACGAGTCGGACGTTATCGTTTGTGCCGATATGAACGCCCTCACTCGTGCAGATGCGTTGGGCGAGGTGGTTGCAAAGAACACTACGGCAAAACGGGTGCTTATCGACCATCACCTCTTCCCTGCCGAGGGATTCGATGTGGTGTTCTCGTACCCCGAGTATTCGAGTACAGCATTTTTGATGTACACTATTATTGTGGCTCTCTATGGTAAAGAGGCTCTAACCGAGACTATCGCAACGCAACTCTACGTCGGCATTATGACCGATACAGGCAACTTCGCCTTCTCGAATCTCACACCTGAGTTGTTCGAGGCAGTGGCGGCGTTGTCGGCTACCGGAATAGATATTCCGCAGATTTACAATAACGTCTATAACTCCTTCACCGAAGGTCGTGCCCGATTGTTCGGCTATGTCATAAATCGCAAGATGAAGACCCTGCTCGGTGGTCGTGTGGCGTATATGTCCTTGACCGAGGAGGAGATGCGTCGCTTCTGGTTCCAGCAGGGCGATAACGAGGGCTTCGTAAACTATCCGCTTACGATAAAGAAGATGAAGATGTCGGCAATGTTCACTGCTCAGCAGGGCTTTATTCGAGTGTCGTTACGCTCACGCGGAGATATCGACGTAGATACCTTCGCACGCAGATACTTCAACGGCGGAGGTCATAAGAACGCCGCCGGTGGCAAGTCGTTTGTTTCGATGGAGGAGACCATTCAACACTATATTGACTCGGTGGAGAAATACCACGAGGAGGGCTTAGTATAAAAAGCAGGAACAATGTTAAAAACTTACCTACGATTGCTCGGTTTTGCAAAGCCGATAAGCAAATATGCGGTGCCATACTTCTTCTGCTCGGCACTGCACGCTCTGTTCAATACGTTCAACTATGCGATGATTATGCCTATCCTGAACGCAATGTTCTCGGAGGGCTACAAATTTCAGCCGGTATACCAAATGCCGGCACTTTCGTTTAAGGGCGAGGTTCTTAATCAGTGGCTCAACTACTTCTATACCCATATCTTCGGCACGGAGTGGAGAATTACCAACGTGCTTGCGATGTTGGCTGTGCTGCTTATCATTATGAACTTCTTCTCGAACCTCTTTCGCTATTTGGGCGGTTATACGGTCGAGTGTATGCGTGTCGCCACCGTGCAGCGTATGCGTAACGTGATGTTCGACTGCGTTATAGGTAAGGATGTAGGCTATTTCAGCGGACAGCGCAAAGGTGATATCATATCGCGTATAACCTCTGACGTTATGGTTGTGCAGTACTGTATTACCAACACCTTGCAGGTCGCTTTCCGTGAGCCGTTCCTTATCATAGGCTACCTTGTGCTGATGTTGAGTATCTCGTGGGAGTTGGCACTCTTCTCGGTGTTGTTCTTGCCTTTGGTGGGCTTTATTATTGGTAATATCGTGAAGAAGTTGCGTCGTCCGGCAAGCAAGAGCCAGCAGTGTATGGGCGAATTGGTGAGTGTGCTTGATGAGTCGCTCGGAGGTATCAAAATCGTAAAGACCTACACCGCAACCGAATATATTAAGGAGAAGTTCCACTCCTTAAATAAAACCCTTGCTGATACTCTGCTCTGGATGGCACGTCGCCAACAGCTGGCATCGCCTATGAGTGAATTTCTCGGCATTACGGCTGTGGCTGTAATTTTGATATTCGGAGGCTCACTTGTGATGAATGGCTCGTTGAGTGCAGCAGGCTTTATAGCCTTTATCGCCGCCTTCTCGCAGATTACCCGACCTGTTCGAGCCTTTATCGACCAATTTGCAAATATCAATCAGGGTGTTGCCGCAGGTGAACGTGTATTTGCGGTGCTCGATGCCCGGAATGAGATAAATGATGCCCCCGACGCCAAGGATTTCGAGGGTGTTAAGGAGAAGATAGAGTTCCGTGATGTACGCTTCTCGTACGACGATTCACGCGAGGTTATCCACGGCGTATCGTTCGAGGTGCGCAAGGGCGAAACAATCGCTTTGGTGGGCCCTTCGGGTGGAGGAAAATCTACTTTGAGCGAGTTGATGGAACGCTTCTATGACACTAATGGCGGAGATATCCTCTTCGATGGAGTCTCTATTCGCGACTTCAAGCAAGATTCGTTGCGCTCGGCAATGAGTCTTGTGTCGCAGGAGACGGTGCTGTTCAACGATACCATAAAGAATAACATCGCACTCGGCCGTCGCGACGCTACCGACGAGGAGATTATCGAGGCGTGCAAGGTTGCAAATGCCCACAACTTTATTGTGGAGAGCCCGGAGGGTTACGATACCAATATAGGCGATCGTGGTGCAAAACTATCGGGAGGTCAGCGTCAGCGATTGAGCATTGCTCGCGCTGTGCTTAAAAATCCGGAATTTCTTATCCTTGATGAGGCGACTTCTGCTCTCGATACCGAGAGCGAGAAACTTGTGCAAGATGCTCTCACCAAATTGTTAAAGGGTCGAACCTCAGTTGTTATCGCACATCGCCTCTCTACCATTATGAATGCCGACCGCATCTTCGTAATTGATGATGGCAACATTGTCGAGGAGGGCAAGCACGAGGATCTTATAGCCAAAGGTGGGGTGTATGCCAAGCTGGTGGAGTTGCAGAACGTGAAGTAAAAGCGTTCTGATTGGCTCTTTTTGCACGAATCGTCGGACACCAAAGTCCTCACATAGGCCAACTATGCTGCGGATTTGTCGCCTAGCTTCGCACAAAATCTGCTCACTTATAAGCGATTTTTTGTCGTTAGAATCGTTCCTCCAAAATTTTCAGTTTCTTGCGGAGGTAGCCGATAAAGTCGGGGGAATCGACAATCTCTATATCTTCGATCAATCCCATCACAAAGCGTCCAACTCCGGCATAGTTGCACACCATAGTGTCGAGCAGCCAATGCGTGTTGTCAATCTGCGTCAAATCGCGTTCTGCCAGCGGATACTCCTCAATTAGAAGGTTGTGCGCCATAACTCCGAGTCGCAGTTGTACGCGCATCTGCTCGAAACCCATATTACGGAAAATGTCGATATATCCGCAGCGATGCTCCGCCTCGTGCTGCCACTCTGTATCTCGCACCTCGACATCGCCGATACGTGCCGTATTAAACAACTTTGTCTTGCCGTCCGATAGGTCGTAGCACCAAATCTGCACATAGTTTGTCGTAAAGGCAATAGGCTCCACCTCTCTATCACGTTTTGAGCCTGTATGCGACGATGAGTAGTCGTGCAGAACCACTTGGCGATGCTCCTCGATAGCCTCGATTATACGATTTACATTTTCGGCATTTTTACCCTTGACAATACTGTTCGCCAGCGAGGTGCAGTTGTAGACCGAGGAGAGCTTGCGACGCAAATTCTGCTTCAACATATTCGTGTCGTCCAAACCTCCTATAAGCTGATTTACGATGTGCGCCTCCTCGTCCGTGAAGTGTATGAGTTGCGAGATATCCTTAAAATATCTGCTCTCCTTGCCGAGTCGATAGACTCCGCCCTCCTCCTTGTGTACCACAAATCCCACCTCCTTGAAGGTGTCGATGTAGCGGTATATTGAGCGATACGAGGTGTCGAGTCGCTCCGCCAACTCCTCTACGGTGTAGCGGTTGCCACTCGTCATCATCTTCATCAGACGCAGTACGCGCTCAATTTTGGGCTGGTCCATCGCTAAATCTCGACTTTTGCTGCGGCAGGTTGCTGCTCGGCTGCCTTCTGCTCGGCCGCCTTCTTTTCAGCCTCTTTCTTCAATTTGTACTGCTTGTAGGTCAGCTTCTTGCCCTGAATTGCAGGCATATACTTCGCCTTGCCGAGGTTGATGCCCAAGCCAACATAGACGTTTGCCGAGGTCATCATCTTCGGAATAGGAATACTCTTGTTTGCCGTGTTATACACCGCAAAGCGGGTGTCGATAAAGTCGGCACCGATAAAGAGGTTGAATCCGGCAGGGTGGAAGTTCAACGCCCAGCCAAGTACTCCCGGTTGATTTCCGTTGAGGAAGGTGTGGCTGATCGAGGTCGAGAGCCAATGCATAATGCGGAAGTTTGCCGATGCAGTGAGTTCGGTACGGGTGAAGTTCTGGCAGAACTGTGTATGCGAAAGCAGACCGAATGCAATCCAATTATTCAGAATGTTGTACTCTATGCCGGCATTCAACGAACAGGTTAAGCGAGTGAAGTATTCGCCCTGTGGCTCCGTCATCTTAGCCTCGAAACCATAGGCAAGATCCGCATCGCCGGTAGAGAGGTTGAAACCATTGTAGGTGAAATTTGCATTTCCTTGGGCATTGACGGTCGAATGTCCGTACCACTTGATAAAGCCTATATCGTTTGCTGCAACCGAAACTTTGAGTTGGTCGTTCAGGAAGCGGAACTCGAAACCGAGGTCCAAGCCGAAGCCGTAACTCTTAATGCCCTTCAACGCACCCAATATATCCTGCTGCATAATGCCCTCCACCGAGAATGGGTCGCCTACAACGTAGTTAGGCTTAAATACGGGGCAGTTGCCACGAATGTTGCCCAGCAGCTCCGCCTTTACGCTGTTTTCATTAACGTCGAGATACATCTGGTCCATCTTCATCGATAGGTCGGCAAGACCAACCAAACCCTTAACGCGGAAACCGAAGGTCATAAACTCTTTCAGAGGAATGGCAAAACCTATGGCACCCTCGATATACTCACGATTGGAGAGGTGGGTATCTCCCAAGTTGTAGTAACCATTCGAGAGGTTCTTCAGCGCCACGAACATATCTTTCGAGAGTGTAAGTTCGGTGTTGGAGCGGAGATTCAACCCAAAACTCCAAAAGAACTTCTTCGTGTGTGCACCAAATCCAATTAACGAGGTGTTGAGGTTGGCACTTATCTTTCCCTTGTTACCTAATTTGCCAAGGAACTCATCTGCCGATACACTATGGTGCATAAAGGTATAGATGCCGTCGTTGCGCTTATACAAGAGGTTATTAACCGAGAGGTAGTTGTTGCCGAAATCGACGCCAATACCACCGGCTACCGGAATTTTAACATATCCGCGAGTTGGTGCCAACGCAGCATTCATATCTGTACGGAAGTATGAGCCCTCCATAAAGTAGGCGGTACGCATCTGTGCCGAGGCGGTGATTACACCACACACTGCCGCCGCAATAATCAAAACTATCTTATTAAAATGCTTCATAACTTACTCGTCCTCACCCTTTAAGTTTAAAAAATCAAACAAATCGACGGTCAATCCGTCGCGTACACGCAACTTCAACTTACCCTCGATGAACTGATCCTTCGAGAGAGCCGCCGAGTCGGCACCTGTATCGTAAATTGAGAATTTAAGGCGTACGCCATCAGCTGCCCGCAACCCCTCGAAACCTTCATCACCAAGGTCGAAACCAATTTCGAGGTTCGAAACCTTCTTCTCGCCATCGACCTCCTTGTTGTATCCCTTGATAAGGCACTCGCTGATATTGAGGCGGGCGGTGATGTCGTCGGTTGTGCCATTTGCATTAACCAACCAAGCCGATACAACGATGTTGAGCGGAATGGTAGTGCCCAACTCTGCTACTAAACCAACGTCGTTGACCTTAATGCCCGAAGCGTTGTCTGCAAGTGTAACGAATGTCTCGTTCAAATCGGCAATCGTAATTTCGTAACCAAGGTTGATATCGTCGTTGAACTCAAATGGTATCAGTACATCATATTGGTACTCGATGTCGTAGCCCTCGGCCGCCTTTATGAGGTCTATGGTTATATTCTCGTCCTTGTTCGAGGTAACCTCCATATCCACCGCGATTTTGTGCGGCAGACTCTTTAAGAGTTGCGAAAGATCCTCTACTGCAATAAAGTTTACATCCTTGCCCTCGAATTTCGGCGCATTGTAAGGTGTCGAGAGGACGATGGTTGAGCCTCCGTTACCTGCAATAGTGATTGTAGGAATATCGATAGTTGCAAGCTTATTGCCATCTTTGTCGAATGTCTTGACCGATACATTTGCGTTCAATCCTACGCCTGTCGGATTATCTTTGAGGCGGAGTGTGAGTATTGGGTTTATATTGAGCGAACTTATATTAAGACCTTCGAGTTCGCCGAGTCCCAACTCCACAAACATACTTTCAGGTTTAACCGATAAATCGACCTTGCCCGTAAACGAGCGAATTTCGATATCGTCAATTTCGAAATCGATATTGACCTTGGCATCGGAGGTTGATGAGAGGTCGATATTCTCGCCACTCTTAATTTTTACGCTACCAGTAACAGGGAACGATTGGTTGATTGAAACCTTGCCATCAACGATATCAGGAAGGTTATGCAAAGCATCGAACTCCAAGTTCTTTACCAGCGGTGCCGACTTCGGTTGCCACGACTCCTTGATGGCGAGAATATAGTCGCCATTTTCGTTTTGCTTAATAAGACCCTCGTCAATCATCTTCTGTGTAGGGTGGAGCAACTTACCGAGGTTTACCGCTACGTCGATGTCGAGTTCGTTCACAGGGAATGTGTTGCCTACGTCCAACTTGAAGTTCATCGATACAGGGTCGTTGCTGTTAGCCTTGCCAATCTCGATGCGCTCGATATCGGCAATCATCTCAGGAATTGATACGGTCTGTGCGATATATGGGATATTGTCTTTCAAATTGAAGTCGAACGATTTATCCTCGCCCCACGTTACAACCGAATTTGCGGCGTCGAGTTCCAATTTCGACTCGGCAATACCCATTGTAACCTCCCAATTTGCAGGAGGTGCGATAGACGATACAAGTACGGCGTGTCCGTCGAGACTCTCCATATGTATGGCGGCAGTAATCTTCTCGTTGATAATCAACTGACCGTCCTCCTGCTTCAAACCGGTCGTATTTTCGCAATCGAGATATTCGAGCGAGAGAGTAATACCCTGCGAAAGTTCGGTGGTCGATGCCAACAGCACATTGGTCGTCTCGTCGAGCAGTGGATGCTCGCGGAAGCGCATAGAGCGTGGCATATCGATCTCAATCTTTGGCGAGATGTTTTCGTCCGTGATATTATCCTTCACTACGCACCACTCCAATCCCTTAACCGAGACGGTGAGGTTGCTGTTCTGTGTGAAAGCAATTTTTTTGATGTCGATGCCGCTTGGAATACCATTGAACGTATGGGTCAAGACGTACTCCTGTTTTGGCAACTCGAAGTGATTGATGCGCACCTCTACGTCCTTATACTCGGGAGCGGCCTGCATCGTGAGTTGAGGCTTAGAGTTGGTGTTGAAATTGCCCTTGTCGAGCTGTGCCGAGAGTTCGTACGAATACTTGATGTGGTCGTCAATATCCAGCACTCCGTTTGTGAAGGTGTGGTCGCTGTAATCAATTTTATGCAGATAGACAAGCACATCAACCTCCTCCTGCTTAGCTGCGAGTGTAATCTCTTTCGAGAAAATGTTGTGTGTGGCAACAGGGAAGTCTGTGCCATTCTCGTCGCGAAGGTAGTAGCCCTCGGGGAAATTGATGTTGAGTTTGAGTGTACCACCGCCAATCACATCGCTTATACCGTTGAGGTTGATTTTGAGGTTGAATGGTGCACCGTAAGGGTGGTCTTTGCAACCAAACTCAACCCAATCTACTTTTTCCAACTGCTCCAAAATTTGCAACTTCGCTTGGAACACAACTTCGTCCTCGCCTGTTGAGTTGATGGTGTTGAGTTGCATCGCTTCGAGCAGTGCTAACGCTTGGTCATCTATGGTACCCTGTCCCGAAATTTGGCTTGGCAGCGAGAAATTGAGCTCTTGCTGGATGTTGATAGGGGCGATTACCATCACGTCGCCGATGGTGGTAGGGTAGTCGATAGGGAATGGCTTTTCTATCGCACTAAACAATAGCGACGATGGGAGCGAGCCAAATGAGAAATCAATCGGCTCCAACTCTGGTGCCAGATTTGTGAGGTTTGGTATGGAGATACCCTCAATCGACACCTTTTCGTATTTTGTAGGGTCGTCGCCATACGACGAGAATTGGATTTGATAGATGCCATTTTCATCGGTTGTGAAAGTTTGGTTATTACCCAAAAGGCTGTCGAGTTTGATTTTGTCGATATCACCCAATGGGAGGAGCAACTCCTTGCCACCAACCGTAACCTCGCCCGAGGTGTCGGCAATGTCGAACTCGCGGTCGATGCACCCCGTAAACAGCACAACGGCGCACGCGAATAGTGCGATAAATACTCTTTTCATATTGTTTTACGATAAAATTATGATTTCTTGATACTTGCTACGTTACAAAGTTAAGTTTAATTTTTTGAAATACTTACATTTTTCATAAAAATTTGTATCTTTGGTGTGTAATATGGCGGAAAACGATAAAATATCACTAAAAGAACAGGTCGCATTGCTACCTATGTCGGCAGGTTGCTATCTCTTTGAGAATAGCAAAGGCGAGGTTATATATGTGGGCAAGGCGAAGCATCTGCGCAACAGAGTGCGCTCCTACTTTGTGGAGAATCGCGACCACTCGGCGAAGGTGCGTGTTATGGTGCGACAAATCGCCTCGATGCGCCATATTGTGGTCGATAGCGAGACCGATGCACTATTGCTCGAAAACTCCCTCATAAAAACTCTGCAACCGCGCTACAACATATTGCTGAAAGATGATAAAACATACCCTTGGATAGCGGTTACGGCGGAGGAGTTTCCGCGTGTGCTTTCGACCCGCCAAATTGTGCGCGATGGTTCGCACTATTATGGACCCTACGGCTCAATATCTGCCCAAAGGGCAGTTCTCGACTTTATTCGAGAGGCATTGCCACTGCGCAGTTGCCGCCAAAAGATGACCGAGGAGAGTATCTCGAAGGCTAAACACACCGCCTGCTTGCAGTTTCATCTCGGCAACTGCAAAGCTCCCTGTATCGGGCAGTGTAGTCGCGAGGAGTATCAGGGCTATATCGACATCGCCACCTCGGTTTTGAAGGGTGATTTGCGACCCGTGAGGAGTTACCTCGAAGGTGAGATGATGCGCGCTGCCGAGGAGTTGCGCTTCGAGGTTGCAGCACGATATAAGGCTCGCTTGGATGCGTTGGAACGTTATGCCTCACGATCGGTAATTGTGAGTGCGAAGATGGGCGATATGGATATCTTTTCGTTGCTGGTTGATGACGACGAGGCGTATTGCAACTTCTTGCGAGTGCGAAACGGCTCGATTACAGCCGTTCATACTGCCACTATTTCCGTAGGAGTTGAGAGTACCGAGCAAGATATTATGACGCTTGGTATTCAGCATATTAAGGAGAATATCGCGAGCGAGTTGGCACGCGAAGTTTTGGTGTCGGTGATGCCTCACGAAGAGTTGTTCGAGGGGGTTAAATTCACCGTGCCGAAACGAGGTGAGAAGCACGATTTATTGGAGTTCTCGTTGCGCTCGGCAAAGACCACTCGTGCGGAGCGGTTGAAAAATCTCGAAATTCACAATCCGGCACGCCACACCGACCGCCTTATGGAGGCAATGCGCCGAGAGTTGCGACTTGCGAAGGAACCTCGCCATATCGAGTGCTTCGATAACTCCAACTTGCAGGGTACCAACCCCGTAGCATCGTGCGTGGTGTTCCGCGATGGCAAGCCGTCGCGCAAGGAGTATCGCCACTTCAACATAAAGACCGTTGTCGGGGCAGACGACTTTGCCTCGATGCGTGAGATTCTCACTCGTCGCTACTTCCGACTGTTGGAGGAGGGGGCAGAGTTGCCCGATTTGATAGTTGTCGATGGTGGTAAAGGACAGCTGTCGAGCGCCTATGCCGTGTTGCAGGAGCTGAACATCGCCGACAGAGTGCCTGTCGTGGGCTTGGCAAAGCGTTTGGAGGAGGTCTTCTATCCGAATGACCCTATGCCGTACTATCTGAGTCGCACGGGCGAGCCGTTGAAGGTTATCTGCCATATTCGCGATGAGGCGCACCGCTTCGGAATTACCCACCACCGCAACCGTCGCAGCAAGAACTTTATTCAGACTGGCTTGGAGGACATCGAGGGTGTAGGAGAGAAGAGTATCACGGCACTTCTGCGCCACTTTCGCACTCTGTCAAAACTCCGTGCCGCTACGGTCGAGGAGATAGCCGAAATTGTAGGTAAATCGCGTGCCGAGAAGGTTGTTGCCTTCCTGCAAGCAGAGAAAGAAAATTAAAAGGATTTTAAATATGAATAGCGTGAAATTTTGTGCCGAGGAGCGTGCGTTACGTGCCAAGGAGTATTTTAATAAGGGGTATAATTGCGCCCAGTCGGTAGCTCTTGCTTATGCCGACATCACCTCGCTCGACGAGGAGATGGTGGCAAAGATAACCGCCTCGTTTGGCGGGGGTATGGGACGTCTGCGCGAAGTGTGCGGAGCGGTTAGCGGAATGGCATTTGTGGCGAGTTTTGTGTCGCCTTGTTCTACGGCGGATAATGCCGAGGCTAAAAAGGCTAACTATGCTCTTGTTCAGGAATTTGCCGAGAACTTTCGCAAGAAGAATGGGGCGATAGTGTGTCGCACTCTGCTTGGTCTGGACCGACCAAAAGATGACCCTACACCATCGGCTCGCACTGCCGAATACTACAAGAAACGCCCTTGCGCCGAGTATGTTTACGACGCTGCACTTATTGTTGGCGAATACCTTGCGAACGGAAAACTATAAACTCTATAAAATATACGATTATGACAAAAATTATCACTATTGCGGCGCAAAATGCGCCAAAGGCGGTGGGCCCTTATTCGCAGGCTCGCAAAGCGGTCGATGTAGAGGCTACGCTCTATGTTTCGGGACAGCTCCCAATCAACCCTGCAACGGGCACAATGCCCGCAACCATCGAGGAGCAGACTCGCCAGTCGCTCGACAATCTTGGTGCAATCCTTTACGAGGCGGGAATGGACTATTCGGATATCGTAAAGACAACTGTTTTGCTCGATGATATTAAGGATTTTGCGGCGATGAATGCGGTCTATGCCGAGTATTTCGAGGGCGAGAAACCTGCCCGAATGTGCTACGAAGTGGCAGCCCTACCGATGGGTGCGAAGGTAGAGATAGATGCCGTAGCGGTAAAATAAATAGAGGGGCACGCGCCCCTCTATTTATTTTGGCCATTAGCCATTGGTTTTTTCTCGTCTAATTCTTGAAGGTCAATTTCTCGCCTTCGCAGTCGATAACAATCGGTTGCGACTTATCGATTCGTCCTGCCAAGATGCGCTTCGACAGCTCGTTGATAACCTCGCGCTGAATAACTCGTTTCACAGGGCGTGCTCCGTATGCGGCATCGTAGCCCACGTGGGCTATCCACGCCCTTGCCTTGTCGGTTACGCGCAACTCGATGCCACTCTGCTTCAACATCTTATATACGATGCCGAGCTGTATATCGACAATCTCCAAGATATCCTTCTCGGACAACGGCTCGAACATAACAATCTCGTCGATGCGGTTCAAAAATTCGGGTTTCAGGTGTTGCTTCAACTGCTCAATAACCTCGTTACGAGTCAGCTCGACAATATCCTCCGACACCTCGCCATCTTTGCTCATTGCGTTGAGGAAACGCTCCTGAATAGTGAAGGCTCCCATATTCGAGGTCATAATGATTATGGTGTTGCGGAAATCGACCGTACGTCCCTTGTTGTCGGTCAGACGACCATCGTCCAGCACCTGCAACAGTATATTGAATACGTCGGGGTGGGCCTTCTCAATTTCGTCGAGCAAAACCACCGAATATGGTTTACGTCGCACCGCCTCGGTGAGCTGTCCGCCCTCGTCGTAGCCGACATATCCCGGAGGCGCTCCTACCAAGCGTGATACGGCGTGTCGCTCCTGATACTCGCTCATATCTATACGGGTCATCATATTCTCGTCGTTGAACAGGAACTCTGCCAATGCTCGCGCCAATTCGGTCTTTCCAACGCCCGTAGAGCCAAGGAATATGAACGAGCCGATAGGCTTGCGGGCGTCCGAAAGTCCTGCCCTCGCACGACGTACCGCATCAGAAACGACACTTATTGCCTGCTCCTGACCAACCACTCGGGCGTGGAGTGCAGCCTCCATATTGAGCAGTTTTTCGCGCTCGGACGCCAACATCCTCGCCACGGGTATTCCCGTCCAGCGCGATACCACCTCGGCAATATCCTCGGCATCAACCTCCTCCTTAATCATAGAGCCTCCTGAGGTGCTCTCTTTCAACTCCTCGTTGAGTGCTGCGATGCGCTTCTCCGCCTCTACGATAGTGCCGTAGCGAATCTCCGCTACACGTCCGTAATTACCTACGCGCTCCTCCTGTTGCGCCTCGATTTTCAGCTGTTCGATGCGCTCCTTCTCGTGCTGAATTTTGCGGATAAGATCGCGCTCATTTTCCCACTTGGCACGCATTGACGAGGATTTCGACTTCAACTCGTCAATCTCCTTGTCGAGGTTGGCGATGCGCTTCTTGTCGCCCTCGCGACGTATCGCTTCGCGCTCGATTTCGAGCTGACGGATACGGCGATCCAACGAGTCTAACTCCTCGGGTACGGAGTTCATCTCCAAACGCAGACGCGATGCTGCCTCATCGACCAAATCAATAGCCTTGTCGGGCAGGAAACGCGAGGTGATGTAGCGGTGCGACAACTCCACTGCCGAAACTATCGCTTCGTCCTTAATTCTCACCTTGTGGTGATTTTCATAGCGCTCCTTCAAACCACGCAAAATCGAGATAGAGTCCTCGGGTGTAGGCTCATCGACCATAACCTTCTGAAAACGTCGTTCGAGCGCCTTATCCTGTTCGAAATACTTCTGATATTCGTCGAGTGTGGTGGCGCCAATAGTGCGGAGTTCGCCACGCGCAAGTGCAGGTTTGAGAATGTTTGCTGCGTCCATTGCGCCGCTTGTCTTGCCAGCACCTACGAGCGTGTGAATTTCGTCTATGAAGAGCAATACCTCACCCGTGCTCTCGATAACTTCGTTTATTACCGCTTTGAGTCGCTCTTCGAACTCTCCCTGATACTTTGCACCCGCAATCAGTGCGCCCATATCGAGCGAGAATATGCGCTTCGAGCGGAGATTTTCGGGCACATCACCGTCGATTATTCGGTGGGCTATACCCTCCACAATAGCGGTCTTTCCGACACCCGCCTCTCCCACGAGTACGGGGTTGTTCTTGGTGCGTCGAGAGAGAATCTGCAACACTCGTCGAATCTCCTCATCTCGACCGATTACAGGGTCTAACTTACCCTTTTGCGCCTGTTCGTTGAGGTCTATGGCATACCGCGATAGAGCCTCGTAATTCTGATTATTCATAGTTTTCTATCTGTTAGTTTTTATCTTCTCATTCTGTTTTTTGCCATAACAAATCTTTTGCCAACCGATTCGGGGTGTCGTTTTGGCGGTTTTTGATGACATACGTGTCAAAAATTGTGTCATAAAGGCGACATTTTGTCGGAAAAATGTAACTTTGCAGTATGAAAAGTTGCAGAATTACATCGAACGAAGAGAGCGCTCTGTTGGCAATATTCTCCTTTTTGCGCTTTCCGCTGATAGTGCTGGTGGTACTTTGCCACTCATTTATGGATAGTGTTATGGGCAATGCGGAGGTTGCCTGCTTTGCCAATACTTCGTTTGTCTTGTCGAGAGTTATTGCCAATGTGGCAGTTCCCTGCTATTTGCTTATATCGGGCTATCTGTTTTTTCGAAATATCGAGTCGTTCACGTTGCGACAGTATGGCGAGAAGTTGCAACGCCGAGTAGGCTCAATACTCGTTCCGTACCTCTTTTGGAATGGAGTGGTGATTCTGCTCTTTTTCGTTGGACAAACCATTGTACCTGAACTGTTTTCGGGTAATAATACGAGAGTCTGCGACTATACGCTACTCGATTGGGTTAAAGCATTTTGGCGTGTAGATGGCACAATGAGTCCGATAAACGCTCCATTGTGGTTTGTTCGCAATCTTATGGTTGCGGTTGTGCTCTCGCCATTGCTCTTCTGGCTACTGAAAAATAGAGTTGTAGGGGCGATTTTTAATGTAACAATGCTTGCTTTGTGGCTTTTCGTTCCGTCGATTGAGAGGGAGGTGGTGTGGCTGCAACCTAAATTTTACTTTTTCTTCTCGTTGGGAGCGTGGTTTGCTCTGCATAAGGTGAAGGTTCCGAAGTTTCGACCTGCGGCGATAGTGATAGCGGGTGTACTGTTTGTTTTGGCTGTTACGGCGATATTTTTCCGTCGTGGCAGAGTGGGCGTCTTATTCTACGAGTCGGCTCTGCTTATTGGCTCGTTACTTTTGATGTATGGCACTTATCACATAGTTAAAGCGAAGGGTTGGACAGTTCCTGCTTGGTTGAGTCAAAGTTACTTCTTTATCTTTGTCTATCACTACATTCCGTTGGCGCTGTTGCAAAGGGTAGCGGTCAAGTTCTTGAAGCCCACAACAAACGTGGAGTACTTCGTCATCTATTTTGCCTCTTTTGCTGTGATAGTGCTTTTAGGAGTTGGGCTATTTCACTTGTTGAAGCGCCTTTTCCCTAAATTTACCGCATTTATACTCGGCAGTAGGGCCTGACAAGAGAAAAAAAAGAGAGCGAAGGCGACATTTTATCGGAAAAATGGCAAATGTTCTACAAAGTTTATTAACTTTGTGCCGATTATGGAGAAGTTTATAGTATCTGCTCGAAAGTATCGCCCTGCCACCTTCGCAAGTGTGGTGGGACAGAATCATATCACCTCGACATTGAAGAATGCCATCGAGCGTGGTCAGTTGGCGCACGCCTACCTCTTCTGCGGACCTCGTGGAGTGGGTAAGACTACCTGCGCTCGTATCTTTGCCAAGGCGATTAACTGTCAGCACCCGGTAGGTGCCGAAGCGTGCGATGAGTGCGATTCGTGTCGCTCGTTCAACGAGAATCGCTCACTCAATATACACGAGTTGGACGCTGCGTCGAACAACTCGGTGGAGGATATCCGCAACCTTATCGAGCAGGTGCGAGTGCTTCCGCAAATTGGTCAATACTCGGTCTTCATTATCGATGAGGTCCATATGCTTTCGTCTGCGGCGTTCAATGCCTTTCTGAAAACCTTGGAGGAGCCACCGCAGCACGCTATATTCATCCTCGCAACCACCGAGAAACATAAAATTATCCCAACGATTCTCTCGCGTTGTCAAATTTACGACTTCAACCGTATCCGCGTGGAGGATGCTGTGGGCTATCTCCGATATATTGCCCAAAGTGAGGGCGTAGAGGCGGACGATGAGTCGCTCAACCTTATCGCCCAAAAGGCGGACGGCGGTATGCGCGATGCGTTGTCGATGTTCGATAAGGCGGTGTCGTTCTGCGGTACAAAGTTGGAGTATCACGCGGTGGCGGCAACATTGAACGTTCTCGACTACGAAACATACTTCCGTTTCACCGATTTGCTTCTTCGTGGCGACTATGTGAATGCTCTGTTGGAGTATGATATGGTCTTATCAAAGGGGTTTTCGGGACAGATTTTTATGGGCGGCTTGAACCAGCACTTCCGCGACTTGTTGGTGGCGAAGGGTCCTGCCGTGAAGTTGATAGAGTATACAGGTTCGTTGCTCGAAAAGTATCGCCAGCAGGCGGCAGTTTGCGAGCCGGCGTTCCTCTTCGGAGCAATATCGCTCCTGACTGAGGCAGACTCGAAGTTGCGTACGGCATCGTCGCAACGACTCCTTGTCGAACTTACGTTGATGAAAATTTCGACGCTCGGTCAAAAAAAAAACAATGAACTGACCGCTCCCATCGAGGCTAACTATCCGTTGCCCGATTTGAACGCACCAAAACCGCAGGCTACAATAGCTCCGCAGCCTGTTATGACACAAAAGGTAGAGCAATCTACGGTAGCACCTGCGCCAACTCCTCAACCAATATCGGAGCAGGTGCCGACCGTTAAACCTGAGTCGGCTGTCGAGAAACAACCGGAGCCAAAGGTGGCTGCCGAGGCTACACCTGCACCGACAGTCGTAGCAAAGCCTACACCGACTGTCGAAGTGAAGCCGACTGTCGAAGCAAAGCCTGCAACTGAGGCAAAACCGAAGATGCTTGGCGACTCTTTGACCTCGTTGCTCAATAAGGTGTCGAATCCGGTTGATGTGGAGGGAAAGAGTGCCCACATCGTTATAGACCCCGCCAGCGAGGAGAAGATGAGTCGTGCAAAAGAGCAGATTGTAGCGCGAATGTGTTCGGATAGACCTCGTTATGTCTCGGCATTCGAGTCTATCGAATTTGAGGGTAATGAGGTGAAGTTAGCAGTGCCGTCGGAGGGTTTGCGCGATGAACTTCTGGGCGAACGATACGATATTTTGACCACTATTGCCGAAGTTGCAGGGGTTAAGGGCTCGCTCGATATGCACATCGAGATTAAGGAGATGGATTTCAAATTAAAACCTATCAAACTCGAAGACCGTATCGAACATATTTGCAAGGTAGCCCCCGAACTCGCCTATATGCAGAAGGCGCTTGATATGGATTTTGAGTAGCAGTGTAAAAATAAGACAAAAAATATATAAAAATGGGAAGAAAGAATTTTGTTGAGGAGTTGCAATGGCGCGGTATGATTCATACGATTATGCCGGGAGCCGAGGAGCAACTCGCAAAGGAGATGACAACCGCTTATCTTGGTATTGACCCTACGGCAGACTCGTTGCACATTGGTCATTTGGTTGGCGTAATGATATTGAAACACTTGCAGATGTGCGGACACCGTCCAATAGCTCTGGTTGGAGGTGCTACCGGTATGATTGGCGACCCATCGGGCAAGTCGCAGGAGCGTAACCTCTTGAATGAGGAGGCTCTGCGCCACAATCAGGAGGCTATCAAGGCTCAGCTGGCTCGCCTTATCGACTTCGACTCGGACGCCGAGAATGCTGCCGTTATGGTGAACAACTACGACTGGATGAAGGAGTTCTCGTTCCTCGACTTCGCACGTGAAATTGGCAAGAGCATCACCGTAAACTATATGATGGCAAAGGATTCGGTGAAGAAACGCTTTAATGGCGAGGGTGATGGTATGTCGTTCACCGAGTTTACATATCAGTTGTTGCAGGGATACGACTTCTTGCACCTCTATCAGACGATGAACTGTAAGTTGCAGTTGGGTGGCGCGGACCAATGGGGTAACATCACCACAGGTACCGAACTTATTCGTCGTAAACTCGGCTCGGAGGCTGAGGCGTTTGCAATCACCTGCCCACTCATCACCAAGGCCGATGGTACGAAGTTTGGAAAGACCGAGAGTGGTAACGTATGGCTCGATGCCCGCTACACTTCGCCTTATAAGTTCTATCAGTTCTGGTTGAATGTAAGCGACGACGATGCAAAGCGTTACATTAAGATATTTACTTTGCTCGACCGCGCGACTATCGAGGGGCTGATTGCAGAGCACGACGAGGCTCCGCATTTGCGCCTCTTGCAGAAGCGTTTGGCAGAGGAGATTACCACGATGATTCACTCGCGCGAGGAGTACGAGAAGGCAGTTGAGGCTTCGCAGATTCTCTTTGGACAATCGACCTCGGAGGCGCTGCATCGCCTCGATGAGCAGACCTTGTTGCAGGTGTTCGACGGTGTGCCGCAGTTTAAGGTGTCGAAAGAGGAGCTGGGTTGCTCGTTCATCGACCTCTGTGCCGAGAAGTCGTCGATTTTTCCATCGAAGGGCGAGTGCCGCAAGATGATTCAGGGCGGTGGCGTGTCGCTCAACAAGGAGAAGGTAACGGATATTCAGCGTGTAGTTACTGCCGAGGATTTGATTGCCGAGAAGTACATCTTGGTACAGCGCGGAAAGAAGAATTACTATCTCGTAATTGTTGAGTAGGTGGTTGCCGAGAGATATACAATAGAGTTGGAAGGCTTGGATTTCCAAGCCTTTCACGGTTGCTACGAGTTGGAACAGCAGACGGGAAGCCACTTCGAGGTGTCGTTGCGCATAACAACAGAACTGGGAACTGTTGCCGAGGACGACGACGTTACGAAGGCGGTGAATTACCTGACGGTCTATGAGGTTGTGCGCGAGCAGATGCAACGCACACAGTGCACCATAGAACGCGTAGCAAAGAATATCATAGATGCTCTGCATCTTCGCTTTCCGCAGATTTGCGAAACGGAGTGCAGGGTAACAAAAATCGCCCCTCCCCTCGGAGGTAAGGTGGCGAGAGTAAGTGTGATTTTGAGAGGTCAAAATTAGCTAATGGCCAAGAGCTGATAGCAAAAGTTCTCTGCAAGGAGAGTGAAAGGTTAGGTTTGTATGGGAGAGCAGGGTAATAATGACTCTTTTGGTAGCAAGATAGGTGCGGTATTGGTTGCGGCAGGCAGTGCGATAGGCTTGGGTAGCATCTGGCGTTTTCCATATATTGCGGGCGAAAATGGTGGCGGAGCATTTGTACTGCTCTATTTTCTCTGCGTGCTGATACTCGGTATTCCGGTTATGCTGTCGGAGTTTGCTATAGGTACCTACACCCGTAAAGGTCCGGTAAAGGCTTATGCGCAATTCTCGAAGTGGTGGAAGCCGTTGGGCTATAACAGTATTATCGTATCAACGCTAATTTCGGGTTTCTACTACATTGTTGCGGGTTGGTCGCTCTACTATTTTGTGGCATCAATCGACGGAACACTCTATTCGGGCGAGGAGTTTCACTCCATCTTCGAGAACTTCACAAGTTCGTGGAGGGAGCCGCTCTGTACAATGCTCTTTATTGTTGCTACGCATATCGTAGTGGCGCGAGGTGTGCGTAAGGGATTGGAGCGCACGGCAGAGTTGGTTATGCCTATACTTTTCGTTATTTTGCTCGTTATTGCGGTGCGTTCGGCTATGATGCCCGGAGCGCGTGAGGGTTACGAATTTTTCTTTATGCCCGACTTCAAGAAGGCGTTTACAATGCAGACTATCATCAGCGCCATAGGTCAGGCATTCTTCTCGCTCTCGATAGGCTTGGGCTGTCTGATAACCTTCTCCTCCTATTTCAAAAAGGGGACAAATCTCTCGACTACGGCGTGGTCGGCATCGATGATGACCTTCCTTGTGGCGGTGTTGTCGGGTATGGTGATATTTCCGGCAGTGTTCAGCGTTGAGGGCTTGGAGCCTTCGCAGGGTCCGACTCTTATATTCGAAACGCTACCATTTGTCTTCAAAAGTATGTCGATGCCGCAGTTCTGGTCAGCTATATTCTTCCTACTTATAGCCTTGGCAGCGCTCACCTCAACCATAACATTCCACGAGGTTATAACCGAGTACTTCCAAGAGCACCACAATCTCTCGCGACGTATGAGTGCATTGGTCTCTACCGCTATTGCGGTTGTGGCGTCGATAATGTGTCTGTTGTCGAACGAGTGCTTCGACCTCTTCGATAGATTTACCGCCAATGTGCTGATGCCACTCGGCGGTTTGCTGACCTGCATCTTTGCAGGCTGGTACCTCGATAGAGCAATTTTTAGGCGAGAAATCACCAACGACGGAACGTTGCGTGCGCCTCTCTTTGGGGTGTTGGTATTTCTGCTGAAATGGGTAGCGCCGTTGTTGATTGCTACTACCTTTGTATATAATTTGCTTTTTTAGACTATTTTTCAAAAAAAAATAGTACTTTTGTGCTGTTAAACAGATAACAAACTTTATTTCACAAATATAAAACAAAAACAACTATGATTTCGTACAAGGAATTGGGACTTGTGAACACCAAGGAGATGTTCGCAAAGGCAGTTGAGGGTGGCTACGCTATCCCTGCGTTCAACTTCAACAACATGGAGCAGTTGCAGGCAATTATTATGGCTTCGGCAGAGACCAAGTCGCCTGTTATTCTTCAGGTATCGAAGGGTGCTCGTAACTATGCTAACCAGACTCTTCTCCGCTATATGGCAGAGGGTGCTGTTGAGTATGCAAAGGAGCTCGGTTGGGCTAACCCACAGATTGTTCTTCACCTCGACCACGGTGATTCGTTCGAGACTTGCAAGTCGTGCGTAGATATGGGCTTCTCGTCGGTTATGATCGACGGTTCGCACCTTCCATACGATGAGAACGTAGCTCTCACAAAGAAGGTTGTAGAGTATGCACACCAGTACGGCGTAACCGTTGAGGGTGAGCTCGGCGTATTGGCAGGTGTTGAGGACGAGGTAGAGGCTGAGGAGAGCCACTACACAAAGCCTGAGGAGGTTGTAGATTTCGTAACCAAGACCGGTGTTGATTCGTTGGCTATCTCGATTGGTACTTCGCACGGTGCTTACAAGTTCACTCCGGAGCAGTGTACTAAGGACCCTCAGACAGGTCGCCTTGTACCACCGCCATTGGCATTCGACATTCTTGCAGCTATCGAGAAGGAGCTTCCTGGCTTCCCTATCGTACTTCACGGCTCGTCGTCGGTACCACAGGAGGAGGTTGAGACTATCAACAAGTATGGTGGAGCATTGCAGGCTGCTGTTGGTATTCCTGAGGAGCAGCTCCGCAAGGCAGCGAAGAGCGCAGTTTGCAAGATTAACATCGACTCTGACTCACGTCTTGCAATGACCGCAGCTATCCGCGAGGTATTCGCTACCAAACCGGCAGAGTTCGACCCTCGTAAGTACCTCGGTCCTGCTCGTGAGAATATGAAGAAGCAGTACATTCACAAGATTAAGAATGTGCTTGGTTCTGACGGCAAGGCAGAATAATTTCTTGTGATAAGCCGCAATCTGCGGCACATCCCTAAAAGTAAACACCTTCGGGCTGTACGTTTTGTACTATCCCGAAGGTGTTTCTTTTGTGATGCACCACACCTCGCGTCTTCTGACGAGAAATTAAAGAGTTCTAATTGACTCTTTTTGAGTCGCTCATCGATAACCCGATTGCTCACATACGACAAGTATGCTGCGCATCGGGTTTCTTGTTTGTCAAAAAATTCCCTCGCCCATAATCATTGTTATTGCGTTAGTGTAATGAAAGGTAGTGGCTAAAAGCAAAAAATCCTCGGGCTGTACGTTATGTACTATCCCGAGGACTCTTCTTTTGTGATGCACCACATCTCACGCCTTATGCGCTCAGTTCTCTATCGTAAATCTTCTTTCGGTAGGGGAGAGAACCTCTATCCTCACTACCATAGCATCTTCCGGTAGTAGCTCCTCAATCAGTTCGGGCCACTCGATAAGACACAAATCTCCTGAATAGAAATACTCTTCGTAACCCATATCGAAGACCTCCTCGATGCGGTTTATGCGGTAGAAATCGAAGTGGTAGACCGCTTCGTCGTTTGCCGTATTATACTGATTTACGAGTGCGAAGGTGGGGCTCGTTACAGTGTCGTGTGAGCCGAGATACTCCATAATGGCACTTATAAGCGTGGTCTTACCCGCGCCCATAGCACCACAAAACGCAACAACATTGCGTCCGTTCAACCCATTTATAACCTCTTCGGCTACCTCTTTCAACCCGTCAAGAGAGTCAATTTCTATCTCTTTCATTCAAACAAATCTTGGTAACGCAAATATAATAAAAGAATTTTACAACACCCATCTTTTTGGGCAAAAATTGAGGCACTTTGCCGATTTATGACCCGTTTAGGCGCAATTTTGCAGGGATAAGACGGCAAAATCCAATTTAATGCTATCAATAGAATACATTTGTGTCGCAACAGTCGCAGCACGACGAGTTACAACAAATTTACAACTTTTACATAAATTAACTATGAATGGCAAAACCAACAACTCTCTGTCGCCGGCGTCTATGTCCGACATTGTAAAAATCACGGAACGTGAAAATTCGGGAGTACGCTCCCTCTCGCTATCTCGAATAGCCATTGGCTATGTACTCTCAGGTACGAAGTACATCTACTGCAACGACTACTCCTACTCCATAGAGGAGGGTAGTGTGTTTATTCTCGACATAGGTTTCCACTACGAGGAGAATATCGTGGGTGCGAATGGTCGTTTCGAGCAGATAACGTTCTATCTCTCGGCGCAGTGTTTACAGCAGGTTATCTTCGGGTTGAATATCAACTACGGACTCTCCTTCTCCTCGCACCACTCCTGTACACGATGTATGTCGCGAAACTTTGCGAATATGGCGTCGTCTGCACCATTGCGCAACTTCTTTGTGAGTATCGATCTGTCGCTGCGCAGTTCGGGCTTGCTTCACAACGATATAGGACAGCGCATAAAGTTGAATGAACTGATATATCTTCTTCTATCCGAGGAGGACGGTTGCATCAGGCGTAAGATATTGCGCTCGGCGGATACCGAGTCGGGTCAGTTTATAAGTGTTATCTACGATAATATCTTCAATGATATATCTGTCGAAACATTGGCTGAACTGACAAATCGTTCACTCACTTCGTTCAAGAAGGAGTTTAGGCGACTTTTCCGCGCCTCACCACATCATTGGATTGTGGAGCAACGACTCGATAGGGCGAAGATAATGCTTGTATCGACCTCGCGCACCGTATCGGAGATTGGCGTGGAGTGTGCATTTGCCAACATCTCGCACTTTATAAAGTTGTTTCGTCAAAGATACAAAGAGACTCCTGCATCGTTTCGACGCAAGTGCTCCTCGCCTCTGTCGAATGCTTGCGATACGGCGGCAGTAGGGTAGCGCTTCGGTTTGGGTGTGTGTTGTAAATAATTTCAGCCAAGTCGCGAATAATATGATAAAAAAACACTATCTTTGTGCTATGGAATTGTCAATTATTATATCAACATACGATAATGCTGAATCGTTAATGCGTACACTCGCCTCGGTTGCCAAGCAGGACGCCGACAAAAAGGTGTGGGAGTGCGTGATTGTGAACAATAACTCCACCGACGATACGGCGGAGCGTGTCGCCGAATTTGCAAAGCAGAACCCCGATCTGAATATCCGCTTGGTAGATGAGCCGCAGCAGGGTCTATCCTACGCGCGTAATCGTGGTATCGTGGAGTCGAAGGGTCAGGTTTTGGTATTTATTGATGACGACGAAACCATCAATGAGGGCTTCGTATCGGCATACCTCGACCTCTTCCGTAACCACGGTGCATTTGTTGGCGCAGGTGCATTGAAGGTGTGCTACGACACGGCTCGTCCGAAGTGGATGTCGCACTATACCGAGAAGATGATCGCCAATCCGCTCGACTTGGGCAATGAGATTATCACAATGAGCAGCAAAATCACCCCGACGGGTGGAAATATGGCGTTCAATCGTGAGGTTTTCCGCCTTTATGGTAACTTCGATACAAACCTCGGTCGCAAGGGTAGCGATTTGTTCGGAGGTGAGGAGAATGATCTGTTCAAGCGTATTCGCGACCTTGGTGAACGAGTATTCTACACTCCGCACGCCATAGCATATCACCATATTGCCGAGTATAAACTTTCACCCGAGTATTTCGATAAGTTATCTTATGGTGTAGGTGTCAGCAAGCGTCTTCGTGCCGAAAAGTTCGACACCGTAGAGGAGCTGTTCGACGACGAGAATGCAAAGCGTCGTTACACTATGTTGCTCGCCATATTCTACGCATTGACCTTCCGCCCTCAAAAGGCGAAGTGGCTGATGCGTATGCGCAACGGCATCTCGAAGGGCGTATTCGAGGAGTAATCAATGAGTTTTAGAGCATAAAATAAGGGTTGTCCCGCAGGGCAACCCTTACTCTTGTTGGTAGTATCTGTTACTCCAAACGACGTGCGCCGTCCGAGATTACTACATCGTAGATCTTTGGCTCGTGGCCATACTTTGCGGCGAACTCCCTCTTTGCAGTAGCAACGAAGTTGTCGTACAACTCCTCCTTAACGAGGTTGATGGTACAACCGCCAAAGCCGCCACCCATAATACGCGAACCTGTTACGCCGCACTTCTCTGCCAACTCAGCCAAGAAGTCCAACTCCTCGCACGATACCTCGTAGTCCTTCGACATACCCCAGTGGGTTTGGTACATACGCTGACCTACGGTCTCGTAGTCGCCCTTAATAAGCGCATCGCAAACGTCGAGTACGCGCTGCTTCTCGCCAATAACATACTTTGCACGCTTGTAGTCCTCCTCCGAGATTTCACCCTTTACGCGCTCCAAATCCTCGAACTCTGCATCGCGCAAAGTCTCAACACCGAGAACCTTTGCTACGCGCTCGCACGACTCGCGACGCTTGTTGTATGGCGAATCAACCAACTCGTGCTTTACAACCGAGTTCACGAGCAACAATTTGTAACCCTGTGGGTCGAATGGGAAGTACTCGAACTCCATCGAACGGCAGTCGAGACGCATAAGGTTACCCTTCTTGCCGAATACCGATGCGAACTGGTCCATAATACCGCAATTTACACCTACGTAGTGGTGCTCGGTCATCTGACCAACCTTTGCCAAGGCGAACTTGTCGATTTTGTTATCGGCAAACATATCGTTGATAGCATAAGCGAATGTGCTCTCCAATGCTGCCGACGACGACATACCTGCTCCGAGAGGTACATCACCTGCGAATGCGCAATCAAAGCCCTTAACCTCAACGCCCAACTTTGCCATCTCGCGGCATACACCGAAAATATACTTTGCCCAGCCCTGCTGTGGAGCGTCCTCCTCGTTAAGACCGAACTCTGCCAACTCGTTCATATCGATAGAGTAGGCACGAACCTTGTCGAGACCATTAGGGAGAATTGCAGCAACGATTCCGCAATCTACTGCACCCGGAAATACGAAACCACCATTGTAGTCGGTGTGCTCACCGATAAGGTTAATACGACCCGGCGAAGCATAAACGCCGCACTTGCCCTCGAAATGGTCGGCAAATGCCTTTTTTACCAAATTAATGTCCATAATTTAAAAAGTATTTAGTGTGTTTAGGTTTTTTCAATCTCTCAAAGATACGAATAAAAACGGAAATCTGAAAACGTAAAGCGGAAAACTTTTAGTTTTTTATTCTTCGTTGTTGTTATTTTCGCCGAGATTTGAAACAATCGCTTCGGCAAAAACCATATCCGTAGGGGTTGTGATTTTTATATTTGTATACTCCCCCTCGCAGAGCGAAACGCACTCTCCCGAGTACTCTACAACCGATGCGTCGTCGGTAAATTCACTACGGAAATCGGTGTCGTAGGCGGCACGCAGAATAGGTGCCGAGAATATCTGTGGAGTCTGTACAATGCGGAGCAGTGTGCGGTCTGTTATGCGCGACTCCTCGCCCTCGATGGTGCGGTATGAATCGACAGCTTTAACTACCGGTATTGCCGAGCCTTTCTCGGCAGCACAAGCCACCGCTCGGAGAATCATCTCCTTCGACGCAAATGGGCGTACACCATCTTGTACGGCTATCAAATCTACGGCATCGCTCAGTGCTGCAATGCCATTTCGAACGGAGTGGAAACGCTCCTTGCCACCCTCGACTATGGAGTGTTTTGCCACATCGAAACGAGCCGAAAAGTTCTTCCAAAATTCGATGTATTCAGCTGGTAGAACAACGACAATGCGTGAGGTGGGTAGTGCCTTGCGAAAGGCGTTTATGGTGCGTGCCAAAATTGGCTCGCCACCCACCAACGAGAACTGCTTCGGGAGGGCTCCACCCATACGTTTGCCGCTACCTCCGGCAACGATTATTACACCTACTCTTGGCTCTTCCATATCAACTTTTTACCAAAACCGAGCGTATTATCGGTCAATTTTATAAATGTAGGCTCCACTGCCCATATATTTAGTGGAGCAACTGCTGCGTAGGGGAATCGTTTGATGTAAATTCTCTTGTCGCTCTCGTCGCCTCGTCCGGCAATACCGCAAATCTGTGCACCCTGAACCTTACCCACGACACGTGTTTCGAGCGTTATACCGCACGCTACGGCTGCATTCTCCATCATCTGCTGGGCGTGGCAAGTCGTGTCGTCCGAAGTGAAGACGAGGCGGTTGCGCTCCTTGTCGTATGCGTAGAAGCAGGCGGCACAATAGGGCTCTCCCTTGCCCGAAACGGTGGCAAGTGTGAGAACGTGGTGGCGCTTTATGAAATCAACGATGCGCTTATCGACCATTTTCTGATTAGAAGAGATCGGCGTTTGTAACCTTTACCGAATCGGGAACGGCACCCTCCAACTCTGCGGTTACACGATCCCTGATAGCGTTGAACTTATCACGCTGCTTTTTGCTGATAGGCTCCGACGGATTCTGCGTTACGTTTGCAGGGTTGATAGGCTTGCCTGCTCTCCACAAACGGAAGTCGAGGTGTGGACCTGTCGAACGACCTGTACTGCCCACGTATCCGATAATCTGACCCTGTGATACTCGTGCGCCATTCTCAATGCCCTTGCCATACTTGCTCAAATGGAGATATCCCGAAACGAGGTCGCCCGAGTGCTTAATCTTCACCATATGACCCGCACCACCGCTGTAGCCCTTCTTTATGACAACTCCGTCGGCCACTGAACGTACCGGAGTACCGGCAGGTGCAGCGTAGTCGATACCGTGGTGAGGGCGATAGACTCTGAGTACGGGGTGGAGTCGAGCGTTAGTGTAGCCCGATGATATACGGGTGAATTTCAACGGAGCCTTCAAGAGCTGCTTGCGAAGTGAAGAACCGTCCTTCTCCCAATACTGCAATTTGCCGTTCTGTGCGAAAGGTATTGCGTAGATATCCTTCTTGCGATGGGTGAATTTTGCACCCCAGATGCGACCGATACCAATCGAAACTGTGTCGATGAACTTCTCGTCATAGATGACGGTGAAGGTGTCGCCCTCCTGAATACCAAAGAAGTCGATGGTCCACTCGTATATATCCTCCATCTCGGCTGCAAGAGCGTATGGTAGTTTTGCACTCATAATTGCACCCCATAGCGACGACTTGATGGTAGCGGTGCTCTTTGTACGGCGAACAGTGATATTGTGCTTGCCTTCGCGAATGGCCACCGAGTCGCCCAAGAACGAGAATACTACGTAATTTACTCGATCCTTCTCGTATACGAGGTGGTCAAGGTGTGTCGCAACTGAATCCTGACGGGTGAATGCTGTGTATTTGTTACCGGCTCTGATTTTGTTGAGCGGACAGATATCTTTTGCGAGTGTTTCGAGGCGCAAAACCTTTCGTACGCCAATGCCATAGCCGTCGAGAATGGTGCTCCACGACTCTCCGCTCTTCACCTCTTTATTCTCGAGGGTGTAGTCGTCGGCAACGATGCCGAAGACGATGGTAGGCTCCTTAACCTCTTCGATAACAGGCTCAACTTCTTGTTGCTGCTTCTCCTCTTTCGATCCGCAAGAGGTGAGCAACGGCAGTATAGCGACAACTGCGATTAGGGGGTAGATAAACTTTTTCATATTGGCAAAATTATAAAAAAAATCACAGAAATCATCAAATATCCATAAATAATTGAAAAATATCACCCAAAAAATTGGAAGATTTAATAATTTGTTATATCTTTGGTTGGATTATAATATGCAGGGAGGAGTGTTATGAGAGATGTGTTACTCAAAATAGCGTCATTTTTCTATGGTGCAGCCATAAAGTTGCGCCACCTGCTCTTTGATATCGGCATTCTTCGCAGTGAGAGGTTCGATATTCCGATTATCTGCGTAGGCAATATCACAGTTGGTGGAACGGGCAAAACTCCTGCCGTAGAGATGCTTGTGGAACACTACTCCGAAACCTATCACGTTGCCGTTCTATCGCGTGGCTATGGACGTATAACCAAGGGTTATCGCGAGGTCAAAACCACCGATAACTATCGCGAGGTGGGCGATGAGCCGTTGCAGATAAAGCTCAAATTCCCGAATGTGAGAGTGGTTGTGTGCGAGAAGCGTGCATTTGCCGTTCGTCGTATTCAGGAGGAGTTCCCTGAGGTCAATATGATTATTATGGACGACGGCTTCCAGCACCGCTACGTCGATCCGTTGGTGAATATCATCATAGTCGATTACAACCGTCCTGTTGAACGCGACCACCTGCTCCCTTATGGTCAGTTGCGCGACACTATCTCATCTTTGTATAGGGCTCACTACTTTATCGTTACGAAGTGTCCCGAGACTATGAAGCCGATCGATATGCGCGAGAAGCGTATGTGGTTGATTGAGAAGCCTTCGCAGGAGATATACTTCTCTCGTATGCAACGCTCTGAGCCTTGCTCGGTTTTTGCAGGTGTTAAGTCTACGGTTACATTGGGCGCACCGGTTATTGCAATGTCAGGACTCGGCGATAACGACGCCTTTAATCGCGATTTGAAACAGCGATATAGGGTCGTTGCAACGATGGATTTGGAGGATCATCACTCCTATCGTATGAGCGATTTGAAGCGTATGATACACCTCCTCGAAAGACACCCAGGAGCGGTGATTATGACAACCGAGAAGGACGCTGTGAAGTTGGCTAATAGCGAGGCTGTAACGGCAGACTTGCGCTCAAAGATATTCTACGAAAAGATAACGATGTGCTTCGTGGGCAATAGCCGTATGGAGCTATTCGACAACATTGATAACGATATAAAGAACAGGGACAATGAAAAGCATATTAAGGGCTTGTCAGGCAATTCGGGAGGCTACAAATAGTTTCGATCCTGAGGTTGGTATAATTCTCGGTACAGGTTTGGGTGGCTTTGTTGATAGCATCAACGTGGAGTACCGTTTGGAGTATAAGGATATCCCCGAGATGCCCGTCTCGACCGTCGAGGGACATAAGGGTTGTTTGATTTTCGGTACAGTGGCAGGTCGTAAGGTTGTGGCAATGCAGGGTCGCTTCCACTACTACGAGGGTTACACTATGAAGCAGGTTACCTTCCCGGTACGCGTTATGGCGTTGCTCGGCATAAAGTACCTCTTTGTATCGAATGCTGCCGGAGGTATCAACACCTCGTTCTGTGTGGGCGATTTGATGATTATCACCGACCATATCAACCTTCTGCCTAATCCGCTTATCGGACCAAATATGGAGGAGTTCGGACCTCGCTTTCCCGATATGCACGACTGCTACAGCCACGCCATTCGCAACAAGGCGACAGCCATTGCCGAGCGTGAGCACATTAAGTTGCAGTATGGTGTCTATGTAGGCACTACGGGTCCTACCTTCGAGACACAGGCAGAGTATCGCTACTTCAAGGCCATAGGTGGCGATGCCGTAGGTATGTCCACTGTGCCGGAGGTTATCGTAGCACGTCATATGGGAGTTCCTTGCTTTGGTGTGTCGGTGGTTACAAATTGCGGATTGAGCGACGAGAAGGGCGACCACGAGGATGTTCAGAAGCAGGGCAAGAAGGCTGGTGAGAGTATGGCCCGCCTCTTTACCGAGTTGATTAGAGAGTTATAACAGAGAAAAAATATGATTAATAAGGTTATTTTAGTAGGAAATGTCGGACTTGACCCCGAGGTTCGAGCATTGGAGTCGGGGGTGAAGGTTGCTCGTCTGCGCTTGGCGACAACAGAGCGATATACCGACCGCCAGACAAACGAAACAAAAGAGCTGACCGAGTGGCACACCGTAACGCTGTGGCGAGGCTTGGCAGACGTAGTGGATAAGTATGTTCACAAGGGCAGTCAGATATACGTAGAGGGTTCGTTGCGCACTCGTGAGTGGACCGATAAGGATAATCAGAAGCGTTACACCACCGAGATTGTAGCAACCGATATGAAGTTGCTCGGTCGTCGTAGCGATGCACAGCCAACGACTGCCACTTCGCCGGATTATGCCGCACCGCAGCCACAACCTGCACCGCAAGTGGCTCCAACTCCGGTGCCACAACCTGTGTCTGTTCCACAGAATGACGCGGACGACCTTCCGTTCTAAACGCGTGGGATATTAGACAAAGATAGGGGCGAGTTTTCTCGCCCCTATCTTGTGTATATGTACGCCTCTCCTACAAGAAGCGTTTTCTCTCGGTAGAACGAACTGCCGCAGGGGCGGTAGCGTTATCTACAACCTCGGCCGGGATATCGGTTGCGGTGTAGATGCTTACATCCTCCGCGTCGCTCTTACGGGTGAGTTTAATCTGTTTCTTCTCGCCATTATTATATTTAATGGTATAGTCAGCCCACTTCACTCCATCGGAATAGACACCTGAAAGGGTGTTGCCCGAGAGGGTGTAAGTACCCTCGTACTTCTCCCACAACACGTCGGAAAAGTGTTGATAGAGTACAAAGGTGTTATCCTCGTTGAGGCTCAAATAGACACCCAGCGAGAGGTCGGTTGTGCCGTTCCATTCGGTCAAAGCCCAATCGCCCACGTGCGAGCCACTGTCGCTCCAAGTTTCGGTGTTACCACCACTGTTACCACCATCGCCATTGTCGGGATTGCACGCTACGATAGCGCACATAGCCAAAACTGCTAAAACTATTTTTGAAATTTTCATAGTCGTTGCCTCCTTCTTTACATCCAACCTCCGTTTGTGGCGTGGCCATCACGCACGATTATTGCCAAACGCTTGGTGGTAACACGGCCACCCATCGAGTCGTCCGAGCCGGCCTCTTTGCCACCTACAACGCACGAAACGTTGATTATGGCGTGTCCGCTCTTCTCGCAAGTGATAATCAACTTGCCGTTGTTGATACGTGGGCCATTCGTGATGCCTAAGCGCTCCTTATCCTCGTCAGAAATAATCAGTGAGGAGTCGGTTGTGTTGTTCATAATTGTAACATCGAGCGTTCCGTCGCCAAAGTATGGGCGCAGGTCAATCATTGCGAGTTGTCCCTTCGGAAGATTGACGCAAGGAGTGCCCTCCACATTCATAATCATACGCAATGCGTCGATGCTTCCCGAGCCCATCTTGCCGGCATAAACATCGTAGTATTTCTCCTCTACATAGTTCTTCATCGTGTTGTCGATGTTGTTGGTCGAGAGAAGGAACATTGCTGTAAACTCCTCCAACGAGAACTTCTTGCCCAACTTCTTGGCGTACGACAAACCGAGAGCCGCTACACCCGAAGCGTGAGGACACGCCATCGAAGTACCCTGCATATAGCCGTAGCCGCTACGAGCAATCTCGTTTGGAAGGGTAGAGAGTACGCCACCCTTGTCGCCGTGATTCTTCATATCGCCACCCGGAGCCGAGATATTTGTGCCCGGACCGTAGTTGGTGTAGTATGCAGGCATTCCGTTGCAAGCGGTCGAAGCCACCGAGATAAAATCGCGGTAAGCGGCAGGGTAGCCCGACATATAGAGCGAGTCGTTGCCGGCAGCGAAGATAACCAAACCTCCGTCCAAGACATCGCTATTCTTTACGCTCTGGAAGTAGAGAATACCGTCGTACTCGGCACCTGCACGCAACTTGAAATCCTTGTCGCTCGTCATTGTACCACCATCGTAGCCCCACGAACACTGCGCAATTACAGCACCATTGTCGGCAGCATATTTGAAGGCACGTGCGCTAACCTCGGCATTACCTTTGCTTTTGCCGCTGAACAACTGCGACGACATAATCTTTACGCCATTGCCCGAGCCGTCGCCACCTGCAATACCGCAAACGCCTGTTCCATTATTGTTTACCGCAGCGATAGTACCTGCAACGTGTGTTCCGTGGCCCGAATCGCCCTTCTCTGCCCAACTGATTTTGCCGTCGGCAGATTGGTGGTTGTAGCCATAAACATCGTCAATGTAGCCATTGCCGTCGTCGTCCTTACCGTTGTTCGGAATCTCGCCCTTATTTACCCACATATTCGCGGCCAAATCCTCGTGAGTGTAATCGACACCCTCGTCAATTACCGCTACGATAATCGAAGGATCGCCTGTGGTATATTTCCAAGCCTCCTTCACATTTACGTCAGCACCAGCAACTTGCTTCTCGTGAATGCCCGAGCCGGTGTTGTAATAGTGCCACTGATCGGCAAAGCCAGGGTCATTTACCTTATCCACAGTAAGGCGTGTTGTTGGGGCAATGTCAGCAGGCACAACAGCCGAAGGCTGCTGCGACAGAATAGAGTTGTATTGAACGATTGTTACCTCCTCAACCTCAGCCAAAGCCTTTGCCGCCTTTTCGAGTTGCTCGCTACTGTCGAAACGAACTACGTACCAGCGGTGCAAGCCCGCTTTACGGGTGCGCTCCTCGAACTTCGGATTTATCGGAAAAAGACGCTCAACGGTGGTTGCTCCAATTTCGTGTAGTGCAGCGTTTAATGGCTCGATGCCCGAACGGGTTACTACATCTGCGCTCGCCTTTGCGCTCTCGAATGCGAGGGCAGCACGCTCGTTGAACTTAATCAGCAAGCTACCAGCCTCGGCAGAGCGCGACGAGTTGATAATCTTTGTTGCGGAGGTGTTTTGAACCTCTCCAACAGGGATATCCTCCTCGTTAAACGATACGCAACCGACAACCATTGATGTTACGAGTGCGGTTAAGCCGAATCTTTTTATAACTGAAAACATAAAATAATAAGTGTTAAGTTGTTATTTAGACACCACAAGCCGACTAAAAATTTTTAGGTCGGCTTGCAGTGTTGTATAGCGCGAGAACTACTCTGTTGCGCCCTCTACATAGGGAGCGATAGTAGTGCTTGTGCTGTTGTCGAACTTACAGTGCGTTCCTATTGTTGCGCTTGTGTTCACATCGAAGAGCATAATAGAGAACGACTTGTTCTGCTGACCACAGATAGCCTTTGTATCCTTATCAACGTTGAATACGAGTGGCGAGTTGTTGCCCGACTCCAATGTCGAGAGGTAGATGTACTTGTACTCAACCTCCTTGCCGTTCTTGTCGAGGAACTTGCCAATGCCAAACTCCTTACCGAAGAGGTTACCCTCCTTCTCGCGGCCCTTAACAGTACCATCGAGTGTCAAAGTACCCTTCTCTGCATCGTAAGTAGCAAACCACTGCGAGCCATCGTTGTAACCGAGGTTCGATACTACGAAGCGTGTCGAGCTACCCTGGTGGCTCTGAACATCTACGATAGTCTCGTACTTGGTCTTGCTCTTCTCGTACTTCCAGAGGTACTTACCAACCTTGAACTCACCCGAATATACAGGAGCAACGCCTGTCTTGTGGGTCTTGGTTACTACATCGCTCTCCTCGTAGTCGTTAGTAACGATTGCGAATACGGTGTAGTCGCTCTCGGCATCGAGGTTCAAAAGCGCACCGCTCTTACCTGCCTCCGAGTGAAGCTCTGCAAACTCCTCTGCTGTAAATGGAACAAGTTTCTGGTCAACGATAAGTGTCTCGTAAGACTTACCCTCCTTTGCGAGGTACTCGGTCAAAGCCGTAGTGGTCAAAGCTCCAATATAGAGCTGCTTGATGTTCTTACCCTTGATGTTGTAACCAATAGCGTTGTGGTTTGCGGTGTCATCGTTCTCGTCATCGGTGTTGTATGCAGTGTAGTCGCCAACTTCGAGAGTGATTTCGCAAGGGTGGCTGCCTGTGTCGCCAAGACCGGAGTAGTAGAACGAATCTACGGCTGCTGTCTTTGCAACCAGTTCGCCAACGCCATTTACCGCTGCAATAACGATAGTATAAAGACCGCCGTTTGCGATAGTTGTGTTGAACTTCATAGTCTTACCGCCCTTTGTGAAGCCCTCCACCTCGCGGATATCTGTTGCAGTGCCGTTTACGAGTGCCTCGATTGCGCTCTGTGGATTAGCCACAACGTTACCCTCTGCGAAGTAGTATTTAAGACCATTTACGTCGCCGCCATAGTTTACGGTGAACTTGGCGATAACATTCTTCATATCTGGCGATACCTCCATACCGAGGTAATCAACAGCAACATTGTAGTCCATAGCAACCTTGCCAGGGAATACCACACGGAACATACCCTCGAAGTTACTTGCAAACATCTCGCCACCCTCGTGCTTCGAAGCACCTGCCAAGATAGCCTCGGCTGGGAATACGATTACGCCATCCTCATAAGTTCCGGCAAGACCGGTTGGGTTGGTTTCAGGATGATAGTCCGAAGCAATCATAAGGTCGCCGGCACTACCATAAGACAAGCCCATATTCTGCTTCTCGATGTAGCACTTTGCAGGGTTTGTACAGTTGATTACGAGGTCGGTAACGGTGTGCTTGAAGCCACCCGAAATAACGGCTGCCTCCTCACTTTCGAGACCAAGAGCAGGTACAGCCAACTTCAACCAAGGGTTCTGAACCATATAAACGCCCTTGTTGGTGTTGTGCTCGTAAACCTTTACGCCAATCTCAGCGTCGATAGCAACACCCTCGAAGAGAGCCGAGAATACATCGCCACCACGGAACCTACCCTCCTCAACACCATCGTCGGTCTTGATCAACGACCAAGGGAAGAGTTTAATCTTTGCAGTGAATGCAGCATCTCCGTAAGGGGTGCCCTGCTTCTCGTCTGCGAGGAGCAAACTAACCTCGTAGGTCTTATTCTCCTCCAACTGCGAGTAATCATTAACAGTAATCTCATAGTAAGCCTTGCTCTCGCCTGCTGCGAAAGTTACCTTATCGGGCAGGATGAACAATGCTGCGTTATCACCGGCATCTGCGATGATGTACACATCCAAAGCTTCGTCGGTTACGATACGGTTAAGAACAACCTTCTTTACATTGTCCGTTGCACCTGCAACCTCCAAAAACTCCGGATTGTCATTCACATCGTTCGAGAAACTCACCTGTGGGCCCGCAGGCACCTCGCCAGGTGTGTATGTTGTGTCGGCGGTACAAGCCACAAAGAGGCTTGTAACCACAACAACCAACATCGAATATATCATTTTAAGATTTTTCATACTCTTAATACCTTTCTATATTTATTATTTCCACAACTTAATGAGTCCGTCAGGATTTGGGTTGTTCTTGTCTTTGAGTGCAAGGTTCTGATTAACCTCGCTCTCTGGAATACAGAAGTTCCACCAAGGAGCACGGCCCGAAACGTTTACGCGGCTGTCCGAAGGAACATTTGTGCCTGTATATCCGTTCTGAATACCCATATTCAAACGCTTGAAATCGTAGAATACGATACCCTCGCCCCACAACTCAACACGCTTCTGGAAGATGATCTCGTCGATGAGGTTCGACTTGTTGTTAGCCGAGTACTTAGGGTCGCGGTGGGTCATAAACTCCTCGATAAGACGCTTACCCTCTGCCTCGTTGTACTGTGCAATAGCCTCTGCCTCGATCAAATACATCTCCTCAACACGCATCAATGGCACATCGGTAACGTTACCGATAGTGTAGCTGACGGTGTTGCCGTTTGCAGGGTGGAACTTCATATTTGCGTATGGTGGAACCTTCTCCATAAACTGCTCCTCGGTCAGGTTTGTGAGCGAAGCGTGCTGCTTGTACCAAGCTGCTGGGCTCTCGCCTACAAACGCCTTACGACGCCAATCACTCTCCGACATACGCTCGTAGAACTTGGTGGTAACACCCTCGAATACGAACTTACCGCCATAGCCCCAAGTAGCCTCGCTCGAACGCCAAGCGATGTAGTTCACCAAGTTGGTGATACCCTCAGCGGTCTGTGGCAAGTACCACAACCAAGCGTTGTTAGCCTTGTTGAAGCCCGAAGTAGGGTTCAACCACTCACCCTCGGTCATAATCGTAGCACCCGACTCGGTGATTGCCTTGCGAGCATACTCTGCTGCCAATTTGTAAGCCTCCTCGCCAACAGGAACCTTTGTGCCTTGGTCGAACTGTCCCAACCAGAGGTATGCACGAGCCTTCAAACCGTAAACAACGGCCTTCGAAGGGACGGTTTTCTTAACCGAAAGACCATCGAGCAACATCTCGGCATCGTCCAAGTCTTTGAGGATAAACTTAAACATATCATCACGCTTTGCACGTGGGTTGTTGCGAGCCTTCTCCTCGGTAGTCGTCTCGTCGATGATAGGCACTGTCATGCCCTTAACCTCCGAGATGTCATACTTACCGGCAGCAGCCTCGTCGGTTACTTCGAGCGCCTCGAACTGGCGAGCCATATCGAGGTAGAAGCAAGCTCGAATAGCCTTTGCCGAACCGAGCGAAAGTTTCTCGCTCGAAGAGAGGCTTGGATTGTTCATATCAACCAAGCCGATAACGTCGTTACACGACTTCATAAATGCGAAGTAGGTGTTCCAAGCAAATGGGCAGATTGCCATAGTTGGGCCCAACATTGTACCACGCTCCCAATACCAGAACCAGTCGTAACCGGCAGCATCGTCACCTGCGGTGCAGATAACATCGCCTGTACAAGCGTCCAATGCGCACATCAAACCAGGGTAACCAAAGTCAAATCCCATATTCTCGTCACTACCAAATGCCGAGTAAGGATATGCCATATTTACCGCAATAGCACCAACCAATGACTCCAACGCAGTGTTAGATTCCGAAATCTGGTCCTGTGTAGCACCATCGGTAGGGAAGGTCTCCTTAATACAGCCGGTAGCCACTACCGCTGCGCAGAGAACCGTTGCCAAAAACTTATATATATTCTTCATCTTCATAATTTTAATCTCCTTTCTGCGTCAAACATTAGAATGTAACATTGATACCTCCCGAAATAGTACGGATAGGAGAGTACATAGCATTGTTGGTTCCTCCGGTGAACGACTGACGTGGGTCGAGACCCTTACGACGCGATACGTAACCAACATTGTCGCATACTACATAGATACGCAATTTGCTTACGAGGAACTTGCGAGTAATGTTCTGCGGAAGTGTGTAACCAACAGTGATATTCTGAACGTTCAAGTACGAAGCATCCATAAGGAAACGGTCAGACATCGCTACCGAATACTCATCGCCGTACTGCAAACGAGGAATGTTCGATTTGGTGTTCTCCGGTGTCCAAGCATTGAGGATATCGCGGTGATAGTTACCACCCACGCTGGTACCCTGCGGCGATGCCATAAAGCCTGCATAGCCGCTATCGTAAACCATACCTCCAATCTGGTAGGTAAAGTTTGCCGAAATATCTACACCGTAGAAGTCGAACGATGTTGTGAAACCTCCATACAAATCAGGCATAGCATTACCGGTGAGGTAACGAGTTGCGCTGTTGTAGTCGGTCGTAGGCTTGCGTACAATCTTTCCGGTAGACTTATCCTTCTCCTCTACCCACCACTGCGACTCTCCGGTCTTCTCATTCACACCTGCGTACGAACGCATATAGAATGTATAGAGAGGAAGACCCTCGGCGATGTAGTACGAACCACTCAAATATCCGTTATAGCCATTGAGCGGATATGTCTTATGCTCATCGGCAAGGTAGGTAACCTTATTCTTGATGTGAGTAAGGTTGAGGTTGAACGACCAGTTGAAGTTCTTGCGACGAATAAGGTCTGCACCCAACTCAACCTCGACACCTTGGTTAACCATATCACCTACGTTAGAGTAGTAACCGCTGTAACCGAGCGACGAAGGTACCGAGAAGTAGAACAACATATCGGTAGTCTTACGGTGGAAGTAGTCGATATTACCATAGAGGCGATTCTGCCAGAAGCCGAACTCCGCACCAACATTGAAGTTACCGTTGGTCTCCCAAGTGATGTTAGGGTTACCCTTCGAGTTGAAGAGTACGGCAACCTGACCATCGTTGTTTGCGTAGGTATAAGTATCGGTGTAACGGTATGCACCAATCTCGTCGTTACCCTGCGAACCATACGAAGCCTTAACCTTCAACAGATCTACGAACGGAGCGTTGAACCATCTCTCGCGGTTGATCAACCACGCTGCGCCGACAGACCAGAAGTTACCCCAACGGTGGTCTGGGTGGAAGCGCGAAGATGCGTCGCGACGATACGAAACACTTGCGAAAATTTTGTTGTTGTAGTCGTAGCCTGCGCGGAAGAAGATACCCTCGGTGTTGTACTCACTTGTATAAGAGTTCGAACTTGCGCCATCTACTACAGCTCCTGCCAACTCATCGTTGTTGTACGAAGCCAACATCGTCTTGTATGCACTGAGGTAGTACGTTCTGTTGTTGTAGTACTCGTGACCGAGCATCAAGTCGATAGAGTGGAAGTTTGCAAAGGTCTCCTTATACGAGAGCAACTGCTGCACGTTGTACGCCATAGTGCGACCGTGGCCCTTACCAACCGAACCGCCCGACGATGCGAACTGTCCGTAGTATGGGTTGCTGGTACTTGTCATACGGGTCTCGTCGATATTGGTCGAAGCGTTAATCGAGAGTTTCAAACCTTTATAGAGGTAGAAATCGGCAAAACCATTTACGAGGAATGCGTTACCCTCGCTGTACGACTTGTTCAACCAACTGGTCTGCAATGCATTCGAGTCTGGGAGCAAAGGACGGGTGTGTCCTGCGTTGCCACCCGAACCGTAGTCATACATCTGGTAGCCGTGCTCGTCAATCATAATGTTGCCGTGTGCATCGCGAAGATAAACAGGGTAGATAGGAGCCATCTGCGATGCGAAAGCAAAGATGTTTGCAGTCGATCCGCTCTCACCCTCGCTGTCGTTACCATTGCTCCAACGGTAGTGGGTGTATGCCATATTCACACCAACCTTCAACCACTTCTTTGCCTGATAATCAGCCTTCAAACGAGCAGTCAAACGGTTCATCTCCGAACTCTTGATAATACCTGTGTTATCGAGGTAACCCAACGACGCGTAGAAGTTAGAACGCTGTGTTGCACCCGAGATGCTAACGTTGTACTCCTGGCGGAACGATGTGCGGTAAGCCTCGTCCATCCAGTTGTCAGGGTAGAGCATATACTCCTTGCCCTTGTACGAAATTACGTTACCGAGTGTCGCTGCCGGATTCAACTTGCCGTTTGTACCAATGAGGTACTGTCCTGCCGGTACGTTATAAACATTATAACCCAAACCACCTGTACCATTTGCAGTCAAACCGAGAACGGCATCCATATAAGGATTCTTCGAGTTGTTGCCCTTGTAGTAGTTGAAGAGAGCCTTGTAGTGAGTCTCGTAGTACTCGCCCGGGTTCTGAATGAGGTCATACTCCTGCAAAGCACGCGAGTTCACACCCCACTTGGCATCAACATTCACAACAGCCTCGCCGGCACGTGCATTCTTGGTGGTAACCATAATCACACCATTAGCACCACGAGCACCATAGAGGGCGTTCGAAGCAGCATCCTTCAATACGGTCATCGACTCAATATCGGCCATATTGATATTGTTCAAGTCGCCGTCGTAAGGCATACCATCGACAATCCACAATGGCTCTTTACCTGCGTTGATCGAACCGAAACCACGGACGCGGATAGAGGGTCCTGCGCTCAAATCACCCGAAGATGTGGTCATCTGCAAACCGGCAACCTTACCGCTCAATGCGGTAGCCGCGTTCGATGTCTGAATTTTCGACAAGTCCTCCGAAGAGACAACCTTTGCCGAACCAGTAAACGCCTCCTTCTTAGCCTCACCGAAAGCGATGACGATAACGTCGTCGATAGCCTTCGAGGACTCTTTAAGGGTTGCATCTACGGTTGTTTTGCCATTGATGGCAATTTTGGTATCCTCGTAACCGATGAAGGAGAATACGAGCGTTCCGTTGGTTGGAGCCGCAAGTGTATACTTACCCTGCAAATCGGTCGAAGTACCAACTGTGGTACCATCTACCACTACGGTAGCACCGACAATCGGAGATCCGTCCGCGCCGGTAACCGTACCCGCAACCTGCTTGTTCTGTGCAAGCACCGAAGCACACGCAAACAGAACGGCAGTGATTGTTAGTACAATTTTCTTAACCATAAGCATTTTGTTTTTATTAATAAATTATATATATGTGCGTTTTGGGCAAAGGTACAAATAAATTACACGTTCACCAAAAAATACACGAATAAAAATGCGTGATTTTGAGGGGTTATTACAAAAATATATTAATTTAATTACAGATTGAAAGTAAAAGCGAAATAAAAGTTTAAATTTAAAATGAAAAAATTTTAATAATTCGGAATGGACGATTTTTTAGCGATTTTGTACGGATTTTTGTTTTAGCCGGAGTCGGATTTATGTCTGTTGTTACGAATTGCAACTGCATAAAAATGCAAATATGCGGAGGGGCGCACTTCGTAAGGAGTGTGTAAAAATAGGAGCCAGCGGTTTATGCCGTCGGACTTTCAGTCCTCTATGGCGTGCGCTACCAACTGCGAACTCTGACGCTTTTCAAGGCGCAACGATTCTGGGGTTTACTGGGGGCGCACCTTCGGTGCTTACTGGGGTTTGCTGGGGTGCGCTACCAAGTGCGAACTCCGAGGCTTTTCAAGGCGCAACGATTCTGGGGTTACTGGGGGCGCACCTTTGGTGCTTACTGGGGGCGGGCGTTCCGCCCTTTACTGGGGTGCGCGGCATATCTTTAACTACTCTCTACTCTCTACTAACTACTATCTAAACAAAAGTTTTCCGTTTTCCGCTTTCCGTTTTCAGTTTTTTTACTATATTTGCACCTGATAAGGAGCAAACAACAAAAACACAACAAATATGGAAGCAATCGTTAAAACAAATTTGCAGTTGCCAGGTCAAACTGCTCACTATGTGGGTAAGGTGCGCGATGTGTACAGCATCGAGGGCGACTATCTCGTAATGGTCGTTTCGGACCGTATCTCGGCATTCGATGTAGTATTGCCAAAGGGTATTCCGTTCAAAGGCCAGGTGCTCAACCAAATCGCGGCGAAGTTCCTCGATGCAACCGCCGATATCCTTCCTAATTGGAAAATAGCGACTCCCGACCCGATGGTAACCATAGGTCATAAGTGCGAGCCGTTCAAGGTTGAGATGGTTATTCGTGGATACCTCTCTGGACACGCTTGGCGTGAGTACAAGGCGGGTAAGCGAACAATTTGCGGTGTGGAGATGCCGGAGGGTATGGTTGAGAACCAGAAGTTCCCAACACCTATTATCACCCCTACGACTAAGGCTGCCGAGGGACACGACGAGGATATCTCGAAGGAGGAGATTATTGCCCAGGGCATCGTTTCGCGTGAGGACTACGAGCAGTTGGAGAAGTATACCCGTGCAATTTTCCAGCGTGGTACGGAGATTGCCGCCAAGATGGGCTTGATTCTTGTGGATACAAAGTATGAGTTCGGTAAGAAGAATGGCGTAATCTATTTGATGGACGAGATTCATACGCCAGACTCGTCGCGCTACTTCTATGCCGAGGGATACGAGGAGCGTCTTGCTAAGGGCGAGAAGCAGAAGCAACTTTCGAAGGAGTTTGTACGAGAGTGGCTTATGGCTAACGGTTTCCAAGGTCAGGAGGGACAGCAGGTGCCTGAGATGACCCCTGAGATTGTGTCGAGCATCACCGAGCGTTATATAGAGTTGTACGAGCAAATCGTAGGCGAGAAGTTCGTTAAGGCGGAGTGTAATGACGTTGAGGCTCGCATCAAGCAGAATGTTAGCGATTTTTTGGCAACATTGTAGTATTACATAGTTGAAATATAGTGTTGAAGGCTGTCTCTTGTAGGCAGTCTTCCGCGTAAAAGATGGACATATTATGAAAAAGAGGATTGGTGCTATTGTTATCCCTGTTGTATTGTCGCTTGTGGCGGGTGTGGGAGTCTATTTTTATCTTGCGATGTTCAAGAAGAGTGAGTTTGTTATTCTTTCGACGAACGACGTGCACGCCTCGCTCGACAATATGGCGCAGTTGGCTACGGCGGTTAAGGAGTGTCGTGATACAGTATTCACTGTGGTTGTGGATGCGGGCGATCGTTGGACAGGCGATGCGTATGTCGATTTAGCAGAGGGACGTCTGCCTATTATCACATTGATGAATGCTGTCGGATACGATGTTGCAACACTTGGTAATCACGACTTCGATGCCGGACAGCAGGTCTTGGATAACGCTATTCGCTATGCCAATTTCGATGTTGTTTGCGCCAATATGGACGCTGAGGGTGAGTTGCTCGATGATGTCAGTGATAGCGAGAGTATAACTACTCCTGCGGGAGTAGAGATCGATTTTGTGGGCGTTGTTACGAGCTATGCAAATGGACACCCCGACGGAAACGATGTCAATTTTGAGGGGTTGGAGTTCGAGGACCCGCAGCACGTTGCCAAGCACGAGTGTTTGGATAGCGATGGCGACGTAAAGGTGCTGCTCTCGCATATGGGGCACGATCGCGACTTGGCATTGGCTGAGCAGTATGGTGGCTACGATGTTATTTTGGGCGGACATACCCATAAGGTGCTCGATACGCTTGTAAATGGCACGGTTATCGGTCAAACAGGACGTAAACTCAAAAATATCGGCGTAACAAGGGTTAAAATGCGCGGTAAGAGGGTAGCCGGTATTGAATATGAGAATGTTCCACTGAAAAATTATGCAAAAGATGAGGCTGTTTGCAAAATGATAGAGAAGATAAAGTCCAATCCGGCGTTGAAGGTTGTGGTGGGTTCGATGGCTCACTCGACCAATCACGTCGGTTTGTGCAATTTGCAGACAAAAATCATCAAAGAGGCTACGAATGCCGAAATTGGAATCTATCATCGTGGCGGCGTGCGTATTATTGAGGGGTTACCTGCGGGCGAAGTAACTGTTAAGACCCTCTTCGATAATGAGCCGTTCTTCTCGCAGGTGCATACCGCGGATATCACGCCTGCACAGTTGCGAGAATTGATTGTGGAGAAGTATAACGATACGGTAAACGCCAAAGAGTCGCACGTTGTAGACCTCTATGCTACAACGCCTTATAGAATTATTACCGACGAGAATGATATGGCATACGACGTGGAGTTCCCATTGCTCACCGAGGGTAAGAAGTATAGGGTTGCCATTGCCGACTATGTGGCTCGTAACTACGCTCACTTCGAGTGCGAAAATGAGGTGCGCACGCCGCTTTTGGTCTACGACCTCGACGTGGCATACTTCAAGAAGAATTCGCCCGTTTCAATCTCGAACAAGATGTTGCAGAGCGTCGTTGTGCGCAAAAGAGAGTAGCGGTGGATGCGAAATTATTATTCTCTGCCTTGACAAAGTTCCTTGGTGGTGTTGTCTTGTTGGCACTTTTGCTATTTGTGCCAGCGGGAAGTATTTGTTACGAGGGTGCTTGGCGATTGATGTTGATACTCTTTGTACCTATGTTGGTGTTGGGGGTGATACTGCTTGTGTTTGCACCCGAATTGTTGAGGAGACGCCTCTCCTCTCGTGAAAAACGCCCGACGCAGAGTAGGGTGGTGAAGTTATCGGGACTTGTCTTTGTGGCGTCGTTCGTTGTTGCAGGGCTTGATTATCGCTTTGGTTGGAGTGATGTGGGTCGCACGATGGAGATTGTTGCAATGATTACATTTTTAATCGGTTACGCACTATATTGGGAGGTTATGAGGGAAAACGAGTGGCTATCTCGTACGGTCGAGATTAGCGAGGGACAGCGAGTTGTACAGACGGGCTTATACAGCATTGTTCGCCATCCGATGTATCTTGCCACGCTACTGATGTTTCTCTCTATGCCGTTGGTGCTTGATTCGTGGTGGGCGTTTTTGTTAATGCTTCTCTACCTTCCGGTTGTAGTTGTTCGAACGATTGACGAGGAGCGACTTTTGTGCAAGGAGTTGAAGGGTTATGAGGAGTATTGCCAACGAATTAGGTGGCGTATATTCCCATTCGTTTGGTAACTCTTGTAAGTTAAAGCGTTGTAAAAACAATAAAAAATCGGGATTATATCCCGAATATAATAAAAAAACGCTATCTTTGCAGACTTAATTTTGCATTTTGAATTTTGCATTTTGAATTTTTGAAAGATATATGGCAGTAGAACTGAAAGATTTGACCAAGAGCGATGAGAACTATTCGCAGTGGTACAACGACCTTGTAGTAAAGGCGGGTTTGGCAGAGAATTCTGCGGTGCGTGGTTGTATGGTTATCAAGCCTTACGGCTATGCTATTTGGGAAAAGATGCACGAGGTGCTGGACGGAATGTTCAAGGAGACAGGCCACCAGAATGCATATTTCCCACTATTTATTCCCAAATCGTTCTTCTCGCGCGAGGCGAGCCACGTTGAGGGCTTCGCGAAGGAGTGTGCTGTGGTTACCCACTACCGTTTGAAGAACGACGAGAACGGCAAGGGTGTAGTTGTAGACCCGGCAGCTCGCTTGGAGGAGGAGCTTATTGTTCGTCCAACCTCGGAGACGATTATCTGGAATACATACAAGGGTTGGATTAACTCGTATCGCGACCTTCCAATTCTCTGCAACCAGTGGGCAAACGTTGTTCGTTGGGAGATGCGTACCCGTTTGTTCTTGCGTACTGCCGAGTTCTTGTGGCAGGAGGGACACACCGCACACGAGACCCGTGAGGAGGCTATGGAGGAGGCACTCAAGATGATTAACGTCTATAAGAAGTTTGCCGAAGAGTGGTTGTGCTTGCCTGTTATCGTAGGTCATAAGTCGCCAAACGAGCGCTTTGCGGGTGCTGAGGATACCCTTACAATCGAGGCCCTGATGCAGGACGGTAAGGCTTTGCAGAGTGGCACTTCGCACTTCCTTGGTCAGAACTTTGCCAAGGCCTTCGACGTTAAGTATGCCAACCGAGAGGGTAAGTTGGAGTATGTTTGGGCTACATCGTGGGGCGTTTCGACCCGTTTGATGGGTGCGCTCATTATGGCTCACTCGGATAATAATGGTTTGGTGTTGCCTCCGAAGTTGGCTCCTACACAGGTTGTTATCGTCCCTATCTACAAGGGAGAGGAGCAGTTGGCTGCCGCACGTGCGAAAATGAATGAGATAGCCGATGCGTTGAAGGCAAAGGGTGTTCGTGTGAAGGTTGATGACCGCGACAATGTTCGCGCAGGCTTCAAGTTCGCAGAGTACGAGTTGAAGGGTGTACCTGTACGTCTTGCGCTCGGTCAGCGCGACCTCGCAAACGGAACCATTGAGTTGGCGCGTCGTGATACCCTCACCAAGGAGACCGTTTCGCAGGAGGGCATCGTTGATTATATCGTGAACTTGCTCGACGAGCAGCAGAAAAATATCTTTAAGAAGGCACTCGACTATCGTGATTCGATGATTACCAAGGTTGATACTTGGGACGAGTTCGTAGAGGTGTTGAACACGAAGGGTGGCTTCATCTCGGCTCACTGGGATGGAACTCCTGAGACCGAACAGGCTATCAAGGAGGCAACGAAGGCTACGATCCGTTGTATTCCTTTGGACGTTGAGCCTGAGGAGGGCAAGTGTATCTTTACGGGCAAACCGTCGCCATACCGTGTACTGTTTGCAAAGAGCTACTAATATGAAGCGCATAGCGATAATCCTTGTGGCATTGAGCCTTGTTTTGCCCGTGGCGGCAAAGCCGAAGGCGGAGATTAAGAGTCAGTGGCGAGGTGCGCGCGTGGCGTACCTCGGCGACTCTATCACCGATAAACGACAGGTAGAGAAGGGTCAGAATGACACCTATTGGGTATATCTCGAATCGTTGCTCGGTATCGAGTCGTATGTCTACGGTATCAGCGGAGAGCAGTGGTCGCACATTCCTGCTCAGACCGACAAACTAGCCTCCGAGCGTGGCCAGGATATTGATGCTATAATGATATTTATTGGCACCAACGACTACAACGCTAATGTTCCACTCGGAGAGTGGTTCTCGGAGGAGGTGGTCGATGTCGAGGTTACGGGCTCGCGCGACAAGAGAACAAGTGTCGTGGAGCAGCGCAAGAAGCGAACCCTCCTTATGGACGGAAACACTCTGCGTGGTCGCATCAATATCGCAATGTCGAAGTTGAAGGAGCTCTATCCTACCAAGCAGATTATTCTGCTTACGCCAATCCACCGTAGCACCTACGTAAGCTCGCGAAGCATTCAGCCGAACGAACTATATGCCAATGGCGTGGGCGAGTATATCGACGCCTATGTAAACGCCGTGAAGGAGGCTGGAAATGTTTGGGCTGTGCCTGTGATTGATTTGAATGCCATCTGCGGACTCTATCCGTTGTCGGAGGCGAATGGTCCGTATTGGCGTCGCCCATCGTTCGAGAAGAGCAAAAAGTCGAATCGAAACCTTAAAGATAGGCTCCACCCAAATAGTGCAGGTCATTTGCGAATGGCACAGTCGCTGGCATATCAGTTGCTTGGTTACCCTGCAAAACTCGACTAATATATAAAATATAGTATGGCAGACCAACGAACAAATCAGATATACCGAGTTACCATACTCGGTATGTTTGTAAATATAGTGCTTTTCATCTTCAAACTCATTGCGGGTATTGTAGGACGAAGTAGTGCGATGATTGCCGATGCTGCACACTCCGCTTCGGACTTTGCTACCGATGTTGTGGTGCTGGCCTTTGTGCGCATCAGCGCCAAGCCTCGTGATGACGACCACCATTGGGGACACGGCAAGTACGAAACGCTCGCCTCGTTGATTATAGGCGCAGCGCTCTTTGCCGTAGGAGTCGAGATACTAATCGAGAGTGCCACCAAAATCTCTGCGGTTGTTCACGGCGAGGTGTTGCCACGCCCGGGCGTTATCGCGATTGTTGCTGCCGCCGTTTCGATTGTCGTAAAAGAACTGTTATATCAATTTACTGTTCGCAAAGCCCGTAGGTTGGGCAGCCCTTCGGTCGAGGCAAATGCGTGGCATCATCGTAGCGACGCGCTCTCTTCGATTGGCGCGTTGCTGGGTGTTGGTGCCGCCTACTTCCTCGGTGAGGAGTGGCGCATTGCTGACCCTATCTCTGCAATTGTGGTGGCTGCACTCATCATAAAGGTCTCGATAGGACTTTGCCGCACGGCTCTTGCCGAGTTACTCGAAAAGAGTCTACCGCACGATGTCGAGAGGGAGATTCTATCCATAATCTCCGCGACTCCGAATGTAGAGAAACCCCACAACCTTCGTACTCGTCGTATCGGTGCCGATATTGCCATAGAGGTACATATCCGAGTTGATGGTGCGATGACAGTTTTCGAGTCGCACGAAATCTCACGCGATGTAGAGAAAAAATTGCGTGCTCGTTTTGGAGAACGTACAGCTGTCGCCATACATATAGAGCCTCTGAAATAGAGTGAGAGATATTCTTAAACGCGTAATTTCACCGCCTTGTTTGGTCGATTCACCCTTTGAGGTGAGAGATGAGCTTTTTGCCGAGAATGCAGATAGAATGCGTTCTCGGCACTATTTTTGTGCTATATTGGGCACGTTGGGGTGAAAAAGAGAGAAACGTGCCGATTTGGAAAATCAGCAAAAACTGCGTACCTTGCAGCCAAGAACATATCCTTTTAAGGGGATTATATGCAAAAGTATAACGCGAAGTTTAACTAAAAAATTATTGCCTATCGAAAAAAATCTACTCTTTTAACCATTTTTTAAGAAAGGAGGAGAGTATGAAAGGAACAATGTTGAGCGATCACGCCTTGTTAGTACAGTATCAGCAGGGAAATCGTGAAGCCATTTCTCAACTCTTAGAGCGCCACAACCGCCGTTTACGCGATTATATCCGTATGTTGGTAAAGGATAGTGATGTGGCAGATGATTTGACACAAGAGGTGCTCATAAAGGTTGTTAAGGTTATTGACGAAGGTCGCTACACCGACAAAGGTCGTTTCTTGCCGTGGTTGTTGCGAATAGCACACAATAGGGTATTGGATTACTTCCGTGCGCAGAAACAGAATAAGTCTGTGAACGAGGCAAATGCCGGTTTCGATATTTTGGGCAGTAAGAGCTTTGCAGAACCTTCGATAGAGGACAATATCATCTCGGAACAGTGCGCCGAGGAGGTGCGGGCCTTGGTCGATGAGTTGCCTGAAGAGCAACGCGAAGTTGTTCGTATGCGCTACTATGAGGGGCTTAGCTTCAAGGAGATAGCCGAGCATACAGGAGTGAGTATCAACACTGCACTTGGTCGTATGCGTTACGCCTTGATAAATATGCGCCAAATCATAAAGAAGAAAAATTTGGTTCTTTGCTAAATTTATGCAATAAAATGCTCGGGCTTGTCGTTATAGTGGTGAAATCATATAAAATACCTCGCCTATGGAACAAGCCGACAATCGAGTATTACACAATGTCTGCGACGAGGACCTATTTCTATCGCAAGTGATTTGCGAAGATGCAGAACTTCTCTATCTTGATTCGTTCTTGCACTCTATTCTTCGTTCGGAGGCATAAAGAGGGTTAATTTGTGGGAGGGTTGCTATTTAGCAACCCTTTTTTTAATTGAAAATTAGCGGTAAATTTTGCACAAATCATCGGATATCGAAATCCTCATTTACGCTTAGTAAACTGCGGTTTCGCTACCTTGCTTTGCACAAAATTTCCTCGCTAATTATCAATTAAAAGTATTAGGAAAATCGTTCTGATTAGTTCTTTTTGCACGAACCTGCTGACGCCAAAATCCTCACATAGGCTCACTATGCTGCGGTTTTGTCGCATTGCTTCGCACAAAAATAATCTAATCATTGACGATTTTTAGGTGGTAGGGTTCTGATTAGTTCTTTTTGCACAAATCATCGGATATCGAAATCCTCATTTACGCTTAGTAAACTGCGGTTTCGCTACCTTGCTTTGCACAAAATTTCCTCGCTAATTTTCAATTAAAAGTGTCTGTAAATCGTTCTAATGAGTTCTTACAGAAAGGGGGTTTGGGGGATAGGTAACACACTTGACAACAAAGGAGTTATTATCAGTGTGTTGGTGTTAGATTAATAAGCCCCCTTTACAGAAAGGGGGTTTGGGGGATAGGTAACACACTTGACAACAAAGGAGTTATTATCAGTGTGTTGGTGTTAGATTAATAAGCCCCCTTTACAGAAAGGGTTTTTGGGGGATAGGTAACACACTTGACAACAAAGGGGTTATTATCAGTGTGTTGGTGTTAGATTAATAAGCCCCCTTTACAGAAAGGGGGTTTGGGGGATAGGTAACACACTTGACAACAAAGGAGAGTTGGCATCAACTCTCCTTTGTTGTCATTATTTTGAGGATTAGTCGGTCGGTTTCGCTCATTCCGCAGCGACCAATCTCGGTGAGATTGCGTATGCAGTTGTCCACATTATCTTCGATAATTCCCTCTAACGAGGTCGTAACGCGCTGATTCATTGCGAGTGTAGCCGATAGAACGGCAGTTGCTACACCGCTTGTTACTTTGAGCGAGCACGAAGGTTTTGCACCATCGCAAATCATACCCGTAAGGTTGGCAACCATATTTTTCACTGCACCCGAGACCTCCTCGAAGCCGCCACCCATCAATCGAGTTATTCCACAAGCTGAGCCTGTAGCAGCCACAACGCAACCGCACAGTGCCGATAGACGACCAAGGCTCTGCTTGATATATATCACGGTGAGGTGGCTCAATATCAAAGCTCGCAACATCTTCTCGCGCTCGACATCGTTTGCAAGTGCGAAAATTGCCACCGGAACAGTCGCTGATATACCCTGATTACCACTTCCTGAGTTACTCATTATGGGCACCATTGCGCCGCTCATACGTGCATCGCAAGCACCGCTTGTATGAGCCAGAATGCTCGTGAAAAGCGTGTCGCCAAAGATGTTCTTAACAACGCCGCTGTGTAGCATCGCGCCCAAGCCGTGTCCGTAGTCGCCTGTAAATGAGAGTTCTGCGGCTGCAACATTGCGCTGTGCAGCTTCGCCTATAAACTCTATCTTTTCGAGTGGCACCTCCTCGGCAAAATCGTAGACTTTGCGCAGAGTCAAATCCAAATTATCATCCGCTTGAACTTCGCTATTTGTTGCTGTGGCATAGGCGACCTCCTCACCATTGCGACGTATCGAGGAGAAGTTGGTATGTGAACCCGAAATAACCACCTCGGCAGAGTTGTTGCCAGCCTCGACGCACACCTTAATAAATAGAATGTCGTCGCTCTCGTCGGTTACGAAAATCGAGGGCTTTACCTCCTCCAAAAACACTTTTGCAAGCTCTACGTCTGCGCTATCCACATCGCGCAACACCTCCAAGCCGTACTCCGAGCGTCCGGCTACGGCACCGAGGGCGACAGCGATAGGCAGACCTGTCATTCCGCTATTCGGAATACCTACGCCCATAGCATTTTTGAAGATGTTGGCACTGAGTGCCACCGAGATATGTTCGGGTTGAGTGCCGAGAGTTTCGCAAGCCTTGGCAACGCATAGTGATACAGCCATAGGCTCGGTGCAACCTATTGAAAGCACAACTTCGCGCTTTATAAGGTCGATGATTTTGTCGTGTTCTTGTGCAGTCATACTGCAAAGGTAGTTAAAAAACGTAAAACGGAAAGCGGAAAACGGAAAACTTTTAGTTTTTCTGTGTTCGCTTGAAGTGTGAAAACGGAACGCCGCAATTAAGTCGAGAGCAGAGACTGCTTGCAGACTATGCCGAGACGGAGCGGTGAAGCCCGAAGGGCAACTGACGCCAACTGACGCACGAAGTAAGGGCAGAAGCAAAGTTTACTTTGATTATGCCTTGCAAGAAGGAAGAAAATGGAACATTAAGCCTAGCGCAGAGGCTGCTTGCAGACTTTGCCTTGGCGCGAAGGAGGAAAAGCCTGC
>JAFXFM010000010.1 GCA_017520545.1 Alistipes sp. | reverse complement strand
TCATTGGATAGACGTATCAATAAGGCAGATTGGTATCCTACGGGTGGTAATAAAGCCCAAATTATTCCATACGCCATTGCTAAGCTAATGAGCATGCTACCGAAGAACATGGACTTGGACTGGAAACTAATTTGGCAGAAGCAGGAGATGTATCCAGCCTTGGAGAGAGAACTTATGCGCATAGCTTATAGTGTTCACAACTTTTTCGAGAAAGAGGCACAAGGTGGTCTTGTTCGCAGTATGGCTCGTAAGGCAGACACCTGGAGCAAGTGTAAGAGCTTGGATTGGTCATTGTCTGATGAGTTTATATCTACCCTTGTTTCAAAGAGTGAAATGAAGCAAGAAGAGGCGGCGGCGAAGCGTGAGCGCAAATTCAACAGCAACATAGATGCGTCTGTTGAGATCTTTAATCTTGGTGCCGACTATTGGCAGAAGGTATATAGCGATCTTTCAAAGGAGAAAATAATCTCGTATGGAGATTTGTCATTCATTAGTAGCATAGCGGACTATATACGACGTGCGTCATTGCCAAGCGCAGCGCAATGCAAACGACTTCTGAAGATTGTAGAGAAAGCTGAGGACAAGGGATATATCATGCCGTAACCGAATATTCATACAATTTATTCATTATGAAACGATTGACTAAATTTAACAACTCTTATGCCCAAATCGATGAGGAATTTAAATTTAAGAAGGGTTTTTCATTGCCAATATATAGGATTTCTTCTTATCATACACTTGTGCAATATATTGGTTATGCTAAATATCTTAATCGCAATATAGGTAATGTATACCTTAGGGGGCAGCACAAAATGTATGATTCATTAATACCTTCTATTTTCCGAAATATTTCTAACTCTGGTGGATTCTCAAACAGGAATCAACATATTGGTCAGTTTGTGGCACAATGTGCTCAAAAAATGAAATTTATTGCAGACCTAGATAATATTGTTAGAGAACCCGTGTTACAACATTATGGGATTGGTACTAGATGGATTGATTTAGTGGATAATGTGTGGGTGGCATTATGGTTTGGTATACATGAATGGCATACACAAATATATACAAGAGAATACAAAAATGTAGTTCCAAGAAAAGGTGGACCTAATGAATATATGTACTTATTGTTGGTTTGTTCTGATGGCGTAAACGAGGATAACCACATACCTGGTTTATATAAAGGTAAAGATACATACACCGTTGATCTTAGAAAAGCTGCACCATCTATTTTCTTGCGACCTCATGCTCAACATGCGCTATTAATGAGATCAAGACACCTTGAAACCGTTGAAGATAGTGATTTGGCTGACCGTATAGTGGGCATAGCAAAAATAAGTGTCGATGATTGTGTGGAGTGGATTGGCACAAATGGATTAACATCTGCTAGATGTTTATTTCCACCCGCAAATTTTGATCATGGGTATGGTGTTCTATTAGAACAAACTCCTCACGAGTCAAACTTTGTTCGTGATTATGGATCAATATATACAATAACTTATTAAGTTACTTCAGCGAAATCCTGTTTGCGGATTCGCGTTTTTTGGAGTTGACAAGGTCGGCGTAGATTTGGGTGGTTTTGACGCTCTTGTGGGTGAGCATCTTGGAGACCGTGTAGATATCCGTGCCGAGTGCGATTTGAATCGTGGCAAAGGTGTGGCGAAAGCAGTGGAATGTGATATGCTTTCTAATCCCCGCAGCCTTTATCCAGGCATGTAGTGGGTGCTGAATCATACATCTGCGCAGTCCTGCGAACACTACGCCCTCGCCCTGTACCTCACCGCACAATTCCAGCGCCTCATCGCTAATAGGCAGTGTCGCCTCGGTTTCGGTCTTCTCGGTGCAGATACGCATCCACCAGCCGCCATCGCTGGCACGCTCAATCTCCTCCCAGCGCAACTTCAATATATCGCTGATGCGCAGTCCCGTAAGGCACGAAAATAGAGCAGCTCGCTTCAACACATCGTATTGACAAGGTGTTGCGGCGAGCTGTTTCACTTCTTCGAGCGTCAGGAACTCCTTGCGCTTCTCGCGTTTAGGGATTCCGCCCAATCTGTCGGCTAAGTTTTCGCGTATCATTCGCTCCTGGTACGCCATACGCAGTACCTTCTTAAAGACGGCAAAATAGGCCGCAGCAGTGTTTGTTCCCAGGCGCTCGTAGCGAGGCTTCATTGCTCGTGCCTGCGTTGTCAAGTATGTCATATATCGCTCGCCAAGTTTCAGAGTCAGCTCCCCGAACTTACACTTGCCATTGCAGAACCTCTCGAAGTGCCTATATGCCATACCGTTCTTATCTGACGAAGTAGCCACCTTATGGCGAAAGTACTCCAAGAAGTCGGCATTGCGCTTATGGTGGTCGAGAAAGCCATACTCCTCGTTTATTAGCGACTGCACGCGCAGCGAGCGTATCACCTCAGCCTTGATGAGTATATTGTCGTTATGTTGCCTTTGAGCCACATTTGCAGGGCGCTCCCAGATGTAGATGCCGAGCTGTTCGGTGTGTATTAGCTTCATCGTCTCTGGGTGGCGTATCGCCGGACTAAAATGGAGATACAATGCTAAGCGACCATCTTTGGTTGGGCGGGTGCGTAGTGTTACATCTGAAATTTTCATAGGTATCTAAATATTAAGGGCCCGACCGAAGTCGAGCCCAAGGGTTTACATTGCTAAGTGTTGAAGTCTGGTTGAAAGGTTTGTCATATCCTCAGCGAGCTTGTCATTGACAATCTTGGCGTATATCTGCGTAGTTTTAAGGCTCCGATGTCCGAGCATCTTGCTCACCGACTCGATAGGCACTCCGTTTGTCAGCGTTACGGTCGTTGCGAAGGTGTGTCGGGCAAGGTGGAAGGTCAATCGTTTCTCGATGCCGCAAATCGCTGCAATCTCTTTGAGGTAGTCGTTACACTTCTGATTGGCGGGTATCGGGAGTAGTCTGTCGTTGCCGCTACAACCCTCATATTTTGCCAAAATTTGCAGCGGAACATCCAAGAGGGGTACATCTACCGGTGCCGAGGTCTTTTGGCGGCGTGTGCGAAGCCAGGGGCGGTTATTAGAGCCTGTGATGATATGTTCGCCTGTGAGTGCTCGCGCATCGCAATAGGCAAGGCCCGTGAAACAGCTGAAAACGAAGACATCGCGTATCTGTTCCAAGCGCTTCGATGGCATCGCTTTCTGCATCAAGATTGTCAGCTCCTCCATCGTAAGATAACCTCGCTCGGTATGTTCATAGCGAAACTTAAACGATGCAAAGGGATTCTTCTGCGCCCAGCCGTTGTCGATAGCAACCTGATAGACCGACTTAAATTTCAGAATGGTCTTCATCACATAGTTTGTCGAGAGGTTGAACTGCGTGCGCAAGAATATCTCGAAGCCATTGACAAACTTCGGATTGACATCATTTACCGATATATCTGTGCGCTTGTACTCTGCCTCCATATACTCCATCAGGCGCTTGCGAGTAAGTACATAGCGGTCGTGCGTAATCTTCGATGTGGTGTGGCCCACGAGCTTTGCGTAGTCCTTGATATAGTCATCAAAGAGTTCAAGCAGTGTCATCGACTTCTCGTCTTTCGAGATTAGGCGGCATTTTAGTTTTCGTGCCGTTACAACCTCGCCTGCCAGGAACATCTCATTGTACTTTGCAAAGATAAGACCTCGCAAGTTGTCGAGATAGGCATTGACCTCCTTCTCCTCCTTGGTGCGTCCAACGGTGCGTCCCTCCTTCGGGAGCCAGCGCTCCGGCGGAAGGTAGTAGCGTGTTGCAAGATGTGTCATTTGGTGATTGATTGTAATGCGTGCAAAGATGGGTGCATTGCCTTCGGCGTTTGGCTTGCCCTTCTGCATAATAAATAGAATCGAGAATGTACTTTTATCCATAGGTGCAATAGTTTATGTTACGTTCATTTTTCTTGTTTCTTGCACAGCGTTGCAAACTTGCTTAAAACAATGCAACACGCTGTGGCAAAGCGTTTTATACACTGCAAACATAACATCACACTTTGGAACACGCAAGCGTTTTGGCAAAAAAGCGTAACCTTTTTCGCAGAAGTCGAAAGTTGGTCACGCTTGGCTCTCTTCGTTTGGGATTGGATTGCTGGGGAGAATAGAATTGCATCGGATTTTACCCGATTTTATCGGATTGCAAAAGGCGTAACCCGCAGAATTTGGCTGGATCTGTGCCCAATGTCCCGACATCAGCTAACCTATTGATACAGAAAAAGGAGCAGAAATCTCTGCTCCTCGAATTCGTGATTCCGGCGGGATTCGAACCCACGACCCGCAGCTTAGAAGGCTGCTGCTCTATCCAACTGAGCTACGGAACCAAACCTTATTTTATGCGGATCGCTCATCTTTCAGCAAAAATCTCTTCAACTCCTGCCACCCACCCCGTCATTCCAAAAAGTGTGAGCCGATTTCGAGATTTGAACTCGAGACCCCTTCATTACGAGTGAAGTGCTCTACCGCTGAGCTAAATCGGCAATCACTATCTATGACGATTCTGCGATTCGCGCCACAAATATCGTAATTTTTTCTCTATTTGTGCAACTTTCTGAGAAAATTTCTCCCCACACGCCAAAAATTTTGTACCTTCGCATTACGATTAAACCTAAAACAAACCCGATTATGATAACCTTTCTATGTTGTTTGGCACTACTCATCGCTGCCTATTTCTCATATGGCAAGTATCTCGACAAAGTTTGCCGAATAGACGACAGGGCCGCTGTACCGAGCAAAACCCTCTATGATGGTGTAGATTATGTGCCTATGCCGCGTTGGCGAACATTTCTCGTTCAATTGCTCAATATCGCCGGCACAGGTCCAATCTTTGGTGCAATACTCGGTGCGTGTTATGGCCCCGTAGCCTTTCTGTGGATTACAATTGGCGGTATCTTTATGGGTGCAATGCACGACTATCTCTCGGGCGTAATTCTGGTGCGTAACAACGGTTTGAGTATAACCGAAATAGTCGGTCGCTACCTCGGCAAGGGTGTTGGTGCATTTATGCGTGTATTCTCAATTGTGTTGCTTCTGTTGGTAGGCGTAGTCTTTGTGGTTAGTCCCGCAGACATCCTCGCAACGAAGTTCGATGCAATATCGAAAAATTGGTGGTTGGCAATCATCATCGTCTACTACTTTATCGCCACGCTATTGCCCGTCGATAAGCTTATCGGCAAGATATACCCACTCTTTGGTGCGGCGCTTGTTCTTATGGCGCTCGGACTGCTCGGTGTACTTCTCTTTGGCGACTACACCATACCGCAGATGACGCTCGAAAATCTCCATATCAAAAAGGATGTGTTGCCGTTGGTGCCAACCCTCTTTATCACCATCGCTTGCGGTGCAATTTCGGGATTTCACGCCACACAATCGCCACTTATGGCACGTTGCGTAAACAACGAGCGTGAGTGCCGCTTCGTATTCTACGGTGCGATGATCTCCGAGTCGGTCATTGCGCTGATTTGGGCGGCTATCGCTATGGCATTCTTCTACGACGGAGGTGGTGTTGCGACAGTACTGGCTCAGCACAACAATAGTGCAGCGTGGGCGGTAAACGAGATTTCGAACACCACACTCGGTGTTGTCGGAGGTATTCTTGCCATCTTGGGTGTCGTGGCCGCGCCCATCACATCGGGCGATACAGCATTCCGTTCGGCACGACTTATTATCGCCGACATCTTCCACATCGAGCAGCGCACCAAATGGAAGCGACTTGTAATATGTACTCCACTCTTTGCGGCGGGTGTTGTGCTGACCTTCGTCGATTTTGATGTTGTATGGCGCTACTTTGCTTGGACCAATCAGGCGTTGGCGGCGGTGGTGCTGTGGACAATAGTGGTCTATCTGCATCGCGAAAAATCGAACTATTGGGTAGCTCTTATTCCCGCTATCTTTATGACCTACATCTGCTCGTCGTTCGTCTTCGTATCGAACCAATTCGTTGGTATGGGTGTAGTGCCTATGGCGTACGTTGGGGGCGGAGTTGTAACTATCGCCATCTCCTCGTATATGATATATTCGTTAGTGAAAAATAGCAAACAAAATGGCAAAGATAACGCTTAAACCTACCGAAAATCAGAATTTTATACTTCTCGGTGGTGATTTTCAAAAGACGCTCGACTTCGCTCATAAGCAAGAGTCGGAGGGCAACTTCGAAGGGGCTTGTAACACTCGGTACAAGGCATTTCAGCAGATTGTTGAGGTATTGCCCGAGGAGGAGTCTGCCGAGCTGGACTTCTCGCATCAGAATACCCGCGCTGCGATAGAGATCATCTACGGCTCGGCTGTGGATAACTTCTTGGCGGGCGACGTGGAGTTGTCGGCTGCGCAGTTGGAGCTCTTGTTGGAGTGCGATAGCGAGGACCACATCGAGGCAACACCACAGTTGGCATTGTGTTACATCGCCTTAGAGGAGTGGGAGTGTTTGGAGGATATAGTGCCCGATTTGGGCGAAAAGAGCGCATTTAAACCCCTTGTCGAGGCGTTGGCGGAGTTTGTCCGCACAGGAGAAATTTCAAATGAAACGGCAACCTCATTGCGCCGCCATCGCCACCTCTGCGAGGAGTTACGAGCAGCGGAACACCCTGCCGACGAGGTGTATTTGAAAGATATCTCCTCGGAGCGTCCGACACAACAAGCCCTTGCCCGCGAGATATATCTGCGTTGCGAGCCTCTCTTTATAAAGTATGACGGATTTTTGGCGAAGATATAGTAGCGGTTGGGTTATATCTTCTCGGCCTTGAACCTGCCACCGAGATATATCACCGTTGGTGCAGGAGCATCTACCACAATTATAAGGTCGGTGATGGATTGTTTATCCTCCGAAAGCAGAACATAGCCACTCGCCTTGGTGGTGGCTTTAAGTCGGTCTGCAATATCCACCTTTTGCAGATTTTGTGTTATTGCTCCGACATCGCCCACAATTTTGTCGGCGCTATCAGCGGCAGCATCTTTATAGAAGATTATTGCGAACGTTTTGATGCCGTTGGCGAACTCCTCGCCGAACTTCCTACGAAGCGCAGACTTCACGACATTCAGTTTTACGCCATCGTCGCACGCCATACTCATCACTCCCTTTGTGTCCTTATATTTTGCTACAATGGCAGCTATCCGATTCTGCATACTTTGTGCCGATACCGAGGTGCAAAACAGCACTAATAACGACATAACAACGTAAAACCTCTTCATCTCCTTCTACTTGTTTATAATGAAATCTTCGAGTCGGAGTTTTGGTACAAAATGGGTGCCATTTTCACGATAGTAGGCGGTACTTTCACCCTCCGAAATATCAACCACCTCGATACGCTCTGCCGAACGACCCACTGCCAAGATAAGTTGCGGAGTGAGGGGAAGATTTAGTGCTTCGCGTACCGCTTCGTGGTCGAATGCTGCGATGCAGATTCCATTCAGCCCCATCTCCACCGCACGGAGCAACATCGTCTGCGTGGCGATACCCATATCCATATCTACATATCGGCTCTCCTTGTCGGTGCAAATCACGACATAGCCATTCGGCTCTGTTCCCTCCAACGGCAACTTCAACTCGGGCAACGCCCTTCCGAGGCGAATATGTGGCGTTACAAGATGTGCCTCTTCTTCGGTAACAAGGCGGAAACGCAACACTTGCTGATTCATCGCCGAAGGTGCCAATCGTGCAGCCTCGACTAACGATACGAGTTGATCGCGGCGCACCTTAAACGAAGCGTCGAAACCGCGTGTCGAGCGGTTCCTCGCCAGCAACGATAGGAGCGACACCTTACGAGTGCGCACAGAGGCGCATTTCTGCGCCTCGTACTCCTCCATCTTGCGACCAAGATAGTTATCTGCCATTACTTCTTCGATTTATTTGCCTTGCCAACCTTCACATCCACATAGACTGGGAGGTGGTCCGAATAGAGGCAATCATATATAACACAATCTTTCAACTTTTTGAATTCACCATTTGCACCGAGTATGTAGTCAATACATTTGCTCGGACTGTGTGATGGGGCGGTCAATTTATCCTCGTCGCTCAAAATGGTCGCAAACTCTCGGAAAGCCTCCATCGGAGCCGAATGAGGTAGAGCGTTCATATCGCCTGCAATAAATATCGGCTTGTCCAACTTGGATGCCACCTCTCTAATAACATCAACCTGCTCGCCTCGTCCCTGACGCCTTGGCACTCCGGAGAGGTGCGTACAGATTAGGTAGTAGCGCTTAAACTCTACCACCATCACAACGCGGTCTTCCATCTTGTGTGGCATAGGATAGCACTTTATCGAACGAGCCTTCTTCTTCGACAACACACCTACACCATAGGCTCCCCCTTTGTAGTCGATAGCCTTGCCAAAGTAGGCATATTTGTAGCCTGCACACTCTGCCAACTCGCCGAGAACATATTTTTTGTTACGACGAGTCATACTATCCACCTCTTGAATGGCAACCACATCGGGGTTCACCTTGCGAATAACATCGGCACAGCGCTCGACAGACTTTATGCCGTCCATACCTATGCCATTTTTTATATTATACGACATCACACGTACCCTCTGCGCTGAGGTGGTCAGCGAACAGCCCAATAGTGCCAATATCACAATAAGTTTCTTCATAGCAGAGTAGTCGTGTATAGCGGGACTATCGCTTTGCCTTGCCAACCTTCACATCAACATAAATTGGAAGGTGGTCAGAATACAAACTATCGTAGAAAACGTGGTATTTCGACACCTTGAATGAACCGTTTACGCCAAAAATGTAGTCGATGCAGATACGAGGATCGTTCGAAGGGAAGGTAAACTTACTGTCATCAGTAAGCAACTGCGCATACTCCTTGAATGCAACAATCGGAGCAGACTCCGGTTTTGCATTCATATCGCCGGCGATAAATGCCGGCTTATCCAACTTCGAAACAACCTCTTTGATAATGGCTACCGACTCCACTCTGTATGGTTCGCTCAACGAGAGGTGAGTGCAAAGCAGATAGTACTTTTTGAACTCCACAACAAGTAAGCCACGAGGCTCCTTTGGACAAGGCAAGCGGTGGAACTTCACCGAGAGAGCGGGCTCCTTCGACAATACGCCGATACCGTACTTACCTCCACCGTGCGGAATTGTAGGACCGAAGTAGGCGTGGTAGCCCGCTTGCTCCGCCATTCTGCCAAGCACATCGAACTTGTTGCGACGAGTCATACTATCAACCTCCTGAACGGCCACAACATCGGGTTGAACCTCGCGCACAAGGTTGCCGCAACGCTTAATATCCTTAATACCGTCCTTGCCGAAACCATTTTTAACGTTGTACGACATAACGCGCACTTTCTGCGCCTCTGCGGTGGTGATACCCATCACCAAAACCGCCAAAATAAGAAGAAGTTTTTTCATATTTTTAAAGTAGTTTTTTAGTTTAAGCATTTGCCTTGTCATAACCGTCGCGCTTAGCACCCCAAATTGAGAGGAATACCAACACGCCAACCACAGCCATCGCTATTACACCAATGAATACATAGTTCCAACCGAAGTTGTCCGCCAACCAGCCTACGCCATAGCCCGAAATTGCTGTCGAGAGGTAGCCGAAGATACCCACCAAGCCGTTTGCTGTCGCGGCGGCCTTCTTTGTAGCCTGATTTGCCGCAGCAATACCGATCAACGCCTGCGGACCATAGATGAAGAAGCCCGCCAACGCCAATACGCCGATCAAAACTCCATCAGACACCATTCCCGGATTGAGGTAGAAGGTGTAGAATGCGCCCATTGCTGCACCTGCACCAACCATACACCACAAACAAGTGCGGTGTGCGCGACCGCTAAACAATCTGTCGGTTACAATACCCGCCACAATCATACCGAGAATACCCATAATTTCGAACACGGCAACCGCACCACCGGCCTTCTCGTAGGTCATATTGCAAGCCTCGGTCAGGAACTTTGGACCCCAATCAAGCACCGAGAAGCGCACTACATAGACGAAGAAGTTTGCAAATGCCAGCACCCAGATAATAGGATTCTTATATACCATCTTCATAGTGAAGGCTTTGCGTGCCTCCTTATCGACGTGAGCATCATCGTCCAACGAGGTTTTCGAACTCTCCAACTCAGGTAAGCCCACCGACTTTGGTGTATCTCGCAAGAACACGAACAAACCCAACGCTCCGAGCAACGCAATCAAACCGGGCAACCAGAATGACCACTTCCACGCCCCCGTATGCTCGGTGCGGGTAACGATAGCCTTGGTAGCCTTTGCCTGCGCAAGACTCATATTACACTGCTCCGCAATTGCCGAATTACCAATCGCCAAACCCTGCTCTTTTGCCTTATCTACCGCCTCTTTTACCGCCAAAAAGTTCTCCTGCGAGAAGATGTAAGTCTGCGTCAAGGTGTCCTTCACATCCGATTTGAGGGTATAGCGAACATCTACCGCATAACCACTCTCCACACTCTGCGGCTCGCACACCTTCACCACTTTCGCAATAGCGTCGTCCGACTTCTTCACGTCATCTTTGAAGAGTGTGGTAACGTAGTTGTAGGTCATCTTATCGACATCCTGACGCGAATTGCTGACGTCGCTACCCATATTACCCATAATGAAGCCGCAAAGAATCGCCAAGAGGCTTGCTCCGATAGAGTGTGAAGTGTTCCAAATCGACATCTTTGTTGCCAACTCCTGTGGCGGAATCCAATGCGACAAGAGTCGTGCGCAAGGAGGGAAGCCACTACCTTGGAAGATATTGTTCAACACCAACAAAATGGCAAAAACAACTACCAATGTGTGTGGTGCACGACCTATTTCGATGCCGAGGATATACGGCGCGAAGCCAAAGGCAAGACTCGCCAATGCACACAACATCAGACCAATAGACATATGATAGCGGGCATTCATACGGTCTGCCAAAACGCCATTGAGATAGCGCGAGAAACCATATACAAGACCAACAATTGTCATCACAATACCGAACGAAGTGTTCGATATACCATACTCTGCCGACAAACCGGGCATTGCAAATGAGAAGTTCTTGCGAACAAAGTAGAAGAAGGCGTAACCGAGCATCGTTACGATGATAGTGCGCCACTGCCAAATTTTAAATCGTTTTTGAGTCTGTGTATCCATAGTTTAGGTTATTTGTTTACTTATTTTACTTCAATCCGTGAGCCTCTTTTACCAACTCGCCGAGTACCTCAATGCTATCGCAAACAAGGTGTGGCTGTTTTGGCGCGGCATCGCACACTTCGAGTGTTGTTTCGCCAGAAAGCACCAACACACCAAACGCTCCCGCATTGTGCGCCATTTCGATATCGGTGTAGATGCGGTCGCCCACCATCGCCACCTCGTCAGCCTCGTAGCCGAAGCGTCCGAGGATACCCGAAAGCATATTTGGGTCGGGTTTTCCGAGTGTAATGTCGGGACGGCGACCTGTTGCGTGAGCCAAGCACTCGCAAATCGAGCCGCAATCTACCAGCACAATCTTTTGGTCGGTTGGACAGACGCGGTCAGGGTTGGTTGCGATGTATGGCAAACCCTGCGAAATCCACCACGCAGCACGGCATAGACGGTCGTACTGCAACGTCTTATCGAACGCCACAACCACCACATCGGGCACATCGTCGGCCGAGTCAGCGGTCGAGATGAAGCCCGCCTTCTCAAACTCGGCAATCATCGATGGCGTGCCGAGCAGAAAGAGTCGTTTTGCCTCCGGATAGTGAGTCTTAATATAGTCGATAGCGGCAATTGAGGTGGTGTACATCTCCTCGCGAGTGGCCTCAATACCGAGTTTTGCCAACTTTGCGAGATAGTCTGCAATACCTGCCGAAGGGTTGTTTGTTAGGAATGAATAGTTCAAACCCAACCCCTTGACACCACTAAGAAAACCCTTTGTATATGGGAACAAGGTGGCTCCGAGATAGATTGTGCCGTCCATATCGAGCGCAAAGTGTTTCAACTTGCGCAAACGCTCCATCAACTCGTCGTGCGAATATATCGAGCGGTATTTGTTGAATTCTGCCATTTTACTACGTTTTTATTCTCATTTTCAACTAACAAAGATAACCATTTTAAATCATTTGTCAAAAACTTTTTGGATGAGATTGGATTTTTGGGATTATCTGCTCTCAACTACTATTTGTTGGCTCTCGGCTTAATCGCAGCATCTTCTCTCTTCTCCCGTATAAAATTAAAAGTTTTCCGCGTTACGCTTTAATCCTGCTTATGCAGGCTTTTCCTCCTTCTTGCAAGGCATAGTCTGCAAGCAGCCTCTGCTCTTGCTTCGTGCGTCGGTTGCCCTTCGGGCTTCACCGCTCCGTCTTGGCATAGCCTGCAAGCAGTCTCTGCTCTCGACTTAATCGCGGCGG
>JAFXFM010000009.1 GCA_017520545.1 Alistipes sp. | reverse complement strand
GTTCTTTGTAATGACGATTTATTATTTTTGAGAAGTTTTCCGCTTTCCGCTTTCAGTTTTCCGTTTATTTTGTTACCTTTGCAAAATGGTTTGGCTCCGTAGTTCAATGGATAGAATTTAAGATTCCGGTTCTTACGATAGCGGTTCGAATCCGCTCGGAGTCACTTACGAACGGAAAACGGAAAGCGGAAAACGGAAAACTAAAATAGCTAATGGCTAATGGCCAACGGCTAATGGCTAATAAGATGGAGAGAAAAATTGAGAGTGATAGCGAGTTCGAGGGCAGAATACGCCCGCAAGAGTTGGCGAGTTTCTCGGGACAAGAGAAGATCGTAGAGAACTTGCGAGTCTTTATTAAGGCGGCGTTGATGCGTGGCGACTCGCTTGACCATACCCTACTACACGGCCCTCCGGGACTTGGTAAGACCACGTTGGCGAATATCATTGCCAACGAGATGGGTGCGCAGTTGAAAGTTACGTCGGGCCCCGTGCTCGATAAACCTGGCGACCTCGCAGGTCTTTTGACAAACCTCGCTCCGGGCGACGTGTTGTTTATCGACGAGATTCATCGTTTAAGCCCAATTGTCGAGGAGTATCTCTACTCGGCAATGGAGGATTTCAAAATCGATATAGTATTGGATAAGGGTCCTTCGGCTCGTTCGATTCAGATTGAGCTTGCGCCATTTACCCTTGTCGGTGCAACTACCCGAAGCGGTCTTTTGACCTCGCCGTTGCGTGCCCGATTTGGTATTCAGTGCCACCTCGAATACTACGACGCAAAGGTTTTGAGCCAGATTGTAAAGCGTTCGGCTTCTATTCTGGGTGTGTCGATTGACGACGACGCAGCACTCGAAATTGCTCTGCGCTCGCGTGGTACACCGCGTATAGTAAATTCGCTGTTGCGTCGCGTGCGCGACTTTGCGATGGTTAAGGGCGAAGGTTGTATCGATTTGCCAATTACCCGTATGGCGTTGGAGGCGTTAAATATCGACTCGCGCGGTTTGGATAGAATGGACAACAAAATTCTCTCGACAATTATCGCCAAATTCAATGGTGGACCTGTGGGTTTGAACACTATCGCAACGGCAGTTAGCGAGGACGCCGGAACGGTTGAAGAGGTCTATGAGCCATTCCTCATCAAAGAGGGTTTCTTAAAGCGTACTCCTCGTGGTCGCGAGGCTACCGAGCTGGCATACAAACACTTGGGCTTGACGATACCCGAGCGAGAGGGAGAATTGTTCTAATACGGAAGTGAAATGGAATTGAAAGGACTTATATTTGATATGGATGGTACGCTGGTGGATAACTTGGCGTACCATTTTTTGGCATTCGACGAGTATGCCAAGCGCGAAGGCTTTACGTTGTTAGAGCCTGTGTCGTTGAAAATAAACGGTATGCACAGTAACGATATCTTTCCGTTGCTGTTAGGCGACGAGGTTGTGGCGCAGTATGGCTTGGATAGACTTAATCGCGAGAAGGAGGAGGTCTATCGTGATATGTATCGCTTGAAAATTGCGCCTATTGCGGGTCTTTTGGAACTGCTCCGTGCGGCGAAGAGGGCCGGAGTAAAGTGCGCTATCGGCTCGTCGGGTTGTCGCGAGAATGTAGAGATGATTGTTGAGGGTTTGGGCATTGCCGATTTGATTGATGGCTCAATCAGCGGTAGCGACGTAACGCACGGAAAGCCGCACCCCGAAATTTTTATTAAGGCGTACGAGTTGCTCGGCTTGAAGGCTGAGGAGTGCGTGGTGGTTGAAGATGCCGTAAATGGTATCGTGGCGGGTCTGGCTGCGGGCTGTAAATGTATTGCGGTAACAACTACCGCATCGACGGAGATGCTATCGGAGGCGGGGGCTTCGTTGTGCTTTGCCGACTACACGGAGATTTCAATCGAAAAGATTAACGATTTGTTGAAATAGAGGATGTTAAATATCAGAAAGAGAGAGGGTTTTGCCCTCTCTCTTTCTATTAGAAGCTATACTTAGCCAATACGTTTATTCGATTGGCGTGCGCCTTCGCTCCGTCCATATTCTTGCGACTTGCATAGAGGTATTCGGCTGCAATTACAAAACGAGGTGTCAGATTCCAGAATACATTACCAAAGATATATTGTCCCTGTTTATACATATCGTTGTTGTAAGTGCCATTCTTTTTGCGGACACCGACCATAGAGTATCCACCCGATACAAATAGATTTGGGAGGATATTTATCTGTGCCGCTGCCTGCCAACCGTACATCGGTGTTGTCTGAACGCGTGTAGGGTCGTTTGGACGTGGTGTAAAGTCGAGACCTGTGCCCATCAAATCGTTGATATAGCGAGAGATACCCTCTCCGTAGATACCATTCATAAACAACTCCAAATACCTTGTTATATGAATGTTGCCACTAAATTGTACGCCCCAACCAAAGAGGTCGTCTTCGCCGGAACGAGCCTTGTTGTAGAGGTACATATCGCGGAATACTGCCGATGCGCGGATATGGCTATCGCGATTTTTGCCCCACGAGTATTGGAAATATACAGGGAAATCGGGTACGCGCTGCGGAATGGCCATCAATGTCTCACCATAGGTGCCCGATACGCTCGGCATCTCGGCTGCTGCACCCACCTTCAAATGGTCTTTGAGGAACGAGTATTCGTAGCGAATGAGCGTAGCAAAGCGGAAGTTGTAGGCGTTAGGACCTTGGAAGTCGATGGTTGTCGGTGCGGCTGTGAGGTCGCAGAAGGTTGAAACATCGCGTCCAATGGTTAAACCGAGCATCGAGACATAGCCCGAACGAATGCGTGGAGTGTAGCTGCCCGTAGCGCCTCCGCGGAAGTCCAAATCCATAAATACGTGTACCTGACCGAGTTTTTTGGTGTTGGCAATACCTCGAATAAAGATGCGCGAGGTGGAGGCATCGAGGCGTAACTCCTGGTCGTCGGCAGGTGTCAGTGTCATAGGCACGTCGTAAGGTACGACATCTATGTTGTTGATTTTGCGGTCGAACGAATAGGCGGCACGTAGCGCAATATCGCCACCAATGGCGAAGGAGAATGTGTTGCGCTTGTCGGCGAAAATTGCCGAAGGTAGTGCTACCTGCTGAATGCCATCACGGGTGGCGTTCTTATGGTCGGCAATAGCCGCCCTTACAGCTGCATTTTTCATCGCAACATCTTGCTGTGCACACCCCTGCGGAGTGCATTTAAGGGTGTCGGTTTCGCTTACCGAGATGATATAGACGGTAGGCTCGGCGTTGCCGTGGTGGAATCGCTCTATGCGATGGCGTTGTGCTGTGGCGGAGAGTGTTGCCGCCAATGCTCCGATAATTAGTAGAACTTTTTTCATAGCATTTGTATTTTAAGTTACGCCCTCTACGGGTGCAAACCTTGTGCCACTATGCCTTCTCCTCGGTTTCGCTTTCGAGTTCGTCTCGCCAATGGAGTGCGGCGTGCGAGCCGTCGCAGTAGGGTTTGTTCGCCGACTCTCCGCAACGACAAAGAACGGCTCGGTTGCGGACTTCGTAGACGACGCCATTTTCTCGTTCTATGGCTATTCCGCCGCGCACCCATAGCCCTCCGCTGACGTTTAGTGCATCGTCCTCAATAAGACCAAGGCTCGGTTTGTAAGGTTGCTCGAATGGCTGATCCGAGTCGTTACCCCAAATCATCAGTCGGCTACTTGGGCAGAGCGATGCTTGGCGAATGGCTTGGCGATGCGATGTGTCGTCAAAGGAGGTTTCGGTTGCCGCCCACACTCCCCCACCTGCATCGCAGAATCGGGCGAATACGCAGTATTTTGGATTGTCGGTGAGGGTGAGCCTTTCGCCCGAAGTTATCTCTACGTCGTCCAAAATTGATTCGGGGCGAGCCGTTATTTTGGGCTTCCAGTGGTGCGTGGTATGTGAACCGTCGCAGTATGGCCTGCTTTTCGATGCTCCACAACGGCAGAGGGCGGTAGGCTCATCTTTGGTGGAGAACTCTGTGCCCTGCTCAAAACACCAACTCTCCCCCACTTCGTTCGGAACGATGTGCTGCACCGCCAACGGAGGCTTTCCGAATACAAGGTACGGACCTTTGTCGGTTACAAGAATTTTATACTCCGAGTGATCGGAGGTACACTCTGTTTCGGCTTTTTGTTTTGACATAACAATAAAGATTCTCTGTTTTCGTTTCATTGCAGGGCAATAATTATTCCCAAATTCGAGAGAGTTACTATGAAATTGCCAACTTTTTTGTATATTTGCCGATTGAAAACATTTTGAGTATGAAGAGTGTGAAGTATTTGGTCGTAGCGTTGCTCTCGTTGGTGGCACTCGCTTCGTGTAATAAAGATGATAGCGCATCGTTGTCGTTGGAGCGTAACGCGCTCTATTTCTCTTCGTGGGAGGACGACTCACAGAGTATTAAGTATGTGCCTTCGAATGCTGTTTCGGTGGCAGTGGGTTCGTCCAGTACGGGCTGGGAGGTAGAAATTGATGCCGTCAATCATATAATTACCATTGAGCCTGTCGGCACCAAGGAGGAGGGTATGACCAACGATGACCTTCCGAAGGAGGGCTCTGTGGTTGTAAATGCTCTGAACAAGGAGGGTAAAGCAACAAGCTACTTTATTTACCTGTATATTGCCGGAACAACGGCTCTCGATGCCGAGGGTGCGGCGAACTGCTACATTGCAACCAAGCCTTGTATGAGCTATACTTTCGATGTTATGCACCGCCCGGATGGTACTCCTCTCGATACAAAGAGTGCTAAATTGCTGTGGCAGAGCAACTACGAAGTTGTGAAAAATGCAAGTTTGGTGGGTAATAACGTTCAGTTCTATATAAATGCCTCGGAGAAGGACGAAACCAAGGTGCTCGACTCGAATGTGGTTATTGCGGCGTACAATGCTGCGGGCGAGATTATTTGGAGTTGGCACGTGTGGGTTGTGGACAAGAGTCCGCTCCTCGCCACCGATACCTACTCGAACGGCAAGACCTTTATGCGCCAGAATTTGGGTGCGTTTACCAATTCGGAGGGCTCGAAAGATGAGCAACAGATTCTCGACTCGTACGGTATGTACTACCAGTGGGGTCGCAAGGACCCATTCCCACGCCCGCTCTATTTCGATGCTGCGGGTGCATACGACGAAGATAGGTACGACGATTCGAGTATATATATTAAAGAGGTATTCGCTGAGCGCACTTCGAGCAATGGAACACTCGAATATATCACCAAGAACCCGATGCACTTCATCACAAATGCTGCGTGCGTAGCCGAGGGTGGCGATGGTGTCGGCGATTGGCTCGTAACACCAAATAACGCTCTCTGGAACGATACCGAGAAGAGCGTATATGACCCGTGTCCAAAGGGTTGGCGTGTGCCTTCGGCAGAGGATATGAGTGTGCTAAAACTTGATAATTCGGTGGATAGCACTCCGGTTGATGAGGCTCGCAAGCAGTATGGCTGGCGCCTTTCAGATGGCGTAGATTACTACTTCTACCCTGCGTGTGGTCGTCGTCGTTACAACGATGGCTTGGTCGAGAATATGAACTCGAAAGAGGGTGTCTATCCTTCGCAACCACAACCTTGGGAGGGCTACTATTGGACCTCGACCACAACGGTTGACGGTAAGGCAGTTGCGCTCTACTTCGATTTGACCACTACACGAACAATCAATAAATTCTTCCCTTCGCACTCGGCACGACGAGCCAACGGCTTCCAAGTGCGCTGCGTAAAGGAGTAGGGCGCCACATATGTTGATGCCTAAGGGCGAGAAAAAATATACTTTTTAATAGAAACACATTCTATATTATTACTCAAAAAACGGATAAATCGATGAAACGACTATTTTTAGCATTGCTTCTGTTTTGTGCGATATTTGTCGCTAAGGCAGATGAATGGACAGGAACAGGTTTTGCCTTGAAGGGTAAATATGTAATCACCAACCACCACGTTGTAGATGGTGCACGTACCCTGCAAGTTCGCGGCGTTAGGGGAGACTTTACCAAGATGTATAACGCTGTGGTAGTAGCGAAGGACGAGTCGCACGATATGGCAATTATCCGTATTGAAGATAGTCGTTTTTCCGGTTTTGGCGAGATTCCTTATACCATTAAGTCTGCGCTTTCGGAGGTTGGCGAGGAGATATTTGTCTTGGGCTATCCTCTTTTGAGTACTATGGGCGAGGAGGTCAAGCTCACTACGGGTATTATCAGTTCGCGTTCGGGTTTTCAGGGCGAGGTCTCCTCTTATCAGGTGTCCGCACCTATTCAACCGGGTAATAGCGGCGGACCACTCTTCGACTCAAATGGAGATGTGGTTGGCATTATAAATGCCAAGCACCGCCAGGCTGATAATGCAAGTTATGCCATCAAGTCGCCATATATGCGCCTATTTATCCAAAATGGCGTGGGTGCGGGTATTATACCTACCAACCGCAAGATGGTAGGCTGGTCGCTAACCAACAAGGTTAAGGCTATCAAGCCATTTGTCTTTATTATCTATGCAAGTACCGAAGCAACTGCAAACCCATACGCAACTCCTCAATCGCAGCAAAAACCACAAACCCCACAAACCCCTCAAACCCCTCAAACCCCAGCACAACCACAAGTGCGCGAGTATCGTGCAGGCGATACTTACAAGATTGGCGATATTGTACGCCGCAATGGTGTCGAGGGCGTAGTCTTCGAGGTTACAGATGGCGGCAAACACGGCAAGATGGTTAGTGTTAAGGAGTCTGATAAATTACAATGGTCGTCGGATTTGAACGAGCAGGAGCGTCTTATTGGTGCTGATAATGAGTATAATGGTGCCTACAATATGGCAAAGGTGAAGCAGATAGCCGATTGGCGTTACAAATATCCTGCGTTTGCTTGGTGCGCCGATTTGGGCGAGGAGTGGTACCTGCCAGCCAAAGCGGAGTTGTTAGCTATTTATCGCAACAAATATATTATCGAGAAAGCCATAGATTTTCATGTATTTTATTGGTCTTCGACTGAACATAATGAGTTTTGCGCGTGGCATGTCTGTATGAGCAATGGCAACGCCCGCAACAACTATAAGAACTTCAACTACTATGTGCGCGCCGTGTCCGCTTTTTAGAAATTAGGCTTTTGGATTTAATGTTTTGCGCCCTCGCATCTAAAGCGAGGGCGCTTTTTTTTGTTAGCGAGTCGTTAGGGGCGTTAGGGGTGCGCTATCAGTTTTTGGCTTTGCGAACTCCGAAGGTCATCACGGCGCAACAAAATGAAGGGTTAGTAACGGATAGTAACGGCTAGTAAAGAAGGCGCTATACCCTTACTTGCCCTTACTGGCCTTTACTTGCCCTTAATAGCCGTTACTGGTCGTTATCTCTTGCGCCAACTCTCAGTTCTCCGTTTTAATCCTGCTTGCGCAGGCTTTTCCTCCTTCTTGCAAGGCATAGTCTGCAAGCAGCCTCTGCTCTTGCTTCGTGCGTCGGTTGCCCTTCGGGCTTCACCGCTCCGTCTTGGCATAGCCTGCAAGCAGTCTCTGCTCTCGACTTAATCGCGGCGG